>NZ_NSFZ01000009.1:0-264468 GCF_002294915.1 Mesorhizobium sp. WSM3879 | reverse complement strand
TCGAATCGGATGGCCGTCCGGTTCGAGGCTCAGTCGCTCTTCTCGCACAAAGTCTCCTCCGCGCAGATACAAGGGGTGTTGGACGGAGTGAGGCGCCGAAGAACAGGCTGCTTCGATCGCCCATTTCTTTGTCGTAGCGATCCTTCCAACATCCCTCATCCGACCGAGCTTCGCTCGGCCACCTTCTCCCACAAGGGGAGAAGGAGGAGCCCCATCTGGCCCTACACCTCTCCCGCAAAACCCGCTACACACCCTGGCATGAATCAGCACGCCAAGCTCGGGATCGGCCATTCGGCCTGTCCGCATGACTGTCCTTCCACCTGCGCGCTCGAGGTGGAGCTGCTCGACAATAACCGCATCGGCCGCGTCCACGGCGCGAAAGCGAACAGCTACACGGCAGGAGTCGTCTGCGCCAAGGTCGCGCGATATGCGGACCGCGTCCATCACCCCGACCGGCTGCTGAAGCCGCTGGTGCGCGCGGGCGGCAAGGGGGAGGGCGCCTGGAAGGAAGCCAGTTGGGAAGCGGCGCTCGACCTCGTCGCCGAGAAGTTCATCGCGGCCGAAGAGAAATACGGCTCGGAGACGGTCTGGCCCTATTTTTACGCCGGTACGATGGGATTGGTGCAGCGCGACGGTATCGAGCGGCTGCGGCACGCGAAGAGATATTCGGGCTTCTTCGGCTCGATCTGCACCAATCTCGCCTGGACCGGCTGGATGATGGGAGCGGGCGCTCTGCGTGGCCCCGATCCGCGCGAGATGGCGAAGTCCGACTGCGTGGTGATCTGGGGCACCAATGCCGTGGTTACCCAGGTCAACGTCATGACCCATGCGACGAGGGCGCGAAAAGAGCGCGGCGCCAAGATCGTCGCCATCGACATCTACGACAACGCCACCATGAAGCAGGCCGATCTCGGCCTGGTGCTCAAACCCGGCACCGACGGCGCGCTGGCTTGCGCGGTCATGCATGTCTTGTTCCGCGACGGCATGGCCGACCGCGCCTATCTGGAAAAATACACCGACGATCCGCGCGGGCTGGAAGAACATCTGAGGACGCGCACGCCCGAATGGGCGGCGGCAGTGACGGGTCTGACCGTCACCGAGATCGAGACCTTCGCGCATCTGGTCGGCACAACGAAGAAGACCTACTTCCGCCTCGGCTACGGTTTTGCGCGCCAGCGCAACGGCTCGGTCAACATGCATGCCGCCTCATGCATCGCTGCGGTTACCGGCGCCTGGCAATATGAGGGCGGCGGCGCCTTTCACTCCAATTCCGGGATCTTCAAGCTGAACCAGGACGTGCTCGAAGGCACCGCGATGCGCGACCCGAAGGTGCGCTATCTCGATCATTCGCGCATCGGCCCGGTGCTGACCGGTGCCGAGGATGCGCTTTCCGGCGGCCCGCCGGTGACGGCGATGCTGATCCAGAACACCAATCCCGCCAATGTCGCGCCCGAGCAGCGGCTGGTCAGAAAAGGTTTCCTGCGGGAGGACCTGTTCACCTGCGTGCACGAGCAGTTCATGACCGATACGGCCAAGCTCGCCGACGTCGTGCTGCCGGCGACGATGTTTCTGGAACATGACGACATCTACAAGGGTGGCGGCAACCAGCACATCACGCTCGGCCCCAAGCTGATCGAACCGCCGGAGGGGCCGCGCACCAACCACTACGTCAATGAAGAACTCGGCAAACGGCTGGGCGTTGGCGACCGGCCGGGCTTTGGCCTGACCGAGAAGGAACATATCGACATCATCCTCGGCAAGCGCGGGCTAGGCAGCTTCGACAGCCTGAAGGAACAGAAGTGGGTCGACCTGCAACCCGATTTCGACGACGCGCATTTCATCAACGGCTTCGGCCATGCCGACAAGAAATTCCACTTCCGGCCCAATTGGACCGGGCAGTCGGCGCCCAACCGGCCGCCGAAGAGCATGGGCTTGTTCGGACCGGTCGAGCGTCTGCCCCAATTCCCCGACCATGTCGAGCTGATCGAGGTCGCGGACGAAGAGCATCCGTTCCGGCTGGCAACTTCGCCGGCGCGCAACTTCCTCAATTCCAGTTTTGCCGAGACGCCGGTGTCGAAAGCCAAGGAAGGCAGGCCGGAGCTTTTGCTGCACCCGGAAGATGCCGCGGCGCTTGGCATCGAGGACGGCGGCCGCGTTGAGATCGGCAACCGGCGCGGCGACGTGGTGCTGCATGCCAGGTTCTTCGACGGCGTGAAGCGCGGCGTGGTGATTGCGGAAGGCATCTGGCCGAACAGTGCGCATGAGCGCGGCGAAGGCATCAACGTGCTGACCGGTGCCGACGCCCCGGCGCCCTATGGCGGTGCTGCCCTCCACGACAACAAGGTCTGGCTGCGCGCGCTGTGATGGTCTGTGGCGCGAGCTCGGCAGGTCACATGCCCGGGAGATTAGCCGAAAAAGCCCGTTGCTTCGTCACCCTGGCGCGGAGCAAGGAGCGAAGCGACGGGCGAGGTGTCCCTTGCCGCGACAACCATTGAAAATAGCCATCGCCGGCGCGCTCGGCCGCATGGGCCGGCAGATGACGGAGGTGGTGCAGGCAGATCCGCGGCTGGTGCTTGTCGCCCGCTTCCATCGACCGGGCAGCACGGGCGAGGGGCTGGTCGCGCGCGACGAGGCGCTGGCGCTTGCCGACGTCGTCATCGACTTCACCACGCCGGCGGCGTCAGTCGAACTGGCACAGGCATGCGCGGCGCGCGGCGGTCCGGCGCTGGTGATCGGCTCCACCGGCTTCGATGGTTCCGAGCTGGAGACGATCGCCGACGCGGCGAAGACGATCGCGATCGTGCGCTCCGGCAGCTACTCGCTGGGTCTCAACATGCTGATCGGGCTGGTGGAGCAGGCGGCGCGGGCGCTTGGGCCTGACGATTGCGACATCAATGTCCTGGAAGCGCACCACCGTTTCAAGGTCGATGCGCCGTCCGGAACGGCGCTGATGTTGGGCGAGGCGGCGGCGCGCGGACGCGGCGTCGGGCTGGACGAAGTGGCGCGGCGCGCTCGAAACGGGATTGTCGGCACACGCCCTGCCGGCAAGATCGGCTTCGCCGTGCTGCGCGGCGGCAGCATCATCGGCGAGCATTCCGTCAGCTTCCTCGCCGAGGGCGAGGCGCTGACGCTCTCGCACTTGGCTGGCGACCGCTCGATGTTTGCTCGCGGCGCCATCGCGGCGGCACTCTGGGTGGCCGGACAGTGTCCAGGCGAATACGGCATGCGCGATGTGCTTGGCTTCGCCGCTTCGTGACCAGCCATAGCTGCGGAATTCGCTCTTTCGGCCGCTAAAATGACTGAAAGCCAGCTGAAAGCTTGGCCATGCCATGACAGTTTTGCGGCGTTCGCCGCGGGATCGGTCCGGGAGCGGGCCGGCAAGGAGGAAATGCGGCGTGGCCTGGTGGCACGCCGCCCAGGTGGAGGAAGTTACGTGACCGGTTTCATCTCGAAGTGCGTCTTGCGTTCGGCGGTGCTTTCGTTTGCCATCGTCGCCGCGGGCGCCACGGCGGCATCGGCTGCCGACAAGATCACCATCATCGTCGGCGGCATGGAAAAGCAGATCTATCTGCCGGCCGTGCTCACCCAGCAGCTCGGCTACTTCAAGGATGAGGGGCTCGATGTCGAGCTGGTCAACTCCCGCGCCGGCGTCGAGGCCGAGAATGAGTTGCTGGCCGGTGCCGTGCAGGGCGTCGTCGGCTTCTATGATCACACCGTCGACTTGCAGTCGAAGGGCAAATACATCCAGTCGATCGTCCAGTTCAGCCAGGCGCCGGGCGAGGTCGAGCTGGTTTCGGCCAAGCATCCGGAAATCAAGTCGCCGGCCGACTTCAAGGGCGCCACGCTCGGCGTCACCGGTCTTGGCTCCTCGACCGATTTCCTGACGCAGTATCTCGCCGTGCGCAACGGCCTTAAGCCGGGCGACTACACGCTGCTGCCGGTGGGCGCCGGCAACACGTTCATCGCTGCCGTCAAGCAGGACCAGATCCAGGCCGGCATGACCACCGAGCCGACCATCGCCAAGCTGCTTCAGACCGGCGAGGCCAAGGTGCTGGTCGATATGCGCACGCCCGAAAAGACCAGGGAAGCGCTGGGCGGCGACTATCCGGCGGCATCCTTCTATGTCCAGTCCGCCTGGATCGAGAGCCATAAGGACGAGGCGCAGAAGCTCGCCAACGCTTTCGTCAAGACGATGAAGTATATCGCCAGCCATTCGGCCGAAGAGATCGCGGACCAGATGCCGAAGGATTATTACGCCGGCAACAAGGACCTCTATGTGCAAGGGTTGGCCGGCGGCAAGGCGATGTTCACGCCTGACGGCCGCATGCCCGCCGATGGCCCGGAGACGGTGCTGAAGGTGCTGTCGACCTTCTCGAAGAGCTTGCAGGGCAAGCAGATCGATCTGTCGAAGACCTATACCACGGCATTCGTCGACGCCGCCAAGTAGCGCCGACAGGGAGCCGGGCCTGCCGGCTCGGTCGTTGAAGAACAACAAGTCGCGCCGCTTGCCTGAATCAATTCGGCAGCGGCGCCTTTCCGGATACCGAGGCGCGGCGGGCCCATGGGCTCGAGCCCCAGCCATCCTCGCACCATCGCTACAGGAGTGTGCCATGCAGTTGCAAACCATGGCGGCCGAGAAATTGTCTCCGGCCGCGGCGCCGGCCGATGCCGCGATCGCCATCGACGATGTGACGCTGCGCTTCGTCACCCCCGACGGCCACATGATGACGGCCATCCGCGATTTCACCATGACGGTGGCGCGCGGCGAGTTCGCCTGCGTCGTCGGCCCGACCGGCTGCGGCAAGTCGACGACGCTCAACCTCGTCACCGGGCTGCTCAGGCCGACGACCGGCAATGTCCGCGTCATGGGCAATCCCGTAACCGAGATCAGCCGCGACATCGGTTTCGTCTTCCAGGCGGACGCGCTGTTTCCGTGGCGCAGCGTCATCGACAATGTCGCCGCCGGCCCGCTCTATCGCGGCACGCCGAAGGCGCACGCCTATGACCGGGCGCGCGACTGGATCGCCCGCGTCGGCCTTGCGCGTTTCGAGAAACACTATCCGCACCAGCTCTCTGGCGGCATGCGCAAGCGGGTCGCGCTAGCGCAAACCTTCATCAACCAGCCGAAGATTCTGCTGATGGACGAGCCGTTCAGCGCGCTCGACATGCAGACCCGCACCGCCATGCAGGACGAGTTGCTCGGCCTCTGGTCGGAACTCAAATCCTCCGTCGTCTTCGTCACTCACGATCTCGAGGAGGCGGTGGCACTGGCCGACAAGGTCTATGTGCTCACCGCCGGGCCGGGCACGGTGAAGAGTGTCTACCGCATCGACCTGCCGCGCCCGCGTGTCATGGCCGACATCCGATACGATCCGAAATTCATCGAGATCGCCAAGGTGATCTGGAACGACCTGCGCGAGGAAGTGCAGCTCGGCCAGAGCCGCGGCCTGCAGACCGGCCATTGAAAGGAGACTTGCCATGACCGCCATCTCTCCAGCCTCTCACCAAGCCGCCCGCGCGACCTCGATCGTCGCCGCGGAAGCCCGGGCGAGGGCGCGGCTGCGCCGCCGCCATGCCCTGGTTATCGGCCTGCGGCTCGCCATCCTGATCGTCTTCCTCGCTCTTTGGGAACTTGGCGCCGATCACGGCGTCATCGATCCGTTCTTCTTCTCAAGTCCCTCCGGCATCTGGGAGCAGATCTGGTCCTGGGTCACCGAGGGCACCTCGCAGGGGCCGCTCTGGCTGCAGATCTATGTGACGCTCGAGGAAACCTTCCTCGGCTTCGCCATCGGCGCCGTCGGCGGCATCGCCGCGGGCATCATCCTTGGCCGCAACAAGCTCCTGGCGGATGTCTTTTCGATCTACATCAAGATCGCCAACTCGGTGCCGCGCGTCGTGCTGGGCTCGGTCTTCATCATAGCGCTCGGCCTCGGCATGGCCTCCAAGGTGGCGCTGGCCGTGGTCATGGTGTTCTTCGTGGTCTTCGCCAACGCCTTCCAGGGCGTGCGCGAGGCCGACAGGGCGATGATCGCCAACGCCCAGATCCTCGGCGCCTCGCCCTACCAGATCACCACCACAGTCATCATTCCATCGGCCATGAGCTGGATCCTGGCGAGCCTGCATGTCAGCTTTGGCTTCGCGCTGGTCGGCGCCGTGGTCGGCGAGTTCCTCGGCGCCAAGCAGGGCATGGGCTTGCTGATCTCGACCGCCCAGGGCGCGTTCAACGCCAATGGCGTCTTCGCCGCCATGATTATCCTGGCGGTGATGGCGCTGGTGGTGGAGTTCATCATCACCCGCTTCGAGAACTACGTCGTCAAATGGCGCCCGGCGCCGTTCAACGAGCAGGGGACCTGACCGCTCCACTCGGCCTGTCCTGGGGTGCGGCGAGCGGCAGCCGGACCTCGACCCTGAGCCCGCTGCCGGCGGCCTCGCCAAGCGCAACGCTGCCGCCGGCATTCTCGACCACCTCGCGTACGATCGCGAGTCCGAGCCCGCTGCCTTCCTCGGCACCACCGGCAATGCGATAGAAGCGCTCGAAGACCTGCTCGCGCTCTTCGGCCGGAATGCCGGGACCGGTGTCGGTGACCGTCATCACGCCCTCGCGACCGATCGCGGCCAGCTTGACGGTCACCGTGCCGCCAGCTGGCGTGTAGCGCAGCGCGTTGTCGACCAGGTTGACGATCATCTCGCGCAGCATGGTGCCGTCGCCGATGACGGGAACAGGTCCGGCTTCCTCGAGCCCAAGATCGATGTTGCGCTCGACGGCCTTCGGCGCATGTGTTTCCAGCACCTCGCGGGCGGCTTCGGTGAGGTCGATGCGGTCGGCGCGCGGCCGGCGGCTGCCCGGCTCGGCGCGCGACAGCGTGAGCAGCTGTTCGGCCAGCCGCGCCAGCCGGCCGGAGCCTGCCTGCAGGGCCACCAGCGCTTCCTCGCGCCGGTCGGCGGCGCTTTCGCGCAGCACATAGCTCGCCTGTGTCGACATGAGCGCCAGCGGCGTGCGCAGCTGGTGCGCGGCATTGGCGATGAAGCGGCGCTGCGCCGCCATCTGCGCCCGCACGCGCTCCATATAGGCGTTGAGCGCGTCGATCAGCGGCCGGATCTCGCTTTGCGCGCCCGCCACCTCGACCGGGTCGAGATCGCTGCGATCCGGCGAGCGCACCGTATCGCGCAGGCGCATCAGCGGCGCCAGCCCGCGGCGCAGGCCGAGCAGCACGAAGAGGCCGGCGATCGCCACCAGCGCCAGCTGCTGGGCAAAGGCGCTGAACCACAGCCGCTGCACCATCGCGTCATGGCCGGCGAGCGTGACGCCCACCGTGACCCTGATCGGCGAATCCGTGCCGGCGCCGATCACGGCATGGCTGAGCGTTGTCAGACGCAGCCGGCGATCGCGATAGGAAGCCTCGATGCTGCCGCTCTGCGACGCCTGGGGGAGGTCGGGATATCCGGTCAGCAGCCGGCCGTTGGCGGTCTCGACCCGGTAGTAGACGCTGTCGCGGTCGCCGGTGTCGAACATCTCGATCGCCGCCGGCGGAATGGTGGCGTCGAGCACGCCTTCGGCCATCGCCACCCGCTCGGCGATCGCGCGCGCCGAGCCGACCAGCATCCGGTCGGTGACCAGATCCGCCGTCGCCAGCGCGTTGCGCTGGCTGGTCCACAGATTGACCGTCACCAGCGCGGTAAGCGGCAGCACCACCCATGCCAGCAATTGCAGGCGGAGGCTGTTAATCTTCATGGCCCCTAATCTTCATGACGGAGCAGATAGCCAAGGCCGCGCAAGGTGGCGATCTGCACGCGCGAGCCTTCCAGCTTCTTTCGCAGCCGATGCACGTAGATCTCGATGGCGCTGGGATCGGCGTCGGTGTCGAAGTCGTAGATCGCCGCCGAGAGTGCCGCCTTGCTCACCGTGCGCCCCGCCTTGACCACCAGCTGTTCCAGCACCGCATGTTCGCGCGGCGTCAGCGAAAGCGCCGCGCCGCCGAGCGAGAACAGCCTGGTGTTGGTGTCGAAGACGAGGTCGCCGCAGGAGATGACGGGCGCTGTCCGGTCGTTGGCGCGGCGCAGCTGCACGCGGATGCGCGCTTCCAGTTCCTCGATCTGGAAGGGTTTTGCCAGATAGTCGTCGGCGCCCTCGTTGAGGCCCTTCACCCGGCCGTCGAGACTGGCATTGGCGGTGAGCACGATGACCGGCACCGGGTTGCCGCGGGCCCTCAGCCGCTTCAGCACCTCCATCCCGCCCATGCGCGGCAGGGCGAGGTCGAGGATGATCAGCGCATGGTCGCCGGCCGCCAGCGCATGCTCGACGTCTTCGCCGTCATGCACGACGTCGACGACGTAGCTCGCCTGGCGCAGCGTCTTGCTCAGCCAATCGGCCAGTTCGCGATTGTCTTCGACAAGCAGGAGCCGCATCGTCCATCGCTGTTCGGCAAATGCCTCCATCCGGGTGGCGCCGGGCTTTCGCAAGCGCGGCGGGCGGTCCGAACGGAAAGTTTGAAAGCAATCGATAGTCTCGATCCGCCGACAAGGCAAACGCCGGCTGAAATCGGTTCCGTCGGTCGGCCTGGAGGCCCAATTCGCTCGCGTGATGGATAAAACCGAACGGTTCGGTTCAATTTATGTTGACGGTTCGTGTAACTCAGGTGAACGCTGGCTCGCTGTCCAGACCGTGAGACCTCGTCCGCTAATACTGCAAGTAGTTGATATTCAAACAAAAGAATGTGGCAGCCGCGCTGTTCACGCGATTTCAAGGTCGAACCGAACGGTTCGATTTGCACATCTTCGTGATTGGAAATGGCAACAGGACCGACCCATCTCGGGGTGGTCCGAGCGACGCGAATTTCCATTACGGCACGCCACTTGACGGACAGGATTTTGAAAATCTGGAGTACCCAAAATGAACAAGATTGCTCTTACCGCCGCGGTCCTTCTCGTTGCCACGGGCAGCGCCTTCGCCGGCAGCGACCATTACGGTTCCGACAACGTCAACCAGCCGGCCGTCACCCAGTCGGTTGCGCCGCGGTCGGGCGACAACATCGACCGCAGCATCACCGGTTCGATCCGCAAGTTCGAGCAGCGCGATCTCAGGATCACGCCCGATCAGAACCAGCCGGAATCCGGCCAGGGCATTTGGGGCCGCTAGGCCTCCGTCCCGAACCGATCAGAACCACAACTCTCAAATCTGGAGTAACTGAAATGACCAAGATCGCTCTTACCGCCGCTGCCCTTCTCGTTGCCACCGGTGCCGCTTTCGCCGGCTCCGACAACTACGGTTCGGCCAACGCCAAACAGCCGGCTGCTTCGGTCGACACCTCGTACACCGCTTCGGTCAAGAAGTCTGATGCGAATGTCCAGAAGCCCGTCACCCAGGGCAGCGACCGCGACCTGTTCGGCAACCACTAACCGGCCTGTCAGGGCAACCTTGCCAACATCCCCCCTCAATTTCGGAGTAACTGAAATGACCAAGATCGCTCTTACCGCCGCCGCCCTTCTCGTTGCCACCGGTGCCGCTTTCGCCGGCTCCGACAACTACGGTTCGGCCAACGCCAACCAGCCGGCCGCCTCGGTCGACACCTCGTACACCGCTTCGGTCAAGAAGTCGGTCGCGAATGTTCAGAAGCCGGTTACCCAGGGCGCCGACCGCGATCTGTTCGGCAACCACTAAGCGGTCGATCGTCGATAGACCTCAAAGCGGCGGGCTTGTCCCGCCGCTCTGTTTTGGGAGCCGGCTATCCGCAGGCCGGCTTGTGTCGTGACTATAGGCCCGGCTGCGCACAGAGGCGCTCTATTCCAAATCCTTCGGCCTGACGAAATGCGTCAGTCGCGCTCCGCCGAAGTCGAGCTTCGCCCAATCCTCCTTCACCGTGAACCGGGCCAGTGCCGCCGTCGGGAACTTCGCTTCGACTTTCTTGAACACGCCCTCGTCCGATCCGGTGCCGGCGAGCCGCAGCACGAAATTCTGCAGGCCGGGATTGTGACCGATCACGATCAGGCTGGTGGCTTTCGCCTGCCGCACGCACGCCAGGATGGCGGCCGGCGCCGCCTCGTAGAGCTCCTCGGCGAATTCCGCCGGCCCATGCTTCGGCAATTCGGCGGCGACCAGCCGCCAGGTATCGCGGGTGCGCAGCGCCGGCGAGACCAGCGCCAGATCCGGCAGCCAGCCGCGCCGCGAAAGCTCGCGCCCGATCAGCGGTGCCGTCTTCAGCCCGCGCGGGGCGAGCGGACGGTCGAAATCGGCGAGCTTGGGATCGTCCCGGCTCGACTTGGCATGGCGCAGCACAAGGAGTTGTCTGGGCGTCGCCATGGCAGTCCTACGGCGTGATGCGCGCCAGCTGTTCGAGGTCGGTTTCCTCGCGCAGCGGGTCGGGCGCCATCACCACTGAAGTGGCGTTGTCGGCGTCGTCGGCGAAATGGGCAAGCACGGTGTGGCCCTTTTCCATGCGCGCCTTGCCTTCGGCGACCAGCCCCAGCGCCAGCGGATAGAGCCGGTGCTCCACCTTCAGCACCCGCGCGGCTAAAGTGTCCTCGTTGTCGCCGACCATCACCGGCACGGCGGCCTGGGCGATGATCGGCCCGTCATCCATCTCGGGCGTGACGAAATGCACGGAGCAGCCATGGATGCGCACGCCCGCGCGGATGGCCCGCGCATGCGTGTCCAGCCCCTTGAAGGCAGGCAGAAGGGCAGGGTGGATGTTGACCATGCGCCCCTGCCATTTTTCGACCAGGCCGCGGCCGAGGATGCGCATATAGCCGGCCAGAGCCACGATCTCGGCGCCGAAGCCGGTAAGCGCGGCATCGATCGCAGCGTCATGTGCGTCCTTGCTCGGATGGTCGGCGCGCTGAATCACCTTGGTGGCGATGCCGCGCGACTGCGCGAGGCCGAGGCCCGCGGCGTTCGCACGATCCGAGATGACGCCGACGATCTCGGTCGGATAGGTCGGGTCGCTGGCTGCCGCGATCAGCGCCGTCATGTTGGAGCCGCGGCCCGAGATCAGGACGACCGTGCGTTTCCTGCTCATAGTTCGATCGAGCCCCGGTAGATGACGCCGGCGTCGCGGCGCGGCACGATGCGGCCGATCGGCGTCACCGTCTCGCCGGCTTCCTGCAGCACCGCCGCCACCTGCGCCGCCTGGCCGGAAGCAACGGCGAGGATCATGCCGATGCCGCAGTTGAAGGTGCGCATCATCTCTTGCGGCGCCACGCCGCCGGTCCTGGCGAGCCACGAGAATACCGGCGGTACGTCGATCGCTTCGAGGTCGAGCTCGGCGGAGAAATCCTTGGGCAGCACGCGCGGAATGTTTTCCGGAAAACCGCCGCCGGTGATATGAGCCAGCGCCTTGATGCCATGCGTGTTGCGGATCGCCTTCAGGATCGACTTCACATAGATGCGCGTCGGCTCGAGCAGCGCCTCGGCGAGGCTGAGCTCATCGTTGAACGGCGCCGGATCGCTCCAGCCGAGCCCGCTGGCGTCGACGATGCGGCGCACCAGCGAAAAGCCGTTGGAGTGGAGGCCGGAGGACGCGAGGCCAAGCAGCACGTCGCCCTCGACGATGTCGTCGGTGGGCAGCAACTGGCCGCGCTCGGCCGCGCCCACGGCAAAGCCGGCAAGGTCGTAATCCTTGTCGTGATACATGCCGGGCATCTCGGCGGTCTCGCCGCCGATCAGCGCGCAGCCGGCCTGCCGGCAGCCTTGCGCGATGCCGCCGACGATGGACGCGCCCTGGTCCGGATCGAGCTTGCCGGTAGCGAAATAGTCGAGGAAGAACAGCGGCTCGGCGCCCTGCACGACGATATCGTTGACGCACATGGCGACGAGGTCGATGCCGATGGTGTCGTGCTTGCTGGAATCGATGGCGATCTTGAGCTTGGTGCCGACCCCGTCATTGGCCGCGACCAGCACCGGATCGGTGAAGCCGGCGGCTTTCAAATCGAACAGGCCGCCGAAGCCGCCGATCTCGCCGTCCGCACCCGGCCGGCGCGTCGCGCGCACGAGCGGCTTGATCTTCTCGACCATGAGATTGCCGGCATCGATATCGACGCCCGCCTCGGCATAGGTGAGCCCGTTCTTGCGCTTGGCCTTGTCGCCGTTGCTCATCTTCGGCTCATCCCTGTTTCCATTGCGGGCTCATCGCATGAATGGTTTCGAGGGGCAAGGCGCGTGAGAGCCAATCTCCCCCCTTGAGGGGGAGATGTCGCCGGAGGCGACAGAGGGGGTCGCCTCGCGTGGAGCTCCAGCGCCTTGTGCGCCAGAGACCATCTTCCCCCTCGAGAGGGGAGATCAGCAACTCCTCCCTTGCGCGCACCTCTCATCTCCATCAACTATCTTCCAACAAAACCCATGACGGGACATCACGTGACCATACCCAACATGATCACGATCATGCGGCTGCTGCTGGTGCCGGCCGTGGTGTTGGCCATGCTGCAGGCGCGCTGGGACTGGGCCTTTGCCGGCTTCCTCGTCGCCGGCATCTCCGACGGCATCGACGGTTTCATCGCTCGCCGCTACCGGTTGTTCTCGCGGCTCGGCGCTTATCTCGATCCGGTCGCCGACAAGCTTCTCCTGGTCTCGGTCTTCGTCGTCATGGGTTATGCCGGGGAACTGCCGCTCTGGCTTGTCGTGACCATGGTCTCGCGCGACGCGCTGATCGTCTGCGCCGTGCTTTTGTCCAGCGTGATGGCGCAGCCGGTCGAGATGAAGCCGCTCTTGGTCTCCAAGGTGAACACCGCCGTGCAGATCGCGCTGGCGGCGCTTGTGCTGGGCGAGCTTGCCTTTTCCATGCATCTCTATCCGCTCCGGCCGGCGCTCATATTGCTCTCCGGGGTCTTGACCGTGGCTTCGGCCGCGGCCTATCTCGTGGCCTGGCTAAGGCATATGAGTGGCTATGGCGAAGGCTCCCGGACGAGCAACACCAAGTCGGGCAATTCCAGCACGGACACCTGACGGCGAAGCCTGGACGGCCGCGGCCTCGACCGCGTTGCGCCGGCAGATCGCGTTCTGGCTGATCGTCGCCGTGCTTCTGGCGCTGTTCCTCTATGTCTTCTCCGGCATCCTCTTGCCCTTCGTCGCCGGCATGGTACTCGCTTATTTCCTCGATCCGGTGGCCGATCGGCTGCAGCGGCTCGGCCTCTCCCGGCTGATGGCGACGGTGGTGATCCTCATTGCCTTCGTCGTCGTCGTGGTGCTCGCCTTCGTTATCCTGGTGCCTGTGCTGGCCACGCAGATGGCCGATTTCGCGCGCAAGCTGCCGGAATATCTCACCCGCCTGCAGTCGCTCATCACCAGCTTCGACCCGAAGTGGCTGGAGCAGCGTTTTGGCGTCAACGCGGCCAGCCTGCGCGACGGACTGAACTCGCTGCTCACCACCGGTTTCGGGCTGCTCACCACCGTCTTCACCTCGATCTGGAGCTCGGGCGTGGCGCTGGTTTCGGTGGTCAGCCTCTTCGTCGTCACCCCGGTCGTGGCCTTCTACATGCTGCTCGACTGGGACCGCATGGTGGCCGTGGTCGACAGCTGGGTTCCGCGCGACTATGTCGAGACGGTCAGGGCGCTTGCCCGCGAGATCAACACCGCCACCGCCGGCTTCGTGCGCGGGCAGGGCACGCTCTGCCTTGTGCTGGGCGCCATGTACGCCACCGGCCTGACGCTGACGGGGCTGAACTTCGCCATCCTCATCGGCTTCTTCGCCGGGCTGATCTCCTTCATCCCCTATGTCGGCTCGCTGACCGGGCTGGTGCTCGCGGTTGGCGTCGCCTTCGTCCAGTTCTGGCCGGATTGGACGATGATCGTGGCGGTGGCCTGCGTGTTCTTCGTCGGCCAGTTCATCGAGGGCAATATCCTGCAGCCGAGGTTGGTCGGCAAAAGCGTCGGCCTGCATCCGGTTTGGCTGATGTTCGCGCTCTTTGCCTTCGGTGCGCTGTTCGGCTTCGTCGGCCTGCTGATTGCGGTGCCGGCTTCGGCGGCCATTGCCGTGCTGGTGCGCTTTGCGATTGCCCGCTACCTCGAATCGCCGCTCTACAACGGCCATGCCACCGAGCCCGCACCTCCTTTGCCGGCGGATCGCGGCGGCGGCCACCGCTCACAGCCGCGTGGCTGAAATGGCTGGCGAACGAACCGGTCCACCGCGCCAGCTGCCGCTCGATCTCGGCCACGGTACCGGCTACTCGCGCGACGAGCTCGTCGTCTCCGGCGCCAACGCGCAGGCCGCAGCACTGGTCGACCGCTGGCCGGACTGGCCCGCGCCGGTGGTGGTGCTCGCCGGCCCTCCCGGGTCCGGCAAGACGCATCTTGCCCAGATCTGGCAAGCGCATGCGCACGCTGTCGCCATCGCTCCCGATCGCATCGGCGAGCACATTGGCGGGCTTGGCGCGAGCCCCGCGCTGATCGACGACATCGACAAGCTCCCGATCGACGAGCAAGGCCTGTTCCACCTGTTCAACACCGTGCGCGGCGCCGGCTCCACGCTGCTTCTGACGGCGCGGCGCTTTCCCTCGGCCTGGCGCGTCGCGCTGCCGGATCTTATCTCGCGGCTGAAAGCGGCGGCGACCATCGAGATCCACGAGCCGGACGACCTGCTGCTCGCCGGCGTTATCACCAAGCTCTTCGCCGACCGCCAGGTCGAGGTCGAGCCGCATGTCGTGCAATATCTGGTGCGGCGCATCGAACGCTCGCTGGCGACTGCCATGCGGGTCGTGGAGCGCCTCGACCGCGCCGCTCTCGAGCGCAAGACGCCGATCACCCGAGCGCTCGCCGCCGAGACCGTCAGCGCCATGGACGAGGGCCAGGGCGAGTTCGATATTTAGGATGTCGAGGAAGGCTGCTCCGGGATTGTGCGCTCTCTACGCCCATAGTCCGGCCAGATGCCGAGCCAGCAGATAGACCCCCGTATGCGCTGCCACGTAGCATGCGCCGACAAAGACGAAGAACACCAGGCTGGCGATCCGCGACCGGGCGACGCTGCCATTCTGCCTCTTGCTCGGCCGGTTGTTCCAAACCCACAGAGCAGCGCACAGGATTGCCCAGGCGACCGCGACCGGAACCGCGAAGCCATAATAAGCCAAATAGGCTGGGCCGATCAGCGAGAGCAGCGCCTCGAGAACAGGCATCCAGAGTCCCCCTTGCCCCGTTTGCCCGGAGTCTAGAGCAACTCCGGGAAAAGTGCGTAGCGGTTTTCCGTCCGGAGTTGCGGGACGATCGTGGCTGTCCCATTTCGAGCCATCGCCCTGGCATCCATCTTGCAGCGTGGAAGACGCCGGTTGATCCCGGTCCCGGTCACATTGCAGATCGGGTTGTAGGCTCGCCGGGCTCGAGGTTGTTGGGGACTCGCCCGGCGGGTTTACTCGGTTCCACGCCGACGGCTCCCTTCAGAGATCAAGGCCTGTTGCTCGATGCTGGACACCTTCAGCCCGTCTTGCCATGGCTGGTGAGCAAGCGCAGCACTTGCACGCTCTTCGGCAGCTCGATCAGGAATTCCGCGTCGCGGTCGAGGTGGTGGACCTGGGTCGGCCCGCCGCCGGTGAAGCGCGCCATTGCCTCGATGCTCTCCCAATAGGAGATCGTCACGAACTCGGAATGGGTCGCCGTGTCCTCGCGAAATGTCTGGACGCCGAGTGCCTTTTCGATGAGCGGCTTGATGCCGGTCTCGTAATTGTAAGTTTCATAGTCGTCCGCTTTTTCCGGCAAGGTCCTGCCGCGCCAGATGCGGGCGATGGTGGGGGTCCTTTTAGTGTCGGCCATGGCAACAGAACTTCTGAAGGCCGACAGGGTTCCCGAAGCGTGGGCTCTAGGATGTTCAGGAAAACTGGTCGGAGTGGCGTGATTCGAACACGCGACCCCCTGATCCCAAATCAGGTGCGCTACCAGGCTGCGCTACACTCCGAACGGCATCCCCATAGGGTTCCGAACCATTTTGAGCAAGCCCCAAAATGGAAGAGCGGAACGAACGGCGTACATTGGCAGAGTTCGGCACGCAAAGTCCCACGGAAAGTCCCACAGTGTTGCCCAGTCGTTCCCCCTCCTGCTTTCGAGCCGAAGGTCAAAAATGTAGTAAGTCTCGATGTCGCTGCGGGCGATGGGCAGGCGCAGATACGCGGTGGCGTACGGATGCGCGCCCAGCAACATCTCTATCGACCGCGCCCGCCGTTGAGCTTCGATGCGCAAGGGACGGTAGAGGCCGGAGGATGCTGACTGAAAGCCACAGACAAACAGCAGGTTAGGACGCAAGGGACGCTAGGGTCGATTTTTCCGTTGCGCGTGCGCGCGAAGATACAATCCGAAGGCGCAAGAACAGCAAACGCAGCTTGATGTGTGGCGCGAAATCCCTTCCGCCCCTTCCTGCTGCTCGTTCCGAGGGCCAGCGACGTCGTTCATCGAAACGGCGGAGCTGGATAGACTCGCGCCGTTCGCCCCCAACACCGATCAGATCCAACCCTTTGTTTCAAATCCGATAGCAGCATATGCACCCACCAGAAGCGAATCTCCGAGTTGCGTCGCTATGGCTAGGCGTCCATCCGCTCCAGTCTGGAGACGCCTGCGTTTGCCGGCTCCAGTTTTATGTAGCACGGACTTACGTCCGACTTCAGCTTTCGCAGCTGTAGACGGATTTTAGCGCGAAGCATTGGGTCGGCTTTGTCCTCGACGGCGCTCAGCACCCTGGTGGCCTCATCCAACTGGCTAAGCTGCGCGAGGCTGCGGCCAAGACCATATCGCGCCCCCGACAGGTCTGGATTGAGCTCAAGCAATTTGCGGAAGGCGTCGGCGGCGTCCGCGTGCCGGCTGAGCAGCTGAAGTTCGACGGCAAGCCTTGACCAAGCCTTGACCGATTTCGGTGCGATCTCCACGAGCGATCCGAAAGTATCGGCCGCCGACCAGTGGTCGCCTTTGGCGGCCAGCAGCTGGCCCAATCCGTAAAGCGTGCGCGGATGGCGAGGGTTGACCTCCAAGATCTGGCGATAGCCATTTTCGGCGTTGGCAAGGTTGCCTGCTTCGTGGAATTTGGTCGCCTGCTCCAGCACGCTCCCGACGGACCTCTCGTCGATCCGGTCGCCGAGATTGCGACCGGTCCTGGTCTTGATCAGGACGCAATGGATGGTGGTCTCCTCCACGCCGTAGGAGTACTTGTACGGTTCGTTGCCGCGCAGGAAGTCGTAGTTGCGGAAGCCCTGTTCGATCGCATGACGAATGCAATAGCCATGCAGCACGAGCCCGGACGGGATGTCGTTCGCGGTCTCGTCGCGTCCCGCGAGATGGAACAGCATCGTTTTCTTGACCCGGTCGACCAGGAATGCCAGGCCCCCGAGCGGCTTGTCGCCCTGCCAAAGGATCGGCAGGAACAGCGTTCCGCTTTCGAAGGCGTCCTTGAACAGGATCCGGTTGGACCTGACTAGGCCAGGCAGGAGGTTGCCCTTCCGCGGCGCCCATTTGATCCGCCACATTTCGAGGATGATGCCGATGTCGCGATCTATCGTGGAGGCGTCGGCATGGGTGATGCGGAACTCGCCGGATCCATCGAGCTTGCGCAGAAAGCGTCTGATCTTCTGGCGCGTGTTCGAGCTGGTCTTTTGTTCGAGATAGCTGTCCCAATCGCCTGGCAGTGCGGCGGCCGGGCAGATGCAATTGTCGACATTGTCGGTTTTGTTGACGCGCGGCATCTTGTGGGCCGTCAACCGCTTGTCGGCAAGGTTGTCGATGAGCAGGCGCCGTCGCTTCTCCGACATGCGCAGATTTTCGAGATGCAGCTTGGCCCAGTTCATCTTCAGAAGATGCCTGGCAAGAGCCGGGATCGCGCGCTCGGCAAAGCCCGGTGCGCACAGGATACCGGCATAGTCGGCCGCGTAGTTGCCGGCCATGTTGATCTCGTTGTGGCAGATACCGGTCTTCTTGTTCAGCCTGGTGCGCAGTCGCAGAGGCAATAGGGCGACATAGGAAGATCCTGGCGGCCCCGAGCGTGCCGCCAGGACGGACCAGGCGTCTTCATAGCGTCGCATATAGGACGACAGGAACGTCCAGGAGAGGAAAAACTGCGCTTCGGGATCCTTTTGGTAGAGATCATCCCAGTTCTTTCTGAGCCGGTTCAGCTCCTCCCGTTTCGTGATGACGTCGATCTGCATGGTTCCCCCGAAATCGTTGCCTGTTCGTAGGTCTCACTGCTCCATGAAGGCTCTCGCCATGCTGTCGGCGATCGGCTTCGTCAGATAGCTGAAGAATGTGCGCGACTCCGTCGCGACGAGGATCTCGGCGGGCATACCCGGGGTCGGCGTAAAACCATGCACCTTTGCCAGTTCGCTTGCCGGCACGCGCACGCGCGCCAGATAGACTTCCTTGGGCGTGGGGCCGCTCATCTCCGGCAACGCATCTGCCGAGACATAGTAGACTTCGCCCTCCAGAACCGGCGTCGTGCGGCGATTGAGAGCGATCAGCCGGATCGAGGCTTGCTGCCCGACCTTGATGTTGTCGATGTCGGTGCGGGGCACCTGGGCCTCGATGACGAGAGGCACATCCGAGGGCAGGATCTCGAGGATCGCCTTGCCGCTCTCGATAACGCCGCCGGCGGTGTGATAGTACATGCGTATGATCGTGCCGGGCTCGGGAGCCTTGATGGTCACGCGGCGAAGCACGTTCTCCGCCTCGCGCGACTTTTCTCGCACGGCGTCCAGTTCGGCCTCCAGGCTTTGCAGTTCCTGGAGCGCCGCCTGGCGATAGGTATCCTTGGTCTGCGTGATCTGCTGCTCGAACCTGACGATCTGTTCGCGGTTCTCGGCGACTTCCGCCACCATCTTGCCGATCTGGCCATCGGCGTCGGCCATCGCGCGCTGGATCGCCTTTACCTCGGTGCCGCGGATCAGGCCCTGCTCGAGGAGCCTTTGCTTGCCCTGATATTCCTCCTTGAGGAATTGCAGTTGCCGGCGCACCGACGAGATCTGCTCCTCGATGCCTTCGTTGCGGAATTCCATGGCCTTCTTGTTCTGGTCGAACAGCGCTATGTCGCTGTCGCGCTTTCGTTCCGCGGCCTCGAAGTTGGCCTGCTGGCTTTCCATGATCGGGGAGACCTCCGGATCGAACCGGTTGTCGAGGATGATCGCGGGAAATCGGATCTTGCCGCTGCCCTGCACCTCGGCATTCAGCCGGGCCGCGATCGCTTCGAGCCGCGCCTTGCGCAGGAACAATTGCCGTTCGTTGGTCTGCGCGGCGGTCTCGTCGAGCTTTATCAACGGCTGGTCGAGGCTGACATGGTCGCCTTCATTGACCAGGATTTCCTTGATGATGCCGCCTTCGAGATGCTGGACGATCTTGTTTTGCCCGGTTGCGACAAAGCTGCCCTGGGCGATGATGGCGGACGCGAGCGGCGCCGTGAAAGCCCAGGTGCCGAAGCCGCCGAAGGCCACCGTGATCAACAGCGCGCCAAATGCGGTCTGCTTCCAGATCGAGCGCGGCACCTCGGAATACCACTCTATGTCGTGAACTTTTGCGATGTCGGTCGTCATCTTTGCGGCCCCGCTACTGGATCTGATGGCCGAACGAGCCGCCTTCGATGCTCAAGCCCCGGTTTGCAAGGGCCTGCAGCACTTCCTGTCGCATGCCGAACAGGGCGACGGTGCCGTTGACAAGCAGCAGTATCTTGTCGACGCTCTTCAGCAGCGATGGCCGCTGGGTGATGGTGATCACCGTGATCTTGTTTTCCTTGGCGTGCTGGAGGGCTCGTTCCAGTGCCGCGTCTCCGGCCGAATCCAGATTCGAGTTGGGCTCATCGAGCACCACCAGGCGGGGATTGCCGAAGAAGGCGCGCGCAAGCGCGACGCGCTGCTTCTGCCCGCCTGAAAGCGGCGCTCCGTCGGCGGCGACGAAGGTCTCGTAGCCGTGGGGCAAGGTGGAGATCATCTCATGAACGTCGGCCAGCGCCGCCGCTTGGTAGATCTCGGCGTCGGTCGCATCGTCACGCATACGGGCGATGTTGGCCTTGATCGACGCCGGGAACAGCTGAACATCCTGGGGCAGATAGCCGATATTCTCGCCGAACTGGCGTGGATCCCAGTTGCGAAGATCCATCAGATCCAGCCGTACGTTGCCTGACGTCGGCAGGATCGACCCGACCAGCATCTTGCCCAAGGTCGTCTTGCCGGCGCCCGAATTGCCGATGATGGCCAGCGAATCGCCCGGCGAGAGCGCGAACGAAATGCCGTTCAGCACAACCCGCTTCGTTCCCTGGGGCACGAACAGGAGCCGTTCGACGTCGAGACGGCCCTCGGGACGCGGCAGGTTCAACCGCTCGAAATTGAGCGGCGACGATTGCAGCAGCGATGCGATCCGGCCATAGGCGGCGCGGGCATGCACGACGTGGTTCCAGCCCTCGATGGCGCCTTCGATCGGGCCGAGCGCCCGGCCGGCGATGATCGATGCGGCGATGACCATGCCGCCGGTGAGATGGCCTTCGATCGCCAAGTGAGCGCCCCAGCCAAGCATCGTCACCTGGGTCAGCAGCCGAACGGCCTTCGACATGGAGGCAAAGACGATGTTGCGGTCTTGTGCGATCACCTGCGCCCTGAGCGAGTTTGCGGTGTCCTTGCCCCAGATCTTCACGGCCTCGGGGATCATGGCGAGCGCGTTGATGATCTGCGAGTTGCGCGACATCGAATCGAGATGGATGTTGGCCTTGCTCTGGTGCGCGTTCGCCTCGCCGAAGGTCGCGGCCGTCGCGCGCTGGTTGAGAAGCGTGATGATCAACAGCAGCACCGCCGAGGTCATGACGATGAAGCCCTGATGCGGGTGGATCAGAAACACCACCAGCACCATCAATGGAGCCATCGGCGCATCGAGGAACGACAGCAGCGTGCCGGAGGTCAGGAAGGTCCTCAGTTGCTGCAGGTCGCCCAGGACCTGGTACTCCTTGCCGTTGCTGTGAAGCGAGGCTCTGGCCGCCGCGCTGAGGATCGGCGCACCCAATTGGGCCGCCATCTCGACGGCCGTGCGCATCAGGATGAAGCGGCGAAGCGCATCGAACATCGCCTGCAGCATCACCGCGCCGACGATGACCACCGTCAGCATCACCAGCGTGTCGGGGGAACGGCTGGTGAGAACGCGATCCGAGATCTGGAACAGATAGATCGGGATCGCCAGGACCAGTATGTTGCAGGCGACCGTGAACAGCATGACGATCAGCAGGTTTTTCCTGACCGCGCTCAATCCGGCCCTGAGCGAAGCGCCGAAATCGACCGGGCCGAGGCGCTTGTGGAAAGCGCCGCCTCCGCCGCCACCACCGCCGCGCCGGCCCTTGTCGTCCACACCTCCTGGGGGAGATCCGCCTTGCTGCGTCTTGATGGGACCAGTGTCGCCTTCGATGGTGATCATGCCGGGCGACTTTGCCGCGTCTTTCATCTCGGTTACCGACGGCTTGGCTGGCTCGTCGGGCGCGACCTTGGCCTGCGGTTCGGCTGGCCGTTGGGGCACAGGCTGTGGCCTCGGCGGCGCTGCATTGGCCTGGATATTCTGCCTTTCGGCCGCTGGCATTGGCTTGAGCGTGGGTTCGGCCGGCCGTTGGGCCGCTGGCTGTGGCCTCGGCGGCGCCGCATTGGCCTGGATATTCTGCCTTTCGGCCGCTGGCATTGGCTTGGGCGTGGGTTCGGCTGGCCGTTGGGGCACAGGCTGTGGCCTCGGCGACGCCGCGTCCGCCGGGACATTCAGTTTGTCGATCGTCGGCGCTGTCGTCGCGGGAGGCTCGGTGGCCACCGGCTCACCTTTTGCAACGGCGGCTGAAGGCGGAGCAGCAGGTTTCTTGGCCGTCAAAGCTGGCCCCTGCCACTCGGCCGGTCGCGTCTGGAATGTTGGCGTTGGCGGCAGCGGCTCAGGTACGACAGTCGAACGCGCCCGTGTGGTGCCGGGGATGGAACTTTGGCTTGGCTGCGGAGCCGGCTCCGGCTTGCACAGTTGGCGCTGCGCCATGAAGTTCGGTATGTCAACGGCGGCTACGGGTTTGGGCGCTGGGGAAGAAGCCGGAGGATGCCCTGCATTGGCGCGCATCTCGTTGGGCAGGTTCGGTAGCCCGCCTGTCGTTTGCAGAACTGGATTTGCTCTTTCCTCGGTTCGCCCCTCCTGCAAGGCGGGTGCGATTTTGATGGGGCCGGCCGCGGCCGCCTTCGCTTCGCTGACCTGTGGATTCGTCGTTGTGGGAGGCGTGACGATTTGCCTGACCACGCCGCCCCCGTCCGCCTGCCCAGCCGGGCTGGTCCCAGCCGGGCTGGTCGATGCAGGGGTTCTCGCTGGCTGGTGCGCAGGCAGGGGCGCTGTGGCCTGCTCTGGTTTCGGCTGACTGGTTACTGCGCTCCGGCCGTCGACCTGCGGCAAAGGTCGGTCCTGACCGGCCTTTACCTCGCGATGGGGGACTGCATCGTAAAACTGGCCGACGGCATTGTCGATTGTCTTGATGGTCCGGTCGATCGCCTGCTCATGCTGCCGCAGGGCGTTCGAAAGCGTCTTGCGAGGCACCGCGGAACTCGACGATCCCTGGTCGTCCTCCTGCATCGCCGCCTCTAGGTCTTCGGCAAACGTGTCCCAAGGCAGGTCGCGATCATCGGTCATTGTATCCCCCGGTTCCCGGATCAGCCCAATATTGTTTGCACGCCGTCCGCCTGAACATGATCCGGCGTCGGGACTATCAAATGGTCCATCTGCGTGTCGTCGGCGCCCGCATCGTCGGCCAGGAACGCGATCGCTTCGTTGACCAGCGCGTCCGGATTCTGTCCGCCGAGTTCAGGATCGCTCGAGATGATGTCGGCCTGGATCAGGATCTCCTGCGAATAGTGCTCGCCGCCGACATAGGTCTTGTCGGTTCCGTCGACGTCGATGATCCCCGCGAAGTTCGCCACCTGATTACCGCCGGTGGTGACAGTCCATTCCGCCTCGGGATGGGCGACGAACTGGTTCATCGCCAAGGCAACCTGATCGCTGTCGCCCAGCACGTTCGTTTGCGAGATATACTGCACGTTGAGCAGGTCGCCGGAGATGTAGAGAACCCGCAAGGCGCCGATACCGGCGAAGGCTGGGTCGTTCAGTATGTCGCCAGGGCCGGCGTCCTTGCCGGCCGCGAAGCCCTGGGCCGCTTGAAGATAGGACGTCGGCAAGGCCTCATAGTGGTTCTGGCCGCCGACATTGATGATCGTCGCATCGTTCCAGAGCAGGTTGCCGGCGGTCGAGTAGGAGCCTTCTCCGGATGTCTGGAAACCATCGACCGCGCCGATGAGATCGTTGTCGATCAGGAAGTTCATCTGCTGGATGATGTTGGCGTCGTAGATGTTTCCGCCGATGATGATCAGGTCGTAGTAGTGACCGAGCTCGTTCAGCGACACGTCGTTGATCGCCGTGTTGTCGCCGGTGCTCACGCTGGTCCTGACACCCGACGAGGACATAACCGTGGTGTCGTTGTCGGTCATGAAGCAGTACTGCTGGATCCAGTTCGTGATGATGAGGTCGCCGGTGACCTGCGTCACCACCCAGGCGGCGGGGAAACCGTCCGCTGCGGTTGGCGCCACGCTGCCGGCCGACGGGTCGATGTGCTTGAACGCGGCGATGTTGAAGGCCTCGTCGGGGGCGTTGCCCAGCTTCCACCCATTCAGGGAGGAGCTTACGATATCCGTGTCGCAGCGTGCGTTGATCTGGATGATGGCATTGATTTCATAGCTGTTGCCGACAGTGGCGACGACCGATGTCGTCGTCCAGTTGTTGGTCAGCACGGCCGAATTGATCAGCGTGTTGGTGCCGGTGTCCACTTCAACGCATGGGCTGAGCAGGCCGTTGCCCCAGCCCGACATGAAATCGGAGGAATCCGGCGGCGTGTTGTAGTCGTCCTTGTCGGGTCCAGCGCTGGCAACCTCGTCATCCTGGTGCTGTTCCTTGAGGAGATTGATGTGGTCCTCCGCCTTCGGCGCGTCGGCATCGTCGACCAGCTGGCCGTTGACATAGGTTCCCAAGATCGGGCCGGAAGTCGCGTCTGGGTGCAGGACGAAGACGTTCGCTTCGCCGCTCGGGTCCTCGGTGTAGGCCGCGATGCGTTCGCCCATGGTCACCACCGCGGCTGCCATGTCGTCGGGAGTGCCCAGCAACGTCACATCGTCGATCGGCGACACGTCCGCCGCCACGTTCATCAGCGAGGCCAGATGGCTGCTGTCGTCGACCGCCGCGGGCGTGAATATCAGCCCATGTCCGCCGGCGCCGACATAGTCGTTGTCGGACAGGCGGATTTCCTGGTTGATGTAGGCTGCGATCGCGCCTGGAGGTTCGATGTTTGGCAGGACCATGCCGCCACCGAAAGCCGGCAGATGCGGCAGATGGAAGTGATGATGGCCGGGGCTCAGATGGCCGTGCTGAACGATTTCGGGCGGCGTGTACCAGAAGCTCGAACTGACCGTGTTCAGCACCAGGTCCGGCTTGACGCCCATATACGGAACGTGTGGATCGAAATCGTCGAGCGTATAAGGCGCCTTAACGTTGACATTCGTGTTTGGAAGGTCGGGAGTTTCTTCCTTGGTGGCCGCAGCAATCTTGAACTCGTCGTAGGTCTTTAGCTGCCGTGCTTCCTCGACCGAGATCTCGAACATGCCGATGAAATGCGAGATGACCTCGGTCATCTTGTCCAGCTGCATCGTGTACACGGTAGCCTCCGTATCTTGAGATCATTCGCGCTCGGTCGGGGCGGCATGTCTCCCGGATGGAAGGACTGCGCGGAAACTCCGCGCAGTCCCAAGCTGTCTGATTTCGTGACGAAATCAGTCGTGTGACATCGATCAGGTACCGGTATGGTCGCCGGCGTCCTCGCCAGTCAGCGTGTTGTGGTAGTCGCCGCCAACCACGGTCTGGTCGACCAGGTTTTCCTGAAGGTTGGCGCCCATCACGATCTGCTGATTGAAGGCGCTGACGTCGATCAGGCCGTCGGCCGAAGAGTGGCTCGTGCCGGTCACGTAGCCGTCATCGCCATTCTGCGAGCCCCACATCCCAGCGTCGCCGCCGGTGCCGCCGTCACCGTTGAAGGCTTGGCCGCCAGCGCCGCCGGCACCACCGTAGCCGGAAGCGGTGTATCCACCGGTGGCGTCGCCGCCGGTACCGTCAGCCCAGGCGCCGCTCAGCGCATGGCCACCGTCACCACCAAAGGCCGCTGCGAAGCCGCCGAGGCTGTCGCCGCCGTAAGCGTCGCCACTGGTGGCCGCGCCGCCGGTTCCGTCACCGCTGGATCCGTCACCGCCCGTGCCAGCACCGCCCGTGCCGCCGGCACCGCCGGTGCCGGAGCCCGAGCCCGAGCCCGTACCAGCGCCCCAGCCTGCGCCGAGGGCGTCACCGCCGTACGATTCGGAGTCGCCGCCGTTCGAATTGGCGTTGCCGCCATCCGAATTGGCATTGCCGCCATCAGCGTCGGCGCCGCCGCCGCCACCGCCGCCACCGCCGCCGCCACCACCACCGGTGGCGTCGCCGGCGAGGCTCTTGGCGTCGCCGCCTTCACCGTAGTTCAGCAGCGACAGCTTTCCGTCGACATCGAGGCCATCGCCGCCGTCCGACTTGGCATCGCCGCCGGTCACGTCGCCGCCATCACCGCCATTGCCGCCATTGCCGCCATCGGCCTTGGCATCGCCAGCATCCGCCTTGGCGTCGCCAGCATCCGACTTGGCGTCGCCGCCGTCGTCAGACTTGGCATCGCCGGCTTCCGCAGCGCCGACACCGAGGCCCAGTCCGAGGCCGAAACCGAGGCCGAGGCCATCGCCACCGTTGGCGTTGCCGCCGTCGCCGTAGCCGCCCTTGGCGTCGCCTGTGTCGACTTCGCCGCCCTTGGCGTCGCCGCTATCGCCGTCGCCGGCCTTGGCGTCGCCCGCGTCGGCCTTGTTGTCGCTCTTGGAGTCGCCGCCGATAGCCGCACTGAGAGCCAGGCCGCCCTTGCCGTCGCCAGCTTCGACGTCGTCGGACTTGGCGTCGCCGCCATTGCCGCCTTCGCCGCCATTGGCCTTGGCGTCGCTGCCGCCGTCCGCGGTCCCACCGCCTGCCGAGATGCCGTCACCGGCTTCGGAGTGGCCGCCCTTGGCGTTCAGATCAAGCTTGAAATCGGCGTCGTTCTTGACGGTCGCGTTGTCGAGCTTGTCGTTGTCATACATATTCAGGGTCTGGTTGATGATTGACGCGGTGTTGGTGCCGGCGCCGGTCATCGAATTGTTCAGGATGTCCTTGAAGGTGACGTCGTCGCCAGGATCATAAGTGACGTTGCCGTCCTTATTGTTGATCATGGTGTCGATCTTCATGTCGTCGTTGGCATAGATATCGGCAAAATCATCGTCGGAATTGCCGAGCTCACCTTCGAGCTTGACGCCAACGTCGACGTCGACGTCGACCTTGGTCTCGTTGACGTTCTTGTTCTCGTTCGAGTTTTCGTTCTTGGACTCGTTCGAGTTTTCGTTCTTGTTCTCGTTCGAGGCCTTGTTCTCGTTTTCGTTCTCGTTCGAGGACTTGTTCTCGTTCGAGTTGTCGTTGTCGCTCTTGTTTTCGTTCTCGTTCGAGGCCTTGTTCTCGTTTTCGTTCTCGTTCTTGGCGTCGTTGGTATTGTAGTTCTTGTTTTCGTTTTCGCCACCGCCGTCACCGATATCGAATTCGCTGTCGACGATCTGCAAACCGAATGCGTTGATGTTGTTCTTGTCGAGGTCGAGAGACATGGTCGTGTCCTCTGTTTGAAGGCCGCGACTGCCGAACCGCATTCTTCTCTTACGCGGCTATGGGCTGTACGCGGACGTTGCGTTTAATGCGGTGAATGGACTGCCGGACCGAGGGGACTGAGGTCCGCAATCCGAATTTCGTCATGACTTGCTTGAGTACCTCCCTTTGACTTCGGGAGAGGCGGCCGTCCCAAGGCAAAACCCGGGGGAGCGCCGGATCACCAAGGATCCGGTCGTTCAAACGGGAGAGTCCTGGATATGCCCCAATCCCACATGGAACCCGGGAAAGTCTGGAACCAGAGGGCGGTGATTGTAAGCTGACAGTTCGGGCTAGCCCGTTCGGCTGGACCGCTGCCCAGACGTGCTCCGGCCGCGCATGCCGATATTCCTGCCCGGATCAGGTGAAGGCGACTCTGTCGAACGTCTCCGGTCGGCAGCGACGACGGAGAAATTAGCTATAGCTCATCCGAACTATATCAGTCCGGTCTAATTTGGTGTATAAGTCGTTAAGGCTAGCTGTTTGCGGGGTGGCGGCCCCCGAAAATTTGAAGAAGGGAAAGAATTAAACCGACAGTATTCGTCTAGGGTGGGGTGGCAACCATGTCCAGAGTTAACGTGCGCAGCACCGTAGGTAGCGGTGCCGGAGAGAGTTGGGCGGCGCGTAGAATTATCCTGACTGTTTCCTCTACTGATAGCTTTCCAGAATGTCTAGTATACGCCATCGAGAGGGAATTTCCCTCGATAGTCGTCGAGCAGGCTACAAGCATCGAAGCGGCCTGCGCGCCGTTCGAGCATCCCGTCTGCCTGGTCCTTATCGACACGGAGCTCCTGCATAAGATCGACGGCTATGCCGCCGAACTGATGCGGCATCATCCGGCGGCGCCGATCGTCCTGGTGCAGCACGACAGCCGAGCTTCCGTCTCAATGCACGACGTTCTCGATCTAAAGATCGTGCGCAGCGTCCTGCCCATGGATTTGAAGCTTGACGTCTGGCTTTCGGTCATCCGACTTATGCTTCGCGGCGGCGAATATTTCCCCTTGGCGATGTTCCAGTCATACGCACGCAGCCTCTCGCAAAAGGCGTCGGATCATTCGACGCCTGCCGAACAACCAAGGCCGGACCGGTCCGGTTTCGAGGAGATGGGCGAACTGACCGACCGTGAGTTCCAGATCCTGGAAATGGTCGCTCGCGGATTGCAGAACAAGATCATAGCCGCGACCCTTCGCCTGTCGGAGCACACGGTCAAGATCCATCTGCACAACATCATAACCAAGCTTGGGGCTCACAACCGGACCGAGGCGGCAGCGGTGTTTCATGCGCGCAAGGATAGCTTTCACGGCGGCTTGGAACGATCCGGTTCGCCACAGTCCGTCCAATCTTCGCCGTGAGCCGATGATGCCTCGGTTTCAGGAGATACTGCTCCTCGTTGGCCAACTGAATTACACATGGACCAACACCGAGAGTCTGCTGATCTATCTGATTGCCGGTCTTGCGAAGGTCGACAAGGAAACGGCGATCATCATCTTCCTGACGCTGAACACGACCCGCGCGCGCATCGAGCTGGTAGAGCGGCTGGCGAAAATCCCGAAGACGCCGGCCGCCTGCCGTCGGGCGGTGCTGACAGTCACCGGCAAGCTCACCCGCCAGGCGAAGTTGCGAAACAAATACAGCCACTGCATCTATTCGTTCGACGAGGCCGGAACCCACGGAAGCACGCAGCTGATGCGCATCGTGGACGGCAAGGACGAGGTCAAATACGGAAAGATCGAAGCGCTCGATGACGAGGAGATGAGAAGAATCCACGGTTCCATCGAGGACATCAGGGAAATAAACAAGGATATCTGGTCGATCGTTATCGACAATTCGTTCCCGAGATAAGCCGCGGCCGCGGATCTCGTCCGGATTGGTTGCTCCCTGCTAATGCATGTCGCCCAGAAATGTGCGCAGTTCTAGGACGGTCATGCATCAAAACAAAGACTTGAAGCAGGTCGCCGGAATCCGTTTCAGCGCGACGCGCTTCAAGCAACCGAGGCAGGGATCCGCCCGATGGCTTTCAGCGCCTCGGTGCGAAGCGCCAGGGCCCGGCTGTGGCCCGGCTCCAGCGCGATGCATTCGTCAAGGCTTGTGAGCGCGTCCTTTATTCGGTCGAGCTTCATCAGCGCCAGGCCGCGATTGTAGTGCGCGGCAGCGATGTTCGGATTGATCTCGATCGCCTGGCCGACCTGCCGCTCCGCGTCGCCATAACGGTGCTGCTGCAGGCAAATCACGCCAAGGAGGTAGCGCACGTCAAAGCGCCCGGGTTCGACGTCCAGGATCTCGCGATAGATCTTTTCCGCCGCGGCCAGGTTTCCGGCCTGGTGCAAACGGGCGGCAACGCTGAGCTTTTGCGGCAGAAGAGCCTGTCGCGCGCCATCCAGTTGTCGAAGCAGCGATAGCGCCTCGGCATGGGCCGGATCGGCAGCCAGGATCTGCCGGCAACCACGCAGAGCCGCTTCAAGATCGCCGGCCTGATGAAGCGCTTTGGCGCGCGCGAGCACGACCGGCAGGCTCCGGCTCTCCAGGCGGTCGCGCAGATTGCGGCGGCTGGCCGTGCTGACGAGAAGGCATTCGACTCGGCGCTCGAGCCCGCCGAAATCATATTTGTAAGAGAAATCCCCGGTCTGTAGATCATAGACGGCAAAGCCGTTCTGAATGGCCCAGCGTATGCTGTAGAGATGAAGCGCGAAGCCGGGCGCGGGCTTCTTGACCGCGAGATCGCGCCCGTTGAGCATCCCGATCAGTGCCCGGTTCTTCCGGTCGATCAAGGTGGCCTGCACGCCGATCGGGTTGTCGTCCCGCCACAGGACTGGGAGATAGAGGGCATCGTCCTCGAAGGCACAGCGCAGCATGTTACGGAAGTTGTTGATCATCGCCTGCGGCAGGCCAGGGTGATATCGCGCCGCCAGTTTCGCGCCCCACTGGCTTTCCCAGAACCGGAGTAGCGTCTGCAGATCGCGCTCCAGCGTTGCGGCGGTCACGTTGGTGACGTGATACTCGGATGCGTCGTCGATTGCCCTTAGCGTCCGCCGCGCGGTCTTGCGGGTCGCCGCGCCAAGCCGGTCGTTGAGAAAGTCTTCCCAGTCGCCCGGCAGGTTCACATAGACATAGATGTCGTGGTCGATGCCGTCGCCGTCGTCGGGACGCCTCATCTTGCCGGTCAGGAATTCCGGCGCGGAAAATTGCTCGAGGAACGTACTCAGCCGCGGCGGCGATGCAAAGATGTTCTCAAGATGCAGCTTGGCCCAGTTCAGCCGCTTCGTATAATCGGCGAAGGCCCGGACAACGGCATCCTGAACCTCCGGTTTGCAAAGGAAGCCGGCATATCCGGCGAAGTAGCCGCCGCCCGTCCGCAATTCGTTTTGGAACGCACCGTCCCTGGCTCGTTCCGTTCGGAGCTGAAGCGGGAAGAAACCGACATAGCTGGCTGAATCGTCTTCCTTGGCGGCCAGGACGAGCCATTGGTAGCGAAGCCGCTTGAACCAGCCCGCCATCCATGGCCAGGACATGAAGTACTGAGCCTCCGGGTCAGCAGCGTAGACGGCATCCCAGTTGTCCCTCAGCTCAACGAGAGCATCGAAACTGTCGATGACATCCACACGCATGGCGTTGCCCTTTGCTCGTGGAGCGTCGGCAATAGTCGATGGTCCTTTGTATCGGCCATTCCCCAATCCTTGGACCAAAGCCAAGGAATGCCCCCGATGATGGTTCCATGACGGAACCGGCCGTGCAAGCCGATCAAAGGATTGATGGATCTCTGCGCGGCGCGAAATTGCGCCGGCGGTCAACGGCACTGCGCCGACGGGGACAATAGATCAGGAATCGATCCGCAGCCACTTGCCGTTTTCGGACTGAGATTGCCGCGCAAAATAGCGATAGGAAGTCTGCGCCCAGTTCCTGACGGCGTCGGTTCGGTTGTCGAGGATCAGGTCGCCCTTGTCGGTGCGAACGGTAAGCACGGTGTGGCCCGCGCCGCCCGACGTAACGACCGTCAGCAGCAGGGCTGAAGCCGGCCAGCCGCGCTTCATGAACTCGCTCTTCTTCAGGATCGCGATATCCTCGCAATCGCCGGCGTTTGTCGGTATCCGCCAATCGTCGCCGAGGCCGGTGGAACGGTCGTCACGTTCGATGATCCTGGCATTGACGGAACTGTTGACCGCCTTCAACTCGGCCATGCGCCTTTCGGTGAGCTTCACCTGCTTGACGTGTCCGCCTGGGCTGCAGAGCCTTGGCTGCCTGGCGCAGAAGCCGCGGGCGGCCGGCGGGGCAAAAGCGTAACCCTTGGTGACCATCATGGACGCAGTGCCGGAAGTCTGCATGGTTTCGCTGCAGCCAGCCATAGCCATGGCTGCGGCAACGAGCGCTGCCAAACGAATCACGTTCCATCCCCTCGGATCGATAGACCGAGATCATCTTCGCCGGTTTGGTAAATCAAGACTCGCTATTAGAAGTTTGCACAGATTCTAAAACAATGTATGCTTAACAAATTGTTTCCGATGGTCGGAAACTTTGACATAGCGCCCAGTTTGGGGACGGGAGCGCCTTTTTTCCCTTCTTAGGAGGAAGAAATGCACCTGTACCCAAGGTGCGCGAGCAGCGCTCGCGCAATTCTGCTTGTCTCATCCGCCCTTATGGCGGTGAATTCGACGCTTCCGGCATCGGCACAGAGCAATGTTCGACCGCGCATGACGGCCGCCCAATGCCAGCCGCTGACGGAATCCAACTACGCGCTTTGCTGCATCGCCAGCAACCGCGCAAGCATCCTCACGCGCGCACAAATCGCAATGTGCCCGCCAATCACGACGGCTCTCATCGCTTCCGTCCTTGCCAGCGACGGCGAGGGCGGCGGTTCCGGCGGCGGCAATGGGGGTTCCGGCGGCGGCAATGGTGGTTCCGGCGGCGGTGATGGTGGTTCCGGCGGCGGTGATGGTGGCGGTGACTCCGGTGGTGGCGATGGCGGCGGGAGCGGTGGCTCCGGCGGGGGCGGAGGCTCGGGTGGCTCCGGCGGCAGTGGCGGATCCGGTGGCGGCGGCGGATCAGGCGGTTCCGGCGGTGGCAGTGGCTCTGGCGGCGGCTCCGGTGGTTCCGGCGGCAGCGGCGGCTCGGGCGGTTCCGGCGGTTCCGGCGGTAGCGGGGGCTCGGGCGGTTCCGGCGGCTCGGGTGGTTCCGGCGGCAGTGGCGGATCGGGCAACTCCGGTGGTGGCGGCTAAGTTACGCCCGCGTTCATGTCATGACGAGGTTGGATGGGCGTCCGCCCGGGCGCCCATCCACTTCAGCCCATTCGCCCGTCGATCTGCCCGGGACGCGGCGACATCGAGCCTCGGTCCATTCTGTCCGTGCCTGGAGGAACTTCCAGCGGCGAGCCTCCAGCGCAACAGCGCTGAAAAGCGCCTTCCGGCAAAGCAGAGCGATCCGTGACGTCGCAGGCCTACCTTGCCCGGCCGCCTTCTATTGCGATCACGACTTTCTGGTACAGTACTCCTCAGGAAAAACGTCGTTTCCACGGGAGTTGATTTGCGGTGTGGGATTCCCCGAAATGGGCTTCCCATTTCTGATCAATCGTGATTGATTCTCGGCCACTTGTGTTGCGCAGATCGCCGGAGGGGGCTTGTGCGACTCATATCGATGATGGTCGAACTCGGCGTGATTGTTGGCGGTCCCGGTTTGGAAACCGATGCCAGGTGCCGCGATCTGGCCGCTATGGCTACCATTTCCATCTCTGATCCGGATGAAGCCCGGCGTCTGCAGGATGAACTGGCGCAACAGTTCTCTCTGCTGTCCTACGGCGCTGGTCTCGGCCTCGACATTTCGCCCTACTGGGATGAACTTCTTAGCCTCGTAGAGTCGGTTCGCTGCGCATCTCGCCTGAATTGACCAGGCGATCAAGCCGCTCGCCGCAACGGAACACAGCTACCAATCGACGGCGCTGGCTACGAACGCTGCGGTCTGGCCATCGCAAGGCCCCGTTCCAGCGCCTCCTTGAGGCTCGTGGTATAGTGCGCGGTGTCCTCCAGGCCGCCGAAGAAGTTTATGCGGTGGACATCGCCTTTCTTGCTTATGACGATTCCAGCTGCACGGAGGGTTTCCTGAACCGACTTGTATGTCATCTCCGATTACCTTAGCCACCCAGAGATTAAGGTTGCATCTTAATGTAACAAAAACGTGTCGCTGACTGTGAAAAAAACAACATAGGCTGCTGCCGGCTAGAGCGCATCGCGGCGAAATGGATCGAGAATTACGCTTTTAAGTCTTTGTTTTGTGCATGTCTTTTCCGAAAAACCGCTGCACAAGTTTGCGCGACATGCATCAAGTCCTTCTTTTGGTGCATGTCCTTCGCCCAACCCACTGCACTTTGGGGAGGCGACATGGTAATCTGATCGAGCTAAAGCCCATTGAGCTAATTGAGCGAGCGGCGAAAAAAGCGCACTGTTCTGTTTGCCGAGCCTCAGCATAAACGCCAGCCGAGATTGCCTCGGATAGTTTGTCGAACCCGATATTCCCTGGTCCGCCTTTTTGCGTCCTTCTAATGGCGGGTTCGCGGGTAAGCCTTACGTCTTCGTTTCGGGGGAGAAAATGGAAAAGCGAAACGAACGGCGTACTGCGGCAGGAATCGGTGCAGAAAGGCCCACGCAAAGTCCCCACAACTTCGTCAGTCGCTCACTCCCCGGCGGGTGTGTACGCGCTGGCGACCTTGTTTGATATCGCCACCCCGCCGGACATCCGCTCGCCTTCCAACTCGGAATTCTCCTAGGAACACGTCATCCTCCAAGCTTTCGACCTGACGTTCCAGCGTCTTCCGTTACCGAGCTGCTCGAATGAGAAACTCGGTGCTGCGTCGAAATTGGTACAGATGGCGGTACTTGCTCGATTGCTAAAATAGTGAAATTTTCGCCTCGAGTGCCTGGAAGCAGGATTGGGGAGATGTACTTTCCTCAGTTTCTGGTCGGAATGCTGATCACGTCGAGCGTAGTCGGAACCTGGGCCTATGAGGCCACGGGGTCCGTCTGGATGAGCATTGCCTGGAGCCTCCTAGCCGCGCTTCTGTTGCAGGTCGGCTATCTCGCGATTGTGTTCAGGCTTGTATATGGTCGGCGACACTCCGAGCCGAAGGCGAAGGAGACCGATCCGGACGCTGCCAAGCAACAATCCCTTCCACATCAGCCACGACATACGGACGGCCGCTGACCAACTGCCGGCTTGGGCGTTCTGGACCCTGTTTTGTTGGAAACCCGTAGCGTCCGCGCAGGCCCCCGTATGTGTCCGATCACAAGATTCCCGCCACATTGCCGAGCTTTGGTTAGCGTCGCTCCCGGGTAACATGCAACAATTGCTGGAGTCGGACCGGCAGGTGCGGCGAGGCGTGCAATTCGGTACAGCTCTTTTTCCATCGGCGGAGATATTCGGCGATTGGAACCCCGCTGCGGCCAGGCCAGCGGTTGAGCGCGCCCAGCGCCTCAACGCAATCGGGAACCTGTTCGTATTCTGCGAGAATAGTCGGGCACATTGCTTGCGCGAACGGATTGAGACCTGGAATTTCGATCTCGTTTCGGTGGTCGGCGAACCACGTCGCAGCATTTCGGGTTAGCCCCTGGCTGTCGGCGAGCGCGGTATAGCGTTTGATGACGTTCTCGCGATATTCGGCAATGGCATCGCCGAAAGCGTTGTCACCTGCGAAAGGCGGGTCCTGTTTCCAGTCTTTCGCTAGGCGTCCCAGGCCTCGCAGCGAGAAGGCCTCCACCATGGCTTCCTCCAGCCATTGGCAAGGCGGTGCCGGCTTCGCATCGGCCTGCCAGCTGTTGGCAAGCACATGGCCGAGTTCATGGCCGAACTGGTAGGCAAGCTTCGACCAGTCCCGTTCGCCGATGTCGACAATGATCCAGGCCATACTGCTGCCGTCGGGATGCAGCCAGATCGCCGGCTGTCCGGTGCCATGGCGGTCGACGCGGAGCCTTGCCGGCTGGCGATCAGACAGCAGTCGGATGCCGTCTAGGCAGGCGCGCCGCGCCTTTTCAACGACCTGTTCTGCCGCTTGCGGGAGCATGCGGCCCCAATTGCCCGCGAGTTCGAGCGGGGCGGATAGAAGCGTCGCGGGTGTCTTATTCCGGGGGGATGGCATAGCTGCATAGCCCGGGTCCAGGATGGCCGAAAACTTTGCCATTGCGGTAGCCGATGCTGCCGCAACGATGATGCCAACCGCCAAATCTCGGCGCCTCATAGCCTCTCCAGTTGGCGGACGCAAATCCTCCAAAAGTTCGAATGCCTGGTCCAAGCCGTCTCGCCAGCTACCACCGATCCGGCTAGACTTGAAGTTCTCTCAAGTGGAGGCCGGGGCGCAAGCTGGTTCGCTCGATGCAAAGTGAGTGAATGGACGAACCATCGCCAAAATGGGGCTAAAAGCGTCATGTCGGAGATTTATGTAATCAATCTCGATCGAAGTGTCGGGCGGCTGGATAAATTTCGCAAGTTGAACTCGCACCTGCCGGAAGTCCGGAGGTTCTCCGGATTTGACGGAAAATCCATCGACCGCGACAAGCTGATAGAGCGTAGGGTTATCAGTTCGGATTTGGAGTATGCGCCTGGGAGTCTGGGCTGCGCCATCTCGCACGTGACGCTTTGGAGAGAGGCCGTCGGTCGGCACAAGGTGATAACGGTTGCCGAAGATGATGCGATCTTCTCTCGCGAGTTCGAACGACATACGAACGCGCTCTTGGCGAACATCCCGGCCGATTGGGATTTCATCCTGTGGAGTGCAAGTCTGCGATGCTATGCCTGGCTAGATGCCCTTCCTGGCGGAACCGGTGCCAGGCTGGAGTTCTTTCCGGGCGAAGTCATGACGCATATAGCTGACTTCCAGGAGGCGGAAATCGAACCTGCTCTGCTTCGAGCGCGCTATCTGCTCGGCACGGTTTGTTACTCCGTCTCGCCACGTGGCGCGCGCGCGCTGTTGGAGTGGTGCCTTCCGATACGGCCGATGATCGTGGATTTTGCAGGCTTCGGCCTAAGGCTGAACAATGCAGGCATCGATTGCATCATGGCGGGCGTGATGCCCTCGCTCAAAGCCTATGTGTGCTTGCCACCGCTTGTCATCAGTGACGAACGGCCGGAGGAATCGGTACGGATCAATACGTGAGCGACAGGCTGGCGTTGACCGCAGTCGGCCAGTCCGTCCCATCAGGCAACCGATAGCCTTCACCGAACACCTTCTTCGCCGAGCGGCGCTGCTCGATCTTCGTGCCGGCGCCGAATGAAGAAATCGAGGTTGTTCCTGAGACGCTCATTGCCCGGGTCAAGCTCGAGCGCCATCTGCCCCCATTCCACAGCACGGTCCATCGCATTCAGGTGCCATGAGGCGATGGCGCCCAGATCAAACAGCCGAAAGCCCCAGCAGTTCGGGTCATCGAGATAGCTTCCGGTGCGACGGGTGTTTTCGATTCCGTTGCTGCACGCCCAGAACAGATTCAACCAGTCGGCCCTGCCGTGGAGTTCCTCCGCAAGGTCGGCCCAGATCTCGCGCCGATGCGGCGCTTCCATTCGCGCTTTGTCCAACCACACCAATCTCTGGTCCGGCATCATGCGTGCGATGTAGCGCATCGCTTCTGACCGTTCCTCGCCCCAGGTGCTTGTCGGCAAGCCAAGGTAGCGCTCAAGCAATTGAACGGCCTCGTCGGGCCGGTTGGCCCACATCAGGTCCCGCCCGAGCCAGAAACACATCTGTGCGTCGTCGGGATCTTCCTTGTAGGCAACCTCCATCAGAGGCAGGTAGCTGCTCCTGGTTGGCTTGGCCAGGTCCTGCACCTCGAACATGACCAGGTCGTTGCTGGTCGTGACCACCTCCCTTTCTCCGGTGAAGACGAGGGCCTCATGGACGGGGCGCTTGAAGCGATATCCCCAGCGATGGTGAAAATTCTTGGTGGCCCATTGCCGCAACGGTCTGGGGTCGTCGACACTCGCTCTATAGATCGTCTGGCAATAGAGGGCTGTCGTTTCGGGTCTCCAGGCCGCCTCCAGCTTGGGGCGCCAGCCGGGCTCGAGGAAACGGTCCATGTCCATCGTGCAGCACACGTCGACGTCGGCGGGGATGAGTGCCAGGGCGGCATTTCGGGCGTCATCGAAGCGCCATGGGCGGACCGCGATCCGGTGCACGGTAACGCCGGCGTTGATCAGTCGGGATACCGTGTCGTCGGTGCTGCCGGTGTCGGCGACTATCCGATAGTCGGCGCCGACGGCCGAATTTGCCCACCTCTCGACATGTGCGGCTTCGTTCAACGCGATGGTGTAGACCGCGATCTTCAAGGAAGGGGTCCGCGATTGGACGCAGTCGCTAAGCGACCTCCCGCTGAACGGCTGGACTCGCCCGAACCCGACCGCACCGCCCTGTGAAGCTCATCGAACAAGGCCGACGCCTCCGCGCTTGCGGATCGCCACTAGCCCTCCGAGCAATTTTGCCTGGCTAAGCTCGAAGTGGCTGTCGAAGAACCGGATTTCGGCAAACTGATCGGCAAGGTCGCTGATACCGACCGGGTCGATTGATCGGGCCGTGCCGTGCTGTTGGATTTCTCGCAAGAGATGCTTGGTGAGTGTGATTTCACCGGGATTTTCGCCTGTTGGCTGCCAGTCGAGGTCTTCGATGAAATACCATCCACCCTCTGCGAGCAGCGGGAAGAATTCGCGCAGCGTCAGTTGCTCGTCGAACGAGGCGTGGCTGCCGTCGTCGATAATCACGTCAAGCGAGCCCGGTTCCAGCTTCGCCGCGACGGAGCGCAGATCCTCCAGCTTGGATTGATCGCAAACGAAAGACTTGAACCTCTCATTGTTGAACTGAGAAAAATCCGTCAGGTCGACACCGATCACCTCGGCGTAAGGAAAATAGGACTGCCAGAGCGCGACCGAGGGCGTCTCGGACTGGTCGCCTTCCGCCGCGATGCGACAGAGGCCGATCTCTAATAGCCTCCGCATGGAAAGTCTCCGGCTCGACAGCAGCCGCTCGTAGACGCGTGCGTAAGCATGCCGGTTGCCGGTATGGCGGTTCTTGTCGGTGTTGAAGCGATCAGCAAGATCGATGAGTGTGGGAAAGCTCCGCAGCGGCTCGACCAGCAAGGAGATGAGCGGCGCTCCTTCCCCGCCCGAGCGAGCCTCATTTCGTGCCGTCCACAGGTGTGTTCCGAAGACACGCTCATCATTCAGGTAGACAGCCACATCGGCGAGCGGCTTTTCGAACTCGCCTATCTCGGTCCAATCGATCGCGTTAAAGAACATTGGCCCGAAGACCCAATCGCGCAGCTCGGCGCCTTGATCCGAAGCGATGTAGTCGGAGAGCAGTTTCGGGCCGATCTCGCCGAACCCCTTGCCGCTTGCACCGAAGAAGCGCTCGATTGACATCTCGTAGAGCGCTCTCAAATGGGGGCTGAAGGCTTCGGCATAGATGACGTTGCCGCAGACGAAGTGGCCTTGGTGGCCGCCGCGCCATTGCAGATTGAAAAAGTAATCGCCGCGGAACGGAAACGGTCGCAGCATGACCACGTCGCAATCCATCCACAACCCGCCATGTTCGTAAAGCACGGCGTAGCGAAAGGCGTCGCTGAAATAGCGGATCTCGGAGCCGGCGACCATTCGCTCGAACAAGCTGCGCGGCATCACGTCATCCGCGGCGCGGACCTCGACGCCGAGCGGCACGAGGAATTCAAGCTTGTTCGGCGAGTAGCTCCAGACCCTCACGGGATGGCCTGCCGCGCGCATCGACGTGGTGGCGGCAATCAAGGTCAGATGCTTCGCAGTGTCGGAAAGCACCTCGTAAAAGCAGTGGATCTGAGGCAGCGCGGCATCTCCCCTGTCCAGGAAGGGGGCTATCCGGCTATCGAACGCCCAGGATTGATCGCGACGCTCATGCGGCGAGTCTGCGAAGCGAAGGAACGGCGCCAGCTCGAGCAGGACCTCCTCTGTGCCTTTCGCATTGCCGGAGAGGACAATCCTGCTCGCCTCCTTCGGGAGTCCGCTGTCAGGCCGGGTTTGTTGATGGAGGTCGCCGGGTTCTTTGCGCTGCTGAGCCGCCGCAATTTGTATGGTCGCACCGTCCGGCGACGCCGCAAGTGAGCTCCAGAATGCCTCGCTTGCAGACAAAGAGTCGGTCCTTTCCAGCTGCGCGCTTACCTCCGAGGCATCGACCGCGGCGATCCACGCTTCGCTCTCGGCGACGCCGTACGAAATCAGCAGGCGCTCGTCTTTTGGGTGCCAGGCTAGGCCGGCGGCAAATTCAACCCCCTTTTCATTGAAGAAGAACGGCCGGCTGATCTTTGCCAAGCAGCCTGTTTCGTCCAACCAGACGAAGCGGTGCTGGCAGTATGGCTGAGCCCCGTCCGGCCTTGCCCGCGTCTCGTGCGCGAGTGTCAGCCATCCGCCTTCGAAGGCAATCGCCTGGGTGCCTCCCTTGAGCTGGTCGGCAGCGACGGAAGACGGCTTTTCCGATATCGTCTGCCCTTGATCGCCGACAATGCGGATGGAATCACCCACAGAAACGAACTGCAGCCGCTCCCGGTCGGTGCCGATGCCAGCCGGCTTGACGAGGGGGAGCCAGTTGTTGCCGTTCACCTTCGCACCGATCGGCCGGAGCACGCGCCAGTCGGTCATCCGGTATGGTGCAGGCCCGCCATGGTCGATGCGCGCGATGACTGGTTCGCCTTCTGCGGCCGACGCGCGCATATAGGCGCTGCTCCACAATTGCCCCTCCCAGGCAAACGGACGCATGGCCTCGAGGCCGCAGCCGTAAGCAGGTCGCGGCAAGTCGGTCGGCTGTGAAATCTCGTCGGCCGACGCGATCCCGAATTCGCTGTCGATGCGCAGCAAGAAATTGCGTGTGTGCACCGCCGCTCGATCCGGCGCTCGAGCCCGGAGGTTCTCTTCCGCCTCCGCCAAGGTGATGGCCCCCTGCAGCACTACGATCTGGTTGTCCCAGCGAGCCACGGAGGGGTTTGAGAGCCGATAGCCGTCGGGCGGCACGAAGCCGACCGGTTGAGCAGTGAACGATGGCATCATCGTCTTGGCGGGCTCGATGTAGAAGAACAGGTTGGAGCGCGCCAGATCGCGGGAACCGTCGGCGATGCTGCGGCTCAGCGCCAGCCAATTGCACACTGCGAACCCGCGGTCCTTGCGCAATGGATCGCTGGCGTAGTTTGCCGCGATCGCGTATTCCTCGCGAAGGCCCGTCGTGTAGATGAAATCCTCGAGAAACAGGATGTCTTGCTCCGGTTTCCTGATCGCCAGACCGGCTTCCGAAAACAGCACGCTGGCGTCATTCATCCCCTTCTCGCGATGGAACCGCGCGAGGTCGTAGAGGGGTTCGGTACGTTGCGGGCGCTGATTGAAGGCAGCAAGCGCCTGGCGAATGAAGCCTGCGTCGTCCCCGAGCTTTCTTAGGCAGCGCGCCTCCTGCAGCCGGGCGTTCCATGCTTCCTCGTCCCAGCCGCCCATCGCCGCGCGTTTGGCGTAGGCCACCGCCGCCTCGGCCGTGCGTCCGGCGTCGCGGTAGGACTGCGCCAGGTAAAACCAGTATCGGTGGTTCTCCGGGTCTTTCTCCAGCGCCTCCAGCAGGAGCTTGATGTCGCGATCGAACTTGTCGACGCGGTTCGATCCGGTGGCGTGGTCCTTGTACCAAACGCCCTGCAGTTCCTTCACGTCGCCGGGAACGTCGAGATATTCATGCGTCACGCCACGGTAGCGGGCGCCGGTATCGCGCCTGACGATGCGGGTGTTCCAATAGGCGAGGTCGGAACCGGAGCGCTGGAGCAGCCGATAGCCGGGACAGTCGAGCTGCGCCCTGAAGCCCGCGTCCTCGACGACCAACTCCATGTCGGCGTCGTCAAAAAGCAGATAATCATAGACGAGCGGCGAAGCATACGCATGATCGAGCGCGGCGTTGCGGGCCTGCTCGAAATTTTCGAAAGGGAACTGATGCAACTCGCCGGGCAGGTCGCGATCGGCGAAGAAAGCCCTGATGTAATCCTGGGTCCCGTCGGTCGACCCGGTGTCGCCGATGACCCAGCAGTCGATGTGGTCGACAACCGCCCCCAGACAGCGCTGCAGGTTCGCCATCTCGTTCTTGACGATCATGTTCAGGCAAAGTCGCTTGCCAGTGGTCATCCGTGAAATTGCCATCTCTCGCTCTGACGTTGCGCGACGTTCAAGCAATGCCATTCTCTGCGTGCCGCGGATGAATTCGCGGAGCCGTCTCGAAGCTCCTATTGTCTACTTGTCCCGCCACCGGAGCGGCCAAGGTCCTCAGACGATCTCCGCTCACTTCACCGCCATTTGCCGAGCGACGTCAAGATCGACGAAGCGGTGCTTGGCGTCGACCCCATCGCCACCCCGAAATGGGATAGCGGGAGCTCGATCCCGATCACGTTTCTGGGTTTGACGCAAGTTCCCGGGTGAGGTTAAGGTATGGATTTCAAAAATATTTTCTAGAGTTGCGGTTTGTAATATTTCCCGACCTAATACTTTAGAGGTAGGCCGGTTTAGTCGCTTCCATAGTTTACAGATCGCTAATTTTCAAATTTACTAATTTGCTGCTGTGAGGGGGGGCCCACAGGTCGTGGGTAGCTGGCATTCTGCGGAAGTCGTAGGGGAGTCAAGCCAGAGGGTTCCGGAGTAGCAAGGCCAAAGTCGCGGACGACTAAGGCACGTGCGTTGGTGAGCGCGCGGCCGAGTGAGCGTTTGTCTTTTTTGTTCGGGTCGAACGGGTTTTTCCACTCCGGAGCTCTCTCGCGAGTTTTCGCCAAGAGATCGGCGTCGGCTGTGACGGGAGTGGATCGTGTATCACGTGATATCACGTGCGTTTCCCAGGGAGTTTGAAGCCCGCCGCTTCGACAAACTTCAAACCTATCCGCAACTGAGCGGCGCAGCCCGTGCCCATCTATGCGCCGGCGGGAAATTTGTTGCTGCAAGGTGCGGCGGATTGGCTCCCGTGCCCCGCATCCAAACCAAATCTCAACAGAGCTGTTCAAACCGAGTGCCGTCGGCGAACGGCGCCGTCTGCGACTTGTTGCCGGCCGATCGGACCAGGAGTCGTCTGGAGCAAAGGCTGCAGCCCATCACGTCTTCGCGCGCGAGCTTTCGTGCGGCCTTGCGGCCAAGCCCGTCGGGTCGGGGGCAGCACTGCGGTGATTGAAAATCAAGTGTCAAGCAGGAGAAGCCGCGGCATCAGCCGCCGCTAATCGGGGAGTGCATGATGACCTACGCAACTTCGTCTACTGCAATGGACGTGACCGTTAGGGGCGTTTTGCCCATCGGCGACGCGACCGAGCATATAACCTATTTCATTCTGGATGCCGCCAAGAACGCGATCGTCGGCCAGGTCATTCTTCCCGCCGCCGTCAAGCGAAGCCACGCTGTCGCAATAACCGTGAAGGTTCCGAGCACCGCCGGCTCTCTCGCGATCGGGACATTTGACGATGGCGGGAATTTCCAAGCCTCCGGTTTCCTCCGCGTGGAGGCCCCCCTCGTTGGCCGCCCAAGCGGCGCCGTCGGGCCGTCCGGAAGATGACCGCGGCCAAGCGCCGTTTCCGCGCCGCTCGCCGACTAAGCCGGTGGGCGGTTTCCCTTTTGAAATGAATTGGAAGCGAACAGGAGCCAGTCATGGCCCGTGCCTCTGAAATTCTCTTTGTGGATCCTTCGATCTCCGATCTCGAGACTGTTCTGAGCAACGTCCGGCCGGGGGTCCAGGCTATCCTGCTCGATGGCCGTCAAGCGCCGGCGGCGCAGATGGCTGCGGCGCTGAGAGGGCACGAAGAGCTCCGCGCGGTCCACATCATCGCGCATGGCGCGCCGGGTCGGGTTAATTTCGCTTCAGGAGAATGGTCGGTCGGGACGTTGAAGGGCGCGGCTGAGGAATTCGCCGCAATCGGCAGGGCGCTCGCTGCGGACGGCGAACTGCGGCTATGGAGCTGCGAGACGGCGCTGGGAAGGGCAGGCGATGCGTTCGTCGACGCTTTGGAAGCGGCCGTCGGCGTGGATGTCTGCGCGTCCAGTTCGCTTGTCGGTGCGGCAGTCCTGGGCGGTGCGTGGGAATTACCCGCACGTGCGGGCGCGTCGGCGCCCCTGCCGCCGCTGACCTCAGTTGGCGTAGCAAGTTACATCGGGCTCCTGGTGGCGGGTAATCTGACGCTTACCGGCACTGTAGCCGATGGCAACAGTAAAAGCATAAATACGTTTTATCTTATTGATACTACTGCCAATCCAGATACCATTGTTGGAAGTTTCGTTCTTCCTCAGTCGAACAATGGCGTGGCGTTCAATTTTGCAATAACTATTACAGTACCTGATACAACCCATACTTATCAAATTTACACCAGCGGCTTCGAGCTATACGGTACGCTAACGCCTGCCGCCGGTAATACTTACAATTTTGCGACCGACGCTGGTAACAATGGTGACAATGGCGATACATTCAATGGGGGCAGTCTCGCCGTCACGAGTCAAGTAGGCCCGACCGGCCCGGCTGGCGCGACCGGCCCCACGGGTGCGACCGGCGCCACGGGCGCGGGTGCAACGGGCGCGACCGGCGCCACCGGAGCAACAGGCGCCACGGGCGCAACCGGCGCGGGTGCAACAGGCGCGACGGGCGCTACCGGAGCAACGGGCGCCACGGGCGCAACCGGCGCGGGTGCAACAGGCGCGACGGGCGCCACCGGAGCAACGGGCGCCACGGGCGCAACCGGCGCGGGTGCGACGGGCGCCACGGGCGCCACGGGTGGAACGGGCGCCACCGGAGCAACTGGCGCGACCGGTGCTACAGGTGCGACTGGCGCTACGGGTGATACTGGAGCCACGGGCTCGACTGGCGCGACCGGAGCAACAGGCGCTACCGGCTCCACCGGCGATACAGGTGCAACCGGCGCCACAGGCGCGACTGGCGCCACCGGTGATACCGGCGCCACTGGCGCTACAGGCGGTACGGGTGCGACTGGCGCTACGGGCGCCACCGGCGATACCGGAGCAACCGGCGCCACAGGTGCGACCGGCGCCACCGGCGATACCGGAGCAACGGGCGCCACCGGCTCGACAGGTGCGACCGGCGCAACCGGCGCCACAGGTGCGACCGGCGCCACGGGTGATACCGGAGCAACGGGCGCGACCGGTGCGACCGGAGCAACCGGCGCCACAGGTGCGACTGGCGCCACCGGCGCCACAGGTGCGACCGGAGCCACCGGCGATACCGGGGCAACGGGCTCGACTGGAGCAACCGGCGCCACAGGCGCGACCGGCGCCACCGGTGATACCGGAGCAACCGGCGCGACCGGCTCGACGGGTGCAACCGGCGCCACAGGTGCGACCGGCGCCACGGGTGATACCGGAGCAACCGGCGCGACAGGTGCGACCGGCGCCACCGGCGCCACGGGCGATACCGGAGCAACGGGCGCGACCGGAGCAACCGGCGCCACAGGTGCGACCGGCGCCACCGGTGATACCGGAGCAACGGGCGCCACCGGCGCGACGGGTGCGACCGGAGCAACCGGCGCCACAGGTGCGACCGGCGCCACGGGTGACACCGGAGCAACGGGCTCGACGGGTGCGACCGGAGCAACCGGCGCCACAGGTGCGACCGGCGCGACCGGCGCCACCGGCGATACCGGAGCAACGGGCGCCACCGGCGCGACGGGCGCGACCGGAGCAACCGGCGCCACAGGTGCGACCGGCGCCACCGGCGATACTGGAGCAACCGGGGCCACTGGCGCGACCGGCTCGACTGGAGCAACGGGTGATACCGGAGCAACGGGTTCGACCGGGGCCACTGGGGCGACTGGAGCAACCGGCGCCACTGGTGCTACGGGCGATACCGGCTCGACCGGCGCTACGGGTGCCACAGGCGCAACCGGTGCAACTGGCGCTACGGGCGATACCGGCTCGACCGGAGCAACCGGCGCTACGGGTGATACCGGAGCAACGGGCTCGACTGGAGCAACCGGCGCCACAGGTGCGACCGGCGCTACGGGTGCCACAGGCGCAACCGGTGCAACAGGTGCAACTGGCGCTACGGGCGATACCGGCTCGACCGGAGCAACCGGCGCCACAGGTGCGACCGGCGATACCGGAGCAACGGGCGCCACGGGTGCAACAGGTGCAACGGGCGCGACCGGCGCCACCGGCGATACCGGAGCAACGGGTGCCACCGGCTCGACAGGTGCGACCGGCGCCACCGGCGATACCGGAGCAACGGGTGCCACCGGCTCGACAGGTGCGACCGGAGCAACCGGCGCCACAGGTGCGACCGGCGCCACCGGCGATACCGGAGCAACGGGCTCGACGGGTGCAACAGGTGCGACCGGAGCAACCGGCGCCACAGGTGCGACCGGCGCTACCGGCGATACCGGAGCAACGGGCTCGACGGGTGCGACCGGAGCAACCGGCGCCACAGGCGCGACCGGCGCTACCGGCGATACCGGAGCAACGGGCTCGACGGGTGCAACAGGTGCGACCGGCGCTACGGGTGCAACGGGTGCGACCGGCTCGACTGGAGCAACCGGCGCCACTGGCGCGACCGGCTCGACTGGCGCAACGGGTGATACCGGAGCAACGGGCTCGACAGGTGCGACCGGAGCAACAGGTGCGACCGGCGCCACCGGCGATACCGGAGCTACAGGCGCCACCGGCGCGACGGGTGCAACAGGTGCAACCGGCGCTACGGGTGCGACCGGCTCGACAGGCGCAACCGGCGCCACGGGTGCGACAGGAGCAACTGGCTCGACAGGTTCGACCGGAGCAACAGGTGCGACTGGAACTACCGGTGCCACTGGAGCAACGGGTGCGACTGGAGCTACCGGAGCTACCGGCTCGACGGGTGCGACCGGAGCCACCGGTGCGACTGGAGCAACGGGCTCGACTGGAGCGACCGGCGCTACGGGTGCCACGGGCTCGACCGGCGCCACGGGTGCGACCGGCGCGACTGGAGCAACGGGCTCGACCGGAGCAACCGGTGCGACCGGAGCCACGGGTGCGACTGGAGCAACTGGCGCGACTGGAGCAACGGGTGCGACAGGTGCGACCGGCGCTACGGGTGCGACCGGCTCGACCGGCGCCACGGGTGCCACCGGCTCGACTGGGGCGACCGGCGCTACCGGAGCTACAGGTGCGACCGGCGCCACGGGTGCCACTGGCGCTACCGGCTCAACTGGAGCAACGGGAGCAACCGGCTCGACCGGAGCGACCGGCGCTACGGGTGCAACCGGAGCTACCGGCTCGACGGGTGCAACCGGAGCAACCGGTGCGACTGGAGCAACGGGCTCGACCGGAGCAACCGGTGCGACCGGAGCCACGGGTGCGACTGGAGCTACCGGAGCAACTGGCGCGACCGGAGCGACCGGCGCTACAGGTGCGACCGGAGCCACAGGTGCCACGGGCTCGACGGGTGCGACCGGAGCCACCGGCTCGACCGGAGCAACGGGTGCTACCGGCGCGACTGGAGCAACGGGTGCGACAGGTGCGACCGGCGCCACGGGTGCGACCGGCTCGACCGGCGCCACGGGTGCCACCGGCTCGACTGGGGCGACCGGCGCTACCGGTGCAACCGGCGCGACCGGAGCAACGGGTGCGACTGGCTCGACCGGCGCTACAGGTGCGACCGGAGCGACAGGTGCAACCGGCGCCACGGGTGCGACTGGAGCAACCGGAGCTACCGGCTCGACGGGTGCGACCGGAGCCACCGGTGCGACTGGAGCAACTGGCGCGACTGGAGCGACCGGCGCTACGGGTGCCACTGGCTCGACCGGACCAACCGGCGCGACTGGAGCAACGGGTGCGACTGGAGCTACCGGAGCAACGGGCTCGACCGGAGCAACCGGCTCGACCGGAGCGACCGGCGCTACGGGTGCAACCGGAGCAACCGGCTCGACAGGTGCGACCGGAGCCACCGGTGCGACTGGAGCAACGGGCTCGACCGGAACAACCGGTGCGACCGGAGCCACCGGTGCGACTGGAGCTACCGGAGCAACTGGCGCGACTGGAGCGACCGGCGCTACGGGTGCCACGGGCTCGACCGGTGCGACCGGAACTACCGGCTCGACCGGAGCGACCGGCGCTACGGGTGCAACCGGAGCAACCGGCTCGACAGGTGCGACCGGAGCCACCGGTGCGACTGGAGCTACCGGAGCAACTGGCGCGACCGGAGCGACCGGCGCAACGGGTGCAACCGGCTCGACGGGTGCTACTGGGCCGGGCGGCGCAACGGGCCCGACCGGAGCGACGGGCCCCGGCGGCGAGACCGGTGATCGCGACAAAGGCAACAACGGCCATGGCAATGATCCTGACCACAACGACAGCAGCAATCCTGGGAAGGGACATCCCAAAGATGGCACTGATGCCGATGGCTCGCCTGGCCATCGCACCGCCGCGGTCACGGCCAACTCGCTCGGGCTCAAGGACACGACGCAGTTCCTGCAATCCGGCTCGACCGACAGTGATGCCGTCAGCCATGCGTCGTTCCGTCAGCTTGTCAGCCAGGCCGCCGGTTCGGTGACGACCGACCTCCTGAATGTTCTCACCACGATCAGGGGATTTGGTCAGAACCAGAACAAGCCGTTGGGTGCAAGCACCGACCTGACCTCGGATCAGAACAAGCAGGGTGCCGGCTTCGCCAACAGCGACGACACGGTGAAGAAGGCGCTGAAGGACATTCTGAAGCCGCATGACTGAGCATGAGTGAAGAGGAATGGCGACCGGACAGACGACGATAGAAGCCGGTCCAAAGCTGAGAAGCGGGCGCGCGGGCTTTGCCGAAAGGCAAGGCCTGCGCGTTCGGCCTTTCCGAGTGGTTAAGGGGCTCGCGCGACCGACCGCCGTGGAGTATCATCAGCGCCACCAGAGATTCCGGCGGGACTGGTCCGCCGCGGGCAATGTCGAACCACCGCCTGCCTACCCGAAGGCGAGTCCATGGTGAACGTTCCTGGGAGTGCTGAAATCCAGCCTGTGGAGCTGCGTGCCGGGACCGCGGCCGACCCGACCGGCATGCCCGGCGGCACCAGCGAAACGGGGCGGAGCCCCGGTGGCCCCGCCGAGTTCGACCAGGTCGGGCCGCGCCTCAAGGCGATGCTCCGGGTCGCCCGCTATCACGGTATCGAGCTCGATCCGAACGAATTCAGGGCAGCGAGCGCAGGCCCGTTTCCAAGCGCTACCGACCTGTCGGAATGGGCGCAGAACGGCGGCATGTGGTCCCGGGCAGTGCGTGTTCGCTGGTCACACCTGTTGCGCTTTCAAGATACCGGACCGGTCGTTCTCTTGTTCAGCGACGGCGGCGCCGGTCTCCTCACCGGGGCGAGCGCCGAGCGCAACGTGGTCTTCCTCAAAAGTCCGGAAGCGCCCGACGATGGTCCATCCACCGCTGTCGACGAGTTGCGCCTGTCGCAGGTGTGGACGGGCGAGGCGGTGCTGCTGCGAAACGCGCGATCCTATGTTGCCGCGGATGCGCCTTTCACCCTTCGCTGGATCGCCGAACTGGTGCGGCTCGAAAGCCGGCCGCTTCGCGACGTGGCCATCGCCTCCTTCACACTCAGCGTTCTGACCATTTTGCCGCCGCTCATCGTCATGACGGTGGTCAACAAGGTATTGCAATTCAACAGTGTCTCGACGCTGATACTCTTGTCGGCCATCGTCGCTGTCGTCTTCGCATACGAGACGCTCCTGGGCCACGCGCGGCGACTGATCATCAACGTCGTCGGAGCCCGCCTGGACACCAAGCTGCAACTGCACGTTTTCAGCCGGCTGCTGCGCCTGCCGCTCGACTATTTCGAGCGCCATCCCGCTGGCGAGACAATGTACCACCTCGCGCAGGTCTATCGGATCCGCGAGTTTCTGACGGGCAAACTGCTCGGCACGTTCCTGGATCTGATCACCCTCTGCGTGCTGCTGCCGGTGATGTTCTATATCAACGTGACGCTTGCCTGGATCGTCGTTGCCTGCGCAGCGGTGATCATGCTGATCATCCTTGCCTTCCTGAAGCCGCTGCGCCGAAGGTACCAGCGGGTGATCGAGGCCGAGACCTGGAAGTCGGCGGCGCTGGGCGAAACCGTTGTCGGCATAAAGACCGTGAAGGCGCTTGGGCTCGAGCCGCAACGCAAGGCGCTTTGGGACCAGCAGGTGGCGGAGGCGGGAAGCGCGCGCCTCTCCTTCGGGCAGTTCGCCAGTTGGCCGCAGACCCTGGTTACGCCCATTGAACGCGTAATGGTGCTCGGCACCATGCTGATTGGCGCCTATCTCGCGATGAACGACAGTTCCGGCTATATGGTCGGCGGTCTGTTCGCCTTCATGATGATCTCCCAACGCGTCGCGCAGCCGCTGGTCGGGTTGGTGCGGCTGATCGAAGACTACGAGGAGGTGGGGGCGGCAATCGGCGAGGCGGCATCCGTCCTTAACCGGCCGTTGGAGACGAGTTCGAACTCCCTCGGTCTGCGGCCAAGGCTCCTCGGCGAAGTTACGTTCAGCGATCTGACGTTCAGCTACATCGGTACCAAGACGCCCGCCCTCGACCGGGTCAGCTTCCACATTCCGGCTGGGACCATGTTCGGCATTGTCGGGCGGAGCGGGTCGGGAAAATCGACCATCGCGCGGCTGCTGCAGGGGATCAACCGGGATTACAGCGGGTTCCTGAAGCTGGACGGCGTCGACCTCAAGGAAATCAACCTGCGTCATCTTCGCCAGGGGCTCGGCGTGGTCCTCCAGGACAATTTCCTGTTCCGCGGGTCGATCCGCGACAACATCATCGCCGGGCGCGCAGGCTTGACGCTGTCCGATGCCATGCGTGCCGCGCATCTGGCCGGCGCGGAAGAATTCATCGAACGCATGCCGAACGGATACGACACCTACATCGAGGAAGGTTCGCCCAACCTTTCGGGCGGTCAAAAGCAACGGCTGGCGATCGCGCGCGCCCTCATCCACGATCCGACCATCCTCATTCTCGACGAGGCCACCAGTGCTCTCGACCCGGAAAGCGAAGCGGTCGTCAGTGCCAATCTCATGCGCATCGCCAGCGGGCGCACCATGATCATCGTCTCGCATCGGCTGTCCTCGCTCACCGACTGCGACCAGATCCTGGTCATGGAGCAGGGCAAGGTTCTCGACGTCGCTTCGCACACCGTCCTGCTCGAACGATGCGCGCTCTACCGCCAGCTGTGGTCGCAGCAGAACCGACATTTGGACAATCGTGGCGGCCGGCCGGCGGCCGTACCGCCGCGATTGGTTTGACGATGTGGTGCCGCAACGGGATCGAGATTGAAATGGTGGTTCTCGCCAAAGATGAGTTGGATAACAAGGTCCGGTAAGCCATGAGTAGCACCTCGCTCACCGTCCGCCAGGCTCGCTGGGGCCGAGCGAAAACGAACGATCCGACGACGCCGGCCATACTCGAGTTCCAATGGCCGTCGACAGCAGTCTCCAATGCGCCGATTCCTCGGGCGGCGCGCGGCATCGTATGGATGATTTCGAGCCTCGTGATCGTCTTGATCACCGTGGCAGGACTGATACCGGTCGACCAGGTCGTGACGACGAGGGGGCTCGTGGTTTCACAATCGCCCAACATCATCGTGCAGCCGCTGGAGACGGCGATCGTCCGCTCGATCGAAGTGCGCGAGGGACAGCATGTGCAAGCCGGCCAATTGCTTGCACGTCTCGATTCGACCTTCGCCTCGGCAGACCTGCAGGCCCTGGCGATGCAGGTCTCTACGCTTGAGGCCGAAGTGGCACGGTTGAAGGCGGAGGCCGACGGCAAGGAGTTCAACTATGACGGCCTCGACCCCAGCTGGACCCTGCAGGCCTCGATCTTCGAGCGCCGCAAGGCGGTCTACGAGGCCAAGCTGGAGAATTTCGATCGGCAAAGCGATGAACTCAGTTCGGTGATCTCGCGCGCGCAATCTGATGCCGCTGGCTACCGGCAGCGGCTCTCCGTCGCGGCATCGATAGAACAGATGCGCAAGCAACTGGAAGAGAGGCAGGTCGGGAGCCGCCTCAATACCCTGCTAGCCGAGGACAATTCGGCCGAAATGTCGCGCGCGCTCGGCAACGCCGTGCAGACGGCGGAAGCTGCCAGGCGCCAGCAGGCTGCGGTGGCCGCCGATCGCGCCGGCTACATTCAAGGCTGGCGCGCGGAAGTCTCGCAAGGTTTGTCGGAGGCGAGCTCTCGCATGTCCGACGCTCGCGAGCTCTTCAACAAGGCAAAGCTGCGCAAGCAACTGGTCGAGCTGAAAAGCGAAGGAGATGCCATTGTCCAGTCCGTGGCAAAAGTGTCGGTCGGCTCGGTCCTGCAGTCGGGCGAGCGCCTGATCACGCTGGTGCCCGCCAAGGCGCCGCTCGAAATCGAGACAAATGTCGTCGGCCGAAGCAGTGGCTTCGTCCACGTTGGCGATCCCGTCGTCATCAAGTTCGACACCTTCCCCTATTCGCAATACGGCCTCGCTCACGGCACCGTGCGCACGCTCAGTCCGGATTCCTTCTCCGCTCAGGAGAAAGCCCGCGATCCAGACAGTTCGCTGGCAATGCTGCCCTCGAACACAGAACCGTTCTATCGGACGCGCATTTCCATCGATCAGGTCGCGCTGCATGACGTACCCGCCGGGTTTGCCCTCACCCCCGGCATGCCGGTGACCGCCGATGTTCAGGTCGGCCGGCGCACGGTGCTCAAATATATTCTTGGGGTGATGCTCCCGATCGGTCAGGAAGCGATGCGCGAGCCGTAGTCCGCAGCTCGACAGGAACCGGAGCAGTCAAAGGCTGGCCTCGATGACAATTCTGGATCGCCTGACTGGTTTGGCTAGCCCGTCCCTAGCATTGCGCCGGGCGATCCAGCTTTCTGAAAATGGCAAGCCCACGGAGGCCTTTCCGCTCTTCGCCGCGGCTGCGCGTGCGGGCATCGGTCATGCCGAGTATCGGGTCGCGCGTTGCTATCTCGAAGGTTCCGGCGTGCCGCCGAGCCGGGCAGAGGGGACGCGCTGGCTGCGGCGAGCAGCGGATCACGAGAGCGCTGATGCGCAGGCGCTCCTCGCCGCGCTCTACGTGACCGGGATGGCGGCAGCCGAAGCTGACAAGGGCTCCGAATCGGAACGCCTGTTCTTCGAGGACACCACGAGCGAGCCAGACTTTGCGTCAGCGCTCGACCTTGCCACGAAGGCGGCCGAGGCGGGCTCCGCCACCGGCCAGGCACTCCTCGGCTACATCCTGACCAGCGGTCCCGAACCAATGCGCGATGCGGATGCGGCCTACAGGTGGTACGAGCGGTCGGCCGCGGCCGGCTGCGCCGAAGGAAGCCTTGGTTTTGCCCTGTCGCTGGCACGGCGGGGTTTGTCGGCAGACCGGTCCAGGATTGCCGATGAGGTCCGGCGGGCGGCGGACGCTGGCTTGCCGACGGCAATCTATCTTCTCGCGATCCTGACCGAACACGGCCGCGGCGTCGCAGGCGACATTGCGGGTGCGGCGCGATTATACCAGTCAGCTGCGGAGAAAGGGCTTCCTGCGGCCCAATTCCGATTGGGTCTGGCGCTTATCGACGGAAGCCTCGGCGATCAGGATCCTGTGACCGGAGAGGCCTGGATACGGCGTGCGGCATTGGCGGGCAACGTCGAGGCGGCGAATCTTCTCGGGGATCGTAACGTGAAGAGCCGGCCGCCGGACTTTTCAGAGGCGGCAATTTGGTATCGTCGTGCGGCCGAGGGGGGTCACCAGGCCGCCGCTCGCGCGCTGGCCTCTCTCTACCTGACGGGAAACGGTGTCGCCAGGGACGAGCAAGAGGGGGCGCATTGGCTGCGCACCGCCGCAAGCAGCGGGAACCGGGCAGCGCAAGTCGATCTGGCCAATCTTGTTCTTCAGGGAGCCGGCGAGCCGGACGATATCACGAGCGTAGCGGGGTGGTTCGAGGCGGCCGCATTATCGGGCGACCTTATCGCCGCCTTCAATCTCGGGCTGTGTTTCGCCAAAGGCGTCGGCGTGCACCAGGATGAAACTCGCGCCGCGCAATGGCTGAGGCGCGCGGCTGAAGGCGTGGCTGAGGCTCAGTACATGTATGCGCGCATTCTCAGGGACGGGCGCGGCGTGGCTGCCGACGCGCAACAGGCTCGTGCCTGGTTTGCCCAAGCGGCCGAAGGCGGCATGCTCGATGCGCAAGTGGCACTTGCTGAGATGCTGCTCAATGGGAGCGGAGGCAAACGCTCTCCCGAAGCCGCAATACAGCTGTTCCGACGGGGTGCTGCCGACGGCCATGCCGGCGCAATGTTTGCTCTCGGCGCGCTGCAGAGCTCCGGCGAGGGACTGCCGGTCGATCACGTGGCGGCGCAGAAATGGTTTGCGGCCGCGGCCGAGCGTGGGCACGGGCAGGCCCAACTGATGCTCGGCCGATATTTCTCGAAGGGCCTAGCCGGAGAGCACTACCCGGCAGTCGGCCGCCTTTGGCTCGAGCGAGCGGCGGCGCAGGGTCTTGAGGAAGCGGCCGACGAACTTTCCGAATTGGCCGGCTGAGGCATTCATTGCCAAGGCTTAGCACCGGCATCGGCCGCGCCCGACTACTGCGCGCCGGGCGTCCACTCAGGCAGCGGCGCAAGGCTGTGGTTGAACTGTTTCCACCACATGGACTTATCTATCTCGCAGCAGGCGAGAAGCAGGGCGTGCGCCTTCTCGAAAGCCTGGGTCGCGATTTCATCAAACGTCATCTGCGCGTCGTACGGGACCGACACCACGAGTTCCTGACCGGTTTGCGTGCCGCCTTCGTCGACCTGAAGATAAAGCCAAACGACAAAATGCGCGCCCTGGCCACTCGCGTCGGCGTTGCCGATCTTGATACGGTCGATGCCTGCTGCAGTGACTTTCATGCCGAAGTCCTTCACTTTGGGATTCATGGAATTCCAGAAGTTCGCAGCAATCAGAAAGGTTCCGGGACCGCTGTTGCTATGGTGAAGCATTGATAAAGAGGTACCACCTGGCTACCGGGCGGGACGCAAGCGGCTCACGCGCGCTCAACCTCGGTCCGAACCCTGGACGTCCGATCGTCGCCGACGCAGAAGCGGTCGTTCGACCATGCGCGTTGCAATGGACGCTGACGGCGCGATCTAAGACAATCCAGCGTCTTGCCCTACCGGCGGCGCCGTATGATGACGAGCCAGGAAGCAAAGCTTCGCGCTCGCCCCCGTCGACCCATCAACCGCGCCGCGAAGGCTTGTTAGCGGTCATTGCAACGCACTGCGATGGCACGCGTTTTATTGATTGGCAGAGCGGTGACCCTTGTGAGCACCGCTTCATAGGCTGACAAAACGGAGGCGATTAGGTGGCTAAATTCAAAGAAGCCCTTGAGCGCGGCAAGAAAGCTCCTCGCCATGAAGAGGAGGATGCGAATGCCACGGTGCCGGATTTCGGCACCCAAGCCAGGGCCTGGCTGGACGATGTCGTTGTTGCGTCGTTGGTAGCGGCCAAGGCAGAAGTGTCGGGCGAGATGACGATCGACATAGACACCGCTCCGCGGGGCCGTGACAAAGCGCTGACGCCCTCTGTTCGGTTTCGAATCTACCGAAAGCCGGAAGTGAAAAACACCGCCGGAAGGGTATTCACCGTCAACGTTCACGTCAGTGGGGAGGTTTCGGTTTCTTCACCCGGTATGGTGGCTGAGGATGTTGGAAATATAGGGAACAGGTCCGGCGAGAGGTTTCGCAATTTGGTTGTCAAGCTGATCGAAGACGCTGCTAGGGACTTGAGCTAGCCCGACTGTCATGCTCGATTGGTCGACCCGGCCGAGATCCCACCTCAGCTCGGCCTTCTGGTCGTCAGGCAGAAAATCTTTCACCGTCAAGCGTGACTTCGATAGTGACGCCGGCCGGGTCCCAGTTTCGCTCGACTTGGCCAAGCTGGCTCGCGGCGACGCGGACCAGGCGGCTCCCGAAACCTTCTTCTTCGGTTGCGACGGGAGGTGGTCCTCCAACCTCTCGCCATTGAATAAGCACCTTGCCGTCCCGATTGGCGCAAGCGATCTCTATTGAGCCGGCGGCCGCCGAGAGGCTGCCATGTTTGGCGGCGTTGGTGGCGAATTCGTGCAGCAGGAGGGAAAGTGGCGTGATCATTGCCGCGGGCACGGGAATATCGATGCCGGTGATCGCGAAGCGGGGATGCTCATCGGCCGCATGGCGGTATGGCGCGAGGATCGCGTTCACCAATGTATGCAGGCTCGTGGAGACCTGAGCAGAGCGGCCACCAGACGTGAGCATCGTCAGCGCATGCGCCCGCGCCAAGGCGCCGAGGCGGTCAGACACGATCGAGGCGAGCGCCGCCGGCGTTTCGGCGGCCGAAGCGCTCAGCTTGACGATCGAGCTTGCGATGGCGAAGAGGTTCTTCACACGGTGGTCCATCTCGCGGAGCAGTATCTCCCGCTGCTCTTGCGCGCGCAGCCGCTCGGAGATGCCGCGGGCGATCTTGGAGGCACCGACAATTGCGCCTGACGCGTCCGCGATGGGGGAAACGGTCAAAGAGATGGGAACGATGCTGCCGTCCTTGCGCAGGCGAACGGTCTCGAAATGCTCGACATGCTCTCCATCTCGAATGCGCGCCAGAATATCCCGGTCCTCGTTCCGGCGATCGGGCGGTATCAACAACATGAGCGAACGACCGACAATTTCCGCGCGGGGGTAGCCGTAGAGCCGCTCGGCGCCACGGTTCCAGTCCGTGACGATGCCGTCCGGATCCGTCGCGATGATCGCATCATCCGAGGATTCGACAAGCGCGCTCAGCCGCGCCGCAGTGGTTTCCGCCTGGTCCCGTTCGATCGCAAACCCGAGCTGGCGGGCAATGGTCAACGCAAGTTCGCGTTCACGATCGGTGAAGCTATGGGGTGCTGGGTAGTAGACCATGAACTTGCCGATGAGCTCGCGGGAGCTGGCAAGCGGGATAAAGGCCAGCGCTTCGATGCCTTCGCCGAGGACCGTGTCGATGAGTTGCTGAGATTCACCGCTGAAACGAATATCCTCGACAAAGATGGGCTCGGCGTCGCGCTGATCGGTTGTCCACGGCGTGTGGCCGTTGACAGCCTTGCGGTATTCTTCAGACAGTGAGCGCCACGCGACGAAGCTCATGACGCCGTGGTTGTCAAATCTCAGGATCGAGGCGCGCGACGAACCGAGGGCGTCGCATATGGCATCGAGGGCCGCATCGTAGATCTCGACGAGGCCATGGGCGCGGTAAAGTCGGTCGGTGAGGCGAAAGAGGACGGTTTGCTCGCGGGCAATATCGCCGTCGGCTTGCTCACGCTGGCCGCGCCCTGTGGCCGTAACACTCATAGCCCCTTGCTGCATCGAGTCCTTGACCCAACCGCCTAACGCAGCACCGCGTCGATCGCCCCCTTCGACCGCCGGGTACGATCCCCGACCATGCCCGACAATATGCGCTTTGCGCGGTTTCGCAATAGGACTTGTCGCGTTGCGGCGCGGCGGCTGGTGTCGCCGACGAGCCGCGAGCGGCGCGCGTCTAGCGGCTTGAGCCAAATGGCAATTCGCGATCCCAAATCAGGTGCCTACCAGGCCGCGCCGTACTCCGACGCTCGCGGCATTTAAAGCTTCCGCGGCCGGCCCAAAACGGAAGCCTCGCGCGCAGACTGGCGCCTCAGCGCCTTTGCTTGGCAATCCTGCCGGCGATCGCCGCGCCCTGGATGCGCGCATTGGCGAAGCAGCCGCGAATGCTCGGCCGCATGCCGGTGAACCAGAGGCCGGGCAGTTTCGGGTCGTTCGCCGGGCCGTTGAACAGCGGCACCCCCTTGGCATCGAGCACCCCGAGCCTGCCCACCATCGCCTCCAGCCCGGTGCGGTAGCCGGTGGCGGCAATGACGATGTCAGGCGCGATCGACTGGCCGCTTTCGAGAACGACGCCGTCGTGCCTGAATTCCTTGACCTGCGGCACGACGATGATGCGGCCGGCCTTGATCGCGTCGACCGCACCGTCATCGGCGGCGATCGCCGTATAGTCCGAGCCGAGGCGGCTGGCGCCGCCCGACGGGGCGGGGGGCAGGCCGTACCTCCCGAGATCGCCGAAGACCAGCCGCTGCGTCGCCGCCATCACCGCATCGGCGAGCCGGGCAGGCAGTCTCGCCATGACGGGCGAGAAACGATGCACGGCGATCTTGCCGATGCGCTTGGGCAGCAGCGACGGCCCGTTGCGCGCCGAGAGCCACATCTGCCCGGTCTCGACCCCGGAAAGATGGTTGAGCGCGTCGAAGCCGGAATTGCCGGCGCCGACCACCAGCACTTTTGTCCCAGCATAGTCGCTCGCCCGGCCGAAATGCGCCGAATGGACGATCTTGCCCGAAAAATCCTTCATGCCTTTCCAGGCCGGGATAAAGGGTTGTCGGTCGCGCCCGGTGGCGATCACCACGTGGCGCGCCGCTCGCGGTCCCGTGCTGGTCTTCAGCAGCCAGTGATCGCCGCGGAAATCGATTTCCTCGACGACGACGCCGAAGGCGATCGGCAGCCGGTGCGTCTGGGCGAAGTCGTTGAACAGGCGGATCACCGCGCTGCGGTGCGGAAAGGCGGGCGTGCCTTGCGGAAATGAAACGCCGGGCAGCGTTGAGAGGTCGCGATGCGTGTTGAGATGCAGGTTCTCATGGCGGTGGTGCCAGGGCTCGGCCAGCCGCCCCTCGCGCTCGAGGATCTCGGTGGCGATCCCGGCTTCGATCAGGGCGTAGGCCGCCGCCAATCCGGCCGCGCCGGCACCGATCACGATCGCGCCTTCGAGGATCGCCGGCTCGCCGGTCCAATCCGACGAGATTTCCGCTTCCATGCCCATTCTTGTCTTTATCGTCGTCATGGCTCTCACGTGCCACGGCCATGTATCCGACATATGCCGCTGACGAGGCAATGGGAATAGGCCGTGGTTGCAAAGAGCCCGGCATTGTGTCGCGGATAGGGAGATTATCCGTTGGCGGGGTCGGCGTGGCGATGCACCAGCTTGAAGGCGCCGTCCTCCAGCCGGAACACTTCCGTCACCCGCAAGGTCATCTCGGCCGGCTGTCCGTTCTTGCCCATGCGCGCCTTCGCATGCTGCAGTCCAGTCCAGAAGGCGAGATCGCCGCTCGCGGAGGCCTGCAGCACCTCGATGTCGGTGCTGCCGCCTTGGTGGAAGCTGGCGGCGTCGCGCTCGTATCGGCCGGCAACGGCATCGGCGCCTTCGAGATGGTCGCCGCGCGGCGAAAAGAAGGTGGCCGGCTCGCTATGCGTCACGATTGCCTTCAACGACGTAGCATTGCCGTTGACATAATCCTCGGCGATCTTCTCACGCTGCTTCATGAAGGCGTCGAAGGACGAGCCGCCCGGCCGCACGGTTCTGATCCACGTCTCCAGCGCCTCGATGAAATCTTTCAGGAGGGCGGCCGTGTCGCTGTTCTTAACCGCGCCGCTGTCGTCGAGCAGCTCGGCGACATTTCCGATATAAGCCTCCGGCTGCTGCATCACCGGCATGTCGAGGAAGACGAAGGTCTGCCTGAGTGCCTGGTTGGAACCGAAGGCGCCGATCTTGCCCGGGCTGACGCTGACGACGCCGGCGGGCAGGCCTTTGAAGACGCTCTTGCCAGAGGGGCGTGAGCCGACGTCGAGGGCGTTCTTCAGGCAGCCCGGGATCGAACGGTTGTATTCCGGCGTGACGAACAGCACCGCGTCGCATTCCCCGATGGCGGCGCGGAACGCCGACCAGGCGGCAGGCGGCGTCTCGCCGTCGAGATCCTGATTATACAAAGGCAGCTCGCCGATCTCGATGAAGCGGCAGCGCAACGAATCCGGTGCGCGGGCCGCCAGCGCCTTGGCGATCTTGCGGCTGTAGGATTGGGCCCGCAGACTGCCGACAAGCAGGGCCAGCTGCAGGACGGGATGTTCGGTTGTCATGGTCATGGCGGACTGTCCAGGCTTGTTGACGGGGATCGCGACGCAAGGCGCACAGGGCGACGGCCCGCGACCTTGGACCTTTGGTCGGAGCGGTTGTGCTGGTCGCCTCTCTTTTCGGTTAATGTCCGGGCTAGCGCGAGGTTCCGCCCTCCGCTGGCCGAGCCCTGGCTGCGTATGGCCTTGCCGCCGGCGCCGTTGCACAGTATTGACGGGCTGGTGCGCGGTCGAGGGTTCCGGCCTTTTGGGCGCGCGGCTAAATGATTGCCCGGTCTTCGGGCGGCAAAGAGGTGGCCATGTCCGCGCGCATTTTCAGCCCAGCCAAAACCGCGATGCAGTCCGGCAAGGCCAAGACCGGCCACTGGGTGCTGGAATTCGATCCAGCCCAGCGCAAGAAGATCGACCCGCTGATGGGTTACACCTCGTCCGGCGATATGCTGAGCCAGGTGCGGCTCACCTTCGATACCAGGGAAGAGGCGGTCGCCTATGCCGAGAAGCAGGGCATTGCCTATCGTGTCGAGGAGCCGAAGGAGCCGAAGCGCCGGCAGATTTCCTATTCGGACAATTTCCGCTATGACCGCAGGACGCCCTGGACCCATTGACCAATCCGAGCAAAAGTGCACAGCGGTTTTCCGTCCGGAATTGCGTAACAAAATCGGAGCGGATCATCCTTTTAGATCGATCCGCATAGTCGCATCAGCCGGCTCCGGCCGGCCAGCGGTCCCGTAGCTCAGCTGGATAGAGCACCGGCCTTCTAAGCCGATGGTCGCAGGTTCGAATCCTGCCGGGATCGCCATTAATTTCAACCACTTAGCACTTCCTGGCTAAAAGGTTCCAACTCGAAAAAAGAACCGATTTCCAACTTTCAATCCGTTTCGCGGTTGCGGCCGAGGCGGCGGCGAGTTCGCGCTGAGTGCCTCCTTCGACACCCACCGAACGGTCGATGATGGCATGAAAGCGATCGTTCCCGAGGTGATCGCCCACCGCCGATGACCTGAATGTCTGATCCAAGTGGAAACACGGCGCCTTGACGAATTTGGATGCTTGAAGACGCGCGCGGTGCCCAGTATATCCGCGCCGAAGGGCAGACGGACTTAGAGTGTTACAGGAAAGTTATCTCGAATTTGTATTGCGCTGGCATCTGTATCGCAGATGGCATCGTCCGCCGCGTCCGAAGAGGCAGGCTGAGTTCGACTTTCATCAGCTGATGAAATCCCTTCCGCGCCATGGCCTTTTCATCGACCTCGGGGCCAATGTAGGCGACGTTACCCGGCACGCTCTCAGCTACGGCATGAAGGTAATCGCCTTTGAGCCGGACCCTAGGGCTCTCAAGATCTTGAAGGGCCGGTTCGGCAATGACGAGCGGGTAACGATCATTCCAAAAGCGGTAGGCGGCTCCGCGAGGACGGCAATCCTTAATCAGAGGCCCGACACGAAAAATGTCCGGATGACCGAGTGGTCATCTCTGTTCGAGGTGCCCGAGCACGCGAACGGCCCCGCCGTTGAAGTCGAAGTGATCGATCTCGTGCAGTTTCTGAGAGGGATCGAGGAACCGATTGCCGTTATTAAGATGGACATTGAGGGTGCGGAAGCGGAATGCATCGAGTCCATGCTCGATGACGGCATCTATCGGTCCATCGGTCATGTTCTGGTGGAGACGCACGAAAGGCTTTCGCTGGATTTGGCCAATCGGATCGCCGTGCTTCGCGACCGCATCAGTAGAGACGGGATTACCAATATAGACTTGGGCTGGGGCTGATCTCAGGCTGAGAATCACGAGAGCTATGGCTGGCTCATTTACTGCTAAATCGCAGAAGGGCTGCGGGGAGCTCTGCATATGTCTATCTTTTCCAAATGGTTGCGGGATGCCAGCTCTAAACTTCCGGAGAATGTTGCTATCGGCCGCCACACTTACGGCGTGACGTGGCGAAAGGTTCTGTTCCCATCGAAGGAATCACCTTTGCAAGTAGGGGCCTTCTGCTCGATCGCGGGTGACGTGCTTTTCATGTGCTCCGGTCAGCATTCGACCGGCAGCGCCACCTCATTTCCAATCCACAGCCGGATACTGAACCAACCGGAGCCGATCGGAAATGGCGGCAAACCAGGCGGCATCACGATCGGCAACGACGTCTGGATCGGCCACGGCGCCATAATTTTACCAGGAGTTGAGGTCGGCGATGGCGCGGTGGTAGGCGCCGGGGCGGTGGTCACTAGGGCCGTGCCGACCTATGCGATCGTAGGCGGGTCTCCGGCCCGGCTCATCAGATATCGCTTTTCGCAAGACGTCATCTCGAAGCTGCTGGCAATCCGGTGGTGGGAGTGGGAGGACGATAAAATAAAAAGAGAGGCGGGCGCCCTCACTGGTCCCATCGAAACTTTCATCGAGAAGCATTTTGTGACAGGCACCAGGCCTAAATAGGCCTACAAACGGTTCAAATGACCAATTCGTGTTTTTTTCTGGCGGCAGATGCCAAGTACTTTCCGTATGCATGCCTAGCAGCGCGCAGAATTCTCGACGTTTCGCGCAAAACGACGCCTGGTTTCATCATGCATCTCGGGGCAAATGAGGACGATGTCCGCATTGCGTATCGGTTGCTGAAAGACCGTGTCCGGATCGTGGACGTGACGAACTTCATGGCTAACTCGGGCTACCGTTTTCGGCCGGGGAGCGTCGCCACCTTCATCCGCCTGTTCGCCGACCGGTTCAGCGAATTCGCGGTATACGATCGCATCGCACATATCGACTGCGACGTTCTGTTCAACCGCGACATTGCCGATCTGGTGGACCAGCCTATCCACGCGCACCTGCTAGCGGCCCACGACGACTACATGTACTTCCGCCCGGGTTACCGAGACGAGATGTCGATGCAACCGGGCGCGCCCTATTTCAATGCCGGCATTATCGTCTTCAACATGCGGCCGGTGCGAGAGGAAGACCTGTTGAAGCAGGCCCGAAAGCTCGCCGTTGACGGACAAATGAACGACCAGAACGCGCTCAATGTCGCCTTCGAGGGCAAATGGCAGACGATGCACCCGAACTGGAATCTGATGTCGAACGGGGCCCGGGATTATCGGTTTTCTCAGGCCTATGCACGGCATTTCGCGGGCGGCAAGCCTTGGGGCAGCCAGATTGGAGTCGAGCTTGAAGCCCTCAAGATCTGGCGTGATCTGGCAGAGGATACGCCTTGGAATAAGCCCTTCCGGCAGCGGCTGCCGTTCGAGCGCGGGATAACGAAACGCTTCCTCCGCCGCTTCGATGCCGTCGGCGGTCTCTTCGGTAACGACGTGCATCGCCGCCGCGCGCGTTACGACGCGGCGAAAATGCACCAGATCTACGCAAGGCAAGCGGAAGAGGGCGCGATGGCCGTACAATTCCCGGAGGTGCTCGGCGGGTTTGGCTGATCTTCTTTCCAAATCGGCCGCATCCTGTGGATATTAGCCGCCCGTTCACCATGCCTCTCGCTTCGCATTGAGCGCCGGCGGCCGGCTCGTTGAAATGGTACGGCCTGAACAACAGGCGCCCCGAAAGTCCAGCGGCCGGCGTTTTCATGTATCCCCGTCAGGATGTCCGCAAGGGCGTGCTGAAAAGTATGCGTCGGTCGCTGCTCTCACTCGCTGGGATGCCGCGCAACCAATACCGGACAAAATCAAGCCCGCCCCGGCGATGGGAGGCCGGAACGGGCTCGGCTTGGGTCTGGAACCCTGTAGTCAGGAGACTACGGGGAAGGAACAGGTCGGCGGCTGCAATGTTCCGAAGTTTCTGGCTTACGGGCCGCCGGGAGCAAGTCCTTGGCGGTAATTCGAGACGATCCGGGTGGCGGATTTTTCCGCACGGGATCGCGACACGCTTCAGGCCAGCAGGCCGGCGGCCTTCGCTGCCTTGCGCAGGGTTTTGCGGGCTTCGGTAGGACTTCTCAAGCCGTCGAGCGCGTCGCGGCAGACGCGGCTTGCCGACCGCCAGGCGCGGTCGCGCGCCCGCCTTGGCCAGCGCAGGTCGAGGCATTCGACTGCCTCGAAGCAGCTTGAGACCTTGCGATGTCCGCTTGGTTCGAAATCGATCACGACCGGCTCGGAAAACCAGACGTCGTTCATCACATGCTCCGTTCGTATGTTGGTCTTTTGATAAGCAACGGCGCCGGCAGGCGCCTGTTGGGATGCGGGCCCCGGATGATCGGCGGACCCGCGCATTAACCAAACACTCCCGATAATGTTCCGGAAAATTTTAGAGATTAGCGATGGGCCGGCCGGAGTTGGCTCACGCAGCGGATTCATTGCGCCGGCGCGCCGCGCAAAAAACGTGTGACAACGTCACTGGCCCCGCTGTCGCCCGCGGCGAGATCGGAGCCGACAGGCGGATGAATGCGGGAAGCCTGGTGATTGCCGCGCCCGCACCCACCATTACCGTCGCCACGCTGATGGGGACCGCTTTCGGGCTCTATTGGGAGGTTGGGCGCAGCCAGTTTTACACCGAACCGGACAGCAAGCAGCGGTTTCGGCCGGCGCGGAAGCGTCCGGTCAATTCGCGCGTCGTGTCGCTCTTCTACAGAAGACAGGATGCCGCCTTGGGACTATTCGACCAGCACATGCGCTTCGCGGGCAGCGCTGATGAAGGCTTCCCTGGCATTGTCGGCCGGAACGTCGCCGCTCATAGCCCGGCGGCAGGCGCGCAGCGCCGCGCCATGCTGCGCGCTGCCGGCGTCGCGCCATTGGCCCGTCAGCAGTTCCACAGCCTGCTGGGCGTTGGAGATGTGTCGGATCGAGCCTGCCACGCCGACGGCGACTTCGACCGGCCTGGAAAACCATCCCTGGATCATCGCGAAACCCCTGATGCGTTGTGAGCGGATGATAAACGCGCCACCGCGCGGCAAGTTTCATCCCGATATTTCAACAGGATGTGAGCAGCGCGCCGATAACGGGCGTGGCTGCCGGCTATCTTCCGAGCGGCTTGCGGGACAGTTCGATGAGTTCCGTCTCATCGGTGATGCCGGCCATGTAATTGGCGATGATGCGGGAGGCGCGCGCCTCCTTCTGCTCTTCGGTTTCTCCATCGATGCGGCCGCTCTCGAAGACACGCCCCAACAGCGCCGTCTCGGCGGGCGTGAATGTGTTTCGCGACATGTTGGACACGGGCTTCTTCCTCCAGCTCATGTCCCCCTTGCTCCCTGGCTAAACATTAGCACGGGTTCGGAAACGAGGGTGAGTCCTCAAGGAAACGGCGACAACGTGCGTCTTTCGCGGCGCCCTGCCGGCCAGGTTTTCGTCTCGTTGTCTGCCCGACGGCATGCCGGAGACTGGGCCAGCTTCGCTATCTTGCTGAAAGGACGAAGCGCTGATACTCATTAGCGGCGCGGAATTATTCCGAGTCTGCGCCAACTTGCGTCGCGCAACAACGCGGCGCAGGCTGTCCGAGACCAAGATCCCGACGTGGTGGCAACCGGGTTACGGAGGGTATTGGTCGAACAAAGAAGCAGGGCAGGTTCCGACGGCGTGTCGGAGCAGGCCCATCAAATGCTCTGGAATTCCGAAGCCATTGCCCCCGTGGCCTCGGAAGAGCATGAACATGGGGAAACCGATGGTGACCAAGAAACTTACCGCCAACGCAGAAAGCGCGGCAGCCTTTCTTGCGGTAATGGGCAACGAGAAGCGTTTGCTCATCATGAACTACCTGGCCGAGGGCGAATTGTCTGTCGGCGCGCTCGCCGACAAGGTCGAACTCAGCCAGTCCGCACTCTCCCAGCATCTGGCCAAACTGCGCAGGTTTGGCCTGGTCGACACCCGCCGCGACCGCCAGATGGTCTATTATTCCTGCAAGTCGTCCGCAGCGCGTGAACTCCTCGTTCTGCTCGACGGGCTGCTGACGATGGACAGGCCGCTCGCCGGCCCGGCCCGGCAGGCTCTTGTCGAAAGAATGCGGCCGCCGCAGGCCGCCTGAACGGCTCCGACGCGGGCGAGGGCGAGCAGCCTTCGCCTGCTTCGCCTGCGCGGCGCGCCCCCTGAAGGCGCGATGCAAACAGGATGGCAATGCGCCGGCCAGGCATACCTGCCCTGGCGGCACTTTATCATCACTTCATTCGCCGGGACGCGATCCTGGCCAGAATGCTGCTGCCGGAGAAACCGGTAGCGGCCGGATTTCGTCATGTCGTCACGGGCTGGCCGCCGTCGTCGCCGATCCGGCCCGACTTCTCGCAGTCCTCCCATCACTTTTGATTGAAGGATGATGCGCCGGCGCGGTCGCGGATGCTCACAAGCCGATGATATTATAGCACTTTTCTGCCGCCGCCGCCCGCTCCCGGCACGCCGAGGTTTACGGATTTGTAAATCGCGCGCCGGACTTCGGGTGGCTAGACTTTTGCGCGATCCACACCCCCGGATCACCACGGGCCAGACTTCCACTTTGGCACCGTCAGAGGCTCGCCGCTCCCGGCGGGCCTCTTTCGTTTTGGGACAAAGCCGCGGATTTACGGTGCGGCTCGCCGGCGCGTAATCACGCTGCGCACGGCGAGCACCAGCACGGTGATAATGATCAGGATCACCGAAAGGGCTGCGATCGCCGGATCGATGTTGTCGCGCAGGCCCATCCACATCAGGCGCGGCAGCGTGATGGCGTTCACCGAGGTGATGAACAGCGTCACGCCGATCTCTTCCCAAGAGAGCACGAAGGAGAGGAGCGCCGCGGTGACGATGCCGAACTTGATGTTGGGCATGATGATGCGCGCCGCGCGCTCCCACACGCTGGCACCCAAGCCTCGTGCGGCGAGGTCGATGCGCCGATCGAACTGGCTGAGCGAGACCAGGATCAGAACGGTGGCGAAGGGCACCGTCATCACCGAATGCGCCATCGCGACACCCAGCCAGGTGTCGTAACCGAAGAAGGACGAGATGCCGGAGACCGAGGTGAGCAGGAAATAGAGCGTCACCGCCGAGACCACCGGCGGCACCACCATCGGCAAAAGCACGAAGCCGACCAGGACGGCAGTGAAGCGCGGCTGGAACATCCACACGCCGAGGCTGAAGGTGAGCGCGAGCACCGTGGAAAGCGCGCTGCTGACCACACCGATGCGGATCGAGAGCAGGATGGACTCCAGCCAGCGCGGATCCTCGATCAGCGAACGGTAGTGGCGCAGCGACAGTTCGCCGGTCGGCATGGTCAACATGCGGCTCGGCGTCAGTGACACCGGGATGACGGCGAGCAACGGCATAAGCAGAAATAGCGCCACCAGGACGGCGAGGATGAGCGAGACGGGACCGGGGCGGTAGGTCGGCATCGCCCTACACCAATTGCTTTGGTTTGACGTAGCGGAACAAAAGCGCCATCAGCGCGCCGACGAAGACCACCAGCACGACGCTGATTGCCGCGCCCAGTCCCCAGTCCGGACTCTGGAAAATGCGGAGATAGATGAGTTCGGCGATCATCACGCTGCGGCCGCCGCCGAGGATCGCCGGCGTGACGAAGAAGCCCAGAGAGAAGACGAAGGTGATCATCGCCGAGCCGATGATGCCCGAGCGCGTCATCGGCACGAACACCGTCCAGAAGGTGCGCATGCGGCTTGAGCCAAGCCCGCGTGCCGCGAGCAGCACGCGCTCGTCGAGGCTGCGCATGGCCGAAGCCAGCGGAAATACCGCAAAGGGGATGAGGAAATGCGACATGCCGACGATGACGCCGAACTCGTTGCGCACGAGCGTCAGCGGCTCGGAAATGAAGCCGATCGATTGCAGCCAGGTGTTGACGAGGCCGCGGTTGGACAACAGCGCCACCCAGCCGAAGGCGCGCGTCAGCACCGAGATCCAGAACGGCACCAGGATGCAGAATTCCGCAAGCACGCGCTGCACCGGGCTGCCGCGCACCCAGACGACCGTGATCGCATAGGCGGCGGTGACGGAAACGATGGTGACGATCGCCGCGATGCGCAACGTGCGGACGAATACCGACTGCACCAGCGGGTCGCTGACCAGCGCGCCATATTGGCCGAGTCCCGGCGTCGGCAAGGTGAAGCTCCACTTCACCACGCCGAGGAAAGGCCAGGCATAAGCAAGGACCAGGAACAGGAGCAGCGGCGCCATCAACAGCGCCGCGCCCGTCCTGTCGGAGAGGGTGCCCCTCATGTCAGTTCAGCATCTCCGCCCGCTCAAGCCGAGATGATCTTGGTGTATTCGTCGAGCGCCGCGCCGTAGTTCTTGGCGTACCACTCCATGTCGAGCGGGATCTGCTTCTTCATGTTTTCCGGATCGACCGGGTTGATGCGCTTCTTGTCGGCCGGGATCAGCGCGTCGGCCGCCGGGTTGGCCGGGCCCTGGCCGAGTTTGTCGAACATCACCAGTTCCTTCTGCGGATCCTGCGTGCTGGCGATGAACTTCATCGCAGCTTCCTTGCCGCCGGGGTTGTTCTTCAGAACCGCGAGCGCGCCGGGCGAGATCAGGCCCTGGTCCCAGATGAACTTGATCTGGCCGCCCGAGTCCTGCTCGATCAGCGAGGCGCGCGTCGACCAGACGATCGCCATGGAAGCCTCGCCGTTGAGCAACACGCTCTGGCTTTCGGCACCGCCGCCCCAATAGGAGACGACGTTTTCCTTGAAGGCGGCGATCTTGTCATGCGCGCGCTTGAGGTCGAGCGGATAGAGCGAGGCGGGTGCCACGCCGTCGGCGAGCAGGGCGGCTTCCCAGCTCGACACGCCCCATTTGTAGAGCGAGCGCTTGCCGGGGAATTTCTTCACGTCGAAAAAGTCGGCCATGCCGGTCGGCGCATTGGAGCCGAACTTCTGCGAGTCGTAGGCGATCACGTAGGAGAAGAAGTAGGTCGACGCGGCAAATTCCCAGCCGAAGCCCGGCCGCATCTTGCTCTTGTCGACGATCTTGTAGTCGATCGGCTCGAGCATGCCCTGGCCGCCCAGCGTAATGGCCGAGAACGGATCGACGTCGACCAGGTCCCAGGTCGGCGCGCCGCTCTTGAACTGCGCGGCGATCGCGCCCTCGGTCGGGCCCGAGCCGTCCATCTTCACCGGGATGCCGGTATCCTTGGTGAAGGCCTGGCCGTAGGCGGCGTCGTAAGCGGTGATGGCGTCGCCGCCCCAATTCACCAGCACCAGCCCCTTGGTCTCGGCTTGAGCATGGGTCGAGCGCAGCAGCATCGGCGTGCCGGCGAGCACGAGGCCTGCAAGCTGCGCGAATTGCCGGCGCGAAATCTCGCCGCGTTTTGCCCTCTCTGCGAGGGAGTCGATGGTCTGTTTCTTGGTCTCGTTCATGTCAGTTCCCCTTGTTTTAATTGATCTGATCCGGAAACCGGCGCGGCGAATTCACGCCGCTTCGGCGCTCATTGTCCTCCGTCCGGCAGGAGGAAGCCCTTTTCCGCCGGCCAGGTCAGCCAGACGGAATTGCCCTTGCTCAACGCTGCCGCGGCCACCTCGTTCGGCACCGAGACGGTGACCTTCGCACCCTGGCGCGTGGTCAGGTCGAGCTTGGTCGCCGCACCCAGATAGGTCGAAGCGACAGCAGTGGCGGCGATGCCGTTTTCGCCGGCCGCTGCCTCCGGCGCGATCGACATGTGTTCCGGCCGGATTGCCAGGATAGCGTCGCCGCGGACCTTTTCTGCTTTGCAGCGCATGTTGACCGCCCGGTCCTCGCAGACACCGGTGGCGCCATTATCGGCGGGCTTGACGCCCTTCACCGGCAGCATGTTGATCTCGCCCAGGAACTCGGCGACGAAGCGGTTGGCCGGCCGGTCGTAGACCTCGTCCGGCCTGCCGACCTGCAAGAGCTTGCCGTGATTGAAGATGGCGACGCGCGAGGAAAGCGCCAGCGCCTCGCTCTGGTCGTGAGTGACGAAGACAAAGGTGGTGCCGGTCTCCTGGTGCAGCCGCTTCATCTCGGCCTGCATCTGGCCGCGCAGGCTTTTGTCCAGCGCCGAGAACGGCTCGTCGAGAAGCAGCACGCCCGGCTCGAACACCAACGCGCGGGCGAGCGCCACGCGCTGCTGCTGGCCGCCGGAAAGCTGCGCCGGCAATTTCTTCTCGTGGCCTTTGAGACCGACGCGCTCGATCATCTCGCCGACACGGCTTTTGATCTCGGAAGCCGATTTCTTGCGCACCTTGAGCGGAAAGGCGATGTTCTGTTCCACGCTCATATGCGGGAACAAAGCATAGCCCTGGAATACCATGCCGGCGGCGCGCTGTTCGGCCGGCCGGTCGGTAACGTCGGTGCCGTCGCTGAAAAGCCTGCCCTCGCTCGGCTGCACGAAGCCGGCCAAGATCATCAGGAAGGTGGTTTTGCCGGAACCGGATGGCCCAAGCAGCGTCAGGAACTCGCCGCGGCCGATATCGAGCGTGAGATTGTCCAGCGCCCGGAACGAGCCGAAGCTCTTGCCTATCCCGTTCGCCTTGATCTCTGCGGCCCGGCCGGGTTGCTGCATCCTGCCTTCGTCCTCACGCTTGTTTCAAATCGTATGCACGGCGCGCGTTCACCGCAACCGAATAGTTTTCGTCTGTTCGGCAAATTTGATTCACGGATGGGCAGGTGGCGGGAGCGTCTCCCAAACTTGGGCGTTCGGCGGGCTCGCCAACCTTCGCGATTGGCGAAAGCGTTCATGCCGTCGTCATTTCAGGGCGGAGCAAGGAGCGAAGCGACGCGCGCAGACCCTGGTTGCATGCCGTGACCTCTGGGAGCTGCAACGGTGCAGAATTCTGATCGAGCGTGCCTTTCGCGATCGCCACGGAATGGATCCTCGGGTCAAGCCCGGGGATGACGACCGGACGGTTGGCACTCCGAGGGACATCCTAGGGCGTGCCGGCGTCCCCCGCCTTCAATACTTCGCCAGCCTGCTTTCCAAAAGCTTCGCCCGCAGCCAGTCGCTGAAGGCATTGAGTACCGGGTGGCCCGCCTTGGCATGCTCGAAGACCAGATAGTAGGAGCGCGGCGAGGGCACCGTCGCTTCGAACGGCTTGACCAGCCTGCCCTCGCTCAGCGCCCGGCGGCCGGTCAGCTCGTCTCCCATGGCGATGCCCTGGCCGGCGATTGCCGCCGAGAAGACGAGGTTCATGTCGGAAAAGAAGATGCCGCCTTCGGTGTCGGGATTCTCCACCTTCGACAGCGCCAGCCAGCGCGCCCAGTCCTCGGTATCGCTGAGATGCAGCAGGTTGGCGCGCAGCACGTCGGCGGGCTTGGAAAAGCCGCCCACCTTGTTGAGCAACGTCGGGCTGCAGAGCGGGGTGAAGGAGACCTCGCAAAGCAGCTCCACCGCGCGGTTCGGCCAGTTGCCGACGCCGAAGGCGATGAAGGCGTCGGCCTCCGGATTGCTGACATCGTCGAGCCGCCGCGGCGTCAGCACCGAGAGCGCGACGTCCGGATACATCTGCTGGAACTCGCCGATATGGGTGCACAGGAACATCGAGGCGAAGCCCGGCGGACAGGAGATGCCGAAGGAGCCGCCGACGCCGGCGCCGCTGTTTTGCGTCCCCGCGTCGCCGAGCACGGTCAGCGCTTTCCTGACATCGGCGGCATAGCGCTGGCCGCGCGGCGTCAGCGCCACGCCCTTGCCGATGCGCTGCAAGAGATCGAAGCCGAGGTCGCGTTCGAGCAGCCTCAGCTGATGCGAGACGGCGCTGCGGGTGAGGTGGAGTTCATCGGCCGCGCGCCACACGCTGCCGTGACGAGCAAAACTGTCGAGGGCGCGAAGCGCCTGCGTGGAAGGTATGCGCAAGAGGCCTCAGGTGAACCGAATTTGCACGAGCCGGGAAAACATATCACTTTTTGAAGAGCCGCTTCACTGCTTTCTTTGCGGCATGGAGAAACCGGTGACGACATCAGCGCAGGAAACGGCACTGGCCTGCATCGACGGCATCCAGCCGCTCTTGTCGGCCTGGACGCGCACCATCTTCGACCTCGGCGAGACCGCCTGGCGCGAGTACCAGTCCGCAGCCTGGTATGTCGACCGGCTGAAGCGTGAGGGCTTTTCGGTGGAAGAGGGCTCGGGCGGCATGCCGACCGCCTTCTGCGCGCATTGGACGAATGGCGAAGGACCGACGATCGGCATGTATGCCGAATACGACGCCGTGCCCGGCAACTGCCAGGATGCCGTGACGGTCAAGCAACCGCGGGCGGGGCTCAGCGTCGAGGCGGGTGGCCATACCGATCCGCATTCGGGCCTCGGCATTGGCAGCCTCGGCGGGCTGCTCGCCGCCAAGGCCGCGATGCAGCAGCATGGCATTCAAGGCACGCTGCGCTTCACTGGCGAGCCGGCAGAGAAGGTGAGGGGCTCGAAGCCGATCCATGCCGCCAAGGGCTATTATGACGGCCTTGCGGGCATGATCTCCTTTCATCCCTTCTATATGCTGCCGCTCTGCAACACCTCGCGCTGGGACACGCATTGCGGCGCGGCCTATGCGATGATCTACCGCTTCATTTGCGACGAGCCTCAGAACTGGGGCCGCGCAAGCGATGGCGCCCCGATCCCGCAGGCGCATTCCGCGGTCAGGGCGCCAGGTGCCAACGAAGCGCTGATGATGATGTACATGGCTTCCAAGGCGCTGCGCGATTCCATGCTGACGCACCAGGGCGGCTGGTCGATTAGCGAGGCGATCCTGACCGCGGGCCAGGCGACCGCCGACAATCTGCCGGCGGGCCTTGCCGAGATCCAGTACATGATCCGCGTGCCGACCATCGCCATGGCCGAGCAGGTGACCGCCGTGCTCGACCGAAACGCGGAAGCGGCGGCGAAGATGAGCGGCTGCCGCTACGAACGCCACTGGGTGTCGAAGTCGCGTCCGGGACTGGCCAACCACGCCATGGCCGGCATCACCTATGAAGCGCTCTGGACCGTCGGTCCGCCACAGTGGAACGAAGAGGCGAGGGCGATCGCCCGCGAGGTCCAGGTCAATGCTGGCGGCGAGGCCACCGAGAATCCGTTCATCGACGAGCTGGAGCGCCTTATCACGCCGCAGGAGGCCGAGGCGATCCTGCGGCGCGACCTGCCGCCCTCGCAGGTGAACTCGACCTCGGACGACTATACCGACATGAGCTGGCACGCGCCGACATCGCGCTTGTACGTCGCCCGCCCGGCGCTGCGCTCGGCAAACGGCCACGTCTATCCCGCCTGGGCGATGAATGCGTTGGGCGGCATTGCGGCCACCATCGACCCGATGGTGACCTGCGCCTCCAAGACCGTCGCGCTCACCGCGCTTCGGCTACTGGAAGACAAGGCGGCGCGCGATGCGGCCATGGACGAATTCGTCAAGCGAACCGGCGGCGGCGTCGGCGGCTCGAGCTGGATCGCGCCGCTTTGCGACTACGAGCCGCCGATAAACTTCCGCTGGCCGGAATATGTTACCACGCCGCGCGGGCGCGACTGGTGGATACCGAGCAGCCAATGATCTCAGGCAGACCGACCCACGAGGAGAACACCATGACCGTCCATGACCGCATCGTCGCCGAGCCGTTCTCGCTGCAGCGCCGCAATCCCAATGGCGGCACCAAGCCGCTTACTGCCTGGGGCTTCGCCAACGAGACCGATGTTCTGACCGACGTGCTGCTCGGCTCGCCCAATTTCCTTCGCCATCTTTCGACCAGTTCGCTGTCCAGAAAGCATTTGCGCGAGGCGCCCTGCAACATCCAGATCGCCCAGGCGCAGCACAAGGACCTCGTCGCCGCTTACGAGCATTTCGGCGTCACCATCCACTGGCACGAGCCGACGCCGGAACTGCCGATGCAGGTCTATTCGCGCGACTCCAGCGTCATGACGCACTACGGCGCGTTCATCACCGCAATGGCCAACTGGTGGCGGCGCGGCGAGAACTACGCCGCCATCCGCACCTATGAGAAGCTCGGCATCCCGATCTACGACATGGTGACCGCCGGCACCTTCGAGGGCGGCGACTTCAACGTCATCGAGGAAGGCGTGGTGCTGATCGGCTGCGGCGGCGCCCGCACGCAGGAGGAGGGCGCGCGCCAGGTGCAGGCCTGGTTCGACAAGGAAGGCTGGGAGACGCGCATCGCCTTCATCGACGAATACTACGTGCACATAGACCTGATGGTGGTGCCGATCGCCGAAAAGCTCACCGCCGTCTGCCTTGCCTGCACCGAGCCCGGCATCGTCGACTGGCTGAAGGGCAAGGGCCACGAGATCATCGACGTGCCCTTCCAGGACACGATGGCGCTCGGCTGCAACTTCATGTCGCTGGGCAAGGACAGGGTGATCGCGCCGACCTCGAGCAAGACGCTGATTGAAAAGCTGAAGGCACGCGGCTTCGAGGTGGCGGCCGTCGACATGAGCGAGATCTCCAAGACCGGCGGCGGCATTCACTGCATGGCGCAGGCGCTGAAGCGGGTGAAGGCATAGGAGCACGGCGCCGAAGCTGCCAATCTCCCCCCTTGAGGGGGAGATCTCCAGCAGGACAGAAGGGGGCGCGAAAGAGCGTCGATCTGTCCCGTTTCGCTCTCTCTCTCTACGCTGCGCCGGTCCACTCAGCGTATCGCCTCAGGCCCATGCCGGCGAACAGCATAATCATCATGATGGTGAAGAAGAAGGCCATGCCGAGGTAGAAGAAATTCGCTATGGGCGAAATCTTCACATACCGCACCTGCTTGAACGGCACGCCGCTCGGCTTTGTCGCCGCCAGTCCGAGCCAGAAGAAGAGGGTGACGGCAACGAGCACGCCGATATAAGGATCCATCCAGTCCGGCACTCTGACGAAGCCGAAATTGAACGCAAACGCCCGGTTCGCTGACAATAGCAGAACAGGCGATATCGAACAGGCAAACAGCATGCGTTTCATGCGGCGTTCCCCATATCCGCAGCGATAATCTCTCTTGATTGAAAGCCTGTTATTCCTGCCCGTCAAGATTGCAGGCAAGGCGCGTGCCGTTCTTGCCAATCGTTTGTTGAGCAAGGCCCGCACGGCCGGCTCGCTGCCCGCGATAACTTGCGGGATGCTTAACATGAGCGCACACTAAAATTCGGGCGGAGGGGGCTCATCAACAAGAACGGGAGGAATTCATGAATGCCATGAGCTTCACTGCCCTTGAGGGCGGCAAGACCACGGTCGATGCCGCCGCCCTGGAAACGCTTTCGACGCAAATACGCGGCACGGTGCTGCGGGAGGGTGACGCCGGCTACGACGGCGCGCGCAGCATCTGGAATGACATGATCGACCGGCGGCCCGGGCTGATCGCGTGCTGCGTCGGCGCCTCCGATGTCGTTGTCGCGGTGAATTTCGCCCGTGAGAACGGACTTCTCGTCTCCGTGCGCGGCGGCGGTCACAACATTGCCGGCAGCGCCATCTGCGAGGGCGGCCTCGTCATCGATCTCTCCATGATGAAGTCTGTGCGGGTCGATGTCGCGGCGCGGCGCGCCTGGGTCGGACCCGGCGCCACGCTTGTCGATGTCGACCGGGAAACACAGGCCTTCGGACTGGCGCTGCCGACCGGCATCAACTCGACCACAGGTATTGCCGGCCTGACACTGGGCGGCGGCTTCGGCTGGATCACCCGTAAATACGGGCTCACCATCGACAATCTCGTTTCGGCCGACGTGGTGACCGCGCACGGCAAGCTGCTGCGCGCCAGCGAGACCGAGAACGCGGACCTGTTCTGGGCGCTGCGCGGCGGCGGCGGCAATTTCGGCGTCGTCACGGGGTTCGAGTTCAAACTTCACCAGTTCGGGCCGCAAGTGCTGTCGGGCCTTGTCGTCCATCCCTTCGCCGTTGCCGGGAAGGTGCTTCGGGAATACCGCGCCGCGCTCGAAACCGCTCCCGACGAACTGACCTGCTGGGTGGTTATGCGGCAGGCGCCGCCGCTGCCCTTCCTGCCGGCCGAATGGCACGGCAAGGAAGTGCTGGTGCTGGCCATGTGCTATTGCGGCGATATCGAGGCTGGCGAAAAGGCGACGCAAAAGCTCCGCGCCATCGGCACGCCGATCGCCGACGTCGTCGGTCCCAACCCGTTCACGGGCTGGCAGCAGGCCTTCGATCCGCTGCTCGCACCTGGCGCCCGCAATTATTGGAAGAGCCATGACTTCACTGAGCTTTCCGACAGCGCGATCGAGATCACCACGACCGCGATATCCAGGCTTCCGGGTCCCGAATGCGAGATATTCTTCGGCCATGTCGGCGGCGTCGCTGGCCGCGTCCCGGCGGATGCGACGGCGTTTCCGCAGCGGAGCTCGCATTTCGTCATGAACGTTCACGCCCGCTGGCGCGAACCGGCCATGGACAAGGCCTGCATCGAATGGGCTCGAGACATCTATGAAGCATCAAAGCCTCATGCTGCCGGAACGGCCTATGTGAACTTCATGCCGGAGGATGAGATCGACCGTGTCGAAGCGGCCTATGGCGGCAATTATCGCCGGTTGCTCGAGATCAAGCAGCGCTACGATCCGCAGAACCTGTTCCGCATGAACCAGAACCTGCGTCCGAAGGAAGGACTGCGGGCCGCCTGACGGGGCAGCATGCCTCAGCCGCGCCGTCGCGACGCGTCTCGTTGACGAAGCCTTGAAGCCTGGAGCGCGTCGAGCCGTTGCTGGAGATGGCCGTTGAACACGATCATCTCCTTCAGCGCCTTCACCGGGTCGCCCTTGTGGCGGGCGATGAACCGCTCGGCGATTGCCTGAAGCGCCGCTTCCTCGCGGCTGTCGAGCCTGACGATGTGATCCATCTCGGGTGCTCTGCAGGTTTCCACTAGCATGTGAACAAAAAGGGAACAAAATTGTCAACGACGAATTGACTCAGCGAGGAACGGGTTCCTATTTTGTCAGCAGATGGGGCGGTTGCTCAGGATCACGGAGAGCCGCGTTGGGCAGACGGAAAAGCCGCTATGACAAATTGTTCCGGTCGGACGCGGAGGCGATCATTCGCGATGCGTTGGAACTGCGCCAGACCGTCCTGGCGGCGCAGCTCAATCTCAAGACCAACGGCGAAATGTACTGGCGGCTCAACGGGTTGGTGGAGAGGCTGCATGAGGTGATGAGCGCGGTGGCGGGCAGGGACCTCGATTTCCGCGCCGCCTGGCTCGACCTGCTGCCGCTGCCTGAGGATTATTCAGACCGGACATGAGAAATGGCCGGACCCATGGACAGCGTCGGCCGGGCGGCCAAGGCCAACATGCTGCTGATAGTCGAATGCCGCCACTGCTACCACGCCGGCCGCTTCAAGGCGAACGACGTGGCCAAGGTGGTCGGCTGGAACAAGCCGCTCGAAACCATCCGCTTCCGCTGCAAGCGCTGCGGCCGCAAGGACACTGAGGTCAAGACCCAGTTCATCGACCAGGATCACCCGCCCAAGGGTTATATCTGGGTGCTGCAGAAGGCGAGGGGATAGCAGCTGTCACTCAACACGCGAGCTATTTCTGAGACCTGGTTTTGCCGCGTTCGGGATCGACGGTGTCCCTGGCCGAAGCTACAGTGGCGGCCCTCGACACCATCGAGCCTGCCCGGAGCGCCCATGGACAGCCGCCTCGACCGCATGATCGCCCGCCTCACCACCCAGCGCCGGGCGCTGGAGCGGGCGGCGGAGGAGACCGGGGACTTGCCCGGCCCGGTGCTGGAGATCGGCCTGGGCAAGGGCCGCACCTACAGCCATCTGCGCAAGCTGTTCCCGGACCGCCGGATCATCGCCTTCGACCGCGACCTGCACGCCCCGGCTGATGCGGCGCCGGCCGGCGCCGACCTTGTGCTGGGCGAGTTCCGCGAAACGCTGTCCGCCTTGTCCGGCTGCGCGCCCGCAGCCTTGGCCCATGCCGATTTCGGCAGTGAGGACCGCGCCCGCGACACCGCCCAGGCCGGCTGGCTGGCGGCGTTGATCGATGCGTTGATGGCACCGGGTGGCCTGGTGGTCAGCGACCGGGCAATGCAGTCGCCGCGCTGGACCCCCTTGCCCTTCGACACGCCGGACTGGCCTTATTTCCTCTGGCGTGTGAACTAGCCGCCACCCCAGCTCACTTCACATCCAGCCATCCGTTCCGCGCGGCTTCGTCGGCCGGGCGGCCAAGGCCAACATGCTGCTCACAGTCGAATGCCGCCACTGCTACCACGCCGGCCGCTTCAAGGCGAACGACGTGGCCAAGGTGGTCGACTGGAACAAGCCGCTCGAAACCATCCGCTTCCGCTGCAAGCGCTGCGGCCGCAAGGACACTGAGGTCAAGGCCCAGTTCATCGACCAGGATCACCCGCCCAAGGGTTATATCTGGGTGCTGCAGAAGGCGAGGAGCTAAAACAACGACCCCTGCGCCGGCGGTTCCGCCGGAAACTTGATCTGCGTCGCCGGCTTGTCCACGATCACCAGCGCGTCGTCCGGCGCCGGCCGCTGCAGCGTCTTCGCCTCCGACCACGGCGCTGTCAGCCACAGCTCGGTTTCCGCCTCGGTGGTCAGGATCACCGGCATCGCCTTCTCGTGGATCGGCGCGATCAACGCGTTCGGCCTGGTCGTCAGGAAGCCGTAGAGCTCGTGGTCGCCCGGACCTTCCTTCACCTTGCGCACGCCATGCCAGGGCGTCCACATCCCGGCGAAGAAGAACAGCGGGCGGTCCTCGCCGAACGCGAACCAGAAATTCTTCTGCACGCCGGTTTCAGGATCCTTGTCGCCGGGCTTTGGCGAGGGTTCGGCAAAGCTCGTCACCGGCACCAGGCAGCGGTTCTCGACGCCGAGATAAGGCAGCCAGTGGGCATATTGGGGGTTGCGGATGTTGGTCGTGCCGGGATCGGCATTGCCGCGCACGCGTTCTTGCGGCGTCGGCATGCCCCAGCGCAGCCGGGCGAGCTCGCGGCTGCCGTCGGCGGCATTGCGCACCACCGGCGCCGGCTGGTTCGGATAGATGTCGACCGAAGGTTCGAGATTGCCCGAAATGTCGCGCAGCGCTCGCGTCCACTGGCGGATCGCTTCCTGGCTTGTGGTGATGTTGTAAAGATTGCACATCGGCAGCACTTCCCCGTCCCGCCGATTGTTCCCGCATTTTCCGCGGAGCGCAAACTGGTTGCCGGTGAGGCGATGGCAAGCCACACGAATTGAGGATATCGGGCGCTCAGCGTCTGCGCCCGCCGCGCCGCTTTGGCTCGGCCGGCTCCGCGGCCGGCGGCTCGCCCGGCAGGCCCAGCCGGTGGCGTTCCTCCTCGGCGAAGGCTTCGGCTTCCGCGTGGATGTTGAACAGCTGATGGGCCAGCCGGCCGCCTTCGACGACGCGCACCAGCCATTGGCCGTTGATGAATTTTACGCGGACACTGTCTGGTTCGCCTGCCACCATGTGCAGCTCCAGGCTCGTCGCCCTAAGAATTGCATCCTCGAACAGCAATACGATTTAACGCACGAAGGGTCGCCGCAAGCAACCGCTTATTATCCTCAGCAGGAGAATAGTTGCAAGGCACGAGCACACTTGATGTCGAAAATACAGATTTCCGGTAAGGGCCGTTCAAAATGGATAAAATCCAGACACTGAAAGCTTGAAGGACACCCTAGGTAGAATTCGACTTCGATGCGGCGCCCGGTCCGCGCAACGATACGCCTCTCGAGCGCTTTGGAGCGATTGTGAGCGCGTGCAGGTCCACCGCGGCAGCAGCGCTGGTTGCGGACCGATCGGTGGTGTGGAGGGCTTGCTTGCAAGGCGCGCCGACGGCCCGGCAGCCTGGGGGGGGTGTTTGGGTTCGGCGGCCGGGCCTGACCGGAGTTTGCGAGCCTGCCGGCTACTTCGAACATGCGCTTGTACTAATGCAAGGGCAAGAACGACCTAGGCCCTAGGACCAAAGCAGTGGGAGGGGCGCAAACGGCCGAATACGAGCACCGGCCCGCGCGAGGCTCCGGCCCGCCTCCACAGAACATTTGCCCAGCATCAGAAACCGAAGAACTGCTTGCCCACGAGGTAGCCCAGCGCCACGACTGCCAGCGGGAACAGCGCCGGCGCTATCCTGCCGAATGGCGAGGATCTTATCTCGCCCGCAGGGGCGTTGGGCTTGGCGTTGCCGAGGTTCTTGGTCATGGGTCCGTTACCGGAATTCGTTGCCGGGTGACCAACAATATTAGAAAGCGCTGATTAATTTTCTCACAATTCGATTGATGCAATTTGCAGCTATCGCCGGTGGTCGCTATTCGCTCGCTGGGGTGCGCTTCCCGCTTCCTTGCCGATACCGTTCAATGTCGGACCGGGTGAGCGTTACACGTGCCTGGGAACCCTTCCCGCCTTCGCTAGGTTGATATGGGAGGCGAACCACATGCTAGATAGACCGCCTGCCGAAAACCCGGGAAGGACCCTCGCCATCGTGCTGGCGGTTGGCCTTATCATCATTGCCTTGTTCTTTATCGGCTTCAGATATTCAGAGCGCGATCAGGGAGCCTTGATCGTGCCCGGAACGGTGCAGGGCAGCAAGTGATCGAGCCGAAATCCTTGCCTGCTGCTAGGGCGCGGAAAAGGCTGTAACACTTTGATTTGCCTATTATCCCCTTCAAATCTTTTAGTTTCGGGATCACACGCCAGGGAAGAAACAGGTTTTCCGAAACGTTTATCGAACAGGCAACAGTCAGCGCTTGGCGCCTGCCATGCCAAGGCGCGCTCTTGAGCAAGGAACCCCTCCGGCAACAGCGCGCACCGCGCCGAGGCCCAGGGAGACAGTAAATGTCCGCTAACGCCTACATCAACCGGATCGCGACGGCGGTTCCGGAGCATGAAGTCCACCAGTTCTACCTGCGCTACGCGGCCTCCATGCTCTGCAGCGACCGCAGGAAACTATTCGAACGCATGGCCGGGCTTGCCGGCATTGACCACCGCTTCTCCTGCTTTGCCCCGGCTCTCGACCCCGAAGGGCCGTCGGTCGATCTCGGCGGGATCTTCAAGCGGGGGGCATTTCCCGGGACGGCCGCCAGAATGGCTATGTTCGCAGAGGCCGCCCCCGCGCTGGCGCAAAAGGGCGTCGACGGGCTGCATCTCGGCAACGAGGCTTCGCGCATCACACACCTCATCGTCACCACCTGCACCGGTTTCTCCGCGCCCGGCATCGACCTCGACCTGGTTCAGCGCTGCGGCCTTGCGGACGGCGTCGAACGCACGATGATCGGTTTCATGGGCTGCTACGCTGCGGTCAACGGCCTCAAGCTTGCACGCCACATCGTACGCTCCGATCCGGGGGCAAGGGTACTGCTGGTCAACATCGAGATCTGCACACTGCACATCAGGGAAACCACCGAACTGGAAAAGCTGCTCTGCTTCTGCCTCTGGGGCGACGGCTGCGCTGCGAGCATCGTCACCGCCGAGCCGCCCGGCATCGAGCTCGACTCCTTCCGCTGCGCCGTCGCGAACGAGCAGCGCGAACTGATGACCTGGGATATCCGCGACCAAGGTTTCGACATGGTTCTTTCCGGCAAGGTGCCGGCCGCTGTCCAGGAAGCCCTGCGCAGCAACCGGGACGCGATCCTCGCAGGCCGGGCGCCGGAAGCGATCGACCTCTGGGCTGTGCATCCCGGCGGCCGCAGCATTCTCGACGCCGTCGAAAGGGCGTTTGAACTCGAGCCCGCCGCGCTCGAGCCCTCGCGCGAGGTGCTTCGCCAATATGGCAACATGTCGTCGCCAACCGTCATGTTCGTGATGGAGAAGATGCTGAAGAAGCCGGGCGGGCTGCTCGGCTGCGGCATGTCGTTCGGGCCCGGGCTGACGGCCGAGACCATGCTGTTCAGGACCGTTTCATGAGTGCGCTCGCTGAACGCAGCCTCGTTCCGGAAATCCTGGACGGGCTCGCGGCCGACGATGCGCGGGCAATCCGCTCGCGCCGCGATCTCGCCCGCATCAACGCGCTGATGTTCCAGGCGCCGATCATGGCTTTGCTCATGCGGAAATTTTTGCCGAGGCCGCCGGGCCGCATCCTGGAGATCGGCGCCGGTGACGGCACCTTCATGCTCAAGGTGGCGTGGCGCATGGCACGCGATTGGCGCGAGGTGGAGCTGACGATGCTCGATCGCGTCCGCCTCGCCACGCCGAAGCTCGCGGCGGATTTCGCCGGGCTGGGATGGAGGGTCGAAACCATCACCGCAGATGTCTTCGATTGGGCGGAGAGGGCCGATGGCAGGGCCTTCGACGCGATCACGGTCAACCTGTTCCTGCATCATTTCAACGATGCTGCACTGCTTCGCCTGTTCTCGCTTTTGCGGCCCAAGGCGCCGCTCATCCTGGCGACGGAACCGCTGCGGGCGGGCTTTGCACTGGTCGCGGCCCGGCTTCTGCCGGCAATTGGCGTCAACGACGTCACGCGACATGATGCGGTTGAAAGCGTCCGCGCCGGCTTTCGCGGCCACGAGCTTTCCGATCTTTGGGCTGCCGCCGGCGGCAACCCGCTCGAGGAACGGCGCGTAGGGCCTTTCTCGCATGTCTTTGTCGGGGCCTCGGCGATCCAGGTCGGGGATGCGCCCAGGGATAAGCCGTGAAGCGCGCATCCACCCACGATGCGATCATCATCGGCGCCGGCCCGGCGGGCACGTCGGCGGCGCTGGCGCTCGCCCGGCGCGGATGGGCTGTCGCGATCGTGGAGAAGAGCGCGTTTCCGCGCCACAAGGTATGCGGCGAATACATCTCGGCAAGCAACCTCGCGCTCCTTGACCGGCTGGGTATCGGCGATGCCTGGCGCGGCGAGGCCGGTCCGGAAATACGCCGGGTCGGCCTCTTTTCCGGCAATGCCAGCATCGAGGCGCCGATGCCGGGCGCGCGATCCGGACCCGCGGCAAGAAACGGCTTCGGCCGCGCGCTTGGCCGCGACATATTGGACACGCTGCTGCTCGACGCGGCCCGCTCGGCTGGCGTGGAAGTGTTCCAGCCCTGCCGTGCCGTCGCCATCGAAGGGGACGGCGACCGCCAGGCGGTGCGGATCCAGGCTACAAGCGGCAGTCCCGGCGAGGAGGGGATGATCCTGCGGGCATCGGTAATCGTCGCTGCACACGGTTCGTGGGAGCCGGGGCCGCTGCCGAGCCAGCTCGGGAAGCAAAGCCGCTCCTCGGACCTGCTCGGGTTCAAGGCACATTTCACCGGGTCGGCGCTGCCGCCCGATCTGATGCCGCTGCTCACTTTTCCCGGCGGCTACGGCGGCATGGTGCTCGCCGACCGTGGCCGCCTATCGATCTCGTGCTGCATTAGGCGCGACGTGCTTGCCCGGCTGCGCGGCAGCCTTACCCGCGAACGCGGCGGCCATGTTCCGGCGGCCGAAGCCGTCGAGCGTCACATCAGGGCGACATGCCGGGGCGCACGGGACGCGCTGGCGGATGCCCGTCTTGACGGTCCGTGGCTCGCCGCAGGCCCGATCCGGCCGGGCATCCGCGCAGGCTACGAAGCGGACATCTTCCGCGTCGGCAATGTCGCAGGCGAGTCGCATCCGATTATCGCCGAGGGGATATCGATGGCGCTTCAGTCCGGCTGGCTTGTGGCTCAGGAACTCTGCGGGGCGGCGAGCGGGCGGGCGGGACGGGAAGCGGCCGGCAAACGCTACGAGGCGGTCTGGCGAAGATTATTCTCCACGCGGGTCCTAGCCGCCGAAGCCCTGGCTCGGCTAGCCCTCGGCCCCGGCGGCGTCGCGTTGATGGAGGTAGTCGTCCGCAATTTTCCACGCACGCTCACCTTTGGAGCGCGGCTCAGCGGCAAGACAAAACCTGTCCCTGGTTTGGCCGATGCGCGCCTGGCTCGATAGGTTGGCCTAGAGTTCAGCCACGATGATGTCGACTGAATTTTGGCGGCGACCTCACCGCTGCCGTGCCTGTCCGCAATCACCGAAGTGGCGTAATCCGTTGCTGCTCCAGTTTTGCCGATCCCTGGCTTGGATTTCGTTGCGAAGAAGAGTGCCGTGACAATAAGCCACCGCCGGGATGCGTGGCATTGGATCGCGCGCGCCAAGAGCACACTATCGTTCAGCTCGCTTTCGAGTCGAGCCCACACTGGCATACGCGCCTATAGCGGTGCGTGAATTCCGTTCCGCGCAGCGCAGTCGGGTTATGGAACATTCCGGCTCAACCGGAGTTTGCATATATCCGGCTTTCTGCCGCCGAGCCCCTGATGCGTTGTGAGGTGGCCTGAGGGCGGCGCTCGCCACGCCTCGAGGAGGCCCTACGATGGTCCAGCACACGATCCCTCGCAATCCGCACAGCACGGCAAGCATTGCCGGCCATCCTGTTCATGCAATGCTGATACCGTTCCCGATCGCCTTCTTCGTCGCGACCTTCGTTTGCGACCTTATCTTCTGGCGAACCGGTAATCCGGGCTGGGTCACCGCTACGCTCTGGCTGCTGGGGGCCGGTCTGACCATGGCCGTGCTGGCGGCTCTTGCCGGCTTGACCGATGTCCTGGGGGACACCCAGATCCGCAATCTCCAAGACGCATGGCTTCACGCCGGCGGCAACGTGGTCGTCGTTCTCATCGAACTTTACAACTGGTACTCGCGGTATGCCGACGCGGAGGCAGCGGTAGTGCCGGTTGGACTTGTCCTGTCGCTGATCGTTGTCCTCATCCTTCTGTTCACCGGCTGGAAGGGTTGGGGAATGGTCTATCGGCATCACGTCGGCGTTGCCGACGATTCGGACCAAATGCGCTGAATGCGCCCGTTTGCCGGGGATTGAAGCAGCTCCAGGATTTCGCTGGAAGCTGTATAAAAACAATCGGCTGGATTGGGCAAGCGATTCAAAGGTTGAACAGCTCCAAGCGACGTTGGCCGACGGAAGCGGGTTCAGCTTGAACAGTCCGATCTACGACTACGACGGAATCGATAGGCCGGCCGGAAAGGTGTAGGATGCCTTGTCGTCCGCACCCAGACGAGGCACACGGACGCTTGAAAGAGTAGATCGCGCTTTCGCCCATCTAAGGGGCAGGGAGGCGTCATGGCTTTCACCAAACACAGCGGAATATTCACGCCAGTCGAGCTGGAGCTCCTCCAGAAAGTATTCGATCAGTTGTGCAACGATCGCCGTCTGGCGTTAAAAGACGGGGGCGAAAGAGAACAGCTTGCCTCCGACGTGCTCGAAGCCTTCCAAAACGGCTTCAGCGCCGAAGCGGAGTTGTTGCAATCGCTTGCGGAGCGCCGCACCGCACCGTCGCGACGCAATCCGGCTCGACAGCTCCGTCCTTGATTGTCTGGCGCGGCGAAGGCTGTCTTCCCGCATCGGGGTTGACGTTGCGATCTGCCGCCCTGGAAGAGATGCCGCAGCTGGTCGCGCCAGGCTCTTCCTGCCGTTTTTTAACCTCAATCCGTTCTTAGCTGGCGATCGCCCGAAAGGGTAGAACCTTCGCGCTTGCTTGACTCGGCCCGCAAAAACGGGCAGCAAAGCGGCTGAGGGAGAGCATTTTTACCGTGGCGCAGACCATGGAGGGCTCTTTTTTCGTATGGACCGTCGCCACAATGGCGATTGGTGGAGGGATTGGTTAACCATCTTTGTCCATCTTTTGAATCAATCGGCAACAGACGCGTGAAGGTGCAGGGGGCACCAGGCGAACTGTGATCGTGACGGGTGCCAGGTCCGCAAACCGGCATGCCGATTGAGAGTGGTCGTATGGCGTTTTTGCGTTTGAAGAACCGGGGTGACGCTCCTGAAGAGGGGGTAACTTCGAAGAAATCTGGTGGTCATCGTTGGGTTGTGGTGCCTGCTGTCGGCGCTGCCCTGGCCCTGTGGTCGGTCGCGACCATGGCCGGCCTCTATTCCGTGAGTACCTCGCTCACCGCCGCCTCCAACGGATTGCCGCAGAGCCTGCTTGCGCCGCATAGCATCGTGCTTGGCGACCAGCGCCGCAAGGTCGCGAACGCCTGGGCGCCGCGCCTTGCCGCGAACGGTGCGCACAAGACGGGCTCGCTCACCCGCGGCTGCGATGCCGGCTGCCTCAGTCTCGCAGCCAGCTTTGCGAGCTCCACGCCAAACCCCTCCAGCTTGGTGCATGACGGCAAGGCCGCGCGGCTGAAACCGGCACCGGATAGCGTATCGCATGAGAAGGTTGTCGCGGCTTCCGCCGCGGACGTCGCCGACCGTTTCGACAGCGTCATCAAGCGCGCCGGGCTTTCGCCGCAGAAACTGGCCGATGCCTTCCGGCGCGCCGAGAACGCTCCGGTCCTGCTGGCGAGCTTGCCGTCGGCAAGCCGCTTCGGCGGCGCGGCCGACAGCGGTTCGGCCCGGAGTGGGCTGACCTTGAGCGGCCCGGCCGAGTCACGCTTTGGCGGAAATCAGGTCGACGTTCAGCGCGCGTCCGAACTGGCGCTGGCGCTTGCCAATGTCATGCCCGAAGAGACGGTCGACGTGCCGACCGCCGTCGCGCTCGCCAGCGGCGACGCGCCTGAGATGACGGCCGGCGCTTCCGGCGACGACGGAAAAGCTGAAGTGCAGGTCGCTTCGCTGCCGCCGCAGGATGGTTTGCCCGACAGCATCGCAGTGCCTGGTTTGAGGCCGCGCACCGCCCTCGAGCGCGTGACGGAAGAGCCTGAACAGAATGCCGCGAGGAAGCCGGAACCGGCCAAGCCGCAGGCAAGCCAGGCGGCAAGGCCCCAAATTGCCAAACCGGAGTCGGCCAAACCGCAGCCGGCCAAGCCGCAGCCGACCGTTGTCGACTCCGCCGAAGGTGCGCAGACGCCGCGCTCGCTGAGGAGCTCCGACCAGGCGCTTCCGGGTGTGCAGGGTGCGAAGCCGATTGAGGCCGCGCCGGCCAAGCGCAGCAAGGCGCAAGCCTCCGAGATGCTCGCCTACGCCAAGCCGGACACGCCCGAGCGCGGCGGTCTCGGCAACGCCTTCAGGGGTCTGTTCAACAGTCCTTCGACGGGCAATGGCGTCGCCGTCTATGACATCTCGACGGCGACGGTCTACATGCCCGATGGCTCCAAGCTGGAGGCGCATTCGGGGAAGGGCGCCATGGCCGACCAGCCGCGCTTCGCCAACCGCAAGAATTCCGGCCCGACGCCGCCCGACACCTACAATCTGTCGCTGCGTGAATCGCGCTTCCACGGCGTCGAGGCCATCCGGCTGACGCCGACCAGCGGCAGGAACAAATATAACCGCAACGGTCTGCTCGCCCATACCTATCTGCTGCGCGGCGCCCCAGCCCAATCCAGCGGCTGCGTGGCCTTCAAGGATTATGGCCGCTTCCTCTCTGCCTTCAAGAAGGGGAAGATCAAGCGCCTGGTCGTTGTGCCGCGCCTGAACGGGTCGCCCACCCAGGTCGCCCAGGAAGGCCGCCAGGGCTGACCCCGCCCGCCACTATGCCGGCAGCAGCTTGTTGCCGGTAGGCTGCCTTTGATCTCTTGACGGTTTGCGGTCTTTACCGCCGTTGACGCGCGGCGCGGTCGACGCACGCGCTTGATGTCTTCGCCACGTCTCTTGCAACAGCGGCAGTGACCGGTTCCATCGAATTGCGGATGAGGAAAGGGAGAACTCCCTCTCCCAGAAAGCATATATGGCGCAGCCCGGGCTTGCGGCAAGCCCCCGGCAATGCCGTATGTACGCTGCCCTTGACCTCAGTTTAGGAAAGGGAGTTTGCATGCGGATTTTACTGTCGACTTACGGTTCGCGCGGCGATGTCGAGCCGGTGGTGGCGCTGGGCGAGCGACTGCAGGCGCTCGGCGCCGAGGTGCGGGTGAGTGTCCCCGGCGATGAAGAATTTGCAGCGCTGTGCGCCCGTGCCGGTGTGGAGCTGGTGCCGGCCTTCGCACCGGTGCGCGAATGGGTAAAGGAGATGACGCGGCGCAGGGCATCGGAATCGCCGAAGGACGTGGCCGCGCTCATCTCCGGCCAGGCGGCCGAGATCCTCGCCAGGCAATACGATACGCTCATGGCGGCCGCCGAAGGCTGCGATGCCGTGGTGGCCTGCGGCCTGTTTCCGTCCTGTGCCGCCGCGCGGCTGGTCGCCGGGCAGCGGCACATGCGCTACATCCTTGCCACCTTCTGTCCGATCTGGCTGCCGTCGGTGCACAACCGGCCGCATGAATATCCGGGACATCCGCTTCCAGCCGGGGTGACCGACAACCGGCTGCTGTGGGAGACGGATATCGCGACCAAGAACGCGCTGTTCGGCCAAGCGATCAACAGCTGGCGCGCGTCGCTCGGATTGCCTGCGGCGGAGAATGTCCGCGATTATGTCTACGGCGATCCGGTCCTGCTCGCCTGCGACCCAGCGCTCGGGCCGTGGCTGCCATCGGACCTGACCGATGCCAGGCAGACCGGCGCCTGGATCCTGGCCGACGAGCGGCCGCTGCCCGACGGGCTGGAGGCATTCCTCGAAGCCGGCCCGCCTCCGGTCTATGTCGGCTTCGGCTCCATTGCCGTGGCCAAGGAGGCCGGCCGTGCGGCCATCGAGGCGGTCCGTGCCAAGGGCCGGCGCACGGTGATCGCGCGTGGCTGGGCCGAGCTTGGCCTTACCGACGACCGGGACGATTGCTTCGCCGTCGGCGATGTCAACCAGCAGACGCTGTTCCGCCGCGTCGCCGCGGTCATGCATCACGGCGGTGCCGGAACGACCGTCGCCGCCGCGCGGGCAGGAGCGCCGCAACTGGTGGTGCCGCAGATCGGCGACCAGCCGTACTGGGCGCGGCGGGTGGCCGAGCTCGGCATCGGCGCAGCTCATGACGGCCCGGTTCCGACAGCGGGGTCATTGTCGGCGGCGATGGAGACGGCGCTGGCGCCCGAAACCCGCATCCGTGCGAGCGAGGTTGCCCGTTTGGTCCGCGCCGACGGCGCGGCGGTAGCGGCGAAGCTGTTGATCGAGATGTTCGGTCGTGCCTGACCTTCACTGCGTCAGTTCCGCCAGCGCCCTCTGCAGGGGCGCCGGCGAGACCTGGATCGGGCCGGAGAAAGGGCTGTCCATGTCGATGATCAGATAGATTGCCGCGGCCACCAGCGCTCCCGACATGAGGCACGTGAAGATGATGGTTCCATTGCACGGTGCTCGGAAGCCGAAGCTGGCGAAGATCAGCGTCAGCCAGGCAACGAGCAGCGCGATCAGCGGCGCGGGGATGGCACCCTCGGACTGCTCGGCCAGGATCCAGCGCTGCGCGATCACCTTCTGCAGCTGCTGTGTCGCCGCCTGTTGCGCGGCGGTCTGCCTGGCGTTCGCAGGGGTCAATCCGCCCACGATATCGCCGACCTGATTGAGCAGCAGTTCCGACAGCCTGTTTGGGACGACCGTCGTGTCGCTGTCGGCGGTCGAGGTATCGACGACGCGCTGCACATAGGCGGTGAGCGATTGCCGGGCGCCGTCCGCCTCCGGTCCATAGTGTCGGAGCGTTCTGTCGAGCAGAATGAGATCGGTGGCGAAGGTGTGGACGTTGACGTTGATGGATTCGAACGTGTTCTTGGCCGAGTTGATCATCAGGCCGAGGACCAGCGAGGACATCACCATGAAGAGGTTCGCGGCGAGCCGCACCACCGCGCTGGTATCGTCGCCAAGGTGGTGAGCAGGGAAGCGCTCATGCACCATCAGGCTGACCAGCGACGCCCCGGCCAGACATGCAAAAATCGCCGCCCCTATAAGCACTTCGCCCATAGCTGATATTGCGCACGGGAAAGGACGGTTGCCAATTGGGTGGAGGTGGTTGAATCAAAGCGGAAGCATACAGGCGTATGTGGTTGTTCGCCAACGATGCTTTCGGGCTCGTCGTAATGTGCAGCGGAGCGAAGGGCAAAATCCGCTTCCAATGCCGGCCGAAGACGCTATCTATTGCGCCGGGCGGCTCCACCCTCTCACCATCACGAGGCAATCCATGACAATTCGCGCTGTCGTCTGGGGCGAGAACATCCATGAGCGGACCAATGAGGTGGTCGCCGGCATCTATCCGCAAGGCATGCACACGGCCATCGCCAACGCGCTCAACGCCGACAAGGCGATCTCCGCCTCGACCGCGACGCTGGAGCAGCCGGAGCATGGGTTGCCTGAATCCCGCCTCGCCGAGACCGACGTGCTCGTCTGGTGGGGTCACAAGGACCATGGCGCGGTGGCCGACGATGTGGTCGAGCGCGTCGCACGCCGCGTCTTCGAAGGCATGGGACTGATCGTGCTCCACTCCGGCCATTTCTCGAAAATCTTCAAACGGCTGATGGGCACGCCCTGCACGCTCAAATGGCGCGAGGCCGGTGAGCGCGAACGGCTCTGGGTGACGAGCCCCAGCCACCCGATCGCCGAAGGCATCGGCGAGTTTTTCGAGCTCGAGAACGAGGAGATGTATGGCGAGCAGTTCGCCGTGCCGGAGCCGCTGGAGACAGTCTTCATCTCCTGGTTCCAGGGCGGCGAGGTGTTCCGCTCAGGCCTTACCTACCGGCGCGGCGCCGGCAATGTCTTCTACTTCCGCCCGGGCCACGAAACCTATCCGACCTACCACGACGCGACCGTGCACAAGGTGCTGCGCAACGCAGTGAAGTGGGCGCACAACCCGCAGGGCAGGAATTCCGCCATCCTCAAAGCACCCAACGTGCCGGTGGAGAAGGCGCTGGAGCCGATCGTCGAACGCGGCGGCAAGCTGCATGCGCCCGGCGAGGCTGGTTTCCGCTAAAACGTTTTCTGTTTGGGATTGCGTGCAAGCAACAATTAGATCGTCCGCCTAATATCATTGAATCGAACCAATTCCTCTGGAGGAGCAAAATGCGGCTTTTGATACTCGGTACCGGCTGGATGGCGCAGGAGCATGCCCGCCGCTTCGGCGCCATCGAAGGCGTCGACATCGTCGGTGCCGTCGATGTCGATCCGGCCCGCGTCGGCGAATATGCCGACGCCTACAAGATCGCGAAGCGCTTCACCTCGCTGGAGGCGGCGCTCGACTGGGGCGGTTTCGACGCGGTCGCCAATGTCACGCCCGACCGCATCCACCACCCGACCACCATGGCGCTGATCGGCGCCGGCAAGCCGGTGCTGTGCGAGAAGCCGCTGGCCGAAAATTTCGGCAAGGCAAGCGAGATGGCCGAGGCGGCGGAAGCCGCCGGCGTCGTCAACATGGTCAACCTTACCTACCGCAACGTCGCGCCGCTGCAGAAGGCGCGGCAAATGGTGCAGGCCGGCGAGATCGGCACGGTGCGACACGTCGAGGCCTCCTATCTGCAGAGCTGGCTGGTATCGAAATTCTGGGGCGACTGGCGAAGCGACCCCAAGTGGCTCTGGCGGCTCTCGCGCGGCCACGGCTCAAACGGCGTGCTCGGCGACGTCGGCATCCACATCCTCGACTTCGCCAGCTATGGCGCCGCCCTCGATATCGACCACGTATTCTGTCGGCTGCGCGCCTTCGACAAGGCGCCGGGCAACCGCATCGGCGACTACCAGCTCGACGCCAATGACAGCTTCGCCATGACGCTCGATTTCGCCAACGGCGCCTTCGGCGTGGTGCATGCCAGCCGCTGGGCGAGCGGCCATCTCAACGAGCTCAGGCTGCGCATCTATGGCGACAAGGGCGGCATCGAGGTGGTGCACAATCTCAATGGCTCGATGTTGAAGGGCTGCATCGGTGCCAATGTCGAGGACGCCAAATGGGAAGAGCTCGACGCCGGCACCGTGCCGACCAACTACCAGCGCTTCGTCGAGGCGGTGAAAAGCGGCGTGCAGGCCGAGCCCAATTTCCGCCATGCGGCGGGTCTGCAGAAGGTGCTGGATCTGGCGGTGGTGTCGGACGAGAAGCGCGCCGAGCTGAGAGCCCACGCGGACACGCAGTGAGGCCCAACCTGCCGATCTCCCCCGCAACGGCCCGCAACGGGGGAAGACTGGCGGCCATCACACACAAATCTTTCAATCATTTCTTGAAGCCTTGATCTCGCCTTTCGTGATTTGATGCGGCCACAAAGCTCGGGAGGCTTCATTGACCGACTATATCGGGTTGCCGAAGGCCGAAGTGCACATCCATGTCGAGGGCTGCTTCGAGGCCGACGACGTGATCAGGAATTGCGCGGAGGCTGGCATGCCGCTGCGCGCGCCGCGCGACAGGCTCTTCGAGGCGCATGATCTGAAGAGCTTCCTCGAAATGCTCGACTGGCTGTGCGGCACGTTTCGCACGCGCGAGCAGCTGGCCATCGCCGCCTATAAATTTGCGCGGCGCATGGCCAAGAGCGGCGTGCGCTATGCCGATGTCATCGTCAACCCGACCCACTGGCCGCACTGGCACCGGAACATCGCCGGGATGATCGACGCCTTCGATGCCGGGTTCGCGGCGGCCGAGCAGGATGGATACCCGCCGGTCGGGCTCTGCGTTAGCCTGCTGCGCACACAGTCGGCCGAGGACGCCATCGAACTGGTGGAGTTGCTGAGCAGGATCAGGCACCGGCGCGTCGTGGCCCTTTCGATCGACGGCAACGAGGCGGCCGCCGGGCGCACCGGTCCGCGCTTCGCCGAGGCGTTCCGCCGCGCCGCCACGGCCGGATTGCGACGCACCGTCCACGCCGGCGAGTCGAGCGGTCCCGAGGGCGTTCGCGACGCCATCGAGCTGCTTGGCGCCGATCGCATCGACCATGGCGTTCGCGCGATCGAGGAGCCGGCTCTGGTCGACCTGCTCGCACAGAGGCGAATTCCGCTCGGCGTCTGCCCGATCTCCAACATCGCGCTCGGCGTCTATCCTTCGCTTGCCGAGCATCCGATCGACGCTCTGCGCAAAGCCGGCGTTCCCGTCTCCATCAACACCGACGATCCGGCGCTGCTCGGCACGACGCTCGAAGCCTCTTACGCCGCCTGCGCCGAGACCTTCGCCTGGGAAACTGAAATAATCCGCCAGCTCGCCGCGACATCGGTGCATGCGAGCTACGCCGACCCGGCGGTGAAGGCGCGGATACTGGCGGATCTGACGGCCTGGCAGGGGTAGGCGACGCTCGGCGGATAGGTGCTTTCACCGCGCCGCCGAACTGCATAAGGTGCCGAGACTCGGTCGAAAGGAGCCAGCATGGTCACGCGACGCGCCGAATGTTCCTGCGGTCAGCTGTCGGCCACCTGCGCGGGCGAGCCGGTGCGCATCTCGGTGTGTCATTGCCTCGACTGCAAGCGGCGCACAGGCAGCGCCTTCAGCTACAATGTGCGCTTTGCCGAGGCCGATGTGACGATAGACGGGCGCGCGCTGCAGTTCACGCGCACCGGCGAGCAGGGCGGGCAGATAACCTACAGCTTCTGCCCTGATTGCGGGACCACGGTGCACTACCGCATCGACACGCAGCCCGGCCTTACTGCGATTCCGGTAGGGACGTTCGCGGATCCGTCGTTCCCGCCGCCCTTCCAATCCTTCTACCACCGCAGCCGGCGCTGCGAATGGGTCGAGATAACCGCCAAGCCGCTGACGAAGTTCGGCTGACTTTTGGCCTTGGGTCCTCCCCATGAGGCGAGGAACCAAGTCACGCCCGGCGGTAGATCCTCACCGCCGCCTTCACCAGCGTCGCATTCCCGTCCGCCACCGTCCCATCAGGCAACTCTTTGCCGTCCTCAAGCCCGACACGGGTCGAAAACTTCCGCACCGCCGCCCGCTCGACGAAGGGCCACACGGTCGCGTTCTCGCCATGCAACAGGATCGAGCGGTGAATGCCTTCGCGTTGCAGCAGCTTTTCGATGCCGTCGGCGACGGCAAAGGCCTCCTCCAGCGTCTGCTCCGAAATCTCGATCAGCACGCGCAACACCCGGCGGCCATGATCGAGGCTGGCCAGCCTGAGCGCATCGCCGATCGACGCCAGCCCGGCCTCGATGCCGACGCCGCGGTCGCGCAACGCTTCCATCACTTCGGGCGCCGCCGCCTCGCTGAGATTGACCGAGGCGTAGTCGGGCAGCTCATGCCAGCCGGCGATGGCGGCAATCGTGCGCCTGTCGTCCTTCTCGATCCAGGCGCCGGTCGAAACGCCGATCAGCGTGCCGGGGCAGGCGCGGCGCAGCGCCGTCACCGTCCGGTCCATCGCTTCCGGGGCAAGGCTTTCCTGCCGGTCGGCGCCGCGCGCATGCACATGCAGTTCGGCGGCACCCGCCGCAACCGAGGCCGCGCCGTCGCGTGCCATGGCATCCGGGTCGAGCGGCAGGGCGGGGTGGAAATCCGCGGCGCGGGCGCCGTTGATGCAGGCCTGGACGATCATGGCGGTCGATCCTGTTCAGGCGGAGCCTAGCGCAGGGGAGCATAGACTGGAAACGGAACCTGCGGGCGGGATCCCAAATGCTCCTTCCTCAACCTCTTTTTCATCCGCTCCAGCGCCGGCTGGCCGCCTGCCGCGAGTTCCTTGGCAACCCGCGCCAAATCCTCATCCGCCTTCCGATATTTGCTGCCCCAGGCGCCAAGCGTGGCGAGTATCGGCAAAAGGTCGATGCCGGCCTCGGTCAGCCGGTAAATCGCTTTCAGCCTGTGGGTCGGGTCGTCGCTGCGGGTGAGGACGCCTTCGTCGACCAGGGTCTGCAACCGCTCGGCCAGCGTGCGCGACGAGATGCCTTCGTCCGACTGCAGGAACTCGCGAAAATGCCTTTTCCCGGCGAAGGCCAGGTCGCGGATGATGAGCAGCGTCCAGCGGTCGCCGATGAGCTCGAGCGACAGGCTGATCGGGCAGCCGGACCTTTCCTTCGTCGACATGAAGTTAGTTCCATTTGTAAATCACTTTTCAATTGACAGCATTCCTTCCGTGCGTCAAATGATTTCAAAAGTAAACCGTGTTTGGAGATGCGAGAGGACCGCGCAATGAAAAAGCTCATCCTCCAAATGCAGATGTCGGTCGACGGCTTCGTCGGCGCCGACCAGAACCGTCGTTGGCAGCTTTGGGAATGGGGCGACGAGAGCGACTGGGACGACGAGCTCAAGCAGGACTTCAATGCCGTGTTCGCAACCGTCGACACGATTCTGCTCAGCCGCAAGATGGCCGAGGAGGGCTACCTCAATCACTGGGGCAATGCGGCGAGGAAATTTCCGCGAGACCGTTTTTATGCCTTTGCCCAACGTATCATCGCAGCTGACAAGGTGGTGCTGAGCGACAGGCTGAAGGCGTCGCGGTGGGAGCGTACCAGGGTCGCGAGCGGCGATCTGCCGCGCGAGATCAATGCGCTGAAGGCGGGCGAAGGCGGCGACATTGCCGTGTTCGGCGGCGCCGGCTTCGCCTCGGCGCTGATCGCCGCCGGGCTGGTCGACGAGTTCCAGCTCTTCATCAACCCGGCGGTGCTGGGGGCCGGCCGTCGCATCTTCGATCAGGCGGGCTTCGCCAGGCTGAAGCTCACCGGCTCGAAGGCCTATGCCTGCGGCATGGTGGTGAACCGCTACGCGCCGGCCGGGTGAGGCTTGAATCGATCTGGCAGCACGCCGTCTCAACCGCTTGTTCGCTTGTCGTTTCCCGGCCAATTGCGAACCGTCAGTGCCATGCCTTATCCGCCTGGATGCGACCCCAGCGCGTTGGTTTCCCGATACCCCGCTTCGTCGTTGGCCGCGGCGGCGAACCGCCGGGCTTCGTGCGACGTGAGACCGATGAGCGCGCGCCCGGCATGATCGGCGGGCTTGTCATTGGCCATGTCGAACACCGCCCAGCTATGATGAGGCGGTTCTTGCACCGCTACGAATCTCATTTGAGCCCCCGCTCTGACGAGATGCTAATGTAGCAGATGCTTTCTGTCGGTCTGTGACTGAAGCCACACAAACAAGACGCGTCCACCGATTATTTTGGCCGGGGAAGTCCGCGGTGAGCTTTCAGCCGCCCTACTGCCCGGCCTGGTCCGCGTCCGTCAGCGTGCCGAGGAAGGCGACGATGTCGTCGATCTCGGCGTCGGTCAGCGCCGGCTTCTCGCCTGGTTTCCTGCCGTTGAAGGGCGGGTCGGTGTTGAGGTTTCCCCAGTAGGCCTTTGGCAGATCGTCGAATTTCTCGACCGTGCCGTCCGCGTTCTTCGGATACCAGCGGCCGGGATCTGTGTCGCGAGTGGCGTAGAAGGCGACCGCCTCGCGCAGCGAGTGGACATAGCCGTTGTGGAAGAAGCTTTTGCGCAGCGCGACATTGCGCAGGGTTGGCGTCTTGAACAGGCCGCAATACTCGCTCCGGCCCTTGAAGTCGGCCCGCAGCGGCCCGCACAGCCCGAGGTCGAGATAATTGGGATCGGCGTTGGCCGGGATCGCCTGGTTGCGCGGCACGGCGATGGCGATCAGGCCGTAATCGGTGAATTGCGGCGGCTCGCCGTCATTTGCCGGCTCGCTCAGATGGCAGCTCGCGCAATTGCCTTTGTTTGCGTCCTCGAACAGCGCACGGCCGCGCAACTCCTGCGCGGTCAACTGCGCCTTGCCGGCAAGGAAGGCGTCGTAGCGGCTGGAATAGGGGTAGAAGTCGGCGCTGCTCTGCTCGAAGGTGCCGAGCGCCTCGACCGCCGCGTCGAAGGCATCCTGCTGATGGTCGAAAATATCCGCGCCGAACGCCGCCTTGAACGCGTCGGCATAGGGCGCTTTGCGCAAGGCGGCGACCACGGCGGCTTCATCCTTGTTGCCCATCTCGAACGGCGACAGCAGCGGGATTCTCGCCTGGTCCTTGCCGTGGTCGGCGCGCCCGTCCCAAGTCAATCCGCCGGTCGGGCCATTGTCGACGCTTTCGTCGCCCTCGTCCTCGGAGTCGTAAAAGTGCTCGGTGAAGGCCGGCGCCGCCTGCAGGTAGCGCAGCGACGGCACCGCGCGCAGGCCAGGCCGGTCGAGGTTCGGCCCGCCCATCTCGACCGGCGCGGCGGAGGCCGGACCGAAGGCGTGGTTGGGATCGTGGCAGGACGAGCAGGCCTGTCTGCCCGAAGCCGACAGCGATGGGTCGAAGAACATTCTTCGCCCGATCGCTGTCAGTGCTTCGGCGCGTGCGAAGGCTTGCGTGCGTGACATCGGGCCAGGATGGACGCCATCTGCCGGCTGGCCGGCGGCGGGCCAAAGGACGGCGACGGCGAGAGCGGCGAGCGTGGCAAATCTCCGTGGTGTCATGACCCTCAATCCCGTTTGCCATTGGCCCGGCAGCGCGTTGCCACGGATAGTTGACTGGCGGAGCCAAATTGCCAAGCCGGTACGCGGCAAATCCGCCCTCCACGCACATTTCCTCGCACGAAGAGAACCGCAGCTGCACCCTGGATGGTTGCCGAGATAAATTCCCGTCCGCTATCAATGGCCTCCAAACCGGACGAAGGACTTTCGATGAGCGAGCTGAAGATCAGAACCCGTGCTACCGGCGCCTGCGCCGTGCTGCCGCCGGGCGGCTTGCCGGCGGTAACGACGCCAACCGGCGGCACGGTCGACGTGGTGACTGCGGTCAGCGCGCCGGGCTTCAACCCGCTCGACCTGCTCTATGCCTCCTTGGCCGCCTGCGTGGTGCTGAGCGCCCGCATCGCCGCCACCCGCCTCGGCGTCGCCGACCGGCTTGGCGAGGTGAGGGCGGATGTCGGCGGCGAGAAGGCGAAGGACGAGCCGTCGCGGGTGGAAAGGTTCAATATCCGGTTGGAGATTGCCGGCGACCTCGACGCGGCGACCAAGCAGCGCATCGTCGAGGACGCCGAGACGATCTGCACCGTCTCCAACACGCTGCGCGGCGCGCCGGCGCTGCACGCGATGCTGGGGTGAGGGGCGTGGCGCATCTCTCTGCGATCGACTATGCGACCGCCTCCGACGAAATCCGCGCCGACCATGATCGGGAGCTTGCGCTGCGCGGCCGCATGACCAACATGAAGCGCATCCTGCTTCACTCGCCGGCCGCGCACCGCATCTATGCCGAATGGTTCACGCTGCGCGATCTCCTGCGTCCGACGCTCGAAGACCGGGCGATCTGGCTGTTTTCGAAGGCGATCGCCGAGACGATGCGCGCCGAGGTCCCGGTCACCTTCTTCCGTCGCGCGCTGATCGATTCCGGCCTCGATCCGGATCTGATTGAACCCAGCCCCGACGAAGCGCGGCTGATGTCCTTCGGCAGGGCGCTCGCCGCCGACGCCAATGCCGTTGCCGACGAGACCTGGGCCGCGCTCAAGGCCCGCTACGACGAAACGTTGCTCGTCAACCTCGTCGCCTTCGCCGGCATCATGGTGGCGACCTGCGTCTTCACCAATGGAGTGAAGGTGGATCTCGATCCGGAACTGGAGGGGTACCGCCGGAACGCTTGAGGTGAAGGACCCCGGGGCTGGCCGTTGCCTTGCTCTGCCTCCTGCGCATAGACTGAGGCCGGGAACGGGCGATCGGGGGGACCTCGATGCGTTGGCGTGTGGGCTTGCTTGTGTTGGCAGCAGCGCTGCTGGCCGGATGTGTCGCCAATGATGTCGAGCCCATCAACACCCATGTGACGCAAGTCGGGCCTGGCTCGCCGGACTACATTCCCGATGCTCCCGCCGACGGGTCGACCGTGGTCGCGCTGTCCTTCTCTGGCGGCGGCACGCGCGCCACCGCCTTCAGCTATGGCGTGCTTCAGGCGCTCGACGATGTCGTGGTCGGCAGCGGCGGGCGAGCGCATACGCTGATCGACGACGTGAGCGTCGTCGGCGGCGTTTCTGGCGGTGCGGTGACGGCGGCCTTTCTCGGCTACAAAGGGCGTGGTTACCGCGAGCTTCGCGAGCGCTTCTTGCTGCGCGATGCCGAGAGCTCGCTGCACACCGCCAAGCTCGCTCCGGCCAATCTGGCGCGGCTGTGGAAAGGCGGCGTCAACGACCGCAGCACCTTTGCTGCGTGGCTGGACAGGAACCTGTTCGACGGTGCCACTTACAGCGCCTTTAGACGTCCCGGCGCCCCGCTGGTCTGGATCCACGCATCCGACATCTACAACGGCACGGCCTTCGGCTTCACCTACGACCGCTTCGCGGCCATCTGCAGCGATCTCGACAAGCTTCGTATCGCCGATGCGGTGGCGGCCTCGGCGGCGTTCCCCGCGGTGTTCGCGCCGGTCGTCGTCTCGACGACCACGCCGACAACCAGATGCAACTACAAGCAGCCGGACTGGATCCAACGCGGTCTCAACGATCCGGAGGCACCGGAACGGGTCAAGGCCGCGGCTCGCGCCATGGAGTCCTACCAGAACAACGACCGCGTCAACTACATCAAGCTGCTCGACGGCGGATTGACCGACAACATCGCGGTGGTCGGCTTCGCGGAATCGCTCGACATCGCCGGCAGTCCGCACAGCCCGTTGTCGCCGCAGGCGGCGGTGAGGATGCGAACGCTGATCATGATCGTTGCCGATGCGGGCCGCAGGAAAGAACCCGACTGGGTCAAGGTCAAGCAGGGACCGGGCCTGGTCGACATGATCGACGCCACCGCCGGCACCTCGATCGCGTCCTCGGTGCGCGACGAATTCGATTCCCTCAAGCTCGAATTCCGGCTGTGGCGCGAAAAGCTGGTCAAATATCGCTGCAGCCTGCCGGCGGCGGCGGTAGCGCGCTACCGCGGCAGCCTGTCCGGCTGGAAGTGCCGCGACGTCCAGATGGTGGTTGAACTGGTCTCCTTCGCCGACCTGCCGCCAGACGAGGCAGCCGCGCTGAACGTCATCCCGACCCGGCTGAGGCTGACGCCGGAGCAGGTCGAGCGGACCATCCAGGCCGGCCGCGACGCGGTGCGCCTCAACCCGCGCCTGCAGCAGGCATTCCGCCGCGCGCAGGGCCGCGCGGGCTTCGTTGCGGCTGGTTCGCCGTAAAGGCCGCGCCATTTCCGCAGGAATCGGGTGGCCGCCGCTTCGCCTCCGCCCCACTTTGATGGCATCGAAGGAGGCGCTCATGACTGTCCATTCCCTCAACACCAAACGCGCCGGACGCTCCGCCGAATCCCGTGTCGCCGCGCAGGACTGGCACGCGCTCGTCTCCGAGCTCAACGCCCAGGGCTGCGCTGTCATGCCCGGCCTGCTTTCGCCGGAGGAATGCGCCGAAATCGCCGCGCTCTATCCGCACGAAGAACATTTCCGCAGCCATGTGGTGATGGCGCGCCATGGCTTCGGCAGGGGCGAGTACCGCTATTTCCGTTATCCGCTGCCTGATCTGATCGAGGGCCTGCGCACTACGCTTTATCCACGGCTCGCCGGCGTCGCCAATGACTGGAACGAGAAGATGGGCGCCGCGCTCCGTTACCCTTCCGACCACGCCGCCTTCCTCAAGCGTTGCCACGACGAGGGCCAAACCAAGCCGACGCCGCTTCTGCTGCAATACGGCCCCGGCGACTTCAACTGTCTGCACCAGGATCTCTATGGCGCGCTCGCCTTTCCGCTGCAGGTGGCGATCCTGCTCTCCGAACCCGGCAAGGATTTCACCGGCGGCGAATTCGTGCTGACCGAGCAGCGCCCGCGCATGCAGAGCCGCGCCGAGGTGGTGCCGCTCAAGCGCGGCGACGCGGTGATCTTCGCCGTGCACAACCGGCCCGTGGAGGGCACGCGAGGTTACTATCGCGTCAACCTGCGCCACGGCGTCAGCCGCCTGCGCTCGGGCAGGCGACATACGCTCGGTATCATCTTCCACGACGCGAGGTGACACCCCTCCGAGGCGGCTTTTCTCGGCTCTACGTTCCAGGCCGCCGATAACGGATCGATTTCGCCCTGCTTAGCGCGTCCATCGTCTCCTCGACGCTGAGGAGGACGGTGGTCTCGCAGGAGCTGAGTGCCCCTCCGGCACCGATGGCGAGCACGACGGACGCCATCGAAACATTGTCCGGCGCCTCCCACAGGTTCCACCCGTCGTGTTCGCCGAACGCATACCAGAACCCGTGCAGCTTTCCGCCGACCGATTCTATGTATGAGCTGGCCGCCTTGCGGCGATCCTCGGGGTTTTCGATCATTCGCGCCCAGGTCTCGGGCGTGTAGCTGAAGCGCGTCAGGTACATGGCCATGGTTGACCTCCCTTGCCAGAGCCCATCAAGTGGTTGGCTCCAGCACTAAGCGCTCGATCGGTCGGCGACGCCAATCAATTTCACCGCGGCTGGGTTCTGCCTCGAAGGAATAGCCGAGCGCGCGGGATGCGGCGCTTCTGCCTCTTCCCTCCGCACCCTCATTCGCGTATGCCCCGGGCAAATCCCGCCATCTCAGCGCAGTTTCCCGGACCGTCCCATGATCCGTCTCGAAAATATCGGCAAGCAGAACGGCCGTCAGATTGTCTTCATCGAAGCCTCGGCCGCCCTGCAGAAGGGCGAGAAGGTCGGCCTCGTCGGCCCGAACGGCGCCGGCAAGACGACGCTCTTCCGCATGATCATCGGCCAGGAGCAGCCGGACGAAGGCCAAGTCTCGGTCGATCGCGGCGTTACCATCGGCTATTTCAGTCAGGATGTCGGTGACATGGAGGGGATGAGCGCCGTCGCCGAGGTGATGGAAGGCGCCGGCCCGGTGAGCGCCGTCGCAGCCGAGATGCGCGAGCTCGAGAACGCCATGGGCGATCCCGACCGCGCCGACGAGATGGACGCGATCATCGAGCGCTATGGCGAGTTGCAGCACCGCTTCGAGGAACTCGACGGCTATGCGCTCGACGGCCGCGCCCGCGAGGTGCTCGACGGCCTCGGCTTCTCCCAGGAGATGATGGACGGCGACGTTGCAAAACTCTCCGGCGGCTGGAAGATGCGCGTCGCGCTCGCCCGTATCCTGCTGATGCGGCCCGACGTCATGCTGCTCGACGAGCCGAGCAACCATCTCGATCTTGAGAGCCTGATCTGGCTGGAGAAATTCCTCAAGGACTATGACGGCGCGCTGCTGATGACCTCGCATGACCGCGAGTTCATGAACCGCATCGTTTCGAAGGTGATCGAGATCGACGCCGGCGCGCTCACCTCCTATTCCGGCAACTACGAATTCTACCAGGAGCAGCGGGCGCTGGCCGACAAGCAGCTGCAGGCGCAGTTCGACCGCCAGCAGGCGATGCTTGCCAAGGAGATCGCCTTCATCGAGCGCTTCAAGGCGCGCGCCTCGCACGCCGCCCAGGTGCAGAGCCGGGTGAAGAAGCTCGACAAGATCGACCGCGTCGAGCCGCCCAAGCGTCGCCAGACGGTGGCCTTCGAGTTCCAGCCTGCGCCGCGCTGCGGCGAGGACGTGGCGACGCTGAAGGGCATCCACAAATCCTATGGCAGCCGCTCGATCTATGCCGGCCTCGACTTCCAGATCCGCCGCCGCGAGCGCTGGTGCGTGATGGGCGTCAACGGCGCCGGCAAGTCGACGCTTTTGAAGCTCGTGGCCGGCGCCTCCGAGCCGGATGAGGGCTCGGTGGCGCGCGGTCCGAGCGTCAAGATGGGCTATTTCGCCCAGCACGCCATGGAACTGCTCGACGGCGAGCGCACCGTGTTTCAGACGCTGGAAGACAATTTCCCGCAGGCCGGCCAGGCGCCGCTCAGGGCTTTAGCCGGCTGCTTCGGCTTTTCCGGCGACGAGATCGAGAAGAAGTGCCGCGTGCTCTCGGGCGGCGAGAAGGCAAGGCTGGTCATGGCGCTGATGCTATTCGATCCGCCGAACCTTCTGGTGCTCGACGAGCCGACCAACCACCTCGACATGGCGACCAAGCAGATGCTGATCGAGGCGCTGGCGCAATATGAAGGCACGATGCTGTTCGTCTCGCACGACCGCCATTTCCTGTCCGCCCTATCGAACCGCGTGCTGGAGCTCACGCCGGATGGCATCCACACCTATGGCGGCGGCTATACGGAATATGTCGCCAGGACGGGGCAAGAGGCACCGGGGCTGAGGGGGTAGGGCGGCGCTCTGACCTCCGAGCGTAGTAGCGTGGAGAAGCCTTGACCCGTCGGCAGGACAGAGGGGGGCGCGAAGGATCGCGACCGATCTCACCCTTGCGCCGCCTCCTCGTGAGAAGTCACGGCAGGATCCGGGCTCCGTGAGGCGCCCAACGCCCCCACTACTCCCTCGCCAAACCGCGCTCGATCAGGCGAGCAAGCCGCGCCGAAAACGCCCTGGCATCGGCCGGCCTGTCGCCGTCCAGCACGCGCGCCTCGTCGTAAAGCAGATGCGCGGCGTCTTCCTTGAAAGCGCGCTCGCCGTCGCCGAGCTTCGCCAGCGCCGTGACGCGCTCGTGCCGCGGGTTGATCTCGAGGATCGGCTTGGCCGCCTTGTCGAGGCGGCCGGCGGCGTTGAGCAGCCGCTCGAACTGGCGGTCGGGACCGTGCTCCGGTGCGACCAGGCAGACCGCGCTTTCGGTCAGGCGGTCGGAGGCCTTCACGTCCGAGACCTCGTCTCCCAGCGCCGTCTTCACGAAGGCCAGGAAGGTCGCGATTTCGGACGAGATTTCGGCATCCGGCTTGGACGCGGTGTCGAGCAGCGGGATCTCCGACAGTTCGGCCGCGCCCTGCGTCACCGATTTGAACGGCTTGCCGTCGAATTCCGGCGCCATCGTCGTCCAGAAACTGTCGACCGGATCGGTCAAAAGCAGCACTTCGATGCCGCGCGCCCGGAACCCTTCGAGCTGCGGCGAGACCTCGAGCCGGGCGCGGTCTTCCCCGGCCATGAAGAAGATCGCCTTCTGCCCTTCCTTCATCGCGGCGACATAATCGGCCAGGCTGCGCAGCGTCTCGCCGGAAGCGGTCGAGCGGAAGCGGGCGAGCTTCAGCAGCTGCTCGCGCCGCTCGTAGTCCTCGTAGATGCCTTCCTTGAGCACGACGCCGAAATTCTCCCAGATCTTGGCGTAGGCCTCGGCATCGTTATCGGCGAGTTTGCCAAGATCGCCGAGGACGCGGTTGGTGACACCCTTGCGGATCGCGGCGAGCAGCGGGCTTTCCTGGATCATCTCGCGCGAGACGTTGAGCGGCAGATCGGCGGAATCGACCAGGCCGCGCACGAAGCGCAGATAGCGCGGCAACACGTCGACCTCGTCGGTGATGAAGACGCGCCGCACGTAGAGCTTCATACGACCCTTGCGGTCCTGGTCGAAGAGATCGAACGGACGCGAGCCCGGCACGAAGGCAAGCGCGCTGTATTCGTGCCGACCCTCGGCGCGGAAGTGGATGGTGGCGGCCGGCTCGTCATACTGGCCGGCGATGCTGCGGTAGAAGTCGGTATATTCCTCGGGCTTTATGTCGCTCTTCGGCCTCACCCATAGCGCCGTGCCGTCGGCGATATCGCGCGGCTCGGCGCCCGGCTTCTCAACAAGCGTGATCGGCACCGGCACGTGGCCGGACTGCGACTTCGCCAGCCCTTCGAGCCGGTAAGGCGTGGTGTAGGAACTCGCATCGTCCATCAGATGCAGCACGACGCGCGTGCCGCGCCTGGGAGCTGCCGCAAGCGGCACGGGAGCGATCTCGTAGGTGCCCTTGCCGTCGGAAGACCAGCGCCAGGGTTCCTCGCTGCCGGCCTGCCGGCTGATGACATCGACATGATCGGCCACCATGAAAGCGGAGTAGAAGCCGACGCCGAACTGGCCGATGAGTTGCGAGTCCTCAGTCGCCTTGCCGGCCTCGACGCGCTCGATGAAGGCACGGGTGCCGGAGCGTGCGATGGTGCCCAGAGCCTCGGCCATCTCCTCGCGGCCCATGCCGATGCCGTTGTCCTCGACGGCAAGCTGCTTGTTGTCGGGGTCGGCCGAAATGGTGATGCGCGGCTTTGCGTCCTCGCCCAGCAGCTCGGGACGGGTGATCGCTTCGAAGCGCAGCTTCTCGCACGCGTCCGCGCCGTTGGAGATCAGCTCGCGCAGGAAGACGTCCCGGTCCGAATAGACCGAATGTACCATCATGTGCAGCAGCCGCGAGACATCCGCCTCGAATGTCCTGGTTTCCGTCGTCTTGGTATCCGTCGTCATTCAGAATCTTCCCACATAGTAACTCTGGCCCGTCGCGCCGCGGCGTGTCGAACCTGCCGATCTCCGCCGATGAGGGGAGATGTCCGACAGGACAAAGGGGGCGCGTCCCGCCAGCCGATCTGTCGCGGAGTGCTTTCTCGCTTTTCCGGTTCTTGTCAATTCAGAAGGGTGCCGTTTCCCTCGCGCTCCCTTTTGCCCTAACGACCAATCTCCCCCGATTGGACCCTGTCGGGGGAGATTGGCTGTGTCGGCGCCGCGCCTCCCCAGCGTCCTAGAAGTCCATGCCGGCGCCGGCGGGCATGGCGGGTGCCGCTTCCTTCTTCGGCTTCTCGGCGACCATCGCCTCTGTGGTGACGAGCAGGCCGGCGATCGAGGCTGCATCCTGCAGCGCGGTGCGCACGACCTTGGCCGGATCGATAACGCCCTGGCTGAAAAGATCGCCATATTCGCCGGTCTGGGCGTTCCAGCCATAGGCGAAATCGGTCTTCTCGCGCAGCTTGCCGACGATGATCGAGCCTTCCGCCCCGCTGTTCTCGGCGATCTGACGCGCCGGCGCGTCGATGGCGCGCCGCACGATGTCGACGCCGTATCTCTGGTCGGGGTTGTCGGCAGCCACCGCGTCGAGCGCATTGGCGGCCCTGAGCAGCGCCACGCCGCCGCCCGGAAGAATGCCTTCCTCGACCGCCGCGCGCGTCGCATGCATGGCATCGTCGACGCGGTCCTTGCGCTCCCTGACCTCGACCTCCGTCGAACCGCCGACGCGGATCACAGCCACGCCGCCGGCGAGCTTGGCCAGACGCTCCTGCAGCTTCTCGCGATCGTAGTCCGAGGTGGTCTCCTCGATTTGCGCCTTGATCTGCGCGACGCGGCCCTGGATCTCCTCCTTCTTGCCGGCGCCATCGACGATCGTGGTGTTCTCCTTCTCGACCACCACTTTCTTGGTGCGGCCGAGCATCTCCAGCGTGACGTTCTCAAGCTTGATGCCGAGATCCTCGCTGATAGCGGTGCCGCCGGTGAGGATGGCGATGTCCTCCAGCATGGCCTTGCGGCGGTCGCCGAAGCCCGGAGCCTTGACGGCCGCAACCTTCAGGCCGCCGCGCAGCTTGTTGACCACCAGCGTCGCGAGCGCCTCGCCCTCGACATCCTCCGCGATGATGAGCAGGGGCTTCGCCGACTGAACCACCGCCTCCAGAACCGGCAGCAGCGCCTGCAGGTTGGAAAGCTTCTTCTCGTGGATCAGCACATAGGGCTCTTCGAGCTCGACGCGCATCTTATCTTGATTGGTGATGAAGTAAGGCGAGAGATAACCGCGATCGAACTGCATGCCTTCGACCACTTCCAGCTCGGTGTCGGCGGTCTTGGCTTCCTCGACGGTGATGACGCCCTCGTTGCCGACCTTCTGCATCGCCTCAGCAAGGAAACGGCCGATCTCGGCATCACCATTGGCCGAAATCGTGCCGACCTGGGCGATCTCGTCATTTCTGGTCACCTTGCGGGCGTTGGTCTTCAACTCCTGAACAATAGCCTCGACGGCTTTGTCGATGCCGCGCTTCAGATCCATGGGATTCATGCCGGCGGCAACGGCCTTGGCACCTTCCCTGACGATGGCCTGGGCGAGAACGGTCGCGGTGGTCGTGCCGTCGCCGGCGATATCGCTGGTTTTCGAGGCGACCTCGCGCACCATCTGCGCGCCCATGTTCTCGAACTTGTCCTCGAGCTCGATCTCCTTGGCGACGGTGACGCCGTCCTTGGTGATGCGCGGGGCGCCGAACGACTTGTCGATGACGACATTGCGGCCCTTAGGGCCGAGGGTGACTTTCACCGCGTCGGCGAGAATATTGACGCCGCGCAACATGCGGTCGCGGGCGTCGGAATGGAATTTCACTTCCTTGGCAGCCATTGGAACACTCCTTCAGCAGGCAGCTTTCATTCACCGGATCGGGTTGGGCCGGTTCAAGCCGCTTTTCCCAACGCCGATGTCTGCTCGACCACACCCATCACGTCGCTTTCCTTCATGATAAGCAGGTCTTCACCGTTGAGCTTGATCTCGGTGCCGGACCACTTGCCGAACAGGATGCGGTCGCCGACTTTGACGTCGAGGGGAATGAGCTTGCCGCTCTCGTCGCGCGCGCCGGAACCGACGGCGATGATCTCGCCTTCCTGCGGCTTCTCCTTCGCCGTGTCCGGGATGATGATGCCGCCGGCCGTCTTCTCCTCGGCCTCGACGCGGCGGACCAGAACGCGGTCATGCAATGGATGGAACTTCATATCGTTCTCCTTCGGGACAAACAGATTTTGAGAGGTTCCTCCACTCCGGACCGGAAGGACCGGAGCGGGGCTCGCGATCCTTTTCGGCCTCGCGCATGTGGATTTGGTTTTGCACGCGCCGGTTTCAAGAGGCCGCAAGAAATTTTTTGGCACTCGCAACAGCCGAGTGCTAGCGCCGTGAAAACAAAGGTAATTATGCAGCTTTGACGGGCACGTCCCGGACCCCTTGACGGCAAAGGAATCAATTCCCAAATCGAACCTGCCGGCGCCTGAAGTGGCCGGCAAGGTCAAGGAGCGCCGCTGCCTTGGCGCTCCTCGTATCTATGTTGCTCAATGGAGGATGTAGCTATGAGAACCAGTTTCGACTTTTCTCCCCTGTTCCGGTCGAGCATCGGCTTCGATCGAATGCTGAACGCGCTCGAGACCGCAAGCCGCATCGAAACCGCTGACAACTGGCCGCCCTACGATATCGCCAAGAGCGGCGAGGACGACTACCGCATCACCATGGCCCTGGCAGGCTTCAGCCAGGACGAACTGGCCATTACCCAGGAGCAGAACATGCTGATGGTTTCTGGCCAAAAGGCAGGCGAGGACAACGGCGAGTACCTGCATCGCGGCATTGCCGGCCGCGCATTCCAGCGTCGCTTCGAGCTTGCCGATCACGTCAAGGTCGTCGATGCGAGCCTCGTCAACGGCCTGCTGACAATCGACCTCAAACGCGAGATCCCGGAAGAAATGAAGCCGCGCCGGATCGAGATCACGGCGGACAAATCATCGCCAAAGGCCGCGGCGACAAAGAAAATCGAGGCCGACAACAAGGCGGCCTGAGCCTTCTCGCCGCGCTTTGCGCCAAGCGCCGGGTGATGTTCCCGGCGCTTCCTGTGTCTTCCGGATGAACAGAAAGGAGGAAAAATGAGTGTTCGTGATCTGATTCCCTGGGGCCGAAACAATGGCAACCAGGTTCCAAGTGTCTTCCGCGACGGCGAACGCGATCCTTTCCTGTCGCTGCATCGCGAGGTGAATCGGCTGTTCGACGACGTCTTCCGGGGTTTCGGTTCCGGCTTGCCATCCCTAGGCGGCGTATCAGCCTTTGGTGCCGGCTGGCCGAGCGTTGAGATCTCCGACAACGAGAAGGAGATCAAGGTGGCGGCCGAAGTCCCGGGCCTGGACGAGAAGGACATCGAGGTGCTGCTTGATGATGGCGTGCTGACGCTGAAGGGTGAAAAGCGCTCCGAGACGGAGGACAAGGAGCGGCAGTTCTCCGAGCGCGTCTATGGCCGCTTCGAGCGTCGCATCCCGCTGGGCTACGAGATCGAAGAAGACAAGATCGATGCCCGCTTCAAGAACGGCGTGCTGACGGTAATGCTGCCCAAGACCGCGAAGGCGCAGTCGCAGGCCAAGCGTATCGAAATCAAGAGCTGATGTCTCAGTGCAGGGGTTGGACCGACCGGTCCGGCCCCTGCGGCATGACGGAACTCTCGTGGCTAGATGGAACGGCCAACGCTGGCGTGGGTGCTGGCTGGAGCGTGGAACGGCTCCCTTTCCAAACGAGTGATCCGCTCGCAGCGGGCGCAAGAGGCTCGCTTGCGGCTCGATGACGTGCGGCCGACGCAGGCCATTCTAACCGTTTACCGCGCTGAGCGCAGATGCCGCTGACGGAACACCGCGCAAGCCTCTGGAAATCCGCGATAACCTTAATTCCTTCCTTCTTTTGGTCAGGCTTCCCGTACGGAACGTTAAGGGCTAGATTAGCAATTCGTTAAGTAATACGGCGGGTGTGAGCGTAAGAGGTGTGCCGTTATGAATTTCAAATCCCTGATCAAACGGGCCGAGGACGTAGACAAGGAATTTCAAGAGCTCCAGTCGGATCTGGCAGAGGCTTTCGAAGAATGTCTTTCGGCTGACGAAGAGACGTCCCCGGGATACGATTCTGCCGCCGACCTGGCGGCAAGCGAGGAGGATCCGCCGGGCGAGACTCAGTCCGAGGCTTCCGCCTCCCGGCTGACGCCGCACACCCAGACACGGTTGGCCGCCTTGGAAGCCGTTTCCGGACTCTTCCGCGACGGACAGGGTCATCTGGAGGAGATCGGGTCAAGGCTGGCCGAGATCGCCACAGCGCACCACATGACGCGCGATATCCTGAACGCCCTGCATCGCGATGCGCTGCGCGCCAATGAGCTGGAGCTGGAGAACGCCGCTCTGGGCGCCGAACACAAGGCCTTGTCGGAACAATTGCTTGACGCTACGCGCAAGCAGCGCGAACGCGACGGCGCGGCCGAGGCCTGGCAGCAGCGCGAGGCAAGTCTCGTCCAGGACAGGGAGTCGCTGCGCGAGGCGCTTGCAGCGGTGCGGCTCGAAATGGTCGAGATGGGCAATGAGAGCGCCAGGCGCGAGGCTGAGTTCGGTGAGATCGTCAAGACCCTGACGGCCAAGACCGTCGAAGCCGACAGGCGCGCTGTCGAGAACAAGCTGCTGCGCGAGAAGCAGGTCGGGCTTTCGATCGAGCTGGAGCAGGCGCAAAAGCGCGAGGCCGAGGCCCGGCACAAATTCGACGAGTTCGCGGCGACCCACGCCAACGAAGCCACGCGCGTTGCCGAACTGATGGCCCAGCTCGGTAGCCACGAGAAGGAGGAGGCCCGGCTGCAGAAATCGTTGGAGACGACGCAGGCCAAGCTTGCCGAGGTAACCGAAGCCGCCCGCATTGCCGAAAGCGATGGCGCGGCGGAGCTTGCGCGGAGCCGGGCGGAGCTGCGCGGCTTGCGCTCCGAAATCCAGGAGCTGCAATCGCGGCTCGAGCAGGCCTCCATCGACAAGACCGATGCGGTCGCCGAGGCGACAGGACTGAGGGCGCAGTTGAATGACGCCGTGACCGAGCGGCAGATCGCGGAAGAGAAGCTTGCCGTTCTCAGGAACGAGAGCGAATTGGACAAGAAGAATTTGTCGGTGATCAGCACCAATCTCTCGCAGCTATCGCTGCAGCAGGCGTCGGAGCAGATCCAGCTCGATATCCAGAAACAGGAATGCGAGGACCTGCGCGCCGAGGTCGAGACGCTGAATGCCCGCATCAAGGAGCTGCTGCCTTACGAGCGGCTGCACAGGGTGACGGACGCCCGGGCTCGGCAGGATGTTGTGCCCGTGACGAATGGGCATGTCACCAACGGGCATATCGTGGAGCCGGCGCGGCCCACCGCCAGGCGCCGGCGCAACATGAGGGCCGCCGCGAGCTGAGGGAAGGATGTTAGCCAGCTCGGCGCTTCACCGCTCTGGGCCTACTTCCCGGTCATCCGGTCAGCAAGCTGCTGGGCCTCGGCAAGCAGTGCCGGGAAGGCCGGATCGCCCGGCAGGCGCTCGCCCATGCAGGCGCGATAATCGCCGTCGCCTTTTTCCCAGGCGGCGTTGGCGGAATCATAGGCCTGCTGGTCCTTCAGGTCCGAGTTCTGATAGGTCTGCTGAAATTTCTGGGCAGCCGCGTCCGCCGCGGTCCAAAGCGCCTCGCAGGCCGCGATCTTCGGCACGGCCGGTGACGCGGGCGCCTCGGCGATCAGGACGCGGTCGCCCTTTACCACCGCGACGACGACCTGCTGGTCGTAGATCGGTCCGACATCCTGCGTCCAGCCGCCGAGCCGCGCGACGGCGATATCGGCGCCTTCGGGCTTCTTCAGCGAAAAGTCGAGCGTCTTCACGAATGCGGCGTCGCTGCCGATAGCCTGGGTATAGAAGGCGTCTAGCTTGAGCGCCTCGTCGATGCCGGCGGGCAGCCGGAGGCTTTCATCCTCCTCGTCAGCCTTGGACCGCAGCCAGCGCTCGACCAGCCCGCGTGTCGTCGCGACGATGCTCGGGCCGGCGTCGCTCTTGGCGTAGCGCAGCCCGTCCAGCATGCCGAAGCCAATATCGGAGGCGCTCAGGCTCTGCAGATTGATCGTGCCGGTTGCCGGAAAATCCTTGACCGAAAGCGGGCCGAGAACGGCGGAAAGACGCTTTTCCAGATCGGCCAGCGCCTTGGTGTTGGCAGCATCGAGTGTCTCCACTTCCGCGTTCGAGCTCTCTTGCGCCGCGATGTTGGAAATCGCCTTGTCGCGCGCGGCGATATAGTCGTCCTCCGGCGATGCCGCGAAAACCACGCCGCTCGCCAGCGCGAACGAAAACGCCCAGACCAGCCGCATTCTATAACCCCAATTCAAACCAAAGCCCCTGTGGCCTTCGCCTGACTTGGCGGCTTTTGCGTGGCGGAATCCCCGGGAGAACCCGAATTTTATCCGGCCTTCCGCTTCTCTACCTCCGCCTTCCTCAGCAGGAACCGCTGGATCTTGCCGCTCGATGTCGGCGAGGAGGTGAGGCACGCCGCGACAGTTGCGCTCTACGGCGCTACCCTCTGCCCTGCCGGACATCTCCCCCACGAGGGGAGAGATTGGCAGTGCCGCTGACGGCTCTCCCTTTGCACCGTCGATGATTGGCGAAAGCCGGCGCCACATCTGATCTCCCCCCAAGTGGGGGAGATGTCCGGCAGGACAGAGGGGCGAAGGAACGCAAGCTTTCGTGTCCAGAGCACAGCCATGATGTCGGGGACGGACCTTCTAAGGCGGGCGCAGGCCCAGAGGTGAGGGACGCACCCGGCGCCACACCAGTCGATTGGGAGGATGATCAGGGCGGCGCAGGGCTTGGCCAGGCCGGTGCCGGCCTGTACAATCTTAGGGTGAATGCAGGGAAGGGAGCGCGCGATGCGGCTTGGTCGGGATCTCTGTCATTTGACGGTTTTGGCCTTCATCGCCGGACTGGCGCTTTGGCCGCACGCGGCATCGGCCGATCCCGTCACGCCCGCGCGCATCGCCGCCGCCTTGCCGAAGCTCGAAGCGCTGGCGCAAGCCGCCGTCGCCGATGGTGCCGTCCCCGGCCTTGCCATCGGCGTCGTGCATGACGACAAGGTGATCTTCCTCAAGGGTTTCGGGCATCGCGAAGCCGGCAGACCGGAGCCGGTCGACGCCGACACGGTGTTCCAGATCGCCTCCCTTTCGAAGCCGATCTCGGCTACCGTCGTGGCAGCGCTGGTCAGCGACGGGGTGGTATCCTGGGATTCGAAGATCGCCGACCTCGATCCGGCCTTCCGCCTTGCCGATCCCTATCCCACCGGCGAACTCACCATCCGCGATCTTTTCACGCATCGCAGCGGCCTTCCCGGCACTGCCGGAGACGACCTTGAGGGCATCGGCTACGACCGCGCCGAAATCCTTCGCCGCCTCCGCTTTGTGTCGCCATCATCGAGCTTTCGCGCCGGCTATTCCTACAGCAATTTCGGGCTGACCGAGGGTGCCGTGGCGGCCGCGAAGCCGACAGGCAAGCCCTGGGAGACGGTCGCGGAGGAAAAGCTCTACCGCCCGCTTGGAATGGCAGCGACCAGCTCCCGTCACGCGGACTTCATCAGCCGCGCCAATCGCGCCGCGCTGCATGTCAAAATCGACGGCGTCTGGGCCGCAAAGGTCAAGCGCAATGTCGATCCTCAGGCGCCGGCGGGCGGCGTGAATTCCAGCGCGCGCGATCTCATGCAATGGATGCGCCTGGTGCTCGGCGACGGGGTTTATGCCGGCCGGACGCTGATTGCTTCCGATGCGCTGCGACAGACGCATTTGCCTCACATGGCGCTCGGCCGCAATCCCGTAACCGGAGGCGAGTCTTTCTATGGCCTCGGCTGGAATATTGATTTCGGCCGGCACGGCCTGAGCTGGGGCCATGCAGGCGCCTTCAGCGTCGGTGCGCGTACGGTGGCGACGCTGTTTCCGCAGGAGAAGCTTGGCATCGTTATCCTTACGAGCGCCTTCCCGACCGGTGTCCCGGAAGGGTTGTCCGACAGCTTTGCCGATCTGGTCTTCGACGGAAAAGTCGAAAAGGACTGGGTCGAGGCCTGGGACGGAATCTATGCCGGGATGCTGGGTCCGGCGATCGCCGCGGCCAAGGCCGAATATGCCGCGCCACCGTCTCCGCCAAGGCCGGCCCGGCCGGCCAGCGCCTATTCCGGCCGCTACGCCAACGACTTCATCGGCGACGCGACCGTGTCGAGCGCGGGCGACGGCCTTGTGCTCGAGGTCGGGCCGGCCGGAGCGCGGTCCTATTCGCTGACGCATTTCGACGGCGATCTGTTCCTGACCCATCCCGACGCCGAGACGCCAGACCGGCCGGCGGGCGTGAGCTTCGTCGTCGGCCCCGATGGTAAGGCCTCGGCGATCACGATCGAGTTCCTCGACGACAATCGTCTTGGCAGGCTGCAGCGGGTGGGTGACTGATCGCTTCACCCGGAGCCGTGCGGCTATTCTGGGTGAACGACAGTATCAAAACAAAGACCAGCGGGCTCAGGATGCCTGCGCGTAGCGGAGCAGCTTGAAGCAGTCGCCGCTGCCCGACTTCGTCTGCGTCAGCACCGGTTTCGCGCGGTCGATCCATTCCTGCTGCGATTTGGTGTCGGTCTCGATCGCATCGACCGGTGCAAGGGCGACGAAACTCTTTCCCTTGCTGAACAGCCAGCAGGCGCGGGCGAGAAACCGCCTGCTGCGCTGGCGCAGCAGGTCGGCGTCATAGAGGATGTCGAGCACCTCGTGCTTGATCTTCGGTTCCTTGTCGGGCTTGGCGACCGCGGCTTCGACCGCCTCGTCGCCGATCGCCTCATGCAGGTCCTTGTAGTCGAGGGCTAGCTGCGTCGTCGCGTATTTGATCTCGTTCTCGTCGCGGACGATGTTGAACCACAGCGTCGGATCGATCTCGTTGACGACAAAGGTGGCTTCGAGGTCGCGCGACAGGTTCAGGATTTCGAAGTCTCGAACATCGACATCACGTTCGACCAGCAGGATCTTTTCGATCTGCTTGGCGAGCTCCGTTCCCGTGGCGGTGATCGCGGCGTTGCTTCCGCCGTGTTCGGGGCCGACATAGGCGCTGCCCTCATCCAGTATCTCGTCGAACTCGCCCAGCGTTTCGATGACCGGGGCGCCGCGGGCAACGCGCGCCGCCAGTTTGGCGAGAACCTGCTGCAGCTCGGTCTCGCGCTTGCGCTGGTCCTGATAGTTCTGCTGGAAGAAGAAGATGAACAGAGAAACGCCGATGCCGATCAGGATCACGCCCAGCTGCGAAAAGATGTTGCGGTAATATTCCAGCAGCTTTTCGCGATGGCGCAGTTCCTCGCGCACGCTGTGCGCCACGCGCAGATTGACGATCAGCGAAATGATCAGCAGCCCGGCACCGACCAGGATGAGTCCACCGATGAGAAGGTAGCCATGGCCTGCGCTGAAATCCATTCGTGTCCCCCGAAGCCTGCGCCAAATTAGCGCCAATTTCGTCGCGCTCAAAGCCACGAGACAAGCCGGGCATCAGGCCCAGCCGGTCTCGCGCGCCGCTCCACCGCTCTGCGGCAACCAAAACGATTGACCCGGCCATCCATCCGGCCGATATCCCGCGCAAGTTCGTACCGAGACCCCAATGACCTCAGATACCGATCTCAAGGAAGCCGCGCGCGGCCCCGACGCCGCCTGGCAGGACGACGTGCGTGCCGGCGTGCGCCATGTGCGCGACCTCGCAGCCCTGCCGCTCTCACCGGCCGAGCGCGCCGCTGCGCAGCAAGCCGCCGCCGCCCACAAGGTGCGCGTGCCGAAAGCCTATCTCGACCTGATCGACTGGAACGATCCGAACGATCCGATCCGCGCGCAGGTGATCCCGTCGCCGGACGAATTGATCACTGCCGAGGGCGAGCTCGGCGATCCGATCGGCGACCACGCCTTCAGCCCGGTGCCCAGGCTGACGCATCGCCATGCCGACCGCGTGCTCTTGTTCCCGACCTATCAATGCGCGGTCTATTGCCGCTTCTGTTTTCGCAAGGAGTCGCTGACTTCGATCGGCCGCGGCTATACGCGCGAGGCGCTGGAGCCGGCCCTCGCTTACATCGCCCAACATAGCGAGATCCGAGAAGTGATCCTGACCGGCGGCGATCCGCTGTCGCTGCCCGACAAGGCGCTCGCCGAAATCCGCGCCCGTATCGAGGCCATCCCGCATGTGCGGCTCCTGCGCATCCACACCCGCGTGCCGGTGGCGCTGCCGTCGCGCATCACGCCCGGCCTGACGGCATCCCTGCAGGGAAGACTGATGGTGACGGTGGTCACCCACTTCAACCACCCGCGCGAGATCACGCCGGACACCGAAATGGCCTGTCGGACCATGCGGCAGGCGGGTTTTGTTCTGCTCAACCAGAGCGTTCTCTTGAAGGGCGTCAACGACAAGGTCGAGTTGCTGGAAGAGCTCTGCCGCGAGCTGATCTATCGGTTAGGCGTAAAACCTTACTATCTTCACCATGGTGATCTGGCGCCGGGCATGGCGCACCGCCGCACCACGATTGCCGAGGGCCAGGCGCTGGCCGCGGAACTGCGCCAGCGCCTCTCCGGCATCTGCAACCCGACCTATGTCATCGATCTGCCCGATGGCGGCGGCAAGGTGCCGCTCGGCCCCAGCCACATCGAGGGCCGGGACAGCGAGACATGGCGGATTCGCGGGCAGGACGGGAAGGTGAGGAAGTATCGCGAGGTGGTTGCCTAGTTCCTCATTTCGTCAGGCGGCAGAGGAACTCCCATCCCGCCCCCCGCATTCTATAAGCGGGGGCTCGAAGGAGAGCAGCGTGAAGGCATTGTTGGGAATCGTCGGCGGCTTCGTGCTGACCCTGGCCGTGTTTGCCTCAGGGCTCGCCTTCGCCACTTGGCTGCTGGCCGCCAAGCCGGTGCGCCAGGCAACGCCGGCGATCGGCGTTTCCGAGCTCTGGACCAAGGACGCCAGGCCCGTCGATCCGGCGAAGCAGGATCTCGAGCGCATCCCGGCCCAGCAGGCCGCCGGCGCGTCCGTTAAGGCGGACGAGGGGGCCAAAGCGGCGGATACGGCCACGCAGACCGCAGCTCTCCCAACGCCGCAAGCCGCCGCGCCGCGGCAGTTGCAGCCCTTGCCCGAGGTCTCTCCGCCAAATGGTTCACAGACGGGCCAGGCCGATGCGGCTGAACAGCCTTCGGAGCAGGCGCCGGCCCAGCAGGCACAATTGCCCGACGCGCATCTCGAATGGTGCGCCAACCGCTATCGCAGCTACCGCCCGCAAGAAAACAGCTACCGCTCCTACAGCGGGGAGATCCGCCCCTGCATCTCGCCCTATTTCGATCCGGGCGGCGATCGCACAGCCTCGACCGACGGGCACCAATCCGATCAGCCCTGGATGAACAATCAGGGCGAGGTGACTGACGACCAGGCCGAGATGGAAGGCTACCCCACGACACGGGACGGCTACGCGACGACCTATGGCGGCCCGCCGGAAGAGATTTTGCCGGAAGATCAGCCTTCCAGAGATCGGCTGCTGGGCCCGCAAATGTCGGGCGATCATATCGAGTCCTGCTTCAGCCGCTATCGCTCCTACGATCCGCAGGACAACACCTACCAGCCCTATGACGGCGGCCCGCGCCGGCAGTGCGAGTAGGGCAGGCCCACGTTCCTGCGAAGTGACGCTGGGCCGCTGAATCTGGCGCGAGGCACTCTTTTGTAACTCAACATTGGCCGAATGCGTTATTGTTGCGGACGCAGTGGCGGACTGTAGGCGGCCTTCACGCCTCAGGTGCGCGAGGCCCGGCAAGCCGCCTACGGCCTGCTCGCCGGCGTCATGATCGCCGCAGCCGGTGAGGGTGCAACTGGCGGCTTGAGCTCTCGTCAGGCTGGAGCGGGAAGCCGAGCGCGGCAGGCCATCTCCCGGGCCTTTGTTCATGGCGCCGAGGTGAAAGTGAGACACCCGTCGCCGCCCCGCATGCAAGCCCGGCGCCCGCCCGGGCGACAGGGCTCGAGCCATTGCCTGCGCAAAACCGCACCAGCGCCGCGACCGGTCCGTTTTACGGTCGCACAGACTTCGCCGAGCAAAGCCATATCGGCTGCCTTTTCAGGAACATTCTGCCTTCTGCGAAGTTTGGCGGCTGGCCCGCTCATTGAGGCCAAACCGGTTGACAGGCGGGCTTCGGGAGGAAGCTATGACCGCTGTCACGCCTTCACTTCATGTTTGTCGCCGCCGGGCACTGCAAATCGGTCTTGGAGCGACCCTCGCTTCAGCGGCCGGCATTGCTGCGACTTCGTCTGCTGTCGCGCAGGACGACATAAAAGACGAAGACATTTTCCGCTTCGCGCTCAATCTGGAATATATGGAGGCCGAATATTACCTCCGCGGCACCACGGGAAAAGGCATCGAGGACTCGGACATCGGCTCCAAACCCGGCGACGTCGTCGGCGGCAAAAAGGTTGCCTTCGATACGCCCGCGCTCGGTGAATTCATGCGCGAGGTCGCGGAAAACGAACTCGCCCACGTCAGGTTCTATCGCAAGACGCTGGCGTCGAACGCGGTGGACCGGCCGGCGATCGATTTCGATGCCGGCTTCGCCGCGGTCGCCAAGGCGGCCGGCCTCGGCGACGATTTCGATGCGTTTGGCAATCAGATGAATTTCGTGCTCGGCGGTATGCTGTTCGAGGACGTCGGTGTCACCGCCTACGCCGGTGCGGCAACTGTCCTGAAGAACAAGGAATTCCTCGCTGCCGCGGCTGGAATTCTCGCGGTCGAGGCCTATCACATGGGAATGGCGCGATCATCGCTCTATCGCATGGGCGAGAAGGCCTGGAAGGCGGCGAATGCGGTTTCCGACGCACGCGACAAGATCGATGGGAACGAGGACAAAGACCAGGGCATTCAGGTCGACGGCAAGGCCAACGTCGTTCCTTCGACGCCGGATGCGATTGCCTTCACAAGGACGCCGCAGGAGGTGCTGCGCATCGTCTATCTGACCGATCAGTCGGGTGTGAGCAAGGGCGGCTTTTACCCGAACGGGATGAACGGAACGCTCAAGAGCACCTAGCCGTTAGGGTGGAGCCGGTCACGATGATCTGCAACCCGGGCCGAGCAGCATTCGGCGCGGGCATCCGATTTCGTTTCGACGAGGCAGGCAATGAACGTCAGCAGCGAAGCGACCAGATCTTTTTGGACACTCGACACCAGCTTGCCCAACGCGCCTTGCCTCGAGCAGGATGAGCATTGTGACGTAGCCGTCATCGGCGCCGGCATCGCCGGCGTTTCCATCGCCTACGAACTGGCATTGGCGGGACGCAAGGTAGTGCTCGTAGATCGCGGTCCCTTGCTCGGCGGCATGACATCGCGCACGACCGCCCATCTGGCACCCATCTGCGACGACGGCTTGAGCGCGCTGATCGACATGCGCGGCGAGGCTCTGGCGCGGGGATTCCAGGAAAGCCAGCAGGCCGCCGTCGACCGCATCGAACGCCATGTCGCCACGCTGGAGATCGACTGCGATTTCCGCCGGCTGGACGGCTTCCTGTTCCCGGCCGCATGGATGGACGAGAAGGAGGCCGCCAGAGAATGCAACAAGGAGTATGCGGCTGCGGCAAAGATCGGCGCCGAGGCTGAGCATGGCAAGGGTGTGCCGCTCAAGGGCCATGAATCGGCGCCCATCCTGCGCTATCCAGACCAGGCGACCATCCACCCGCTGAAATATTTGCGCGCGCTGCTGGCCGATTTCGAGAAACGAGGCGGCAAGGCATTCGCCGACAGCGCCGTCATCGAAATCGAGGAGGGGGACAAGGTTCGCCTGAAATGCGACGGCGGCTCCACCGTCACGGCTTCGAACGCGGTGTTTGCCACCAATTCCCCGATCAACACCTGGGTCAAGATCCACAGCAAGATGGCGCCTTACCGCACCTATGCAATGGCTTTCGACATTGCCAGGGGAACCCTTCCGGATGCGCTCTACTGGGACATGGATGATCCCTATTACTATGTCCGCCTCAATCCCGGTCCCGGCAAGACGGACTGTCTCATCGCCGGCGGCCGCGATCACAAATCGGGCGAAGCGGATGACGGCGCGGCGCGCTTTGTCGCGCTCGAAGCCTGGATCAGGGCATTGGTGCCCGATCTTGGCGGAGAACGAGCGCGATGGTCCGGCCAGGTCCTCGAAACGATCGACTTTTGCGGCTTCATTGGCCGAAGCCCCGGCAACGGCAACGTCTTCATCGCCACCGGCGACTCCGGCCAGGGCATGACGCATGGCGCCTTGGCCGGACTGCTGATCCGCGATCTGATCGTGGACGGCTCGAACTCCTGGGAAGCCGTCTACGCCCCCGACCGGACGCCGCCCGCCGCGCTCGCGCACTACGTCAATGAGAACCTTACGACGGTGAAGAACCTTGCCGGCTATTTGCTGCCCGGTGAGGTCAAGTCGGCCGACGCCTTCGAGCTTGGCGAAGGCGGCATACTTCAGGACGGCTTGAGCAAGTTCGCCGTGTGCCGCGATCGCGACGGCAAGCTGCACCGGCATTCGGCGAGTTGCACGCATCTCGGCTGCATCGTGCACTGGAATTCGACCGAGCAATGCTGGGATTGCCCCTGCCACGGCTCGCAGTTCGCGCCGGACGGGACTGTCCTCAACGGCCCGGCCATCCGGCCTTTGGGATAGTTCGGCTGGAGGGCATTGGATCGGCGATTCCCAGCCGCGGGAAGTCGAGTCGAATCGCGTCGGGAGAAGTGGGACTTTCCCACCTCTGTCGCTATTTTCGCCTTGCCGGCTTCTTCTTTGGCTCCGTTTCAACCGGCCCGCGGGCGAGCCTGGCCGCGCGGAGCCGTTCCGTCTTTGCCTGCCGCGCTGCCGCTTCGCCCTCGATTATCGTGCGCGCCGTCTTCGTGGTGGCTTCGCTCTTGGCGTCGCCCTTCGGCTTGAACACACTGGTTTCGGCCATGGTCTACCTCGCTATTTGAAACGAAGAAGGCCGGGCAAGCCCGACCTCCCAAAGCATGTCTCCCGAAGTGGGAACCGGTTACGGAAAGACATGCGTGAAATCCCAAAACATGTCGCCCGAAAACGGGAACCGGTTTCGGGCCGAAGACATCCGCAAACCAAAGTGCTCCAAGGCCAATGCCGGTACATCCGCGGTCAAAGGCCATGGATGCACGGCATCAGCCCGCCTGGATATTCTCCGCCGAGCTTTTGCCGTTCCGCTGGTTCTTCACGATGTCGAAGCTCACCTTCTGGCCCTCCGCTAGCGAGCGCATTCCGGCCCGCTCGACGGCGGAGATATGGACGAACACGTCCGGCTGCCCATTGCCCTGCTCGATGAAGCCGAAGCCTTTCGTGGCGTTGAAAAACTTCACGGTTCCAGTAGTCATACGATTTTGCCTTTCAAATCGACGCAAATCATCGTCGCCTGGCTGCGTGCCAAACGTCGCAGTCTTCGAAATTGAGAGGGAAGATCGTCAGGGCGCCGAGGCGCAGAAACAACATTCGTTCAACAAGTTCGATTGGAAAAACATAGCGCTTAACCGCAGCGGCGACAAGGCGAGGCGAAATAATATTATCGACGGCCGTTGTCTGAAAAGCTTCCGGGCGACTAATTGCGCCTGCGTCGCCCGACTCCAATAGCGGGCTTCCGCTTTGCGTCGATGAAAGCGCCGAGAACCGAAATTCCGAGCAGATTGTTGGCCCGCTAGCCCCGCTGAGCGTTCCCTGCCGGCTCACGCCATGTGTCGAATTGTGTGCTGGATAGACGCTGCGGCGGGTACTGTGACCACCCCGCCACAAAACTTAGACGCGCCAGTTCCTCAGCGGCCGCCACCCGCAAAATTAACCTTTTGTTAACCATTCGCCCGGCACCCTTTAACCATTGAGTAAGGATTCGTCTGGCCGTGACCTTCGCCGCCCCTTTGCACAACAAATCCATCCGCTTCCGCGCCCGCTCCTTCGTCGCTTTCACGCTGACGCCGGAGGCGCCGATCGACGAGTGGCTGGAGGGGCTCGATCACTGGATCGGCAACTCGCCGGGCTATTTCAACGGCCGCCCGGTAGTGTTGGATCTCAACATTTTGAAGCCGGGGCCGGAGGAGATCGCAGCACTTGTCGGCACGCTCGCCCGGCGCGGCATCCGCGTCTACGCGATCGAGCTCGAAGGCGCCGAGCTCGGCCCCGATTTGCCGCCGCTGCTCGCCGGCGCCAAGGAGGCGACCGCCGAGGGGTTGCTGGGCAGGGCCGCGCGCAAGGCGAAGGCGGAAGAGATCACGGTCGAGACGGCTACGGTCGAGGACGTGCAGCCGGGGCAAATGAGGGCGCCGCAGGATGAGCTGGCGAAGCTCGATGCGCAGAACGCGCGAGCCGCCGAAGCAGCCAAGTCGGAACCGGCCGGGTCGGGGCAGGGTGCTGCACCGGCACGGCACGAGCCTTCCGCCGGCACCCTGATGATCAAGGCGCCGATCCGCTCCGGGCAGTCGGTCTTTCATCCGCATGGCGACGTCATCGTGCTGGGCTCCGTCGCGTCCGGCTCGGAAATCGTCGCCGGCGGTTCGATCCATGTCTACGGCACGCTGCGCGGTCGGGCGATCGCCGGCTCGGAAGGCAACACATCGGCGCGCATCTTCTGCCGCAAGAACGAGGCCGAGCTGCTCGCCGTCGACGGCTGGTACACCACGGCCGAGGAGATGGAAGGTGTTTCGCGCGGCAAGGCGGTGCAGGCCTTCCTCGAAAACGATGCGCTGTGCGTGGTGCCGCTCGGCTGAGTCTTTGGCCGCGCAAGCTTCGGACCGGTTTCGCGTGCCATTGTCCTTCATGAGTCCGCCGTGCCCGGCACGGCCAGAGAATAAAAATCGCCAACGGAGGCTGGATATATGGGCAAGGTAGTCGTGGTCACCTCGGGCAAGGGGGGCGTCGGCAAGACAACCTCGACGGCCGCGCTCGGCGCTGCCGTGGCCAAGACCGGCAAGAAGGTTGCGCTGGTCGATTTCGACGTCGGCCTGCGCAATCTCGACCTCATCATGGGTGCCGAGCGCCGCGTTGTGTTCGACCTCGTCAACGTTATCCAGGGCACCGCAAAACTGTCGCAGGCGCTGATCCGCGACAAGCGGCTGGAGACGCTCTATCTGCTGCCGGCCTCGCAGACGCGCGACAAGGACGCGCTGACCGAGGAGGGCGTTGCCGAAGTCATCGCCCGGCTGCGCTCGGTGTTCGACTATGTCTTCTGCGACAGCCCGGCCGGCATCGAGCGCGGCGCCCAGCTTGCCATGCGGTTCGCCGACGAGGCGGTCATCGTCACCAACCCGGAAGTGAGCTCGGTGCGCGACTCCGACCGCATCATCGGCCTGCTCGACGCCCGCACCATGAAGGCCGAGCAGGGCGAGCTGATCCAGAAGCACGTGCTGGTCACGCGCTATGACGCGACGCGCGCCTCGCGCGGCGAGATGCTGTCGATCGACGACGTGCTGGAGATCCTTTCGACGCCGCTGCTCGGCATCATCCCGGAAAGCCAGGATGTGCTCAGGGCCTCCAACCTCGGCGCGCCGGTGACGCTCAGCGAGCCGATCAACACCGCCGCCAAGGCCTACCTCGAGGCGGCGCGGCGCCTGGAAGGCGAGGACCTGCCGGTGGTCGTCCCCTTCGAGCGCAAGGGTTTCCTCGAACGGCTTCTCGGAAGGAGGGCGGCATGAGCATTCTCGACCTCTTCAAGCGGCGCACCAGTGCGCCTGTGGCGCGCGAGCGGCTGCAGCTGCTGCTCGCCTATGAACGCCAGAGCCGTGGCCAGCCAGACCTCGTCTCCATCCTGCGCGAGGAGATCATGGCCGTCATTGCCAAGCATGTGCAGATCGACCAGGACTATCTCCAGGTCTCGATGGATCGCGGCGCGACGATGTCGACGCTGGAGATCGACATCCAGATCCCCAACAAGAGCGCCGCGCCGCTCGCGATGGCCGGGTGACTCCTTACCCTCCCCCTCGTGGGGAGGGTCGATCCGAGAAGCGGATCGGGGCGGGGTCGGTGCCGACCCCATGCGGACCTTCGGTCCGACCTCCCCAAGCATGGAGGTAGAACCCCGGCGCTTTTGCACCGGCCTATCAGTCTTGGCCTCTCCGGCGCCGCTAACTCTTCGTCATCCTCGGGCTTGACCCGAGGATCCATGCCGCGAGGTCGGCCGAAGAACGCGGCCGATCAGAATTCTGCGCCGCGGCGTCGCTCTAACGTTCCGGCATGGGTCCTAGGGTCTGCGCGCGTCGCTGCGCTTCTTGCTCCGCCCTAGGATGACGAAGGCGATAGACCGCGATGTTCAGCGCCTCTGCCCCCTCACTCCGGCTGGTACAGCTCATCCATGCTGCGTGCCGCCAGTTCCGCGAACGGCGCCTGCTTCTTCACCCGCCCATGCTCCAGGATCACCAGGTCGTCGCAGAACGCGATGGTCGAGTGGTGATGGCTGATGACGATCGTGGTGCGGCGGCCGGCGCGCGATTTCAGCGTTTCCACGATCGCCGCTTCCGAGAGTCCGTCCACTGCATTTGTGGCTTCGTCGAGGATCAAAATGTCGGGGTCGCGCAGCAGCGCTCGCGCCAGCGCGATGCGCTGCCTTTGCCCGGCCGACAGGTTGACGCCGCGATAGCCGACCACCGTCTGGTAGGCCTGCGGCAGCGTCTCGATGAAGCCATGCGCCTCGGCGAGCATCGCCGCCCGGCGCGCCTCTTCCGCGCTGGCCGTGTCCTTGCCGTAGGTGATGTTGTCGAGGATCGTGCCGTCGACCAGCTCCAGGTCCTGGCTGGCCAGGGCTATATGCGCCCGCCATTCGGCCGGGTCGATCTCGCCGAGCGGCGCGCCGTCGACGAGGATGCGGCCGCCATCGGGCTCGACGAAGCGGCAGAGCAGGTTGACGATGGTCGTCTTGCCGGCGCCGGAGCGGCCGATCAGCGCCGTCGAACGGCCGCTCACGATGTCGAAGCTCGCCGCATGCAGCACCGCCGCGCGCTGCTCCTCATTGGCATAGCTGAAGCTGACGCCCTCGAAGGCGATCTTTCCGCCGAGTCCCGCGAACGGACGGCTGCCCGTGGGCGGCGCGGCCTTGCCCTCGGGGTCGAGCAGCCAGGTCACCTCCTCCAGCGAGCCGGAAAGCCCCTGCAGCTGGCTCCAGGTCATCTGCAGCGCGCGCACATGCGGCTGCAGGCGGTAAAGCAGGATGAGGAAGGCGGCGACCAACGGGAAGCTCAGGCCAGCAAGCCAGGCGCCGATCACCACCGCCAGGAACAGCACGGCGTGCAGCACTTCGGTGAGCGGCGCCAGCGCGCCCTGGCGGCTGGAAAGCGTGAAGGCCGCCCGCCGCACGCTGTCCGATGCCTTCTCGAACGCCGCCTTCTCGCGCGCCTCCTGGCCGAAGATGCGGATGAGACGGCCGGCATGCACCAGGTGCAGCATCTGCGAGGCTAAAGCGCTGTTGCGCGCCGCGACGCTGCGGCTCGGCGCCTTGAGATGCGCCGACAGCGCCATATGTGCCGCTTGCACCAGCGCCAGGCCGAGCATCACCAGCAGCGTCATCTGCCAGGATAAGAGCAGCAGGAAGGCAAGCAGGATAACCGCCGCCGAGGCGCTGACGATCGCGCCCAGCATCCCCTGCATGGCGTCCGACGCCCGCCAGGATTCGTTGGAGATGATGTTGAGCAGCCGCCCTGGGCTCTCCTTCAAGAAGAACGGATAGCCGACGCTGAGCAGGCGTTCGGCGAGCGCGCCGCGGATCGACTGGCCGGCCTTGCCGTAGATATGCGCGGTCAGCACCGCATTGGCGAAGGCAAGCAGGTTCTTGAGCAGGATCGAGCCGAGGATCGCGGCCGAAATCGCGATCAGGCGCTCGCGCTCGCCGAGCCCGGCGCCGACCTTCTGCAGCAGGGCGGAAAGGCCGGCCATGCCGGTCGCCTCGCCATGTCCCATGATGATGCCGAGCAGCGGAATGATCAGCCCGATGCCGAAGCCTTCGAGCGCAGCACTGGCAAGCCCGAGCGCGACCACGACGGGCAGCAGGCCGAGCTGACGGCGGCCGAGCGCCCGCCGCAGCATCGCCAGTGTCGGATGCCCGCTCATGGCGCGCCGGCCTCCGCGCTGACCTCGGCGGCTTCCTCAGCGTGCGGCGGCTGCCGATCGGGCCGGCCGGCCAGCACGAGCGTCATGAATTTCGCCGCGCCCGCGAGGTTCATCAAAACGATCGGCCAGTGCGAGAGCCTGAGATCCTGGTCGAAGCGCGGGCCGCCGATCAGCTCGCGCGTGGCGGCACGCGCCGCCCAATAGAAATGGCGAAGCAGCCATGGTGCGCGGCGGAAATGCTTGAGACACAGCGCGCCATTGCCGAAATGGTAGTCGCGGTGCAGCCGATCGATCGCCTTGCGGCCGCGCCGGCCGTGGTGGTGGAAGATCGTCATGTCGGGCACATATTCCACCGCCATGCCGGCGAGCATGGCGCGCACCAGGTAGTCGGTGTCTTCCGCCGAGCGCAGCGGCCCGCCGGCGCCGAAGCGTTCGTCGAAGGGGCCGATGCGAGCGGCGACGTCGCGATGCATGGTCATGTTGCAGCCGAGCACGAAGCCGCCCGGATGCACGGCGGGCGTCAGCCGCTGGCGCTCGTCGCAGCGCTTGATGGTGAAGGGCAGGTCGCGCGCATCGCCGAGCTCGACGCGGCCGCCGCGGATCAGCCATTTCTCGCCGTTTGCATCATGCCGTTGGAGATCGGCGAGGTAGTTGCGGTCGAGCCTGCAGTCGTCGTCGATGAAGACCAGCACGCGCCCGCGCGCCCGCGCCAGCCCCGCATTGCGCGCCGCCGCCAGCCCGGGCCGCGGCTCTGAGATCGCCGTCAGTGGAATGTCGGAGCTCGCGGCGATCCGGGAAAGATATTCCGCCGTGCCGTCGCGCGAGCCGTTGTCGACCACCACCAGTTCGGCGGCGAAGGCGGGATGCGCAAGACAGGCGGCACGGATCGAATCGATGCAGGCTTCAAGCACCGCCGCGCGGTCACGGGTGCAGACGATGAAGGAGACCTGCGGCCGCTGCCTGGGCCAGGGAGGCGCGGGCAGGGCCGGGTGCCGGGGCAGGGGATGGCGCGCGTCGTTCATGGAGAGGGCTCAGCGCTGAGGCTGCTGACCTCCCCGCTTGTCAGGGGAGATTGGCTGTCGCGCCGGCTTTCGCCGATTTCCACCGCCGGCGAGTGGACGCGGCCAAAGCTGCTCATGCCGCCTCCATCCTGTAAGGCGCCAGCACCGATGCCGCCGGCGTGGATTTGAAGCGGTAGGCGAGCCTGTCGGCCTGCTTGCCGGCCCACATCGAAGCCTGGCTGAGCCACGGTGCCCAGGCCCCGGGGCGCAAGGCATATTGCTCGCGGCGGCGGATCGCGTTCCATTTCGCGGAAAGCGTCAAAAGCTCATGCGTGAGCGCGGGTTGCTCCTCGTCGTTGACGAGCTGGTAGAGGAAATAGAAGAGGTTGAGCGCACCGGCCTCGAAGCTCGGGCGCACCGCCGCGGGCAGCGCGGCAATCCGCTCTTCCAGCGCGCGAATGAAGGCCGCCGCCCCGGCCACCGTCGCGACGGAAACTTGATCGCCGATGGCGCGCAGGTCCTTGGTATCGTCTGTCAGACCCTCGCGCTCGAGGTTTTCGCCGACGATCCGGAGATGCGTGCGCCGCATCTCCTCCACATGCCGGCTGGTCACGCTGCCGGAATGCACGCGGTAGACCAGCAGCCTCTCCTCCATCAGGGCCGCCGGATAACGGTCGGCGAGCCGGCGGAAGAGGTCGAAATCCTCGGCATGCCGGTAGGCGGCGTCGTAATGAAGGTCGGCCTCGCCGATCACCCGGCGGTTGTAGACCACGGTCGGGTGCATGAAGATCGTGAAGAACTTCGCGAGCACGGCGAGGTCGAGGCGGAACACCGGGTCGAACCTGCCGGACGCGATACGGCCACGCACCAGCATGTCGACGATCGAGCCGCAGAAGCCGAGCTCGGGGCGCGTTGCAAACAGCGCCGCCTGGCGCGACAGCCGCCAGGGATAGGCGAAGTCGTCGGCGTCCATACGCGCGACCAATTCGCCTTGCGCGCTCGCCAGCCCCTCATTGAGGCTGGCGACGAGACCGCGGTTCTCGCGTGAAATAATGGATACACGGCTATCCGCCTTGCGGCAGCGGTCGAGGATCTCCAGCGACCGGTCGGTCGAACCGTCGTCGATCGCGATGATCTCGAGCCGGCTGTAGTCCTGCCGCAGGATCGATTGGATTGCAGCGCCGACATAGGGCTCGGCATTATAGACCGGCAGCAGCACGGAGATGAGAGGAGTGGCGCTCGCCATCATCGCCTCGCCTCGGTTCGCTGCAGGTCGAGCGCGGACACGCTGGCCGGCGGGCCTATCCAGCTTGTCTCGCCCGCCATGCCCGCGCGCGACCGCGCGACATAGGGGAAATAGCGCTTGAGACTGTTGAGCGGCTTTTCGAACAGCGCCCAGGAGAGTGAGGCGACAAGCAGCGTGGCGGCGCCTGCGACAAGGAAGCGGCCAGGCCCTTGCTCCGAGACGTTGAGCGGGATCCAGGGCTGCGCCTTGACGGCGTAGGCGAGAAGGATCGGGTGGTAGAGATAGACGCCGTAGCTGATGCGGCCGAGGAAAAGCAGCGGTGGCAGTTCGGCCAGCTTGCCGAGCCTGCCGCCGAGGCCGTTGGAGCAGGCGGCGACGATCGCCACCAGCGGCACCAGCGGCAGCACCTGCACCAGCGCCCAGTGCCCCCACTCCCATGCCGAGTTCGCCGGTCCCGGATCGGACCAGACGACGAGCAGGAAAACGACCGCGAAAGCCGGCCAGCCGAGCCGCATCCAGCGCGGCACATCGGCGCCCCTGGCGCGGCGAACGGCAAGCAGGGCGCCGCAGCCGAGCGCGTCCATAGAGGCCGGCGGCAACAGGTCCCGGGCGAGCGCCGGGTTGGCGGTGAGCGGCCAGTAGAAGCGGTACGCGAACGAGAAGAGGATGACGCCGATCGTGATCGCCTCGATACGCCGGCGCGGCGCCAGCAGCACGATCAGCGGCCAGGCGAGATAGAACTGCTCCTCGATGCTGAGGCTCCAGAAATGGCAGAGGAGCCAGGGGTTCCAGTCGTTGCGCAGCGCATACCAGAAGTTCGAGAGATAAAGCGCATGCCAGGCAAGCGACGAGCTGGACTCTTCCAGATTGGTGACCCAGACCAGGGCCAGCACCGCGAAATAAGGCGGAAAAATCCGGATTATGCGCCTGGCGTAGAAGGCGCGCAGCGCTGGCCCGGAAGCGAATGCGTTGCTGTCACGCGCGTCCAGCAAAAGCCGGGTGATCAGGAAGCCGGAGAGCACGAAGAACAGCCGCACGCCGAGATGGCCGAGGAAGGAGGTGCCGTTCGGCGCAAGGAAATGCGCGTAAAGCACCAGCGTGACGGCTACAGCTCGCACTGCATCAAGCTGGATGTCGCGCTGACCTGTCATTGGCGGGGTCCCCCGGCTCCGCCGTAAGATCCTGCGCTGGACCTGCAAAGCACGCCGGCTCGGCCTGTCGACGAATCTCCGTCCGGGGCGAGAGTGCCGTCCTTGGCTATCAGCGGAATGCCCATTCGGCTCAACGTAGCGGCATCCTCCACTGCCCATGCTGGTTAACATCTGTCTCGGCTTATGTTGCGGCGCAACACACAATGCTTACGGGTTTGAAATAAAGCTGTGATCGGGAAGGTTGCAGAACAAAGTTGTCCGCGGGCGATTTGGCCTATGGTCCTATATACGCAGGGGGCGTTTGGTCCGACTTTGGTAGTATTTATCGCCAAGGATGTTGGGGCTTTTCGCTGCAACCGGAGCGCGTGTTTCGGCCTGTATTTACAGTAACGCCTCACTTAGCTGAACATTGCTAAGCGGCGTTGTGAAAACTGTTTTGACTTTCAAAGTCTTGTGCGGTGCAGCAAACCAGTCGCGAGACCTTAGAGGTCTTGTCCAACCATCCGGCCCCGTTGCCTCAAGACAAGGGAACCGCCAGTCTCTATCTCCACCTCGGACTGGGCGCGGGGGATGGAGAAGTGACGTCGACGCCGATCGCAAAACCGCAGGCGCCGCTGGGGGCCTTGCCCGTGCTTGGCCTGCTCAGCGCCATCCTTTCGGTGCAGGTTGGCGCCGCCTTCGCCAAGGGCCTGTTTCCGGTCCTTGGGGCCGAGGGCACAACGATGCTGAGGCTCGTCATCGGCGCGTTGATGCTGGCGGCAGTGCTCAGGCCATGGAAAGTGCTGCCGACGCGAAAGGGATTGCCTTGGCTCGCCGCCTATGGCGTCACCGTTTCGGTGATGAACCTGCTCTTCTATGCCGCGCTCGAGCGCATTCCGCTGGGCATCTGCGTGGCGCTCGAGTTCACCGGCCCGCTTTTTGTCGCCACACTCGGCTCGAGGCGCCTTCTCGACCTCGTCTGGGTGGTGCTTGCCGTCGCCGGCGTCGTGCTGCTCTCGCCGTTCGCCGATATCAGCCGCGGGCTCGATCCGATCGGCGTGCTGCTTGCGCTTGCCGCCGGCGCCTGCTGGGGGCTCTATATCATCTTCGCGCAGAAGGCCGGCGCCGAGCTTGGCGCCCGCACCTCGGCCTATGGCATGGCGATCGCCGCGCTGGTCGCGCTGCCTTTCGGCTTCACCGCAGCCGAACCTTATCTCACCGACCCGCATGTCATGGGGGCCGCGGTCGTCGTCGGGCTGTTTTCCAGCGCGCTGCCCTTCTGGCTGGAGATGTTGGTGCTCGCCAAAATGCCGGCGAAAGTCTATGGCATGATCGTCTGCCTGGAACCCGCAGGCGCCGCGCTGACAGGGTTTCTCTTCCTGCACGAGAGCTTGAGCGTTTTGCAATGCGCCGGTATTGGCGCCGTGATTGCCGCCGCGTTCGGCGCGGCCGTGACGGCGAGAGCGCCGGTTCCGTCAACCTGTTAAGGATCAATGCATGTCGCCTGAGGGCGCGGCGGTTTTGGGAGAGCATAGAACAACCACTCGCAGCGCGTTGCGCGAAGCGGTTCACGCGCTTATTCACGCCAGAAGAAGCCGTGCGCGCAACCGTGCCCGATCACATCTGGTGGTTGAGATAGGACTTAGGTCCGACATCGCTGCGAAAAAGGTCTGAAAAAGCAAGACAAGGGTCGTGGGCCACTTCCCCACGACGGGTTGATTAGGGATGCTGATGTTGCGACATTGCCGGTGGGGTAGTTCGGCCGAAGGGTCGGATGGCTGGCAAGGGGAGATTGGGATGCGCGTATCGCGCATGGGCTGCAGGCATGTCTTGCGGGCGCTTGTTGCGCTGGCGCTTGTTGTCGCGCCTTTTCATCTCTCCTTCGACGGTCCTGTCGTGGCCAAGGCCTATGCCGGCAAAGGCGGCAATGGCAACGGCAATGGCGGTGGGAACAGCGGCGGCGGAAACGGTAACGGCAATGGCGGCGGCAACAACGGGAACGGGAACGGCAACTCGGGCGGCAACAGCGGAAACAGCAACTCGGGCGGCAACAACGGCAACGGAAACAGCGGCAACAGCAAGGGCGCAACGAACGCTGCCGGAGCCGCCGATGTCGATGATCATGTGAATGCAGCGACCGGCGACAAGGTCGAGGTCAGTGCCAAAAGCATCCAGGTCACGCACCGGAACGGAATGAAGGAGAGCATCGAGAACGGCCGTTTCAGGATGGAGGACAAGTTTGGTCGCACCATCGTCGAGCGCAAGGCCACAGTGGCCGATCTCGATCGCCTAAAGAGTTTGTGAGAGCGAGGTTCTATCTGGATTAGATCTTAAGGGGCCAAAAGCCAGCGCTGCAAAATCAGGTTGCCACCTTTTGCTTCGTCTCTTCGGTCCTGATCGTCTTACGACAGAACTCCCGCTGCTCACCTTGCCCCCGCCTTTTGGCGGGGGTACTTTTTTGGGGCCCTTGAGACGGCTGCCGGATAAGGCGGGCTCTTGGCGCATGCCCCCGCAGTCCGGGAAACAATTCATGCGCAAACCAAAGGATACGGCGCTTTTCCGCCCAGGAGGGTGTATGCGCCGTAGCATGCCGCGGTTCGTTGAGTGTCCGCGCCGTTCTCGCGTGCGACAGTCATAATGAATTGCTAACCGCTTTCCAAGCGATTTTGGTTAACGCGACGGCAGTCGCAGCCTCCAGTTGTGTTCCCGGGTGGTGCGACAATGGTCCCCAAGTGACTGCAAAAAGGTCCGACCGGAGATGGCATGGGTCGTGGGCCGCTTCCGTAACCTTACCAAAGCGTGAATCTTGTCTGGTCAAGACACCGGTTCTGCCTTGGCGGGCTGAGAGCGGAACTTCGGCAGGGCCGAGGCGGAACCGGCATGAACCAAGGACGGCATGCGCGAACCCGCCTCAAAAAGGTTTGTCCGCCTTACGCTGCGCGCCGCGGCCGCGCTGGCGCTTTTTGCCGCGCCTGGTCATTTCACGTCCAATAGCCTCGCCAAGCTCTTGGTGGCCACCGCTTATGCCGACAACGGCGGCGGCAACGGCAATGGCGGCGGCAACGGCGGCGGGGGCAACAGCGGCGGCGGAAACGCTGGCGGCAATTCCGGCAACAGCAATGCCGGTGGCGGCAATGCCAATGCCGGTCCTGGCAACAACAGCGGCAAAGGCAACACCAGCCCCGGCGGCAAGGCCGCCAGCCGTGTCAATGCGGCGACGGGCGACATCGTCGAGATCGACGGCAACAGGATCACCATCATCCACCGCAACGGCATGAAGGAAGAGATCGAGAACGGACGCTTCGAGATGAGCGATGCGCAAGGCCGCACCATCGTCGAGCGCCGGGCGACCGAGAAGGATCTGGCCCGTCTCCTAGGCTTGTGAGGGCCGAGAGAAGCTACCCCCTTTTCCCGCGCCTTCGCATGTCACCCCCGCCTTCAGAGGCGGGGGTGATTTGCTTTTGAAGTGACGGTGAATGGTGAATAGGGAACAGTAATCAACGAAACGCACTTCACCGAATGGGAACGCGCCGACGCTTCACCATTCACCGTACTTTCCACTATTCACTAATTCCTCTCTCTCGCTTCATGCATCAGCAGCGCCGCCTCCGTCCGATTGCGCACGTTGAGCTTGGCGAGCACTCGGGTCATGTGGTGCTTGACCGTCTTTTCCTGCAGCGACAGCCGCATCGCGACCTCCTTGTTGCTCAGGCCCTCCGCCACCAGCCCCAGGATCTCGGCCTCGCGGCCGGTGAGCTGGCTGAGCGGGTCGGGCTTGCGGCTGGTGGGCTGCAAGAGATCCGACAGCAGCCGGGCCGAAAGCGTCGGCGAAACGTAGCTCTGGCCGTTGGCGACGTCGCGCAGGATCTCGGCCAGCGACTTGGAGCCGACGCCCTTCAGCACATAGCCCCGCGCGCCCGCCTTCAGCGCCTGGGCGACATCGGCATTGGTCTCGGACACGGTGAGCATGACGATCTTTTGCTCAGGCGCCGCCGAAAGGATGCTGGCCAGCGCATTGAGGCCGCCGCCGGGCATGCTGATGTCGAGCAGCAGCACGTCGGGCGCGCTGGCGCGGACCAGCTTTTCGGCGTCCTCGGCGCTGGCGCCTTCGCCGACAAGCTCGAAGCCGCCGATCTCGCCGAGGCTGCGCGCCACGCCCTCGCGAAACAGCGGATGGTCGTCGACAATAGCGATGCGGATGGGTGCGGTCACGGCTGCTCCTCGACAGACAATGTGATTACCAGTCTCGTTCCCCCCGGGCCCGAAAGCGTCTCGAACTGCCCGCCAATGCTTTCGATACGCTCCCTGAGACCGGCGAGCCCGAGGCCTTCGCTTCGCGCAGGATTGAAGCCCGGACCGGTGTCCTGCACCTCGACCAAAAGCTTGCCGCCCTTCATCGTGGCCCTCACCTGCTGGCCCTTGCCCTTGCCGTGCCGGAAGGCGTTGTTCAGTCCCTCCTGCACGAAACGATAGATGCTGATCTTCTCCGAGGTGCCGAGCTCCGGCAAGCGCTCCGGCAGCGTCAGCAGCACTTTGGTGTCGGTGCGGCGCTCATGCTCGGCGACCGCCAGCCGCAATATGTCGGCCACCGCCTGCGTCTCGATCTGCGGCAGCACCAGGCCGTTGCAGATGCCGCGTATCTCGCTCATCGCTTCGCCCAGGGTCTTATGGATGCCGGCGATTTCTGCCTCGCGCTGCGGCTTGGGCGTGGCGGGGTCGACCAGCACCGGGCTGTCCATCCTGAGCGCGGCAAGCGCCACCAGCTGCGCCGGGCCGTCATGCAGGTCGGCGCCGATGCGCCTCAGGTAGCGTTCGTTGATGGCGGTGGCTCGCCGCGAGGCGCGCTGGACGCGCTGGCGTAGCGACGAGTTCTGCGCCAGCGCCTCCTGCAACTCGGTGACTTTGGCTTCCAGCGCGGCACGCTGCGTCTGGATGGTGCGGCTGCCGCGAAACACGATGCCCGACAGCAGCGCCAGCGAGGCGGCGGTGGCGCCGGCCACCACCAGCCAGGTCCATCTGAGCGCTGAGTTCAGCGTCTCCTGGAAATCGTCGGCGACTTCGTAGAATTCCGACACCGCCACCACTTCGCCCGACCAGGGCTCGCGCACGGGGTTGTAGATCTCGAACAACGGCGCGGTCACCGCTTTCTCTTCGCTGGTCTCAGGATCGTCGGCGAGGTTGTTGAATTCCGCCACGACATTGCCGGCAAAGGCCGAGATCAGATTGGGGTTGGGCGGAAACGTCTTGCCGATCAGCTTCGAGTTATCAGCGTAAAGCACCGTGCCGTCGCGCCGCCACAGCTTGAATGACACCAGCCTCTTGCCGAGCGCGCCCTGGCCGAGCGTCTCGTCCAGCGCCCGTTTGACCGTGTCGTCGAGCTCGCGGCTCTTGCGCAGGTCCGGCAGCAGCGGCGCGATCACGCTGTCGACATAGAGCGCCGTCGTGGTGGCGGAGTTGTGCATCACGCCTTCGCGGATTTGCGACGTCACCCAGAGGCCAACCACGAGCATCACCGCCAAAAGCCCGATGCCGCCGGCAATCACAAACTGCCAGGCCAGCGACAGCCCGCTCCAGATTTGCACAAGTCGCTTCAAGGTCTCCCTGAGCATTCGCGCGATTCACCCCACCACGGACAAAGAGTATAGGCCAGCCGCGGCATTTGCGACACCGACCTTGGTCCGGCCTTCAGGCGAGCGGTTAACAGCGCGGCCGTCGAGGCTGCAGAAACCGCTTCCAGGTGCCAAGAACGCCTAGTTCGGCCCCCGGCACAGATGCGGGCGGAACATTAGCAGTTTCTAAGTGTTGAGGTCTTTGCGAGGGCTTCCGAAAGAAACTTCGGCCTATGCCCCCTTGGCAGGCGCGTTTCCTGACCGCCGACATGTGGAGAGGACCATGAACAACATCATCTGGATCGTAGGTGCTATCGTCATCGTGATCGCCATTTTGAGTTTTCTGGGTCTGCGCTGATTCGAGCCGGGCCGCTCGTAGCGATGGCGGCGCGAATGAAACGTGCGGCGGCTTGGGGTGGCCTTGGCCATCCGGCTTTTCGGTCGTGCTCGCGGGGATGATCACCGCATTCGTTTTCAGGCGGATGGGCTGGAACGCAAAATAGGGCGACCGCGTTTTGTCTCGCTATGTCGAGGAGTTCTCACCTTCACAAGGCCGAGATGTCAGGCTTGGCCTCGATTGCCGAGGCGGAGCGCCAGGCGCGCGCCGAAAAGAACGCAAGGCTGAGGGATCTTCGTACGCATACATCGTGGCTGGTGCTCGATCCCGACGCGCTTTTCCTGGACGAGATCGACTGCTCGGCGCTGTTCGGTGAAGTGCCTGGCCTAAAAATCGTCGGCTAGGAGAGGCCTCTCGGCTGTCAGGCCGGCTGAAGCCGTCCGACAGGTGCCCCGCGCGAGATCGCAATCAGCCGCGCAACGGCCAATGGCGCCAAGAACATGAAAACCGTCGTGATGCCGAGGAAGATCGACCAAGCCAGATCGATCACGCTGTGGTCATAGCAGACTGCGAATTCCATGGCGCCTTACCCTTTTATCCACCCCGCTGCGCATCAGGTTGCCACGCATTGAGCCAAGCATGATCCTCATTTTCTAGAAATACAAGAGATCGCTAATTTGGGTAGCAGGTCAGTTTGAAGTCCACCCCCGATCAGAATAGGCGCTTTCGCCTAGGCCCCGTCTGGAAATAGACGGAAACGGGCGTCACCGACCAGCTTTGGGAGAATCGCGAACATCGTTGCGCTTGTCGAAGCCGAGAAGCCCACAGTGCGCGGCCCTTACAAAAAGCGCGTGACGCAAAAGAGAAGGGCTCGCGGCGTTTAGACGCGAGCCCTTTTCCTTGCTGAGAGCGACATTGTTGGGTGTGCTCTGGCGGTCGGATAATCATCACAATCAAGGGTTTGGGGGAAGCTGGCGATCATTCACAGTTGTTCAATAGAGCGTGATGGACGGGGGAGTTTGGGCTAACCCGCGATTTCAAACCGACCCACTATCCTAGTTGGGGTGGAAATTTCACCGGCCGGCCGCGTCGTAACGAAACACCAGCGGATTGTCTTGGTAATCAGCCAGCGTGTGGAGCAGATCGCCGATGGTCAGGTCCGAGGATCCAATGGAGGAGCGGGGACGATATTTCTTGTCAGGAGTGAGCATGTCGGCTATGCCTCGTTTCAATATTTCAAGGATTGTTGAAACGTGGATGAGCGACAAGCCCTGATGGCCTTTGGTGCGCTGTCGCAGGAAACGCGGCTGAAACTGCTTCGGTTGCTGGTGGTTGCCGGGCCGGACGGCATCGCCGCCGGTTCGCTTGCCGAACAGGTCGAGGTCTCTCCGTCCAATGTCAGCTTCCATCTCAAGGAACTGGAGCGCGCCGGCCTGGTCGGCACGCGCCGCGACGCACGCTCGATCGTCTACAGCGCGGAATACGATGCGCTTTCCGCTCTGATCCGCTTCCTGATGGAGGATTGCTGCTCGGGCCGGCCGGAAATCTGCACGCCGGCGCTCGCCGCCCCGTGCTGCCGGCCAGGCGAGGGGACCCGGCAATGATCTCTTACGATCTGCCGCGACGTGCCGTTGCTGAAGCCCTGGGCGCCGGCCTGCTGGTGGCAACGGTGGTCGGTTCCGGCATCATGGCGGAGACGCTGACGCATGACACCGCGCTGGCGCTGCTCGCCAACACGCTCGCGACCGGCGCCATGCTGGTGGTGTTGATCACCATCCTCGGACCGATCTCCGGGGCGCATTTCAATCCGGCCGTCTCGCTCGTCTTCTGTTTGAACCGGTCGCTCCCGCCGCGCGATCTGCCTGCCTATCTCGCCGCGCAGTTCGCCGGCGGCATCGCCGGCACGATCGCCGCGCACCTCATGTTCGCCCTGCCGCCCTTGGAAATCGCGACCAAGCTGCGCGCCGGACCGGCGCAATGGTTTTCGGAGATTGTCGCGACATTCGGCCTGGTCGCTGTAATTCTCGCCGGCCTGCGCTTTGAGCGACGGGCTGTGCCATGGCTGGTAGGCCTCTTCATCACCGCCGCATACTGGTTCACCGCCTCTACGTCGTTCGCCAATCCGGCCGTCGCCGTGGCGCGTGCGCTCACCGACAGCTTTTCCGGCATCAGGCCGGCCGATCTCCCGGGTTTCATCGTCGCCGAACTGCTCGGCGCCTTGATCGCGCTGGCGCTGATGGGATGGCTGCTGCGGCCCGAATCCATCGAGCAATCCGAGCCACTGAAAGCCGAGCCATGACGGTCACCATCTACCACAACCCCGCTTGCGGCACCTCGCGCAACACGCTTTCCATGATCCGCGCCAGCGGTGAGGAGCCGATGGTGATCGAATACCTGAAGGCGCCGCCGAGCCGCGAACGGCTACTCGAATTGATCGCGGCGATGGGCATCACCCCGCGCGACCTGTTGCGGGAGAAAGGCACGCCCTACGCGGAGCTTGGCCTCGCCGATCCGAAATGGAGCGACGACGAGCTGATCGGTTTCATGCTCGCCCATCCCATCCTCATCAACCGGCCGATCGTGGAGACGCCCAAAGGCACGAGGCTCTGCCGGCCGTCGGAGGCGGTGCTGCCGCTGCTCGACAACCCCGTGCGCGAATTCATCAAGGAGGATGGCGAGAAGGTCGCCTGGTTGCCGCAAACCTAGAGCGCCAGATGCTTCATGAAGTAGATCGAGGCTCGTGGTTTGCGAACGGGTCGACAAAGTGATGCGGCACGACACCGACTTCTTGCCAGTTTCTGCATAAGGTCCGCCGCTGTCGGAGCTTGGCGATAGATTTGTCGCGCGGCGAACCCATGGCGGCGATCGCTACGCCGGCAGCCGATCAGGCGCAGTCCTTCAACTCGACCACCTCGACGCCAAGGCGGAAGGCCTGACCATCGGCATAGGAGCGCGCATATTGCTCGGCTTCGAAAGGGAAGGTCATCGTTGTGCCGTAGGCGGTGACGCGCACCGTCCACCTCTGGCCCTTGACGAGTTCAACGCCGTGAAGCTTGGCCGTCGCCATCTCACCCTCCTCCAGTCCGGCATGCTCGCGGACGCAAAGACTAACGCCGCGGAAGTCGTTTGAGTACAAATAATCCGACCCAATCGTGTCGCTACCGCGTCGATTCCGACATTCGGCGCGGCGCTTCCGTGAAATGGATCACGTTCGCTGCTGGAACCCTGGACAGGTCGAGTGGATTAGACTTACGAGCAGAGGAGGTGTCCCATGATCCGCAAGCTGAAGTCCGGCGACTACCGGCTCTATTCGCGCAAGGTGGATCCGAGGACCGGCAAACGCCGGAATCTCGGCACCTTCAAGTCGCGCGAGGCTGCCGAAAAGCACGAGCGCGAGGTGCAGTATTTCAAGCGGCATTAGCGTCTTGCGGCAACCTCGTTCGGTCCGGCGCCGCCTGTGCGGAAACGGGATCGGCGAGTGGGCAGTGATTAGAAAACGCTAACGGAACGGAAACACGTCTGCGCTAGGGTGGTGCGTCGGGCGAGGGAGTTTGAGCCCGCCGGGCAAGTTTCGGGACCAGTGCATCATGGCCACCTTTCCCCACTTAGAGCGCCGTCTTCATTCACGAGAATTCGTGCTGAAGGAGGCCACGATCGTCACCGGCGACGCCAGCATCAAGTGCTCCGTCCGTAACCAGCACGAGCATGGCGCCGAACTGCGCGTCGGGCCGCAGGTGGAATTGCCCGACCGTTTCACGCTCATTGTTCCCGATGACGACGCCGTCTATCGGGCCGTGGTGCGCTGGCGCCGCAACGAGCGCGTCGGCGTGCAGGTCTACAGCAATTCAATGAAGGGCTGATGGCCTCCTTCGTTAGCCCCGGCAACAAGCTCGAAATATCCAACCAGACAGTGCGGCTCACGGCAATCTACCAGTTTTTGAGGGGGAGCCGCGGCGGAGCGGCGTCGCCGGCTTCTCCACCGCCGTCGTCTCGTTGAGCGCGGGGGCCACGTGCAGGCCGCCGAGCGCGACCTGCTGAATGGAGGCCCGGCTCTCGTCGGACCCTCCCGTGCTCAGTCGTGATGCTCGGGCATCGACTTCAGCTGGTCCTTCGTCCATCTGGTCACGGCGTGGACGTCGCCGTCCTCGTCGCGCATGAAATCCAATTGGTTGGCGCTGACGGCGACCGGCTTTGCACCGATGCCGAGGAAGCCGCCGACATCGATGACGACCTGGCTGCCATGCATGTGGTCGACCGAACCGATCTTTTCGTCGTCCGGGCCGTAGATGGTTGCGCCTTCGAGAATGCTGGGAGTCAGTTCGGCGTTTGTCAGCCTTACGTGGTTGGTGTGATCCATGACAGGTCTCCTGTGGTTAGACAGGAGGAACTGTCGATGGCAACGAGGGTTCCGCCGACGTCGAATGCCGGCAACCGTCGCACGCGTCGTGGTTCCTGACCTACAGCCCTTTCCGTGCCCGGATGCTCCGCGCCGCCTGCTCGATCGCGGCGCGGTCGCTGCCCAGCCTGTCGAGCAACTCCTGCGCTTCTTGGGCCGATATGCCGGTGCGTATCGCAAGCGCCTCGATCGTCAGCACATCCGCGCTGTCGATCTCGCGCGTTCCAGGCAGCGCATCGCCTGCCGTGAGCGGCAGCGCCGCCTCGCGATCGATCTCCATCTCGGCCTGGCGCCAGTGCCGCTCATGGTCGCCATGCAAACTGCCCTCGCGCTGCCAGAGCTCATAGGCACGCTGCCTGATCTTCTCGGTCCGATCATCATCCATTGCCGTTCCTCCCTTTGCGTGCCACTCAACGCGGGATGAGGCGGAACGATCCCCGAGGCCCAAGAAGTGATCGGCTGGCGCCAGCCAAAGCCTGGCCGGTGGTCAGGCTCCGTAAGTCGCCAGCGGCTTGCCGAATATCCCGGGTTCCGGTTTGACGCCCAGGCCCGGCCGCTGCGGCACGGCTATGAAGCCCTTTTCGATCACGACCGGGTTCTTCCGGTCGAAATGCCCGTCGATATATTCCTGGGCGATCCAGGCCCCCTCCATCCGGCGCGGCTCGACCGTGGCAGCAAGATGGACACATGCCGCCGCGATGATGTCGCCGCCCCAGGCGTCGTCGCAGCTGTGCGGCAGCGAGCGAATGGCGCAAAGGTCGCGCACGGTTGTCATCTTCGTGAGGCCGCCGAGGCGCGTCACCTTGAAGCCGAAGCCATCGGCGATGCCCATGGAGATCGCTCGAAGCACCGCGTTCTGGTCCTCGGTACTCTCGTCGAGATAGACCGGATGCGTCACGCGGCCCTTCAGCGTAGCGACTTCATCCATGGTGTTGCAGGGCTGTTCGAAGACGAAGGGGATTGCCTGGCAAAGCCGGTCGAGGTGGATTGCCGACGCGACCGTCAGGCCCCGGTTGCCGTCGACCGCGATGCGCGCCTCGTAGCGGACAGCTTCCCAGACCTTGTGCACGACGGCCACGTCTTCTTCCAGGTTGCGCCCACCGATCTTCACCTGGAGGCGGGGATAGCCGGCCTTCACCTTGTCGGCGGCGATCCTCGCCGTTTCGTCCGGCGGACCTACGATCAGCGAATAATAGGCCGGCACGCGATCCGTCAGCGCGCCGCCCAGCAGCGTCGAGACCGGCACGCCGAGCTTTTGGCCGAGCAGGTCGAGAAAGGCCATGTCGAACGCGGCCTTGGCATAGCCATGTCCGTTCAGGCGCTCGTCCATCTGTTTTGCCAGCAGTCTGATCGAAGCGATCTCCGCACCGATGAGGCCCGGGGCGATTTCGGCGATCGCCGCGCGGGCGCCCAGCGCATGGTGCGGCTGATAGACCGGTCCGATCGGACAGGTCTCGCCCCAGCCGGTGAAACCGTCTTCGGTCACGATCTCGACAAGCGTGGAGTCCAGCGACTCCACGTCGTCGCTGGCCATGCGGTAGACGCCGCCTTTGACGGGCAGCTGCGCCGAATAGACGTTGATCCGATCGACGCGCATCACATACGCGCCCTGGCCGAGGTCGGATCGTAAGGCGAGTCCGCGATCACCTCGGCGATCTTCCAGTCCCCCAAAATGGCGACCTCGAGCTTGGTGCCGGGTTTGCTAAGACGTTCCGGCAGAAGGGCCAGCGCCACGTCATGGCCGAGCGCATAGCCGTAGCCGCCCGACGTAATGCGCCCGACAAGTTCGCCGTGGACATAAAGGCCCTCGGAGGCAAGCGTGCTCGCGCCGTCGGTTTCGATCTTGAGCGTCACCGACCGGCGCTGGTCGTTCCTCGCCTTGTATTTCAGCACCGCCTCGCGGCCAGCGAAATCGCCCTTGTCGAGGCGGATGAAGCGCTCGAGCCCGCTCTCCAGCGCGTTGAGCTCAGGGTTCATGTCGCGATACATGGCGCGATAGGATTTTTCGAGCCTGAGCGACTCCAGCGCATGCAGCCCGACAAGCCGCATGCCGTGCTTCTCGCCCTCCTTGAGGATGGCATCCAGCAGCTGCCGCTGATAGGACAGCGGGTGATAGAGTTCCCAGCCGAGCTCGCCCTCATAGTTGACGCGCAGCAGCCGCACGTCGCTGGCCAGGGCGACGCTGCCGGTCGCCACGCTGAACCACGGGAACTTTTCGTTCGAAAGATCGATCTCGGTCAGCGGCTGCAGCACTTCGCGTGCCTTGGGCCCGACGACGGTGAAGCAGCCGCGATCGTTGGTGACGTTCTTCAGTGATATGCTGCCGTCGGCGGGCAGCAGCCTTGAGAGATCGTCGAAATTCCAGCGCTCGGCGCGCGGCGTCGAGATCAGGTAGAACAGGTCTTCTCCGAGCCGCGCCACCATGTACTCCGCCTGCACGCCGCCGCCCGCAGTGAGGTGATGCGCCAGCGTCACCTTTCCGACCGCCGGCAAGCGATTGGCAATGATCCTGTCCAGCCAGGCGGCCGCGTTCGGTCCGGACACCTCGAACTTGGTCATGGGCGTCATCTCGACCAGGCCGACGGCAGTGCGCACCGCCTGGACTTCCTCGGCAACGAGGTTCCCCTTCGGCGTCCATCGCCAGCTATACTGGTCCTTGGCTTCGACGCCGTCGCGCGCGAACCAGTTGGGCATCTCCCAGCCATTGAGAACGCCCCAGACGGCGCCGAGCTCGGTCAGCCTGTCATAGGAAGGCGCGGTCTTCTGCGGCCGGGCGGCGGGCATGTCCTGTCCCGGATACTTCTGCTCCGCATGTGTGCCCCAGGCCTCGCGGACCTTTTCGCGCGTCCAGGCCTTGTTGGCGTAGTCGCCGAAGCGGCGCGGATCGAGATCCGAGGTGTCGAGGCTGTTGCCGCCTTCGACGATCCGTTCCGACAGGTAATAGCCGATCGTGCCGCCCCACAGGATGCCGCCTGGCACGCCTTCGGCCAGCCAGACATTGGGCCGGCCCCAGGCCGGCCCCATCAAGGGAAGCTCGTCCGCGGTCATCTGGAACGGTCCGCGCACATTGGCCTTGATACCGACGCGCCCCAGCGCCGGCACCAGCTGCAGAGCCTGCTCCCAGTTCCACGACACCGCCTCGAAATCTTCTTCGACGAGGTCGGCGCCGAACCAGGAAGGGACGCCGTCCTCGGCGAACAGTTTCAGGTTCGCCGTGCGCTCGTAAGGCCCGAACATCAGCCCGTCGCCTTCTTCGCGCAGATAGCCCTCGAACCCTTCGTCGCGCAGGATCGGCATTTCGGGGCGGCCCTGCCTTTTCCGCTCGACGATTTCCGGCACCGCTTCGGTGATCCAGTACTGATGCAGGATCGGGATCGCCGGGATATCGAGGCCGAGCAGCGCGCCGGTCTGGCGCGCATAATTGCCGGTGGCGGAGATCACGTGCTCGCAGGTGATGTCGCCCTTGTTAGTCTGGACGAGCCATTCGCCGCCGGGCGTGCGCCTGAAGCCGGTGACCTCGGTGTTCAAGTACACCTTGGCACCCAGATCCCGCGCGCCTTTGGCCATGGCGATGGTCACATCGGCCGGCGCGATATGGCCGTCATCGGGATGATAAAGCGCGCCCAGCATGTGGTCGTTGTCGAGCAGCGGCGCCAGCTGCCTCGCTTCGCCCGGCGTCAGCAACTCAGCGCGCACGCCCTGGACGTCGGCCACGCTCATATAGCTCTTGAATTCATCGAGCCGATCTCGCGAGTTGGCGATGCGCAGCTGGCCGCATTTGTGCCAGCCGACCGGCTGGCCGGTTTCGGCCTCCAGCCCTTCATAGATCTCGATGGTCTTCTTGATCATGCGGCCGACATTGATGTTGCGGGTATAGGACGGGATCAGGCCCGCCGCATGCCAGGTGGAGCCGGCCGTAAGCTGGGTCCGCTCGAGCAGCGCAACGTCGGTCCAGCCGCGCTTGGCCAGGCCGTAAAGGATGCCGGCGCCGACGCATCCTCCGCCGACGATCACCACTCTCGCATGTGCTTGCATCGAACCACCAATTCCAGATCGTTTTCAAAAGCGCGCCGCCGAAGCTACAGTCGACGGAAGGCCGTGTAACGTTCTGAAAAACTAGGGGTAACGATAAATTGGGCTTATGCAGCGATCCCGCCTTGGCGGCTCGCTCCTCCCGGCGTTTTTACTGCGCCTGCCCGTCCTGCGCCGTCTCGTCCTTGAACTCGACTTTCGTGCCCGGCTTGACCATGGCGGCGAGGTCTTCGACATCCCAGTTGGTCAGCCGGATGCAGCCATGCGAGTAGGTCGTGCCAATCTTGCCGGGATCCGGCGTGCCGTGGATGCCATAGCTTTCGATCGAGAGGTCGATCCAGACCGATCCCACCGGATTGTTAGGTCCCTTGGCGATGGTGAAGGGCCGCTTGCTCTTGACCCCCTTGAAGGCGAATTTCGGATTGTAGTGATAGGTCGGATTGCGCACCACGCGTTTGACCTCCGCGGCGCCGCTCGGCGCCGGCTTTTCCTCGCTGCCGATCGAGGCCGGATAGACCGCAACCGGCTTGCCTGATGGATCGAGCGCGCGGACCTGGCGGGATGCCTTGTCGACCTCGATGGTCTCGATCTCCGCCGGGGCGTCGCCCCGTCCGAGATCGGGCACCACGAGGCTCACATCTGCCTTCCGGAACCCGACGCGCGGGTTTAGCGTCTTCAGCAATTGTTCGCTGATATGGAAACGCTCGGCCAGCCTCTCCCGCGCATTGCGATAGCCGAGGCGCTTCAGACGAGTCATCCGCTCCAGGCGGGTGGGGATGCGCCTGGCAAAGGGGCCGCGCACGTCCTTGACCGTGACCTCATATGTCACCAGAACCGGCTCGGCGGAGCTCGCCGTCAGCTTGTCCCAGGTCTCGCGGGTGAGCTTGCCGTCGGAAGCCAGTCCGTTGGCCGCCTGGAACGCCGCCACGGCTTTGGCAAAATTGTCGGAGAGGCGACCGTCGATCAGGCCCGGCGAGAAGCGGGCGCGATCGAGAAGGATCTGCGCCTTGAGAAGCATCGGACTGACGTCCTTCGGCTCGCCCTCGCTGAATTGCGCCTGATTGACCGCGTCGAGATCAAGCCTGGCCGCCTGAACTCCGCTGCATGCGAGCGCGAACGCCACGGCAGCGACAACGAAGAGCCGGACCATCGACTTCACTCCCGGGTTACGACAGAAACCTGTCTTTATGACGCGGGCGTGCCGATCTGGTTCCTGTCGCAGCGCCGGCGTGCAAATCATTAGAACGTGCACCTTTGGGCGTACGATCTTGAATTTTATGCCGAAACCAGTTCCCAAGAGCGAAAAATGCTGGCATGATCATATAAGGGCCTATGCATTTTGTGATTAGATGGGCCCTTGCCTGGTGACCGGCGGCTCCCCAACGCCCCCCGCCCATGCCGCCGGTTACTTCATTTGAGGCCTCCCCCAGGCCGACCCCATCCCGGCCGTAGCGCTTCACGCACATATTAGCGGTTTGGAACATTCCTGCCTTCCCGGTGTTCGTTTTGCCAGGAGGAGCAACCATGGCAGACGTCAAAACGAAGCGCGATTTCCGGGACCGCGACCGTGTGTCGGCGGACGACGATTATGAGGTTCGCTACTTTGCCAAGCAGCATCGCATCACGCCTGAACAGGTTCGGGAGCTGATCAGCGAGCACGGCAACGACCGTAAGATTTTGCAACGTGAGGCAAGGAAGCTGGGTGACAAAGCTTTCTGATTTGGGGCCGCCGATCTTTGCCCGGTTGCGGGTCAGAGCAGCCGCCAACGAAGAGGACCAGTTCCGGATATGTACCGCCTGCGGGCAGGCAGTGGACTGGGGCGACCTCCGGCAGGTGATCTGGCATGAGCAGCCGGGACACACGAAGCTGGAAATTGACAGCTGAAAAGCCCTAGGGGAGACCCCTTGATGGATTTGACGCCAGAGGAGTCGCGAGCAGCACGAGAACTCCTGCATTGGTCGCAGGTGCGCCTCGGCGCCAAGGCCAGCCTAGGCGAAGGGACCATTCGCGACTTCGAGAACGGGATCAGAATTCTGCGGGTCGAGAAACGAACCCGCATCCGTCGCGCTTTTGAGGCGGCTGGCGTCGTGTTCACGGCGAAGGGGCCCTCGCTTTCGGCCGTCAGGCCCGAAATGAATGGCTATCGCCATAAATAGCGCCGCTAAGCTAGTCGCGCTGCCGCGCTGCTGGCAGCGAGCTAACTGTCCACGCAAAACCGGAGGTCGCGTCCTCCGTGAGGCCTGTGAGCACTCGTGGACGTTTGCCGGAGAGCTTCGACTTCAAGCTGGTTCAACCTCGACCAGGCAAATGAACGACGCGTATGGCTGACTTATTTGTAGGGCAGGACCGCGGCCGCGCGTTGCCGCGTTCCCGAAGGGGAAGTCAGAGATTCCTCGATCTTCGAGGCGGCATCAACTTTCCGGAAACCCGTATCGCAGCTTTTGGCCGGTGCCCGGCTGCTTGACAGCGTCAAGTCCCAGTCGGGTGTGTTCGTGCTTGGCAAAAGCTTTCGCGTCCGCTTCGGAACCGAAACCCTTGATGGTGACAACGCCATCCTCGATAACGCGCACGTAATACCTGTCTTCCAGCGTGTCGATCTCGACCGAATCCATTACGATTGACTTGTTCATTGACGGCCCACCTGAAGAAGATCCACCCCGCAGCCAAACGTCGCCGGCTAAGGATTGTTCCGCACTCAACTGATAAAACATCTACTCAGATAATCGGAGCACTCTGCGGGTCGGAGGGCAACGTGTTGCCTTTGCGAGGCCGCGCTTGGCCAAGTCGGACAAACATACGATTTTACTAAAATGGAAGGAACTGATGGGACTGCTCCGGCTTGACTCGCGGTTCCTGGAGTCGCGCGTGCATGACCAGCGGCAAAGACCGGCTTTCCTTCATCGAGTTCCAATCGCCCAATTTGGTCGAGAAAGCTCCCGAAGACGGCGAATGGCTGCACGAGATCAAGTACGACGGTTACCGAACCCAGCTCATCATGGAAGGCGGAACAGCGCGAGCCTTCACGCGCCGCGGCTATGACTGGTCGCATCGCTACAGGAGGATTGTCCAGGCGGCGGCAGGCTTGCCGGTGAAATCTGCGATCATCGATGGCGAGGCTGTCGTGATCGGCGACACCGGCCTGCCTGACTACCAGGCGCTGGAGCGCGAGTTGGGCAACCCAAACTCTTCGAGATTGGTCTTCTATGCCTTCGACCTGCTGCACCTCGACGGTCGCGATCTGCGACAGCAGCCGCTGGTCGAACGCAAGGCAGCGCTCGAAACGCTGCTGAGGGACAGCGCGCCGACGCTGACCTATGCCGAGCATCTGGAGGTGAGCGGCAGGGAGATGTTCGATCATGCCTGCCGGATGGGCCTGGAGGGGATCGTGTCGAAGCGCGCGGACGCGCCCTACCGTTCCGGCGTGCAGACGAGCTGGGTCAAGGTCAAATGCATCAAGAGCGACACCTTTCCGATCGTCGCGTTCGTCGAGAAGCTTGGTGCTGAGCCGCGCCGGATCGCATCGCTCTATATCGGCAGGCGCGAGGGCGACCGGCTGCTTTATGCAGGCAAGGCTCAGAGCGGTTATACGCTTGAAGTGGCGCGACGCGTTCGCGAGCGGCTCGATCCGCTGATCATCGGCAAATCGCCTTTGTCGGAGCCCATTGTGAAGCCAAAGGCGACCTGGGTGAGACCCGAAGTCCTGGCCGAGGTGCAGTTCAGCGGCGTTACCGATCGCGGGATCTTGCGCGAGGCCGTGTTCAAGGGGCTCCGCGAGGACCTGGGGGCGGTCCCGCCAACGCCGCCGGCGCCGTCGAAACGAAGAGCGGACCGAGATCACGGCGTGCCGCGTGAGAATATCTTGCAGCTGCTGCCCGATGCGGTTTCGCCTTCCAAGGATGAGCTCGTTCGCTATTGGAGTCTGGTCGCCGATCAGGCGCTGGTGCACCTCGGCCGTCGCCCACTGAAGCTCGTCCGTCATGCCTTCGGGGCAACTTTCTACCACAAGGGAATGCTGCCCGAGATCCCGGCAGCGGTGCACCAGCTGCGCGTCGAGAAGCGAGAAGGTGGGGAGGGCACTCGGGTCTGGGTCGACGACCTCGACGGCTTGCTCGGGCTGGTCGAAATGGATGCGGTCGAGCTCCACCCGTGGAATGCCACGGTGGATGACATCGAGCATGCCGACCGGATCGTGCTGGATCTCGACCCTGGTGAGGGCGTGGAATGGGCGCAAGTGACTGAAACCGCGCTGGCGCTGCGGGACATCATGGCAGCGTCAGGTCTGGAAAGCTGGCCGAAGGTCACGGGCGGCAAGGGCATTCACTTGTTGGCGCCGCTGGCGGCGAAAATGACCCACGACCGCGCGCGGCAGCTCGCCAGGTCGATTGCCCAGGTCCTCGCCGACGCAGAACCCGACCGCTACTTGCTGTCGGCCGCGCCGGCGGCCCGCAAGGGCCGCATCTTTATCGACTATCTTCGCAACGGGCGAGGCAACACGGCCGCCGGCGCTTTTTCGCCGCGGGCCCGCCCCGGCTTCCCCATCGCGCATCCCGTTACTTGGGTGCAGGTAGAGCGGCGTATCCGGCCGGATGCGTTTACCATGGACCATCCGTTCAGGGCGGCTCAGCGAAATGCGGCGTAGCGGGCGAGGCCCGTGAAGATCATCTCGAATCTGCGTTCTTAGGCATAGGCGATTGAATTTTCGGGCGGAACCAGTTTCCAAGAACGCAAATTGCTGGCATGATCATATAAGGGCCTATGCATATTTTGATTCGATGGCCCCTGTTCCTGGTAACCGACGGCTCCCCATCGCCCCCCGCCCATGCCGTCGGTTGCCTTATTTCGAAATCCCAAATTAAGGACGCAGCCCCGACCGGTCGAGCAGGGCTGTGGTACGCCGCAAGGTCTTTGGCCTTGCGGCGGACGGCAATCACGAGCCGAACCAAAATAGGGCCAGAAGGGCCACAAAGATTGCGGCCGCAGCGACGCTGCCCCACATGAAGACCCTGCTGGTGCCACGCTGCTCCTCCTCGCGGGATAGGTTGTTAGCCATGTCAAGTCTCCTTCGCAGTATCTCCGCACAAGTGCGAACGCCCGTCAGCGGCTCGCCACCGCCCTTGCTTCGCGCTCCAGCGTCGCACGATCGTTTCCGTGCTTTTTGATGAGGTCGCGAGCCTCGGGGATTGTCAGCTGGAATTTCCTCGCGAAGTGGGCGACCTCATATTCCTCATCGCCTGACACGCGGCCGCGGTCGCGGATATCGCGCTTGGTCGTGTCGTCTGCCATGGTTGTTCCTCCTGGATAGGAATAAAACCGCCTCCCTTTGGGAATGTTCCAGCCTCTGGGAGGTTGGTATGCGGACGCGGCTTCCGTCCTGTCAGCGACGCTTTTCGAGGAGCCGCGGGCCTGCTGCTCGTCATGCCCACTCCCGTCACTCTCGCCACGGAACAATCCGCAGTCCTTGTGGTTCGGGCGCACCCAACCAGGAGGAACAAACTATGTCTGAATCCCGCGAATGGCTGATCCAGTGGCTGAGGGATGCTCACGCAATGGAAGAGCAAGCCCAGACGATGCTGTCCGGCCAGCTGGGCCGGCTCGAGAGCTATCCGGACCTCAGCGAACGCATCCGCGCTCACCTCGCCGAGACCAAGGAGCAGGCGAGACGATTGAAGTCTTGCCTCGATGGCCTGGAAGAAGGTTCGTCAACACTCAAGGACGCAGGCGGAAAACTGACCGCAATGGCGCAGTCGATCAGCGGCGTGTTCGCCGGCGACGAGGTGATGAAAGGCTCTCTGGCCAGCTACACCTTCGAACATATGGAGATCGCTTCCTATACGATCCTCATGGCTGCCGCTGAAGCCGTGGGTGAAACCGAGATTGCTCGGGTCTGCGAGCAGAACCTGCGCGAAGAAGAAGCGATGGCCGAGTGGCTGAAGGACAATCTTCCGCAGGTCACCGAGACATTCCTCGCCCGGGCCGACGCCGACAGCGACAGCGCCAAGCGCTAGTTCGCGTCCTACAGGGGAAACGAGGCGGCGTTGGCCGCCGCCTCGGTCACATCAAGCATGCTTCGGCTGGGCTGCCTTTCCAGTTGGGAGCGGAACTGCTCCCTCCTCGATGAGGATGTCCTTCCGGCGGGCAAAGGCAACGAAGACGCCTCTCGCCGTTTCTGCGTCGATTTCGCCGGCCAAGGCGGCCTTGCAGGCACGCACCGCCGCCTTCTGCTCAGGGCTGTTGCCACACCAGTCGACGACGAACTGATAAGCATCTACGACAGTGTTCAGCTGCCGCGGAAATCCCAGTCCGACCCAGACGCGGATCGGCTTTTCGAACGGTTTTGCAAGCATCGCGACTGCCTCCTTTTTGCTGCTACGCAGCCACGCCGCTGCCTGGGCCCTTGCCGGTCATCCAAGGCAAAGTGACACTCACGTCCTCGTGGATTTTGACCGACTTTGCGAAGCCGCAGAACGCGTCCCTGGCGGCCGCTAGCGGATAGTCGCTGTCAAATGCTCGCTGACAGGCACGCAGGGCGGTCTCGTAGATGGTGCCGCGTCTGTTCTTGGGCCATTCGTAGAGAAATTCCAGGGCGTCATCGAGGCAGGCGATTTCCTGGATGAGGCTGTTCCCGCTCTTCACGAAAACAGGGCTGTCAAACATCCGATCGTTCATAAGATCCTCCAAGTCGAACGAACAATTTGAGTTCTGAGACGGGCCGGAACCGGCAGCGATCCTGGCCTGGCTGCGATATGGGTTTGCGGTTTTTGGCCGTCAAGATGAGGGCGCGTGCGGGAGCGTTCGGCTCGATGGGAACCTTCCGCGGGGTGTTGCTGTTCGGTACGCAGCGGCGGGGCGAATCGTGCTCCGAAATGAGGGCCGCCATCCGTGAGCGGGTCATGTGGCCGCTCTTGCGAAAACCCGCCCGCGCTCCTCCCCGGGCGGGTTTTTGCCGGAGCAATTCTAGAAAGCGTGACTCGGGTTTCCGTCCGGAACTGCCGGCAGGCACAGTCTTCCTTACGCCGGCCGCTGAACCACCGGTGGCTTTCGCGCGGGAGGCTTGCTGGTGGTCACCAGCCTGACCTTGTCGATGTCCACTGTAACCGGTACGCCGAGCTTCACGGTCACCCGGTCCCCATTGACGCGCGTTACATCTCCGACGAGCTCGATCGGCTGGCCTCTCTTCACGGTCGACGTGCGGTCGATGATCGAATGCGGCTGCTCATAGGAGGGAATCGACACGCTGACGCGGTCCTCCGTCACCCGCCGGCGAACCGTTGCGGTGATGGCGACCTCGTCTCCGACCTTGATGCCTCTTGCCATAGACGCAAGACTGGTGCGGCCAGCGGATTCGTCAAGCGATCGCTAATGTATCTTTGCGCACTTTCCAGCGCGTGCCTTGGCACGCGTGCAAGAAAACCGGATCTGGCTCGTCAACAGGCTACTTCCTGCGCGACAGTGCCTTCGCCTCGCGAACGAGCGAACCCCAATTCAAGCCTAAGAAAGAAACAAGTTCTAAAGCCTGCGCTTCGGTAATACCGATCTCCCGGACAAGCCGTTGAACAACAGATTCCTGTGACTGACTGTCAGATGTGAGCGCCATGGGGAGTCCCCTATGGCGGCGCAACGTTCAAGTCAGAAATTAGTTCCCGCCAATTCCGGGCTTGGCTGCCGCCGGCGGTCCGTCATTGGCTGGAAGCGAGCTTCTGGATACGCCCTTTGTCCAGACGGAACACCCCCTCGGTGCCGCCCTGGCGCTCGAAGTCGGTCTGGAGTTCGTCCCACGTACCCAGATATTTGCCGCATTCGGCACAATGGATTTGGGTAGTGGGTTGAGCATCGATGGGGATCTGCAACCGGATCACACCGCAATACGGGCATTCCAATTTGTGATCCAGATACCTACCGGCGATCATGGCCCACCATCTCGCAATCGGCAGGTCTGCGCAAGCCGCCGATTCTTGTGCATGCCGCCAGGAGGCACAGCGATTCTGGGGCAGCGAGACGCACCAACCAACGACTGAAAGCGCTTCGCCACGCCCTCCGACATCGCGCGCCCGCCCGTCTGTATCTATGCAGAACGCGTTCATGCCCGGCGAGACCATCCACAACGATGGCTGGTGTGAGCGGGCGAGGCAGACGGCTGCCGTGCCGGGCCTTGGCCAAGCCGATGGCATTTTCGGCGCAACGCTAATATACATGACGCCCGAATGAGCAGCGCCTCCGCACACGAGGAATGCCATGCGAAGGGTCATCTTCACAGCCATGTGCATTGCCGCCGCAACAGGCGCCAATGCGCATGATTGGTACGAAGACAAGATTGACCCGGTAACGAAATTCAAGTGCTGCGGCGGTCAAGATTGCCGCGCCATCCCGCAGTCTTCGGTGCGGTCCAGAGCCGACGGCGGCTATACCTATTTGCCCGACGGTTTCAACATCCCGCGAGATCGGGTTCAGGAATCGCCGGACGGCCAATATCATATCTGCGAAAACAACTACGTGATAACCAATCAGCCCTATTTGCGCTGCTTCTTCGCGCCGCAGCTCAAGGTTTCTCGGCTGGTCGCACGCTGAGGGGATGGCCGTTTTTCGGAAAGGTCCATCGACCGGCTCAAGCGGCGGCGTGAACTAGACGCCCGAGTGCCTCGCCCTGATGATTCTGGCTTCCCGCAACAGCGCAGGACGATCGCGTCCAACCGCTTTTATCAGCCTCCTGGCTTGCGCGTCCGAAATGCCTGTTTTCTGTTTCAGCAAAATGACGAGCTGCTTGTCGTCGATCCGGTTATGGGAACTGCTTTCGCCGGGTTCGGTCATTGTTGGATCCTCCTCCGACCGAACGGAAAGAAGCCCTGAAAGGTTTCATCGCCGTTGTTGCTTTTCGTAGGCCATTGGTACCGCCGATCGCATGGCGGCAAATCAGCCGTCGCCAGACCCGCCTGAATCGGCAAAACGGCCTTTGGTCCTCAACTGCATCACATTTGCAGCGGTCGGCCGTTCCGGTCGGATGTCGGATTTGAGCGCATTGCAGACCGACGCCGGCCGCCTCCGTGCGTGCGCTGCGCTAAGCGGCCTCTGCATGCTTCATCAGGTAGCGCTCTGGCGTTCCATCTCCAATTCGGCCTTCAGGCTTTCGATGTCGCGAAAAATCGAGGCGACCGCCAGTGTGCGTCCCTTGCGCTTGAAACGCAGGAGGCAATCTTTGGCGGCGATGTCGCCTTCCACCGCGATCTCGTCCCATCGCTCCGCATGTCCAACGTAGTTGATCGGGACGTCATAATGCTGGCTCCAGAAGAACGGCACGGCAGTGTATTTCTCGCGCTGTCCGAGCATGTTCAGAGCTGCCGTCTGTCCCTGCCTTTCTGCGACCACCCAGTGCTCGACCCTGATGTTTTCGCCGGAGTGGGCATCGGGCCATCGCGCAATGTCGCCTGCCGCGAAAATGCCCGGCGCGCTCGTCTCCAGAAAGGCATCCACCATGATGCCGCGGTCGAGCCTGAGCCGAGCCTTTTCGGCAAGCCCGAGCCGCGGCCGCACGCCGATGCCGGCGACGATGAGATCCGCGGTCAGCGTAAGGCCGCTGCTCAGTTGCACGTTCGTGCCGTCGATGGCGGTCGCGGTGTCCTTGAGATGAAAGACGACGCCATTTTGCTCGTGGAGGCTGCGGATGAAGTCGCCCATCTGCGGCCCGAGGACCCGCTCCATCGGGCGTTCGTCGGGCGCGACGACATGAACTTCGATGTTCCGCGCACGCAGGGACGCGGCAACCTCGAGGCCGATGAAACTGGCGCCCAGCACGATGGCGCTGCGGGCCGTCTCGGCTTGCTCGATAATCGTGCTGCAGTCGGAGAGCGAGCGCAGCGTATGGACCTGTGGCTGATCGGCGCCCGGGATCGTGAGGCGGACCGGTTCGGCTCCCGTAGCAAGCAGCAAACGGTCGTAGGCAGTTCGGTTCCCGTCTGCGTGCACGACCTCGCCGGACCCGACATCGATGTCGGCGACGCTGGTCTTGAGGCGCAGATCAATGCCGTTCTTGGCATAGAAGCTTTCCCCGCGCAGCGGAACCCAATCCGACGGCGCCTTGCCGGCGAGGTAATCCTTGGAAAGGTTGGGGCGATCGACGGGCGGCGCCTCGTCGTCGCTGAGCATGACGATGCTGCCCTGATGGCCTTCACGACGCAGTCTTTCGGCGGCTGCGAAACCAGCCGCGCCGCCTCCGACGATCACGATTCTGCCGGCAAACTGGCCAGTGCCTCCGCTGCCGGGCTTTTGAGCCGCTCGCTTGCGCTTCTCGCCCACGAAAATGCGATCGCCGCGCTGTTCCACCGACCAGCAGGCGAGTGGACTGAACGCAGGCGCACGCACGGCTTCGCCGGTGCGCAAATCGAAGCAGGCGTGGTGCCACGGACATCGAACGGTATCCTCCACGACAAGACCGTCGACCAGCGGCCCGCCATAATGCGTGCACGCCGCCCCGATTGCGAAGACCTCTGTCCCGCGGCGCACCAACAGCACCTGTTCATCGCCATAGTGACCGACCAGCTTTGCGCCATCGGCAAGGTCGGATAGCGCGATACCTTGGGCCAGATCCGGTCCGCTCGATTTAGAGTGGTCTTGAGCCATCTTCTTTCTCCCTGCGCTATTCGATTGGAGTCCGACCGAGCCAGACTGACTCCCGACGCTGGTTTGGGCAAATCAATGATCGCCTGGCTTGCTTGCGCCAGTCGATGAGCAAAGTTCGAGGCCCGTCGCGACATCGACGCCCATCCTTTGGTGACCGTAGCGACCGAAGAATGATTTGATGGAGTTTCGTCAGATCGGTTCCCAACGGACCGACAGATTTTCGCAAGCTCCGGCCACACCGGGGGAGGCGGGCCGGACCGTCGCGCCCGCCTATCGATGACTGATGCGCCGTAAGTCGCTGAAATCCTTAACGCGATTTTCATTCCGCTCGTTTAGCCACTAGGCATGAGAGATTCCGACCAGCCTGGCCCAGATTCAGCCCTTCAGGGGCAAAGCGAAGCCGTGGAAGCGGGAATTCTGCGGGATCAGTTCGCTGACCTGAAGAAGGGCCTTTTCATCTCGATGCCCATCGGCACCGTTCTCTCGGCCCTGATCCTGGCCGTGCAGATGCTCTCGGGCGGTGGCCCGGCGGCGGTTCTGTGGTTTGCGGCGGTCACCATCATCAACGGCGCCCGCATAGGGCTGGCGCTCGCCCAGCCGGAAATTGCCTTTGATGGGCCCGATAGCCGGTCGAGTCCGGTCGATGCGCGACTTTCCGTTTACGGGCTGTTGGCGCTGGCATCGGGCATCGCCTGGTCTTTTCTGGCCGTGCTGTCGGATGGATACACCACTCCCCAGGCGCCGCTCTATCTGGTCGTCCTCGCCGGCCTGTCGGCCGGTTCGGTCACCTATGGTGCGTCATACGCGCCGGCTTCGATCAACTTCTTGACATTGCCGCTTCTGATCGCCGCAGGATGCGTGTTGGCGAAAGGCAATATCGAGAACTACGTCCTCGGCTTCACGGTCCTGCTTTTTCTTGGAGGCATGATCAGAAGCTCGCTGCTCGGGCAGGCTCGCTTCAAGGAGACGAGCCGCCTCAAATACGAAGCGCGGGCGTTCGCGGCCCGGATGGAACGAAACTCCAGGTGCGATCCGCTGACGAACTTGCTCAACAGGCACGGGCTCGAGCACGCAATCGGCGAGATGGGTTTTTCCGACGGTCCGTTCGTGACCATGCTGATCGATCTCGACGGCTTCAAATCCGTCAATGACACCTATGGTCACAATATCGGCGACGACCTGCTGGTCCGGGTCGCGCGCAGGATAGAGAACCACGCGCCGCCGGGGGCAACGATCGCGCGCATCGGCGGCGACGAGTTCGTGCTGCTCTTTCCCGCCGCAAGCTCGCAGCACTCGATAGACGAGCTTGCGTCCTTGATCATCGCGGCCATCGCCAATCCGGATCCGGCATTGAAATCGGTGCGTGTCGGCGCCTCGATCGGTATCTACGTATCGGAGACACCGCGACTGACGGAGATGCTGCTGCGCGCCGACTTCGCGCTTTACGCGGCCAAGCGCAGCGGCAGGAACGAATACTGCCTCTTCGATGCCGAGCTCGATCAAGGGCTCGAACGCAAGCACTGCATCGAGCGCGACCTGCGCGCAGCCATCGAGAGAGGCACGCTTTGCTCCTGGTTCCAGCCCATCGTTCGGCTGGACACGCAAGCGGTCGCCGGCTTCGAAGCGCTGCTGCGGTGGCAGCACCCGGTTCACGGCGCCATTCCCCCGCCGGAGATCGTGACAGCGGCACGCGAAACCGGTCTGCTTTCCTTGCTGACGGAGAAGGTCTTTCTCAATTGCTGCTCCATGATCGAGGAACTGGCGAGGAAAGGGCGCCAGGATGTGCGCGTTGCGATGAATCTGTCGCCGCGTGAACTCGAGGCAGGCAATGTCGACGATATGATGCTGGACATCCTGAAGACGAGGAATGTCCCCGCGGCCATGCTCGAGATAGAGATCACCGAAGAGGCGCCCGTGGATCGCGCCCGGGTCGACGAAAAGCTGGAACGCCTGGCGGACGCGGGCATATCGATCGTGCTGGACGATTTCGGCACCGGCTTTTCGACCCTGGTTTCGCTGAAGGACAGTCGGATCCGCAAGATCAAGATCGACAAGGACTTCGTTCGCGATCTGGCCAAGTCCGTGGAAGATCAGGCGCTGGTCAAGGCGGTCATTGATCTCGGACGAACGCTTGGCATAGAGGTCATGGCGGAGGGGGTCGAAACGGACGCCGATCGCCTGATCCTGCGCTCGCTCGATTGCATGATCGGGCAGGGCTTCCTCTTCTCGGCAGCGCTTCCCATGCACGATGCGCTGGCCTTCGAGCCGAGGCATTTCGACACCTCTGCCGCCGCAAGGGCCGCCTGTGATCCCGGGCAACTCCCGTCGCGCCGAACCGGCAGCGCCGCCTAAGGGGGTGGGCGGCTGCGGCTGCCCAACTCCTGTGTCAGAGAGCCTCGAAGGACCCTGTCGGCGACTTGGATATCAGGCCGGCAGGCCGTTTTGCTTTCGCAGGCTCTTGTCGAAGGCGGATTCGGGAACGAAACGGCGCAGCAAGCTGATCTGGCGAGCCATTTTTCCGGCAGCATAGCGCCTCCGTGGAATGGAGGCGGTCGCCGCTTGCAAGACCGTCTTGGCCACGATCTCGGGCGCATCGCCTGTCTCGATGGCTTTCCGCAGAACCACATCCATGCCGGCGCGCGCGGTGCCATAGATGTCCAGCAACTGATCGGGCCTGGCGAGATTTTCTTCAAACGACGTGCGGGTGTAGGCGGGCTCGACCAGCACCACGCGAATTCCGAACGACCGCAGTTCATGGTCTAGCGATTCTGAGTAGCCTTCGATCGCATGCTTGGTCGACGCATAGAGAGCGGAATAGGGAGCCGGAATCAGGCCCAGCACGGAACTCAAATTCACGATTCTGCCGCTCCGTTGGCGTCGCATTGTCGGCAGCACCGCGTTGGTCATCCGGATGACACCAAAGACATTGACATCAAACAGCGCCTGAGCCTGCGCAGTCGAGGATTCCTCCGCGCCGCCGAGCAGGCCGATGCCGGCATTGTTGACGAGCAGGTCTATGCGCCCTGTTTCGGCCAGCACCTCTTCGACCAGCTTCGATACGGACGCGTCGTCGGTCACGTCGCCGGTCAGCATGGTAACGCCATCGGACTGCTCGGAGATCGCGCGACGGCTGGTTCCGAACACGCGAAAGCCCGCGTTCCGGAGGGCTGCGGCTGTTGCGCGCCCGATGCCCGAGGATGCCCCTGTGACGAGGGCGACGCCAGGATTGGTCTTTTTCATGAGATCACTTTCTTGCGGCTGGAGTGGGGAAATCGGAAGGCCGAAACAAAAGCCTCAGCCAGGGAGCGGCTCGACCGTTCATGCCTGTCCGTCCCAGCGCCGGAACAGCGCGCTGGCGTTCACACCTCCGAAGCCAAAACCATTGGAGATCGCGTAGTCCATTCCCATTGGCCGGGCTTGGTTAGCGACGAAGTCTATCCCGTCGCCGGCCGGATCGGGCGCGCCCAGATTGAGGGTTGGCGGCGCCACCTGGTCCCTGAGCGCCAATATCGTGAAGATCGCGCCGAGCCCGCCGGCAGCGCCGAGCAGGTGTCCGGTCGCCGACTTGGTCCCGCTGACGGCGATCGAGAAATCCGCGCCGAAGACCCTTTTGATCGCTTCGATTTCTCCCAGGTCGCCCACCGGCGTGGAGGTCGCATGCGCATTGAGGTGGCGGATCTCGCGTGGCGAGATGCCGGCCTGGGCAATCGCGATCTCCATCGCACGTCGCGCGCCATCGCCGTCCTCGGGGCCGGAAGTGACATGATAGGCATCCGCCGTGGTGCCGTAGCCGACGACCTCGGCGAGCGGTTTCGCGCCGCGAGCCAGCGCATGGCTCAATTCCTCGATGACGAGGATACCGGCGCCTTCGCCCATGACGAACCCGTCCCGCGACATGTCGAACGGACGAGAAGCCTGATCGGGGCGGTGATTGCAGGAGGTCGAAAGCGAGCGTGCCGCTGCAAAGCCGCCCAAGCTGACGGTGTTCATGCATGCCTCGGTGCCGCCGCACAAAGCGATATCGGCCTCATTGGCGCGGATGATGCGAGCCGCATCGCCGATTGCCTGGATGCCGGCGGCGCATGCGGTTACCGGTGCGCCGATGTGGCCTTTGAAGCCGTAGCGGATCGAGACGTGGCCAGCCGCGAGGTTCACCAGGAAAGACGGCACCGTAAACGGTGAAAGGCGCCGAACGCCGCGCTGGTCGACGGTCCGTACCGCCTCGGTGATGGCGGGAAAACCTCCGACACCTGAAGCGATGATCGTCGCCGTGCGAACCCGATCCTTTTCTGAGGCCGGTTTCCATCTCGCCTGGGCAAGCGCCTCTTCTGCAGCGGCCAGCGCGAACAGGATGAAGCGGTCGACCTTGCGCTGATCCTTCGGCGCCAGGAAACCGTTCGGATCGAGGCCGGCTTGGGGATCATCCTCCAGGGAAGGAACCACGCCGCCGATCTTCGCCGGCAAATCTTCCACCACCTCGTCCGCAAGCCTGCGGATACCAGAGCGGCCGGCCAGGAGACGCGACCAGGACGTCTCGACATCCGCCGCAAGCGGCGTGACCGCGCCCATGCCCGTTACAACGATCCGTCGCATCTATTCTCCTATCAATCCCGGTCGTCAGTCCCGCGCCGTTCAAGCCGTGACTGCGTCGCGAACCTGTTCGGTGGCCGCATCCAGAAAGGCCTGAGCGAGGTCGGGGTCGTTGACGACGCGCGACAACGTCAGCGCGCCGACCATCGTCGAAAGAATGGCCATGGCCTTGCTGCTGGGCTCTTCGCCATCGGCCGCGGCGATCAACCGGCCGATGATTTCGAGATACTGCTTGATGCCGGCTTCGAATGACCCTTTCACCTCGGCCCCCTGTCTCGCGGCATCCGAGCCGAGCGCCGCGACCGGGCAGCCGTCCATCCTTTGCTCGCGATGGCCCATGCTGAGGTAGAATGCCATCACCGCCCCAAGCGGATCGCGGGGATTGGCTGCGGTCGCCGTCGCCCATCGGGCAGCCGTACTCTCCACCGCCCGTCTGGAAGCCTGTGCGACCAAGTCCTCCTTCGACGCGAACTGCTTGTAGAAGGCGCCTTGGGTCAGCCCCGCACCCTTCATCAGATCCTTGAGGCCGATGCCGTCGAACCCATGTTCCCGAAAAAGGCGGCTGGCCACGTCGATCACGGTCTGCCGGTTCTTCTCAGCCTGAATGCGGCTCACGCGCATGATCGGCCTCCATATTTAGATTGCGTACGAAATCTATATGCCATTTAGAGACTGAGCGCAATCTAATTAAGGATCCGGGATAGGCGGCTTGTCGGGGCGTAGGTTTGCGGCAGGCCAGATGCGCCCGCCGACCGGGATTCCGTGGGCCGGGCTACCCGGAACAGCTCTACGCGTTCTGGAGATCCGGCGGGGAGGTGACGGTCTCGACCGAGGGCGACAAGCAGATGAGCGCCAACACGCCGCCCGGACGCGCAGCGTGCGACTGCCGGACAGGGATGGATCTCAGAGCGTTCGTTGGCCAGGGCCTAAGAAAAAAACTTGAACCAGAGGACCTGTTCGAAGGCTTCTTCTCGAACTCAATTCCCATGCGGCAGCGTCCCGGCGAACACCGCCGTCGCCGGCCCGAATCGCCGGCGTTGGGCGTCACCGCCTTGCGAAGCTGAAGGCGAAATGGCTGCCGCGATGATAGACAGCGGCATAGACGACCGGTGTCCCGGTCGCATCGAAACAGGTTTCAGTAATGAGCAGCGCCGGCCCAAAATCGCGCAGGTCGTTGCGTTGCACGATTTCGTCCGGCAGCGTCACGGCTGAAACCGAGGCGGCCGACATACGCGGCTGATGGCGGTTTTTCTCCAACAGCGCGAGCAGCGAACCACTCCATTCGATGTCGAAAAGGCGGCCGGGCAAAAGGCCGCGCGGCACGTAATCCAGCGAGTAGATCAGGGGCACGTCGTTGTGCAGCCGCAGCCGTTCAAGCCTTATGACGCGCTCTCCGTCGGCCAGCCGCAATTGCTGCTGGATGACCGGATCGGGCGTTTCCTCGGCGATCGACAGAACCTTGTTGATGGTGTCGTAGCCATAATGGCGCGACATGTCGGTCACGCTTTCGAACATCGTGATCGGCCGGTCGACCTGCACGGCAGAGCTCGCCGTGACAAAGCGGCCGAGGCCGTGGGTGACGGAAATGACGCCGTCTTGTTCGAGAAGCTTCAGCGCTTCGCGCAGGGCAGGGCGCGAGATGCGGAAGCGCTGCGTCAACTGCGACTCGGTCGGCAGCCGGTCGCCGGGCTTGAGCCCCTCGCTTCTGATCAGGTCGGCAAGGCGGTCTCGGAGCTGGACCGCCAATGTGCGCGCATCGCGAAGCGGCTCGTCCAAGTCCGTTATCCCCATTGTGCCAACTCTCCTTTTGTTGTCGGACAATCGCGGCTAGGTCAAGCGGGGCATGTCGTGCCGCTTCACATGCTGCACACCCAAATGGACCGGAGCCGGTCCGCAAGATTTCTCTTGAAATGCCCTCATGGAGATGTCAGTTGTCTTACAACAGAAGCGATCGAGGGAACGATGCTCAATTTCGACGAAGCCCGGTTTGTACGCATTCAATCGGGGGCGGTGGCCTTGCGGGAGCGCATCGAAACCGCCGTTGCGCAATGTCTCGCCGGCGGGGCACAAAACATCTTCTTCCTCGGCACCGGGGGCGCGGCGATTCTGATGCAACCGGCCGCGCAATTGCTGCAGCGCCGGTCCGGCTTTCCCGCCTTCGTCGATATCACTGCCGAGCTGCAGCTTGCCCAATCCGTGCACCTGACCGAGAAATCGATCGTCGTGCTGCCTTCGCTCTCGGGCACCACCAAGGAAAGCGTGGCGCTGCTGGCCAGGATCAGGGAGATCGGAGCGACGGTGATCGCGCTGGTCGGGCATGAGGACACGCCGCTCGGCGCGGGCGGGGACCACGTCTTCGTCAACTTCGCTGAGGACGACACCTCCTGCGAGTCCTTCTACCTCCAGTCGCTGTTCATCGCGCTTTCGGTGCTGAAGCATCGGGGCGAGCTGGCCGAATCCGAACGAATTTTCGCCGAACTGGCGCAGTTGCCGCGATTGCTGCTGGAGGTGAAGCGGAGCTATGAAAAGCAAGCCGCCGACTTCGCCCGAAAACTGGCCGCCTCCGACTATCACATCATAACCGGCGCCGGGAACGTTTGGCCGCAGGCTTGGTATTACGGCATGTGCATCCTGGAAGAGATGCAATGGATCCGGACCCGTCCGGTGCATGCCTCCGATTTTTTCCACGGCACGCTGGAGCTGGTGGAAAAAGACGTGAGCGTGGTTCTCTTCAAGGGCGAGGACAGCGCCCGGCCGCTGGCCGAGCGGGTCGAGAATTTCGCAGCTAATTACACGGACAAGACGACGGTGCTCGACACGGCCGCCTTCGAACTGCCCGGGATTTCTGCGGACGTGCGCGCGCTGGTTTCGCCGGTCGTGCTGGCCACCGCCCTCGAACGCGTCAGTGCTCATCTCGAGGTGATCCGCAACCACCCGCTGACGACGCGCCGCTACTATAAACGCGTAGCCTATTGAGCGCTTGCCTTTAGCGGCAGCGCTTCATGGCGTAGCAGAGGGGATATGACGGCTCAATTTCGATTTGCCGCCGTCGGCGACAATTGCACTGACCGCCTCGGCTTGCCGATCGGGCGCTCGCTGGTCGGCGGCAACGCGCTCAACGTCGCCGTCCAACTCGCCCGGCTTGGCAATAGGAGCTTCTATTTCGGCGCCGTCGGCCGCGACGCCGAAGGCGAGCGCACCCGCGCCGAGCTCGAAGCCAATCGGGTCGTGGTCGACCACCTGCGAGTCGGCGACCGCAAAACCGCCTGGACCGACATCAAAGTGTTGCCGTCAGGTGAGCGGCTGATCGCTGCCGAGGATTTCGGCGCCTGCGCCGGATACGCGCCGCACGAGGCCGAACTTGCGATCCTGGAGGCGATGAATCACGTCCATATCGGCTGGCTGGATGACGGCGGCGCCTTGCGCAGGCGCCTGTCGCGGGCAGGCGTCAGCGTCTCGCAGGACATTTCGGTCAACGCCGATCCGGCCAATCTCGGCGTCGAGGGCCTGAGCATAGCCTTCTGCTCGACCGGCGAACCCTATGGTGCCGCGGCGGCGATGGCGGCGGATCTTCTGTCGCGCGGCGCAGGCTGCGCCGTCGTCATGCGCGGTGCCGAGGGGTCGATGGCGTTCACGGCCCGCGAGCGCGCCGAGACCGGCATCCGTCCGGTCGAGGTCGTCGACACGACCGGCGCCGGCGACAGTTTCATTGCCGGCTTTCTCCACGCCTGGCTGGCCAAAAAGCCGCTGTTGCAATGTCTCGAAAGCGGCCGCGATCGCGCCGCGCTGACCTGCTGCCATCTCGGCGGCTTCCCCCAGGAGGGAATGCCGCACTGAAGTTCAGCGCTTCAGCGAGCGCCCGAACCGTTCCTCGATGCGGGACTGCAGGAATTCGAGCCCGATCGACAGCAGCCAGTAGATCATCGAGGCGGTGATCAGCATCTCGATGTGCCGGAACTCGGTCTGGCCCTGCGTGCGCGCCAGATACATGATCTCCCATACGCCGACCACCGAAATCAGCGAGGAATCCTTCAGCATCGCGATGAACTGGTTGCCGGTCGGGGGAACGATGACGCGCATCGCTTGCGGCAGGATCACCAGGAACATCGTCTGGTTGGGGCTGAGGCCAAGCGCGGTGGCGCCCTCGGTCTGGCCGCGCGGAATGCTTTCGATGCCGGCGCGGAAAATCTCGGTCATGTAGGCGCCGTAGCAAAGCGACAGCGCCATGATGCCGGCGGGCACGGCCCCGATCACGTAGCCGACCTGCGGCAGGCCGAGATAGATGATGTAGATCTGCATCAGCAACGGCAGCCCGCGGAACAGCGAGGTGTAGAACGTTGCCAGGCCATAGACGACGCCGTTCTTGGAGAGCTTGGCTATGGCGCCGATGAAGGCGATGACCGTGGCGATGGCGATCGAAATGGCGGAGATGTAGAGCGTCGTCACCACGCCCTGCGAGACGAGGAAGCCGATCTTCCTGGCAATGAAAGAGAACGACAGGTCGAAGGAATAGAAGAACAGCATCAGCAGCACGAACAGCTCGATCCACACCGCCACGATCTGCTGTTTGCGCCCGAGTTGCTGCAGGGCTTTCCAGTTGGCCGCCGCGATCAGCGCGATCAGCACCGCCGAAACGCCTCGCGCTGCCGCGGGATTGGCGGCAAGCCATTCGAGGGAGCTCGGAACCAGCTTGCCGATCCAGTCGGCTTTGATGCCAAGGCCATAAAGGCCTGCAGCGAACGCGGCGAGCGCCAGGCACATGCCGATGCGACGCGCGGCGTCCGGATAATTGAGCAGCAGTCTGCCGATCACCTGTCGATCTCCCTGTGGTCAGCGGGGGCGTTCGCGCCACCAATCTTGCGCCTGTAGCTTCCAATAGGTGAGTTGCGCCGCGGCAAGCCCGGCCGGCCCGCCCGCCCAGGTCAGTCCGAACCGTTCGAACAGCCGGTAACGGTCCGACTGGCCGAGTATCGCCTCGGCCACTACCTTGCCGGCCATGGCGGTGGTGTTGATGCCATGGCCGCCAAACGCCGTGAGATACCAGACGCCTGGCTGCAGCTGTCCGATCTGGGGCATCAGGTGCCGGGCGTAGGCCATCAGCCCCGACCAGGCGAGTTCGGTCTTGAGCGCAGCGAGCTGAGGATAGGTTCCGACCATCTCCCGGCGCAATTCCCTGGCCAGCGCCGCCGGCGAAGCGGCCCGCGTGGTGATGCGCCCACCCCAGAGCAGCCGCCGCCCGTCTTCCACGACGCGGTAGTAGTCGCCGGCGCGGCGGCTATCGCCTATGCCGTCGGTCGTCGCGATGGCGCTGGCGATGAGCTCCGGGGCCTCCTCGCTCAGCATCACATAGGTCGCAATCGGCAACATGGCCCGCCTCAACTGGCCGAGCAGCCGTCCTGTGTAGCCGCCGGTGGCGAACACCGCCTGCCGCGCGCGTACTTCGCCGTTTGCTGTGCGCATGGTCTTTTGCGGGCCGTCGAGTCTCGCCTCGACGGCGCTCGACGCCTCGTGGATCCTGCCGCCCAGCCGCTCGATCTCCTCGGCGACGGAGCGCAGATAGTTGAGCGGATGAATGTGGAAGGCGTTGGCGTCGCGCAGGCCCTGATAGTAGCGCTCGGACTGCAGCACCGCGCGCACCTGGTCACGCTCGAGATATTCGAGCGGATAGTCGAAATCCCGCGCCAGCCGTTCGGCGTGGGCCTTCAGTTCGGCGCCGCCGTCATGGCGAAGCACGCCGATAATTCCGGGGCGAGGCTTTGCCGTCTTGATGTCGAGATCCTTGATCGTCTGGCGCACGAATTCAACGCCTTCGATCGACAATCGGTGCAGCTTCTGTGCCGCCGCGGTGCCGGCCATCGCGGCGATATTGTCGCTGCCGGTGGCGAAGCCGGGGCTGACGAAGCCGCCGTTGCGGCCCGAGGCGCCGAAGCCGACGCGCTCGGCTTCGAGCAGGACGACTTCGCGCCCGGCGCGGGCCAGCTGCAGCGCCGTCGTCAGACCGGCCAGTCCGCCGCCGACAATGACCGTGTCGCATTCGGCCAGACCCGCCAATGGTGGTCTGACCTTCTCGTCGGCAAGCGTGCGGCGATAGTAAGTATCGGGATAGGTCATGATGAATCGCATGAGAGCGGGCGGCCTTGAAAGCCGCCCGCGAAGAACGTCAGTCGGTGCTGTAGTTCTTGCCGTACCATTTGGTGGTCAGCGTGGCGAGCGTGCCGTCCTTTTTCATCTCGTCGATGATGCCGCCGACCTTGGTGGTCCACTCGGCGTCACCCTTGTCCGCGATCACCACCAGCGGCTCGCGGAAGGCGTAGTCGCCCTCGAGGATGCGCAGCGGATACCCGTTCTTGATGGCGTTCTGGGCGGTCTGCTCGGGCGCGATGACTGCGTCGAGCCGCACGCCGTCCCCAAGTCTCAAATCGTCGAATGGCAGCATGGAATCGGCAAAGGTCCGTATCTCGCCGGGTTGCAGCTTGTATTCGACTGGCGGAAGGCCGGGAGCGTCGATCTCCAGCTGACGGCGGATGAAATCTTCCGAAGTCGTGGCGGTTTCGACACCGATCACCTTGCCGTTCAGGTCGTTCACGGACTTCGCCTTGCTGTCCTTGTGGACCACATAAACATAAGGGCTGTAATAATAGATGCCGGCGAAATCGATCACCTTGGCCCGGGCCTTGGTCGGCGTCACCGAGCCGACGCCGAGGTCGTAGCGGCCCTGCCAGTGGCCGCCGGTCATTGTGGCCCAGTCGGGCGTCTCGAAGCTGACCTCCACGCCCAGACGCTTGGCGATCTCTTTCGAGACGTCGATATCAAACCCCACCAGCTGGTTGCTTTCGTCGAGAAAGCTCTGCGGCGGCCAGCCGCTGTTGGTCGCGACCACCATGGCCTTCTTGGATGTGACGCGATCCAGGGTTTCTCCCGCTCGCGCTGCCGACACGAATGCGAGCGCGCCGGCAGCCAGCGCGAAACAAGCGATCAATCTCCTCACGAAACCTCCCTCTCGTATGTAAGATGTCTGACAACGCAATTGTCCGGAAGGGGCAGGGCGAGTCAAGCATCTTTTGTCGGGCATTGCCGAGTTCAGCCTGCAATGAGCGTCCACTGCTCGGCGCTCGTGCTGCCCCCGGCCCCAGGCTCAACTCCGATGCCGAAGCGCCTCGACGACGACTGCCATCGCCGGAGAAAGCTGCCGCCGGCTCGGATAATAGAGGTGATAGCCCGGAAAGGGCAGGCTCCAATCGTCGAGCACGAGCGTCAGCCGCCCCTCCGCGATGTGGCGGCTGACGAGGTTTTCCGGGACATAAGCGATGCCGTAGCCGCTTACCGCCGCATCGATCATCGGCAGGGTCGAGTTGAAGGTCAGCTGGCCATCGACCCGGACCCGAAGCTCGCGGCCCTTCTTCTCGAACTCCCAGGCATAGAGCCCGCCAAACGTCGCCTGCCGCAGGCCGATGCAGTCATGCCCGACCAGATCCTGCGGTGTCCTCGGGACTGGGCGGCGGGAGAAATACTCCGGCGAGGCGATGGCCACCAGCCGCCAGTCGGGGCCGATCCGCACCGCGATCATGTCCCGGTCGACGCTCTCGCCAAGCCGCACGCCGGCGTCGAAGCGCTCCTCCACGATGTTGCGCATGCCATTGTCGCTGTAGAGCTCGACGCGCAAGTCGGGATAGTCGCAGAGCATCGGTTCGAGCTTCGGCCAGACCGTCGTCTGCAGCGCATGGTCGGACAGCGTGATGCGTACCGTGCCAGCGGGCTTGTCTCGGAAGGCGACCAGACCCGCGAGATCCGCCTCGATTTCCTCGAAGCGTGGGGCGAGCGACTGGTAGAGCCGCTCGCCGGCTTCCGTCGGCGCCACGCTTCGCGTCGTGCGCGTAAGCAGGCGAACGCCGAGGCGAGCTTCCAACTGCTTGATGGTGTGGCTGAGCGTCGACTGTGACGTGCCGAGTTCCGCCGCCGCCCTGGTGAAGCTGCGCTCCCGGGCGACAGCCAGGAACCACAGCAAATCTTTCATGTCGCCGCGCTGCATGGAGAACCTCCTGGTCGATTTATATCACAGGTCGATAAGTCCATCCGGATTATCTGCTCTAATCGAATTGGTTGCACTGCAATATCTTCCGGGCAGGTCGCGGCGGCCGTGGCCGATTCCGGCGCCCCGCTTGCAAGGATGCCCCCGAATGGAAACCACTTACGACATAAGGCTTGTCGAAGACCGCGCCATGCGGGGGGCGGTGCTCTCGATGGCGCTTTGCGTTTCGGTGCTCATCGCCTCGGAGTTCATGCCGGTCAGCCTGCTGTCGCCGATCGCGACCGATCTCGGTATCACCGAGGGTCGGGCGGGCCAGGCGATCTCGATTTCGGGCATTTTCGCTGTCGTGACCAGCCTGCTGGTCGCCGGCCTGACGCGCCGCATCGATCGCAGGCTGGTAGTCACCGGCTTCACTGTGCTTCTCATCGCGTCCGGGCTTGCCGTCACCTTCGCCCCCAACTACGCGTTCCTGATGGCCGGCCGCGCGCTGCTCGGCATGGCGATCGGCGGCTTCTGGTCGATGTCGACCGCGATCGTCATGCGCCTCGTCCCCGAGGAGCAGGTCCCTAAGGGCCTCGCCATGCTGAACGCCGGCAACGCCGTCGCGGCCACCATTGCCGCGCCGCTGGGCAGCCTGCTTGGGGCCTATGTCGGTTGGCGCGGCGCGTTCTTCCTGGTCGTGCCGCTCGGGTTCCTGGCGCTCGTCTGGCAGTGGCTCAGCCTGCCGCCGCTCCCGCCGCGTCGGCGGAAGGGGCCGGGCAACAGCCTGGCTCTTCTCGGCCGTCCTCCGGTCGCCGTCGGCATGGCATCGGTCATGATGCTGTTCATGGGTCAGTTCGCGCTCTTCACCTATCTGCGTCCCTTCCTCGAAAGGGTCACCCAGGTCGACGTCGCGACGCTTTCGGCGATCCTGCTGGTCATGGGGCTCGCGGGCGTCGGCGGCACCTGGTGCATCGGCCGGCTGCTGCGCGCGCGTCTGTTCAGCATCCTGATCGTCATTCCGCTGGTCATGGCCGTGCTTGCGCTCGCGCTCATCGCCCTCGGCGCAATACCCCTTCCTACAGCCCTGCTGCTTATCGCCTGGGGTTTCTTCGGCACGGCCGCGCCCGTCGTCTGGGGCACCTGGCTCAGCCGCACGCTGCCTGAAGACGGGGAGGCCGGCGGCGGGTTGCAGGTGGCCGTCATCCAGCTTGCCATTACCGGCGGCGCCGCGATCGGCGGCACGCTTTTCGACAGGGTCGGCTGGTGGGGAGCCTTCGCCTTCGGCGCGGCGCTGCTTTGCGGATCGGCGCTCGCCGCGTTGGCCGCATCGCGCATGGCCGGGAGGTCTCTGCCATGACGACCGACCGTCCCACGCTCAGCCGCCGCATTTTGCTCGGCGCCGCGCTCGCATCAACGCTCCTGCCGCGGCGCGCCCGCAGCCAGCAGGGCAGGGGCCCGGCCAGCCAGGAACCCGCCGACATGAAGATCAGAATGACATTCGATGGCCGAACCATGACGGCCACGCTCTACGACAATCCTTCGGCACGCGATTTCTTTTCCATGCTGCCGCTCGATCTCACGATCGACGACTACGCGCACAACGAAAAGATCGCCTATCTGCCGCGCAAGGTGACCGAAGAGGGCAGCGGCCCGTTCGGCAACGAGCAGCCCTATGACCTCTGCTACTTCGTGCCCTGGGGCAATCTGGCGATGTTCTACGCCGACTACCGCCATCCCGGGCTGATCAGGCTCGGCCGCTTCGACGGGGGCGAAGAGGCCCTGCACATACGCGGCGAGTTCCCGCTGCGCATCGAACGCATGTGAGAACGCAAAGGAGATCACCATGGACATTCTTCGCGCTGGCACGAGGCCGTCCGGCAAGGGGCCTTCCGACTGGTTCACCGGCACGGTCCGGATCGATCCGCTCTTCAATCCCTTCGATGCCGCGCGGGTGCAGGGCGCGCAGGTCACCTTCGAGCCCGGCGCCCGCACCGCCTGGCATACGCATCCGCTGGGGCAGACGCTGATCGTCGTCTCCGGCCGTGGCCGCGTGCAGCGCGAGGGCGGGCCGCTCGAGGAGATCCGCCCCGGCGACGTCGTCTGGTTCGCGCCCGGCGAGAAGCATTGGCACGGCGCGTCGCCCGAGACGGCCATGACTCACATTGCCCTCCAGGAGGTCAAGGACGGCAAGGTCGTGGACTGGCTGGAACATGTCAGCGACGCCGACTACCGCGCCTGATCACCGATCGAACGAAAAGGAAAGCAAAATGCTCGCAACTGTTCTTCATAAGCCCGGCGATATCCGCTGCGAGGAAATCGAGGACCCGAAGATCCTTCGCCCGACGGACGCCATCATCAAGCTCTCGGCGAGTTGCATCTGCGGCTCGGACCTGTGGCCGTATCGCGGGCTGCAGCCGATCGATCGCCCGATGCATATGGGCCACGAATATTGCGGCATCGTCGTCGAGGTCGGCGCGGAGGTGCGCAACGTGCGCCCCGGCCAGTTCGTCGTCGGCTCCTTCTGCCTCTCCGACAACACCTGCCCGCATTGCCGCTTCGGCTTCCAGTCCTCCTGCGTGCAACGCGAGTTCATGTCGGGCGCGCAGGCGCCTTATGCCCGCGTGCCGCTGGCCGACGGCACCCTGGTGGCGACTTCCGAGGTTCCGGCGGCCGACCTTGTGCCTGACCTGTTGGCCGTCTCGGATGTGCTCGGCACCGGCTGGTATGCGGCGGATGCGGCCGAGGTGCGCCAAGGATCGACGGTTGTCGTCGTCGGCGACGGCGCCGTCGGCCTGATGGGCGTGCTCGCGGCGAGCGAGATGGGCGCGCAGCGCATCATCGCCATGAGCCGGCACGAGAGCCGCCAGAAACTCGCGCGCGAGTTCGGCGCGACCGACATCGTGGCCGAGCGCGGCGAGGAAGGCATCGCCCGCATCAAGGAACTGACCGCGGGCGTCGGCGCGGACTCGGTGCTGGAATGCGTCGGTACGGCCGAATCCTTCGACCAGGCGCTGGCCTGCTCGCGCCCCGGGGGCACCATCGGCTATGTCGGCGTGCCGCATGGCGTGAGCTTCGACGGCCAGAAACTGTTCTTCGGCCAGAAGCGCATGCTCGGCGGCCCGGCGCCGGTGCGCCGCTTCCTGCCCGACCTGATGGAGCGCGTGCTCAAGGGCAGGATCAAGCCCGGCAAGGTCTTCGACCTCAAGCTGCCGCTGACTGAGGTCGCCGAGGGCTACCGCGCCATGGACGAGCGGCGCGCCATCAAGGTCATGCTCGAGGTCTAGGCACCGGCGATGGTCGCGACGGACACAGCAGCCGACGAAAGCCGGACGATGGCGAGATTGCTGCCCATCATGGCGGCGGTCTTTGCCGGCTTCCTGCTCATCGGCCTGGCGCTGCCCGTCCTGCCGCTGCATCTGCATGACAGGCTCGGCTTCGGCCCGTTCGCCGTCGGGCGAGTGACGGGCAGCCAGTTCGTCGCCTCGCTGCTCTCGCGCATTGGTGCCGGAAACTATGCTGATCTGCGTGGCGGCAAGCGGGCCGTCGTGGTCGGCCTTGTCGCCGCCGCGCTGGCCGGGCTTGTCTATCTCGGCTCGCTGGCTTTGCTCGCTCAGCCGGCCGCGTCCGCTACGGTGCTCTTCGTGGGCAGGGCGGTGCTGGGCGCGGCCGAGAGCTTTATCATCACCGGCGGCGTCGCCTGGGGCCTGGCGCTTGCCGGCGGACAGAACTCCGGCAAGGTCATCGCCTGGATCGGCATGGCAATGTTCGCGGCGCTGGCGCTCGGCGCGCCGATCGGGTCCGCGCTCTATGAAGCCGGGGGCTTCGCCGCGATCGCTCTCGCCACAATGGTCCTGCCCCTTGCAACACTGCTCGCCACTCTGCCGATGCGCGGCGTCAAGGCCGCCGGCAGCGCCGCGCGGCAGTCCTGGACGAGCGTCGCGCAAGCGGTTTGGCTTCCGGGCGTCGGAGCGGCCCTCAGCAGCCTCGGCTATGGCGCGATCCTGTCCTTCGCAGCGCTGCTCTTTGCCGAGCGCGGCTGGCATCCGGTGTGGCTTCCCTTCACCGCCTATGCGGCATCGCTGATCGCGGCAAGGCTGTGCTTCGGCCACCTGCCGGACAGACTCGGCGGCGCCCGCGTCGCCGCCATCTTCGTGGTGGTCGAGGCGGCGGGCCTTCTATCGATCTGGCTGGCACCGGGGCCGCTCGTCGCGGCCATCGGAGCAGGCCTGACCGGGCTCGGCTACTCGCTGGTCTATCCGGGCCTCGGCGCCGAGGCGGTCGCCCATCTCCCCGCAAGCAGCCGCGGCCTTGCCGTGGGGCTCTACACCGTCTTTCTCGACGTGGCGCTCGGCTTCGGCAGCCCGGCGCTCGGCCTGATCGCCGCGTCCGCCGGGCTGCGGTTCGTCTTCCTCGCCGCCGCCGCGGCGGCCCTTCCGGCTTTGGCCATCGCGCTCTTGCTTCGCCGCAGGTCAGCCTGGGCAACGATGTAACGGAAAGCGCGCCGCCGCTGCGCCGTTTCTGCAGGTCGTCGGATCGGCTCTTCGGTCAGCTTCAGGGCACTTCGGCCCACAACCGGGCGGCAAAGCCGCGCTTGTCGAGCACCCAGGTCTCGTCGGCCACCACCGCTTTACCATCCAGGCATTTGTACGAATAGACCGCGTCGTGGCCGGTCGCGAAGGCTGGCACGACGTCGTCATTCGGGTTGGCCCTGCAGAATTCGTCCGCGCCGGGATTGTCGCGCGCGGCGTTCATTTTGGCGCAGGGCAGGTTTGCCCCGACGAAGCAGGCCAGCACCTTGCCGTCCATGCAGCGGTAGTTGGTCTGCGCCTGCAGTTCCGATTCCGCCGGCGCGCCCTTGGCGTCCGGAAAGAGCTTCCTGAACGCCTTGACCGTGCCGCCGTAGAGCTCGTGCGAGTAGACGCGGATCGTATCGTCGTTCTTCACTTGGCGGCACAGTTGATGGAGATTTTGGGCTTTTGCCACGCTGCCTGAAGCGAGGACCGGGAAGGCGGATGCCGCAAGCAGCACCGAAACGGAAACGCCGATGGTCGAAAGGCAAAATGCACTCATTTTGAACTCCTCGGGAAGGGCGCGCGGCCATTGCCGGCGTCGCGCATGGTACGCTGGCGCCTCCCGCAGCTTGACCGCTGCGATGCCGGGAAGCAATCCGGGTCGCTCGTGCCGCGAGCGGGCGTCGGCAACCTCTGGAACCAAGGCTGTCCCCACGGGTTGAGTTCGGTCGGCCGAGGTCGCAAGGCGTTGCAAGCGGCACTTATGGAGGACCCGGCTTTGAGCATTGTCGAGAGCATCAAGAAAGCAGCCGAGAAGCTGACCGGGATCGCAAGACCGGGCACGTCCAGGCTCGCGGATCTGGTCAGGCAGAGGAAGGCCAATGCCTTCCGCTTCAAGGACGACGGCCTTGTTCCGAACCATCCGTCCTGGCCGCTGATCGTTTACCGCGGCGCCGTGACGTTGCCGGACGATCTCGATCCGGCAGCCGTCTTCGAGGAGCTATTCAAGGCGAATGGCTGGGGCGGCAGTTGGCGCAACGGCATCTACGACTATGTCCACTACCACTCGCGCATCCATGAGGTGCTGGGCATTGCGCGCGGCACGGCCAAGGTGCGCTTCGGCGGCGACAAGGGCCGCGCGCTCACGGTCAAGGCCGGCGACGTCGCGGTCCTGCCGGCCGGCACCGGTCACCAGCGGCTCTCGGCTTCCGACGATTTCCTCGTCGTCGGCGCCTACCCGCCCTCCGGCACCTATGACGAATGCACCAAGCCCGAGCAGCACGCGGAAGCGCTACGCATGATCCCGAAGGTGAGCCGGCCGCGCAAGGACCCGGTCTATGGCCGCGACGGACCATTGCTGAAGGCGTGGGGCGAACGCTGAATGTCAAGCGTCCTCGCCTTCAAGTGAGGCCATCCCCACCTAAGCCTTCAGCAAGGCGGCCGCCGATTGAAGTCGCAGCGGCGCGCTTTCGCCTACGGATACTGCGTCTTCTTCGGCGCGTAGGTTGCCGGATCGAAATCCAGCTCCTTGGGCAACGGCTGGCTGGAGCATTGCAGGTGCACCTGGCGGGCAAGAAGCCGTCGCTGTTGCTGCTCATGCTCCTTCACCGCCGCCACCATCCCCATGCTGTACGGGCCGAGCAGCACGCCAAAACCCCAGCCGGGATGCTCCTTTTCGCGCACGTCGTAGTCCGAGGCCGCAATGCGGGCCTGCTGGCATTCCGGCGAGGCCCATTTCGGGTCCTGCTGCGACAGCTTCGCTCCGTAGTCGACCGGAGAGGTCACGCATCCAGTCAGCGCCGCGCTCAGCGCAAGGATCATTGCGATTCGCATCCGCAAGCCTTTCCTAATGTGCGGGCGAGAAAACACACACGGAGGCTTCGGGCAAGTATCCGTCGACGGGAACCAAAATCGCTTTCGAGCTGCAACCGGCCTGCGGGACGCGCGTTGTCGAAGCAGCTTACCTCATGGAGCCCACAGCAATGCCCGCCAAGCGTTTCTCTCAGCCCGTCGCAATCTTCGTCGGGCTCGGCTTTCCGCGCGAGATAAACACCGTCTTCGAGGCCTATCAGTTTCTCGACGAATGGACGGGCAGCCGCAGCCCGACCTACGCAACGACCCTCGCGCTGTGCCGGGCGGCGGTCTCGGGTGAACAGGATGCCGAAGCCGCACGCGTCGCCTTCGAAGCGTTCGCGAGGTCGCGCGGCATTCTCGCTGCCGAAGCGATGGAACTGGCCGCGGCGCGTGCCGCGCACGAATGGATGGCGGCGTGATCGATCGCTATCGATCTGTCAAAACTTCCGGCTGACATAAGGCGATCCGCCGAGGCCGAACCGCCACTGCGCCTCCACGCCCTTCGTGATGCCGATCCTGCGTCCGCTCAAAATAGCGGCCGCGTTGGTTTCCGAGGCGGAAAACTCGAAGGGCGGCGCGATGAGCGACAGGCCGTTATGCGAGCCGTCGACGCCCAGCGCCTGGCAGAGCTTGCCCGGGCCGGAGCATAGCAGCCTGTCATCGTCGGTTCCCCGCCTGTCGCGCATGGCGGCGATGCCGGACTGCGGCTGGATCGCGCGGATCAGCACGGCGCTGCCCGGCAGGCACACCGCATTCAGGCACCAATGCAAGCCGTAGGAGCGATAGACATAGGCCGTGCCGGGGGCGCCATACATCGGCGCGTTGCGCGGCGTGCGGCCGCGATAGCTGTGCGAGGCCGGATCGTCGGGGCGATAGGCCTCGGTCTCGACAATGATGCCGCCGACGCCGGCGAGGCCGAGCCGCGCGCCGATCAAGGCGCGCGCCACCGTGACGGCTTCGCGCGCGAAGAAATTGTGGTGCTGGTCGGCGTGAGCGCTAGGCGGCATGGCGGTCAACGCTCGTCAGGTAAGCCATGATCATCCTGCGGCACTGATCCATCGCGCGTTCGCCGGCGACGCTGACGGGGTGCCGTTCGACGGCGCGGTGGACCACGTTCTCCAGGAGCGTCTCGATGAGGGCCGCCGCATCGCCCAGATCGAGGTCGGGCGCGATCTCGCGCCGGTGCCGCGCCAGCTGGTTTTTGATGATCCGGTCGCCGACCTCGCGGACCTTTTCCGCGTGATAGCGCCGCGCCAGCGAAGAACCCCAAGCGGGTTCCGCGCGGCTATTGCCTGCGCTGCCGTGCCGGGATTCAAATCCTCGGACCTGCCGAACGATCGACGGCCCTGCTCGCGACGGCAAAGACAATCCGCGCCAAGGCAATCCCGATGAGCCCGGCCGCCGCTTTCACGAGCGCATCCTGGAGCCGGGCATGCCGGCCGGGATCGACCGCCTGCAGCAATTCCAATAGGCCGGCCGCGGCGCAGACAAACAGCATTGCGTGCATCAGGCGGGCGCGGAATCCGAAGGCCAAGGCAAGGCCGAACAGGGCATAGGCGAGAGCGCGTTCCATGTTCGCTTCACCCAGGTGCGGGCGCATTTGGACGGGTGAGAGGGTGGCAAACGTGATGGCCGCCAGCAGCACGAGGGCGGTAAAACGGGAGATCGAGGTCATTCCCCGCTCATACAAGTGGCAAGCCGGCATAACAATACAGGGCGCTACGCGGCACACGCAAACCGCCGGCGAAAGCTGTCCGGCCGTCCCTGCGCACCGTCTCAGTTCAGCGTTTCATGGAAAAGGTGAACTGCCCTGTCTCTCTGTGCCGACGCAATTCCGGCCGGAGAATGCGCCTCCTTTCCAGCCGCTCACCCCAGCAGATTGCGCGCCGCGCGCATGAAGATCTTCGAGCCGATCGGGATCAGGTCGTCCGGGAAATCGTAGTCGGGATTGTGCAGCGCCGGGTAGTGCTCGCCGGCGCCGAGGAAGAACATCGCCGACTTCGCGCTGTGGCCGAAGATGCCGAAATCCTCCGAGGCGCGCATCGGCAAGGCTTCCTCGCCGCGCGACACGCCTTCCTCGTCCAGCGCGCGCTCGAGATGCTCCACCGCGTCCGGCGCGTTGACGCTGGCCACGAAAATCTCGTGATAGTCGTGGCGGACGGAAAGGCCGTGTTGGGCGGCGATTCTTGCCGCCAGCGCTTCCGCCGCTGCAACCAACTCCGCCATGCGCTCGTCGCGGCGGGTGCGCAGCGTCGCCCACACCTCGGCATAGCCGGGCGCGATGCCGAACACCGCTTCGCCCATCGAGCAATGGGTGACGGTGACCATGGCGAAATCGTCGTCGGCGAAGGTGCCGCGCCCGAGCGTCGGCAGCTGCGGCATCAGCTCACTCACCGCCAGCATCGGCGAGCTGCCGGTTTCGGGCATGGAGGAATGCGCGGTCTTGCCTTCGAGCACGATCCGCATGCCGCGCGAGGCGCAGTTCACCACGCCGGGTTTGAGCCTCACTTCGCCGAACGGCACGCCCGGCAGATTGTGCAGCGAGAAGGCGAAGTCAGGCTGGATCTCGGAAAAGCGCGGATCGGCAACGACGCCGGCCGCGCCATTGCCGGTCTCTTCCGCCGGCTGGAACATCAGCACCACGCGGCCGCGCGCCGGCCGCTGACGCCCGAACTGGCGGCCGAGCGCAGCCAGGATCGCTGTGTGCCCGTCATGGCCGCACATATGCGACTTGCCCGGCACCTGTGAGGCATGCGCGACGCCCGAAAGCTCATGGATCGGCAGCGCGTCGAGCTCGGAGCGAAACAGCACCGTCGGCCCGGCTTGCCCGCTGTCATAGACCGCCGCCACGCCATGGCCGCCGAGCCCGGTCAGCACCTTGTCCGGCCCGGTATCGGCGAGGAAGTCGACGACCTCCTTCGCCGTCTTCTCCTCTTCGTTGGAGATTTCCGGCTGCCGATGCAGCTTGCGCCGCCATTCCGTCAGCTCGACCAGGTCTCGGTTGGTCAGGGTCACGTCCGTCTCCGCGTGGTTTGCAGCTCACACAAACACAATAGGGTTCTGCTCGCGCCGTGCCATGCCGATCAATTCAAATAGTCCATGGGCGAATTCGCTGGGTAGTGTCTCAGTTTGAATTTTCGGGGCGTTTCAAGATAACGTATAGCTCTTCGCGAATGCCATCCTCGGAGGATGGATCAGGAAATGCGACAACAAAGGCTTTGAGAAGAATGTCACCATCCGGCTTGTCGAGCCATTCAGCCGTGTCTCCCACGTCGAAGTAAACACCGTCTTCGGAGAAGCCGTATGTATCGCCTGCCGGCCGGGGCGCTCGCCGCCTAATTGCCGCCGCATGAACGTCCCAGGAAAGGGACGTAATGCGTTCCAAGCACTTGCGCGTCTCTTCAGTAAGCCTTGCCGCGATATCCATCACACATCATCCACGCTTCTTGTAAGGCCCGCGCTTGCCCGGCTTCGGCGCGACGGCATCCATCCTCTCGCAAAGGTCTTCCATCGACCAGAGCGTCTTGGACACGCCAGCGGCCATTGCAGGGGTCATTTTCAGCGTCTTGTGCATTTTGATGAAGTTGTACCAGACGGTGTAGATCGCGACCATGTGGACGTGATTGTCGAACTTGTTTGAGAAGGCATTGGTAAGGCGCGTGAAGCGACGGTTTGCCATGCGCATGGTGAGATTGGCGCGCTCGATATGCGATGTGCTGACATGCTCTGGATCGGGATTGCCTTCGACGCGCGTTTTGACAGCGCCAGTGCAGACAGCCGGGCTATAGCGGCGCTCTGGCGATGTGTTGCTTTCTGGCTCACCGTACTGCTTCACGAGCATGGCGTAGTCGATGTCGGCACCAAAGGCTTCCTCGACTGCATTGAGATAGGCACGGTGACCATCGGTCGTAAGCTGGACGCGGTTCGCAAGACGGTCCTTCACGTCATCCATGAAGGCCAGCGCATATTCGCCGTCACGACCGCCGACCAACCACGAGACGATAAGCTTGGTGTCGCTGTCCAGAGCGGTCCAGGTCCACACATCGCCAGCGCCTTCAACCGGCTGCTTCATGGTCGAAACGTTCTTGGCCTTCGCGCCGACAAACGACCAGATTTCGTCACACTGGATGCGCTTGGAAGTGACGTTGCGAACTTCGCGGTCGTGCAGATCGGCGCAGAACTTACCGGCACCGACCAGCAGCTTGGAAACCGTGTTGATCGACACATCGGCAACGCGGGAGATCGATCGCATCGAGCTACCCTCGCAAAGCATCGAGAGGATTTGGACGCGGGTTTGAAGGGGCAGCTTGTTCATGCCCCTAATATCTGAACTTTTATGCTTAGTGTCAAGCATAGACGTGTCATCGGCCACCTGCTTGCATAAAATTGCGTGCATGCATATGCTTGCGCATTGATTCGTGCAAGCAGGTGACAGAATGGACAGCAAAGACCCAAAGAAAGTCGCGGCGGCTCAGGCCCGGACCAACAGCCTTACCGCCGAAGAACGGAGTGCAATCGCGCGACGGGCAGCTCTCGCCCGCCACGACAAGGACCTGCCGAAGGCTATTGCCGAAGGCGTGATTATTATCGGCGAACTGAAAATCGCGTGCGCGGTCTTGGATGACAAGGCGAACACGCGAGTTCTTACCCAAGAAGGCTTTCTTAACGCGGTTGGCCGCGCCGGAAAGGCAAAAGGTGGCGAAGGAGCTAGCGTCGACGGGTTGCCGGCTTTTCTTAGGGCCGCGAACCTAAAAGAGTTTATTTCCAGCGACTTAATAGCGTCGACAACTCCGATCGAATTCGTCCCCTTGCGAGGCCCAGGTTATCAAGGTCGCGCCTTTGGCTATCGGGCAAAAGTCCTGCCGAATGTCTGCTGGGTCTACCAAGACGCATTGGTTGCCGGAAAGCTTCTGCCTAGTCAGAAGCATATCGGTGAAGCATGCCGGTTCTTCCTAAAGGCTCTCACCAACCACGCAATTGATGATCTGGTCGACATCGCCACCGGCTTTGAAGACATGCGCAAAAGGCGCGCAATCGACAAGATCATCGACAAGTACGTTGAGAAGGATGCGCAGCAATGGGTGCGCATTTTTGAACTCGACTTCTACCGCCACATTTTCAGGCTCAACGGTTGGGAGTTCAATCCAGAGACGACCGCCAAGCCAAGCGTGATTGGCAGGTGGACGAATGACATTTACGACCGGCTCGCACCGGGAGTGCGTCAAGCACTTCATGAGCGGGTAAGGCGAAATGCCAAGGGAAGGCCGACGCAACAGTTGAACCGATATCTAACGCCTGAGAACGGTCGGCCAGAAATGAAGAGGCTGTTGGAGGGCGTGATCCTGCTTATGCGCATGAGCGCGACTTGGGATGATTTCAAGGTCAAGCTCGACGAGTACTACCCCCGCTTCAACGACACGATGCAGTTGCCGTTCAACACTGGGGTCTATCGCCTGCCTACTCCTCCCGGCGCGAAGTAGACCACCGCTTCTCGGCAGCCTTCTTAGCGATCTCTGCGCGCCGCTCCGGTGACATATTGGCGGCGCGCTTCTTCCCGCCCTTTGAGCCAAGCTCCTTGGCGGCTGCGCTCTTGCCGTCATCCGGCACGTCGTCGGCTTCCTCGCCAGTGGCAATGCGCATGACGCGGACGGCGTTGCCGATCACGTCGGCTGGTCGCTTCTGTCCCTTAGGGCCGGTTGGCATGGATGGCCCCTCTGAGGACGATTGCGTCGGCGGCGTCGGTAATCGTGAAAGCTGTCGCCGTCCCCCACGGAAAGGTGTGGTTCTCCATCTGGTCCTCCGCGTAGTCAATCGCCTCGCTCAGGTTGGCGAACGATTGTGGAATTCGCTCCACACCACGGCCTCCGTCTACCCGCGTTCCGCTGAGTTGAACCCAAAACATCCACGTCTCCTCTGCTTTCCGCTTAAAGCCTATAGGAGTTCGGCGCGCGGTGCGACACTCGGACGGGCGCGATCCGTAGCCGCTCAAATTTCAAACTGAGACACTACAATTCGCTGACGCAGCTTGACACATCCAGCGACTATCCCAACGATTTCCGTTGCCAAAGCTCAAAGCGCTACTAGTCGCGGCGCGCTTGGTCGTGGGGCGTAGAAATGAGCGGTGCGGGCGAAAACCTCGATCTAAAGGAAATCAACGCCATTCGTGCCTTGCTGGCGTGGAGGCCGCGGCCGGTGGGCTGGGATGAACGCCGGGCGCGGCTCGACGAGGTCGGCTCGTCCTGGCCGGTTGCGGGCGATATACGATGCGCGGCGGTGGTCTTCGACGGCCTCGCCTCGGAGTGGTCCCTGGCGCCCGGGTCCGGCACGGACAAGGTGCTGCTCTTCTTCCACGGTGGCGGTTACTGCTCCGGCTCGATCAAAAGCCATCGTCGAATGGTGACCGAGGCCGGCCGGGCAATGAGAATGCGCACGCTTGCGGTGGGGTATCGGCGCGCCCCGGAACATCCCTTTCCCGCGCAGCACGAAGACGCGCTCGCGGCGTGGCGCTTCCTCGCCGATCAAGGGTCGCGCCGGATCGCATCGTTGTCGGCGGAGACAGTGCCGGCGGCAATCTCAGCCTGTCACTGGTCGGCCGGTTGCGCGCGGCGGGCGAGCGGTTGCCGGGCTGCCTTTGGCTGGTCTCGCCCTGGACGGATCTTTCGATGTCCGGCACGACATTGTCAGCCAAGGATGCGATCGACCCCATCATCCACCGGGCCTATCTGGAGGAACTGGCGGGCGCCTATGTTCCGCATGATGTGGACCGGCGCGATCCGCTGATCTCGCCCTTGTTTGCCGATCTGACCGGATTTCCTCCAATGCTGATCCAGGTCGGTTCCGCCGAAACGCTGCTGTCGGACGCGACGCGGCTCGCCGAGGCCGCCGGCATAGCGGACGTCGAGGCACGCCTCGAAATCTGGCCGCATATGATCCATGCCTGGCCGGTCTGGAATGTGGAATTGAGCGCCGGGCGGCGCGCGCTTCTGAGCGCGGGCAGCTTTGCCCGCCAATTTGTGTAGCCACCGGCGGCCAGGCAGAATGGGCATGTTCCCGACCTGACCGCCTTGATGCTGGGGCCGCGCCTGGCAGCTCGATGTCGCGAAAACGATATCTGTGGCCCGCGTTGCTTGGCCGGGCTGGCCGCTTGCGGACATTCGGGGGCGAGCCATACGATCGTCACCGGGTGAACGACTCCAGCTTCCGCTGCAGCTCCGCTTCGCTCCCCAATTCGCCTCGGAGAACCATGCCGCACTATCCAGACGCAATGCCCCTGTCGAAGACCCTGTTCGAGCGAGCCAAGAAGGTGATGCCGGGCGGGAACACGCGCACCACGGTCTTTGTCGATCCGTTTCCGATCTATGCCTCGCGAGGCGAGGGGTGCAGGGTGTGGGATGTGGACGGCAACGTCTATTACGACTGCATCAACAATTTCACCTCGATGATCCATGGCTACACGCAACCGGATGTGGCCGCCGCGGTGATCGACCAGCTGCCGTTCGGCACGGCCTTCGGTGCGCCGACGGTCAGCGAGATCGAGCTTGCCGAGCTGCTGGTCGAGCGGTTGCCCTCGGTCGACCGGATCCGCTTCGCCAACTCCGGCACCGAGGGTGTGATGATGGCCATCAAGGCCGCGCGCGCCTTCACCGGGCGGCCGAAAATCGTCAAGATCGAGGGCGCCTATCACGGCTCATACGACTTCGCCGAAGTCAGCCTCGACAGTACTCCCGCCAATTGGGGAGACATGCCGAATTCCACGCCCTATGCGAGGGGCACGCCGCGCGGGGTGCTGGACGATGTGATCGCCGTGCCCTTCAACGACAGCGAAGCGCTGCGCGCGGTCTTCGCCGCTGAGCGCAATACCATTGCCGGCGTGCTGATCGATCCCATGCCGAACCGCGCCGGTCTCATTCCTGCGCGGCAGGATTACCTGCACGCCATGGTCGAGATCGCCCATGCGGCGGGTGCCCTGGTCATCTTCGACGAGGTGATTTCCTTCCGCCTCGGATATTCGGGCGCGCAGGGGCTGTGGGGCATCCAGCCCGACCTGACGGCGCTGGGCAAGATCATCGGCGGAGGCTTTCCCGTGGGTGCCGTCGGCGGCCGGGCCGACATCATGGCGGTGTTCGATCCGACCCAGGGCAAGCCCGCTTTGCCGCATGGCGGCACCTTCACCGCCAATCCGGTGACGATGCGCGCCGGGCTTGCCGCGATGCGGGCGCTGACCAGGGAAATCTTTGCCCACCTCGATCGCCTCGGCGCGTTGTTGCGCGACGGGATCGCGGCCTCATTGGGCAAGCATGGTCTTGCCGGCCAATGCGTCGGCCTGGGCTCGCTCTTCAAGGTCCATTTCACGTCGCATCCGGTCACGGATTACCGGTCCGTCTATCCGGGCCAGGCCGAACGCAGGAAGCTCGATGCCTTCCACAAGGGCTTGCTTGGCCGCGGCGTCTTGTCGGCCAGCTATGGCCTGTTCGCGCTGTCGACACCGATGACCGAGGCGGACGCCCGCGCCATTCTGCAGGCGATCGACGAGACCCTGGGCGAGATCGCTCGCCAGTCCTGAGACAGGCCGACAGGAGGATCACGGATGACAGCTTCTCCTCATGTGGTGATGATCGGCGCCGGCACGTTGGGTTTGTGCTCGGCCCTCCACCTTGTCGAACAGGGCGCGCGCGTGACCGTGCTCGAAGGCCAGTCGATCGCCTCCGGATCGAGCGGCAGGTCGGTCGGCGTGGTCGGATCGCAATTCACCGATCCGTTCGAGATCATGCTTCGCGTTCATGCGTTGCGCCGCTTCCGCCAATGGGAGAGCCAGGGGCTTGGCTTCAACCATATCGGCTACCTGCGGCTGGCGCGCACGAAGAAGCAGATGGAACTGTTTGCAAAGTCGGTAGAAATTCAGGAAGCGGCCGGCCTGCGCTCGCGACTCTATCGTGCGAACGAACTCACGGAACTCGTGCCGCATATCGACCCGGATGGCCTGGAGGGTGGGCTGTTCGGGCCCGACAATGGCTTCCTCGACCCTCACGAGATGTGCACTTTCCTGGCGCAGGCGGTCCGCGCAGAGGGCGGCGAAATCCGCCAGTATCGCAAGCTGCTCGGGGTAAGGCGGCGAGCGCGCGGCTACACGCTGGAGACCAGCGGCGATCCGATCGATTGCGATGTCGTGGTCAATGCGGCAGGAGCCTGGGCGCCTCAGGTCGCCGAGCTCTTCGGCCAGCGCCTGCACATTTGGCCCGAGCGTCACGAGGCGGTCGTCATCCATCTCGACGAGCCGCTCGGCTACACGATGCCGATGGTCATGGATCTGGTGAACGGCGAGGGAAGCGGCCTCAATTTCCGCCATGAGAAAAGCACCGAACTGATCGCCGAGATCCACAAGGTGGACTCGCTCGCGCCGGAGGATCCCGACAATTACAACGACCAGTGCGAGGAACGATCGAAGGTCAGACTGGCGGAGCTTCTCCTCGAGCGGCTGCCGGACCTGCCGGGCGCGCGGCTTGGCCGGGGCTGGGCCGGCCTTTACCCCGTGACCGCCGACCATCGCCCCTTCGTCGGCCCGATCGATGCTTCCGAGCCGACATTGGTGACCGCCGCCGGCGCCGGCGGCTACGGCATCCAGCTGGCCCCGGTGATCGGGCAGATCGCGGCCGACTGGGTTCTTCACGGCGCCCCGGTTTCCGCGCCCGGCACCGAGAGCCTGCTGCCGTCGGCAGCGCGAAACATTGCTCCTAGGTGATTGAGCGATGGAGCTTGGCGGGATGTCGAAGTCGGTGTCACGCGCCTAGGAGCGCGCCGGCATTCTGCAGGCTCGAAACACTTCTTGGGCCATCGGCGCTTCGCGCGGAACCATCGGATCGAGAGCAGGTTGGTTGTGCATCTCAGTTTGAGAGACAGTCACAGCTCAAGGGAGAACCCGATGAAACTTCCGTACAGAACTACAGCCGCCGCTGCTGCCTTGCTATTCATGAGCTTCCCGGTCCTTGCCCAGACAAGTGCCGCGCCGGAGCCCACGCCGATTCCGCAGAAGCCCGGACCGACCGCGACACCGGAAACCAATGCTCAACCCGCAGGTCCGACGCGCGAGATGATCCGCCGGATGATCGACGACGCGCTCCAGGAAAAGCTGCAGGAAGATCGTTCGGCTGAACAGGGACCCCGGCATGGCGGACGTTGGCACCGCGAAGACAGACAAGCGCGGCGCGACGACGACAGAATGGCTGGCAGGCCTGATCGGATGGGACCGCGCATGATGCACCGCGCCCGTATGCAGGTCATGTTCGCGATAGTGGATGCCGACGGCGACGGCGCACTGTCGCAGGGCGAAGTTCAGGATATCGTCGGCAGGATCTTCAACGCCGCCGACGAGGATGGCGACGGCAGCCTCGACCTGGACGAGCTGCAGTCGTTCATGCATGGCTCCGGTGGCGGGCGCATGCGGTAGCGGCGCCGAAGCACATCCAGCCGGAGCGAAGCATCTTAGCCGCCGCTGTCCATGGAAGCGCATATATGTGACGGCCAGGGATTGAGATATATTGCCGCCATCCTTGGGCGCTGACGTTCTTTGAACGGGGGCATGACATGCAGGCGGTGCCGATAGCTCATCCGGCGGAACAGTCCGCCGCCGCCTCGGTACCTTCGCTCTCCGGCTATCCGGCCGCGGTGCTGTGCTGGCTGCTGTCGGCCGGCGTCTATATCGCGGCCAAATGGGTGGCGCCGGAAATGCCGCCCTGGGGACTCTGCTTCTGGCGGCTTGCGCTCGCCTGCGCCATCCTGCTGCCGATCGTGCATCGCCATCACGGCGCGATGATTGCGCTTGTCAAATCCCGGCCGCTGGAGATTGTCGCCGTCGGAGCGATCGGCCTGACGCTCTGCCAGGGCATGATCTACCGCGGCCTCGCCGACACCGACGCGACCACGGCCGGCATCATCATGGCGCTGTCTCCGGTCATGACGATGGTGCTCGCGCGTTTCGTGCTCGGCGAGCCGCTCGGGCTTTGGCAGGCGCTCGGCGCGGTGGTTGCGCTCGCCGGCATGCTGGTCATCGTCGCGCATGGCGACCTGACCGCGCTGCTTCAGCTACAGTTCAACCTGGGCGAATTGTGGATCGTCGGCAGCGCGTTCTGCTGGGCGCTCTACACCGTGCTGGTGCGCCGGTCCAAATTCGGCATCGAGCTGTTGCCGCTGGTGGTGCTCCTGCTCGGCGCCGGCGCGCTCGTCGCCCTGCCTTTCCATCTGTGGGAACTGGCCAACGACGAGCGCTCCGCCTTGAACGTCCATGGCTGGCTCGCGCTCGCCTATCTGGCGGGCCCGGGCGGCGCCCTGATGTACTATCTCTACAATCGCAGCGTGGCGACGCTCGGCGCCAGCCGGGCGAGCATGCTGCTCTATCTGCAGACGATGTTCGTCGCCATCCTCGCCTATCTGCTGCTCGGCGAGAGCCTGCATGACTACGATCTCATCGGCGCCGCCTTCATCGTCGCCGGCATCGTGCTCGCCACGATGCTGAAGCCGCATGCGGCTCGCGTCGCGTAGCCCGGTGATGGCAAGTGCAAGGAAAGCGTGTACCGCATCGGCGCGGTCGGTCTGTCGACACCCTGACACGGGAGCGGCCCGGAGCCCTTGTGGGTTTGGTGGCGAAAGGCAAGGGCCACCGGGCCTAACCGGCGGGGACCTAGTACGGGGACTTCGCTAAGAGGGCACCGGCTGATAGAAATATGCGCTAATGCTAATACAATTGAAACGCATCCCTAAGGACGATAGCCAGACTGGCCAGCTTAGGTAAATATCGGCCGTGCGCTTCGCATGCTCGGCCATTCGGACGACCGAGGCCACGACAAGGCAGCGAAGCAAGCGCCTGCCTGATCTGGAATCCGTGGGCCAACGGATCGCGGTCGTCGACGAATATGGTGTTGTGGCCGACACTTTGCGCCCAGCCCGCCGACGCTTGGCCGAGGCTGCGCCAGCGAGCTCTAGCTCGCTCGTTCCTCTGCCGCCACTTCCCGGATCCAGCTGCGCAGGCTCTCTGCAGCGGGGGAAAGCTTACGATTGTCATTCCAGGTGAGATAGTAGCCGCCGGGCGCCGGCAGTTCGAGATCGATCAATCTGACCAGCTTGCCTTCGTCGACCTGCGCGTTGACCAGGCGGTGCCAGCCAACCGCAACGCCCTGGTCGGCCTGGGCGGCCTGCAGCGCCACGAAAAACTTGCCGAAGCGCCGACCTCTGGTCGAACCGTGGGGCACGCCGGCGCGTCGCAAAACTTCGTCCCAGCCGGCCCAATCAGGATCAACCCAATCAACATGCAGCAGTGGCAAGTCAGCCAGCGAGTCCGCCGTTGCATCGCGATGGCTGCTCGCAAAGCCCGGCCCGCAAACCGGATAGATGGTCTCGTCGAAAAGCAACTCGGCGGTTTCGTCCGGCCACGACCCAAATCCGTAGCGGATGCGCAATTCGACCTCGGCGCGGCGATAGTCGCGAGGATTGTCCGAGATCAGGTGATCAACGGAAATGTCAGGGTGCCGCGTCCAGAAGACCGGCATGCGCGGGATCAGCCACATCGATGCCAGCGCATCCGAGCAAGCCAGGGTAACGTTCTTCGAACGATCGCCGCGCTTCACATTTCGGACAATGTCGGCGGCTCGCGAAAAGCCGCTGGCCAGCACGCCATAAAGATCTTCGCCTGCGCTTGTCAGCGCCACGCCGGTGCCGAGGCGGGTAAAGAGCGGCACTCCGAGCTCGTCCTCGATCGCTTTGATCTGTCGGCTCACGGCGCCGGGAGTGACGTTCAGTTCCGCAGCCGCCAGCCTGAACGACAGGTGCCGGGCGGACGCCTCGAAAACCGCCAACGCGGTCAATGACGGCAGGTCGTAATAGCGGCGAACCATGTCCAAACTCTCAACACTTCGATGATCGCGCAGCGCGACAGCCTGAGCAAGAGAGGCCCGACTTGTCCGAAACTGCCTGCAGCCGATGCGATAGCGGTGTTTCCACAGCTATGGCGGCGATCCCCAACCCTTTGCGGCGGACCATAGGAGAATCCAATCCGCCCAGCCCCGCCTACCGCGACGCCTTCCAATCAGCGTCCGACACCGCTGCCATGAGGCACCTGCCGTCAATACCGTCAAAGCGTGCGAATGATTTTTCTGCGCGCTGCCTCTCTACGAGTTCTGGCGCCGCGCAACTCAACAAGGAGGTGAGTCTTTTGCAGGCCCGCGCCGCTGGCCTTCGGCGGCGGTTTCGAGAATATGCACTGAACTCTCCCCTACGAAGATGGCTCGAGCAATGACGGATACTGCGAAGAAGACGGTCGTGATAACGGGCGCGGCCGGAGGCATTGGGCAAGCGATAAGCAGACAGTTCATTGCCAACGGCTATCGTGTGATTGCCGGTGATGCCGACCAGGCCGGGCTGGACAGGCTCGGGGTCGAGTTCAACGGAGGCGAAAAGAATGTCTGGAGCAAGGCCGGCGATCTCCGCAACAAGGCCTATTGCGAGGATTTGATCGACCATTCCATCCAGGCCACAGGGCGTCTGGACGTGCTTGTCAACAACGCCGGCATCATCACCCGCGGAAACATCCTCGAGACGACCGACGACGACTGGGAGCGGACATTCGACATCAACCTGAAGTCGATCTTCTATACGTGCAGGCAAGCCATCGGTCACATGAAGGGCCGCGGCGGCGGCGCGATCGTGAACATCGCATCCTGCTGGGGACTTTACCCCGGGCCTGGCCACGCGGCCTACTGCACCAGCAAGGCGGCCGTGGCGGCATTCTCGAAGTGTCTCGGCCGCGATCATGCCGGCGATGGGATAAGGGTCAACCCGGTGTGCCCGAACGAGGTCAACACGCCGATGCTGCGCACCGGCTTCGCCAAGCGCGGTTTCAATCCCGACACCGCCATTGCAGAGCTCAACAGGTCCGTGCCGCTCGGCCGTATCGCCGAGCCGGAAGATATCGCCGAGGTGGTCTATTTTCTGAGTTCCGACGCCGCTCGCTACGTCGCGGGCACGACCGTCGAAGTCAACGGCGCAAAGCCTGTCTATTGAGGATACACATGGCCGACAGATTGGCAGGCAAGATTGCAATCATCACCGGCGGCGGACGCGGCATCGGTGCCGGCATTACCCAGCGCTTTGTCGAGGAGGGGGCAAAAGTCGCCATTGTCCAGCGAAATGCCCCGCCCGACGAAATCCTCAACGAGCGCACCATTTATGTGAAAGCCGATCTTTCGAATTCCCAGGACATTGCCTCGGCCGTCGAGACCGTCGTTGAGCGGCTTGGCGGGCTGGATATCCTGGTCAACAACGCCGGCATCATGTTCGAGAAGACGGTCGACGAGATGATCGAGGCAGATTGGGACCAGATGATGGACATCAATCTGAAGGCTCCGTTCCTCCTGACGAAAGCGGCAATGCCGCATCTTCGCAAGCGCGGCGCTGCAAGCATCGTCAACATCGGCTCGATCGAAGGGCTGGCGTCCAATCCGGGGCATCCCGCGTATTCGGCCTCGAAAGCGGGCATCCACGGCTTCACGGCAGCGGTCGCCGTGGACCATGGGCATGAGGGTATCCGCTGCAATGCCATCGCGCCGGGCTGGATCAATTCAGACCTCAGCGAGGTCTACATCGACAGCATGACCGACAGCGACCGCGTCCGCAGGGAACTGCTTGTCATGCATCCAGTCGGGCGTCTCGGCCAGCCAACGGACGTCGGAAACCTCGCGGTCTGGCTAGCTTCGGAAGAAAGCGCCTTCGTCACCGGTCAGGTCTACGTCATCGACGGCGGCCGCACAAAGAAACTTCCGCTGCCGGTCTCGTAAAGCCGGAAGTTCGGCAATCCGTTACAGGCTCACCACGCGACTAGGGACAAGCTCGACCAGGCCCGAAGCCTGCGTCGTGACCGTCGGACGGCGACGGCTGTTCAGCACTGGAGCTTCGGCCTTTACGCGCTTTTGCTCAACAGGCGCGTGAGACTTTTGCAGTAGGTGAAATCTCCCCGTTTCGGCAATAGTTCCGCCAGCTCACAAGGGTTGCAAATTTTTTCTCGGAGACCGCCATGACTGCTCAATTGCAAGTTTCTCGTAGAGGTGGGCGGGAGGCGCGACGGACCATCCGCACGGCACCGAAGATCGACATGCTGCCGACGCTGAAGCGCGGCCTGCCGGTTGTGGAGCCGATGGATGCCGAGCAGGTCGAGCGTATTCATGAGGCTTCCCTCGCGATCCTCGAAGACGTGGGCGTCGTGTTTCGCGACCCGATCGCGATCGAGGATTGGAAGAGGGCCGGCGCCGAGGTCAGAGCCGACGACCGTGTTCATCTCGACCGCGGCCTGGTTATGGAACTCATCAAGACCATTCCCTCCAGGATCGAGTACTTCGCCCGCGACCCGGCGAAAAATGTCGAGCTCGGCGGGCCGAAGTCGATCTTCGTGCCGATGACCGGTGCGCCCTACATGCGCGACCTCGACGATGTCAGACGCGGCCCGACGATCGCGGATCTCGGGACCTTTCACAAGCTGGCCCACATGATGCCGGCGCTGCACTCATCGGCGCACCACATCGTCGAGCCGATGGACATCGTGGTCGCGCATCGGCACCTGCACATCACCTACTCGTCGATGAAGCATTCCGACAAGATGTTCATGGGCATGACGACTTCGCCCAAGAATGCCGACGACGTGCTCGACATGTGCGAGATCCTGTTCGGCGAAGGCTTCCTGGAGACACACTCGGTCGCGACGGGCAATTGCAACGGAAATTCGCCGCTGGTCTGGGACCAGGTGATGCTCGGCGCCATGCGTGCCTTCTGCAGGCGCAACCAGCCGGTGCTGTGCTCGCCCTTTGTTCTGGGCGGCGCCAATACACCGGCCTCCACAGCCGCCGCTGTCGCGCAGCTCAATGCCGAGGCGCTCTCCGCGCTCGCCTATACCCAAGTGATCCGCAAAGGCTGCCCGGCGATCTACGGGCACTATCTGTCGACGGTCTCGATGCAATCCGGCGCGCCGATGGCTGGGACGCCGGAGATATCGCTGATGAACTTCATGATTGGCCAGATGGCGCGCCGCTACAACGTGCCTTGGCGCACGTCCAACCTGCTCGGCGGTGCCAAGGTCTTCGATGCTCAATCCGGCTATGAGAGCGCGATGACCATGATGGCGGTGCTGATGTCGGGCGCGAACTACATCTGGCATTCGGCGGGATGGAACGAAGCCGGCATGCACTGCTCGATCGCGAAGTTCGTCGTCGATGCCGAGGTCTGCTCGATGGGTTATCGGATGACGCAGGGAATCCAGTGGGACGACTTCGATGAGGCCTTGGCTGCCGTGCGTGACGTCGGGCCGGGCGGCCATTATCTTGGCCATCCGCACACGCAGGCGAATTTCGAGCGGGCCTTCTTCATCCCGAAGCTGTTCGACAACAACTCGATCGAGCAGTGGTACGCGGACGGCGCCAAGGACATCAAACAGCGGGCACTCGAGCATGCCCGCAGGCTTCTGGCCGAATACGAAGAGCCCACGCTCGATATAGCGACAGACGAGGAGCTGCGCGCCTACATCGACCGGCGCTCGCGCGAGATCCCCGCGGTCGATGCGCTGAACGAGGAATACTGAGCGTGACCCCCGAGCCCGGAACGTCCGGTAAGCCAATCGGCGTCTACGCCGCCTGATGAACGCGTCCGCGAACATAAGGGCCATGAAGTCTTGCGCCACGCCGGAGATTTCGGCGATCGCCGACAGGCCCTTCGACTTGGTGGTTCTGGTGTTGCCCGGCTTCTCGCATCTGGCGCTCCACGCCTATATCGAACCGTTTCGCATCGCCAATACGATATCGCGCTTGCCACTGTTCCGCTGGCGGATCGCGGGATTGGACGCTCGGCCCGTGGAGGGTGCGAACGCCCTCTCCATTGCGGTCGATGCAACAATCGATGAACTGGGTTGCAAATCGGACGATCGCAAGCCGGACCAGCTCGCGATATTGGCGGGCGAACCGGTCGAACGGCAACTGACCCCACAACTTAATGGATTTCTGCGCACGATTGCACGTCGCGGCGTTTCGATATCGGCGGTTGGAACGGCGACATGGCTGCTGGCGCAGACCGGTCTGCTTGCGGGAACGCGTTGTACGATCCACTGGTCTCGGCTCGCCGCATTTTCCGAAGTTTTCAATCAGCCGCGAATACGAGACTCCCTGTTCGTCAAAGACGGACAATATTCAACTTGCGCCGGCGAGCTGGCGGCCTTCGACCTCGCGATCGATCTGATCGGCAGTCATGCCGGCGGGTACATCGCGCAAGAGGTGTGCCGGCATGCGACCGTAGAGGGCCAGCGCTCAGGCTCAAACCGGCAGACCGGCCCGACCGGTCTTGCCTTCGCCGGGGTGAGCGACAAGCTCGTGATGGCGATGCGGATCATGGAAGAGAATGTGGAATTTCCGCTCTCCATGGATGAGGTTGCACATCGGGCCGGAGTGTCACGGCGCCAACTCGAACGCTTGTTTGCTGCTCATATCGAGGTGCCGCCAGTGCGGCACTATCTGCGGATACGCACAGACCATGCCAAGCGCCTGATCGAAGGGACGCGCTTGCCCATCGTCGATATCGCCATGGCGTGCGGCTTCATATCCGCCTCGCACTTTGCAAAGTGCTTCCGGGCGTTCAACGGCATCTCGCCGCAACAATGTCGCGCGATGGTGCCGGCCTGGGTCGGGCCTGGCCTGGGGTAGGGGCCAGGCGGTTCGCCATGCCGGCGCTTGTGTCCGCTTGCCGTCAGCGGATCTGGAACCCATGCGCGAGCGGATCGCGATCGTCGACGAAGATCGTATTGTGGCCGATGATCTGCGCCCAGGCGTCGATGCTCGGCTTGATGCCCTTGAACGGACCGATGTTAGTTTCCACCTCGACGCGGCCCTTGAACACCGTGCCGATCAGGCTCTCCTGACGGAACGTCTCGCCGACCTTCAGGCGGCCCTTGCCATGCAGTTGCGCCATGCGCGCCGACGTTCCGGTGCCGCCCGGCGATCGGTCGATCGCCTTGTCGCCGTAAAACACCGCGCCGCGGCCGTCGCCATCGCCTGAAGGCCCGTCGCACCAGATGGCATGATGCACGCCGCGTATCCTGTCATCCTCCGGATGGATTGGATCGCAGTTAGGCGCCAGCGCGTCGCGCAGCCGCCGGCTGAGCTCGACGATGTCGCTGGCCGACATGCCGTCCAGACCGTGCCAGTTCTGTTGCGGCTCGACCACCGCGTAGAAGTTGCCGCCATAGGCGATGTCGACGACGAGCCGGCCGAGACCAGGTAGATCGACGCCGACATCGGCGGCATGCAGGTAGCTCGCGACGTTGAACATGCGCACGCTTTCGACGAAGGCGCCCGGCTTGTCATACTCGATGTCGACCCTTCCTGCCGGCGTCTCGATCGAGAGCTTGCCCGGGACGCGCGGCGTGACGAGCCCTTCTTCGAGCGCCGCCGTCACCAGTCCGATCGTGCCGGCGCCGCACATGGGCAGGCAGCCGCTGACCTCGATGAAGATGACGGCGAAATCGCAGTCCTCGCGGTAGGCCGGATAGATGATGGCGCCCGACATGATGTCGTGTCCGCGCGGCTCGAACATCAGCGCTCGCCTGATCCAGTCATGCTCGCGCATGAACAACTCGCGCCGCTCGGCGATCGGAGCGTGCGGCAGCAAGGGGCCGCCGCCGGCGACGAGCCGGACCGGATTGCCGCAGGTGTGGGCGTCGATGCAAAAGAAGCTGCGGCGCATGATCTTTCTCATTTCCCATCAAGTGGACGTCGCCATCCGGGCCACGTCCTCACATTGCCCCGCCAGGCTCATCCCTCGCGGCCAGCACGCAATTCCTGCAAACGGATCACCGTGTTGATGCCCATCCACGCGAACGGCTCGGGAGGAAGCCGCGCGGGCTGCGGTTGATCCGCATATTTGTCGAGCGTGTTCGACCGGGTGCCGGTCGCGAGATCCGCGGCCATGACGCCCGCGAGCGTGCTTTTGACGGTTCCAAGGCCGTTCTCGCAGCACGCCGAATAAAGGCCGTCATCGATCTCGCCGAAGGCCGGCACGTGGTTGCGGCTGAGGCAAAGCCGTCCGGCCCAGACATATTCGAACGGCACATCCTTGAGGTCCGGAAACCTGGCATCCAGAGAAGCACGCTGCTCGGCGGCGATGCCGGCCAGGCGCTTCTCGCTGACCCGAACGGGCCAGTCATAGGTGAACCGGGTCCGGATCACGATCCGCGAGAGCCCCTCGCTGGTTATCTTCCGGACCGTGGCGCCCATCGGATCGGCCGGCAGCAAGGCCCACCGGTCCTTGCCGGTCGACTTCGCGGTGAATGGGGCGGTCATCGATGCATAGGTGAAGATGTGCATCAGGCGGCCGCGGAAGTAACCGAAATCGTCGATATGGCCGTTGACGCCGAGGATGACTTTCGGCGCGGTGACGCTTCCGGTGCGCGACACCGCCTTCCAGGCTCCTCCCGCCCGGGTGAGCTTGAGCACCGGCGAGTGCTCGAAGATGTCGACTTTCGGTGCGAGCCCCGCCGCGAGCCCGCGGATATAGTCGGCGGGCTGGATCATCACGGCACCGGGCGTGTGGATGCCGCCGAGATAGTAGGACGACCCGGTGATTTCCCGCATGTCGCTCGCGTCGAGGAAGCGATGCTCTTCGCCGATCGTCTTGAGCGAGCGGCCGTAATTGGCATTGAGTGTCATGCCCCGCTCGGTCGCCGCAGCATTGATCTTGCCCGAGGGATCGAAGGTGCGCGCGGACATCCCGTATTCCGAGGCCGCCTCGGCGGCGAAAGCGATCGCGAAGCGGTTCTCGGCGATCTCCGCCTTTGTTTCGGCCTCACCGGCGACGGAATATTCGCCCGACGACAAATTGTGCGGGGTGTCGATCATATAGCCGGAATTCCGGCCGGCGGGGCCTTTGGCGACCTCTCCGGCTTCCAGCAGGACGATCCTGTCGCCGGGCCGAAGCTGGGCGAGGCGCCGGGCGGCGGAGAGGCCGGCGAAGCCGCCGCCGATGATCAGCCAGTCGGCCTTGATGTCGCCGTCGAGCGTGCGGACCGGGAAGCAGCGTCTGCTGATCGCCTCCCAGCCAGAGATTCCGGATTCAGCCGGAAGCCGCTTGACGACGAGATCGCTCACCGGACGGTCTCGTCGACCGAACGGTCCGAAACGTCGATCCAGACCGTCTTCAGTTCGCAGTAATTGTCATGCGCGAAGACCGACTTGTCGCGCCCGCCGAAGCCGGATTCCTTGTAGCCGCCGAACGGTGTCGTGGCGTCGCCTTCGCCGAAGCAGTTGACGGTGACGACACCCGCCCGGATCTCGCGGGAGAGCTTGATCGCCTTGCGCAGGCTCCCCGTGTAGACGGACGCGGTCAGGCCGTAATTCGTGTCGTTGGCGAGCGCGATCGCCTCGCCCAGCGAGTTGAACGTCGTCACCGACAGGATCGGCCCGAAAATTTCCTCCTGGAAGAGGCGGCTCGCAGGCGTGACGCCGTCGACGACGGTCGGCTCGATATAGGCGCCCTTATGCGTGGCGCCGCCATGGGCGACCAAGAGCTTTTCGGTCTTCACGTCGCCGAGGAAGGATTTCACCTTCTCGAAATGGGTCTTGCTGACCAGCGCGCCGATGCGGTTTTCAGGGTCGAGCGGATCGCCGGTCTTCCATTCGCGCATGTAGGCGCCGATCCGCTCAAGCAACTCGTCCTTGATCTTGGCGTCGACGATGAGCCGCGAGGTGGCCGAGCAGTTCTCGCCCATGTTCCAGAACGCGCCGTTGACCACCTGTTCGGCGACGAGGTCGAGGTCTTCGGCGTCGTCGAGAACCACGGCCGGGTTCTTGCCGCCGCATTCCAGCACGACGCGCTTGAGGTTGGAGTCGGCCGCGTAGCGCAGGAAACGGCGGCCGGTCGGCGTCGATCCGGTGAAGGCCACCATGTCGACGCCCATATGCATGCCGATCGGTTCGCCGACCTCCTTGCCGCCGCCCGGCACGACATTGAAGATGCCGGCCGGGATGCCGGCCTCATGGGCGAGCTCCGCGACACGCAGCGTGGTCAGCGTCGTCTCCTGGGCAGGCTTGACGATGACCGAGCACCCGGCCGCAAGCGCCGGGCCGATCTTCCAGGCCAGCATCAGCAGCGGAAAGTTCCACGGCAGGACGCAGCCGACGACGCCGACCGGCTCGCGCACGACCATGGTCAGCGCCTTCGAGCCAACGGGCGCGGTGTTGTCGTAGAGCTTGTCGATCAGCTCGGCATGCCAGCGGATGGTATGGATCGTGTCCGGCACATCGACGGTCTGGCATTCGCGGATCGGCTTGCCACTGTCGAGGCTTTCCATGACCGCGAGCTCGTGGCGGTTGCGCTCCAGGAGCTTGGCGAATTTGAGCAGGACGGCCTTGCGCTCGCCAGGCGCGAGATGCTGCCAGCGGCCGTCGTCGAAGGCCTCCCTGGCCTTGGCCACGGCGAAGTCGACATCGCTGGCGTCGCAAGCCGCGATGTCGGCAAGCACCTCGCCGGTCGCCGGATTGGTCGTCCTGAAGGTCTTGCCGGAATTCGCCGGGCGGAAGCCTCCGTCGATGAAGGCATTGGTCGGGAATTGAATCTCGGCGGCGAGCGCCTTGTATTCGGCGGCGGTCAAAGGCTCATGCATTGGTTTGCTCCCGACGTGATCTGGGCGACCGTCCGCTTCAGCGTGGCGACGACAGTCTGGAGGGATCGCTTTTCTTCCGAATTGAGGGGCCGCAGCGGCGCGCGCACGCCGCCTGCCTTCAGGCCGATCAGCTCGCATCCATGCTTGATCGACTGGACGAACTTGCCGCATTCGAGAAAGTCCATCAGCGGCAGCATCGCGCTCATGATGGCGCGGCCCTTGTCGAAGTTCTTTTCGAGCACGCAGGCCTCGTAGAGCGCGACGTGCTCGCGCGGCAGGAAGTTCGAGCCGGCGCAGACCCAGCTCCTGGCGCCCCAGGCGAAGAATTCCAGCGCCTGGTCGTCCCAGCCGCAGGAAAGCGAGATGTGCGGGAACTTGCGGGCAAGCCGGTGCAAATTGCCCATTTCGCCGGAGCTTTCCTTGATGGCGACGACGTTGCGGGATTTGCCGACGCGGGAGAAATACTCCTCGCCCATCATCACGCCCATGCGGGCCGGATAGTTGTAGAGCATGATCGGAAGGTTGGCCGCGCGGTCGACGGTGAGCGCATGAACCGCGTTCTCGCGCTCCGTCGGCAGGGCATATGGCGGCGACGAGACGAGGATCGCGTCGGCGCCGATCTCCTTCGCCGCCTTGGCGTATTCGACCGAATCTTCGGTCCTGGTAGCGCCTGTGCCGATGACCAGCGGAAGGCGGGTGCCGATCACCTGCTTGGCATAAGCACCGAGCTCGAAGCGCTCCTGGGCGCTTTGGGCATAATATTCACCGGTCGATCCACCAACGATGATGCCGTGCACCTTGGCTTCGATGAGCGACTCCAGAACATCCGCGAAAGCGGCGTCGTCGATCCGCCCGTCGGGGCCGAGCGGCGTGATCGCCGGTGTATAGATGCCTTCGAATTTCAAGATAATTCTCCATCAATGGAGTGGCGATTTCGATCAATGGGCTGTTCGGCAAAACAGGGGCGTTTGCGAACTCTCGCGTCATCGCTTTCCGAGAACGCAATTGCGTACCTCACGCGACCGCCCCGGATGAAAGAGCCGCCGTGATCTGCCTCAGCGAAATCAGTCCGAGCGGCCGGCCGCCGTCGCCTGTGACGAAGGCTGAATCATAGGAGGAGTTCGTCAGTTCCTTGGCAGCGGTCTCGAGCGTCAAGCCGGACTTCAGCTTCGGCAGCGATCTGCTCTCGGATTGCAGCAGGGATTCCATGATGGCATCGACCTTGATGAAGCGGCCGCGATTGACGTCCTTGACAAACCGCTCGATGTAATCGTCGGCAGGACGCAAAAGGATGTCCTGGCTGTCCCCCTGCTGGATGATCGAGCCATCGCGCAAGATGACGATCTGGTCGCCGAGCCTGAGCGCCTCATCGAGATCGTGGGTGATGAAGACGATGGTCTTTTTCAATTCGGTCTGCAGTTCGAGAAGCATGGTCTGCATGTCGGTCCGGATCAGCGGATCGAGAGCCGAGTAGGCTTCGTCCATCAGCAGGATCGAGGCATTGTTGCTCAGCGCGCGCGCAAGTCCGACGCGCTGTTGCATGCCGCCAGACAGTTCGTTCGGATAGCGCGTCTCGAAGCCGGAAAGCCCCACGCGATCGATCCAGCCCATGGCCGTATCGCGGCTCTTGGCCGCTTCGACACCGCGCACCTCCAGGCCGAACGTCACGTTGTCGATGACGGTCCTGTGCGGCAGGAGTCCAAACCTCTGGAACACCATCGCTGTGTGATTGCGTCGGAAATCCCGCAGCTCCAGCTCGGACATGTCGAGAACGTTACGCCCATCGATCATGATCGAGCCGGACGTCGGCTCGATAAGGCGGTTGATGTGCCGGATCAGCGTCGACTTGCCCGAGCCCGACAGCCCCATGACGACCTGGATCTTTCCGGCCGGCATGGAGATGTTGATATTATTCAAACCCAGGATTTGCCCGTGCACCTTTGCCAATTCGGCCTTGGTCATGCCGCTGCGGACCGCGTCGACATGTTGCGCCGGCGACTTTCCGAATATCTTGTAGAGGTCACGGATTTCGATTGACGCGTTGTTGCTAGTCATGTGCTGCACCCCGGTGCTTCTGCAGGCGATGCCCATAGGCCTGGCTGATGCGGTCGAAAATGATCGCGATGCCGACGATGGCAAAGCCGTTGAAGATGCCTTGCGTGAAGTACTGGTTGGCGATGGCTTGCAGAACGTTGAGCCCGAGCCCCTGCACGCCGATCATCGAGGCGATGACCACCATGCCGAGCGCCATCATGATCGTCTGGTTTATGCCGGCCATGATTGTCGGCATGGCGAGCGGGATCTGCACTTTCCAGAGCTTTTGCGAGCGCGAGCAGCCATAGGCGTCAGCGGCCTCCAGGACCTCCTTGTCGACCAGGCGGATGCCAAGGTCGGTGAGGCGGATGATCGGCGGGATGGCGTAGATCACCACCGCGATGAACCCCGGCACACGGCCTATGCCGAGCAGCATGACGACCGGAATGAGATAGACGAAAGGCGGCATCGTCTGCATGACGTCGAGCACCGTCTGCATGACCCCGCCAACGCGCTTGTAGCGGTTCATCAGGATGCCGAGCGGGATGCCGATGGCAATGGCGAAGATGGTCGAGGTGAAGACAAGCGAAATCGTCTTCATCGCATCTTGCCACAGGCCAAGAAGGCCGATGGCGATGAGCGTACCGACGACGGCGGCGACCACGGCCCAGCGCCGTGCCGCAAACCAAGCGATGACGGCCAGGGCGATCACGACCAGGGGCCAAGGCGCGTTCGAGATGGTGCTTTCGAAGAAGATGAGGACGCGCTGCAGCGGATAGAAGAAATCCTCGATCGATTGACCGTAGCCACGCGTCAGCGCTTTCAAAGCGCCGTCGATGGCCCGCTTGACCGCAAGCAGGAATTCGGGGTCGAGTTGAGGGAATCTGAAAAGCCAATCCATGTCGCGATGCCCTATTGTGAGTGCGCCACAGGCGACACATTGCCGGCCACAGGCCGAGAGCAGGGAACGAAGGCTACGCCGACAGACCGAGCCGCATCGGAGGCCTTGAGAATCCTCAAAGCCTCCACTTGCTCGGTTGCCAGATTTAGAGCGCGGCCTTGACCTTTTCGGCGACGTCAGCCGGGACCCACTTGGTCCAGACTTCCGGCATGTTCTTGATGAACCACTTGGCGCCGTCCTCGCGGTTGGCCTGGTTGTCGGTCATCCACAGCATCACCTTGCCGACTTCGGCCTGGGTCCAGCTGCGCTTGGCGAAATAGTCCTTGACCGGACCGACGTCGTCACGCGAGGTGAACTTGCTGCTGGCCAGCGTCACCATCTCTGCCTGTTTCCAGTAGTTCGGCTTCGGATCGGGGCAGTCCTGCTTGGAGGTGCAACGCGCCCACTCGGCATCGTCGTGAGCCATTTCGAGGCGCACCATCGGATACTTCACCAGCAGCGATGTCGGCGCCCAATATTGCGCGAGAAATCCCTGCTTCTGTTCATAGGCCTTGGAGATGACGCCATCGAGCGCTGCAGCCGAGCCCGTTGGGACCAGCTCGAAGCCCTTCTTGTCACCCTCGATGGCCTTATAGAGCTGCGCCGTCACGACCGTGTCGCCCCAGCCCTGTGGGCCCTGGATAACGCCACCCTTGGAAGGGTCTTCCGGAGCCGGGAACAGCTCAGGATGCTTCATGGCGTCGTCGACGGTCTTGATGTCGGGATGCGCGTCAGCGACATATTTGGGAATGTACCAGCCGGAAACCTGTCCGTCGCTGATCGCGGTGCCGATCTGGCTGATCCGCCCCTCGGCGGCGCCCTTGGTATAGACGTCACCAAGCAGGCTTGGCGTCGATTCCGAAGAGATATCCGGCTGGCCCTTCTCGATCATCGCGGTGATCGTCGGCACGGTGTCGCCAGCAACCGTCGTGGCGTTGCAGCCATAGCCGTTCTTCAGGATGAACTGGTCGACATTGGACATGGCCTCGGCCGACTGCCAGCTGAAGACCGCCAAAGTAATGTCGCCGCAGGCTGCGTGTGCGGCTCCGGCGCTCAGCAGAGCCCCAAGGGCAACGGCGGGAAAGAGCAATCGTCTCATTGTGTTCTCCTCACTTTTTCGCGTGGCTTATTGATGAAGTGACACCGAACCCACGCCGCCCGGCGAAACTGAGCCTGCGACTAGCAGGTGATGCAAAACGGCGGTCTCATCGTCTTCCCATTGCTCGGTAGATCGCGATGTCCCCGCCTGCTTCCGGCTGCGGAGGCGCCACTGAGGCCTTCGGCCGACACTTCGTGCGGCAGATCGGTAATGAAACCGGAGTTGCGGCCTGCAGGTCCGGCGCTTCGATGGGGCGCAAAATTGCACACCGCCGCGCCGGAGTCAACGAATTGTATTATCTGCGTACACAGATTTTATAATCAGATAACACATAGCCTGCCGAAGACCGTTCACCGGGCGTGTCGTCGGAGGCCGCACGCCTCTTCCAGGGACTTGTCGTGCCGTCCTTGCGCTCGTCGCTCGCAGCTCACACTGGCTGGCGCCGCAGCTCTATCATTTTCAGGGGGATCATCCGGATATCAGGATCAGGGTCGTAGCCACCGACAGGGGCATCGAACCCGATCAGGACATAAAGGTCACCGTCTGAGTCCGGCCTCGAGACTTTCAGGACCCCAACAGCTGGTTCGTCTGCGACGAAGTGATCTCCCCGGTCTGCTCGCCAAGCTACCTTTCGGTTCATGCCGAGCTGCGCACGGTCGACGATCTCGGCCGTCACCGGTTGCTCCATTCGTCCGACGCCTACCGCAAGCGCATGGGCAGGCCCGAATGGGTGGAATTGGCGGGAGGCGATGGCGCCGGGATCAAACCCCACATCGTCTTCTACGACCATCAGCTAACGCTGCAGGCGGCGCTTGCCGGCGAGGGGATCGCGCTGGGTTGGTCGCTGACGGCCCAGTATCTTCTCAGCAACAAGCTTCTCGTGCGTCCGCTGCGGTCGGAAATAAGAACCGACAGGGCCTTCTTCCTGCTGACGAATGATCGTACGGGCCAAGGCCGAAAATCGCGCGAGCTTGTGGACTGGTTCATGGCTCAATCGAAAGAGCTTCGCTCGTAGCGCGATTGGCTGTCCGGCGGCGGCCTTCATTCGCTCTCGGAGCCGCATCAAATCTTTCCAATGCGCCTGAACTGCTCAGGCGTCATCGAAAAGTGCTTTTTGAAGGTGCTGCAGAAATGCGCGGTGTCGCTGAAGCCGGTTTCATAAGCGATCTCAGTCACGCTGCGTCGCCGGCTGGCAAGCAGTTCACGCGCAGCGATTAGACGAATGCGGCGCCAGAATGCCGCGGGCGCGGTTCGGAGGTCTGCCAGGAAGGCTCGATTCAAGCGCGCTTTGGAGGTGTTCAGAGAACGCGCGAGCTCCTCAATCGAGCATGGCGTATCAATACGGGTCTCCATCACTTTCACAGCCTCCACGGTCAGCCGCGACGCTGCCCCAAGAGCCTCCTCATACGGTTTCGTCCTGAGGACAATCCGGGGCTCTTCGGGTTTGAACAGAAGGTAGTTAAGGGCCTTCTGAGCCCTGCCGGCATTGCTGTAATGCGCAATAAGGAAAGCCGCGACCTCGATAGCCACGATGCTTCCCGGACATGTTACGATGTTGCCGTCGATGACATAATTTTGGCTGGTGACCGGGCTGACATCCTGAAACCTGGCGGCGAACTCGCCCAAGGTGTCGAAATGCAGAGCGCATTCACGATGCCTGAGAAGTCCAGCCTGAGCCAGCACAAAGCTGCCAGTGCACAAGCCGATGATGGGAATGCCACGTTTGTCCGCGGCCTGCAGATAGTCAAACGTCGCCGCCTGGATATGATCCATGTCCCGCACCAGTCCGCCGCAAACGGCTATGCAGTCATAGGCGCTCGGATTTTCCAGGTTTCCTGTCGCAACCATCTCAAGACCGCAACTGGCACGCACCGGTAGCGGCCCTGCCGAGATGAAATCCCACGCGAAATAGACCTGCCGGCTCTGATCCTGCTTGTCGGCGGCCAAACGCAGGGCATCCACAAAGCTCGCCATCGGCGTCAGGGTGAAGCTTGGGCAAAGGATGATGCCGATCTTGAGGTAGGGGAGCCCCACGCGCTCGGGGGTTTTCAGCGCAGGTGTCAATTTAGCCTACTCCACGACGTCTGGCGTGCCGGTCCATTTCTTATGAAAAATGCACCGAAATCACAATTCTGGAATTTCGCGAACCGCTAATGTTCGGTCGGTTCCAATCCGATGGGCGTTCGCGGCGAAACTGAAATGACGCTAAAGCCGGCTTTCCCGAAAATCCTCGAGCCGCTCCAACTGCGCCACAAGACGCTGCGCAACCGGATCAATTTCGGGGCTCACACGGCCAACATGGCCGAGGACGGTCTGCCTGGAGCGCGGCACCTGGGCTACTACCTGGAGCGGGCCAGGGGAGGCGCGGCCATGATCGTGGTCGAGCCGATGCCGGTCCATCGCACGGCTCGGTTGACGCGCGGCAATTTCCGTCACGACGATGATGCGGTGATCCCCGGTTTCAGGGCGATCACCGATGCATGCAAGGCCGAAGGCGCGGTGATGGTTCACCAGCTTTATCATGTCGGCCAGCACGGGGATTACGACAATTCCTACTCGGCGAACTGGTCGCCATCCGGCCTGCCGTCCTACCACGATGGAGACGGCAGCCACCGGATGCGTGAAGCCGAGATCGAGGAGATCATCGAGAGCTTCGTTCGCGCCGCTGTCCGAGCGAAGAAATGCGGTTTCGATGGCGTGGAATTATTCGGCCCCTACAACTCGCTCATCGAGCAGTTCTGGCTTCCCTGGTCGAACCGGCGCGACGACCGCTGGGGTGGCTCGTTCGAAAACAGGATGCGATTCTCGACCGAGATCACCTCGCGCATTCGTGCGGCCGTCGGTGAAGAGTTCATTATCGGCCTCGCGTCGAGCATCGACACCTCTGTCGACGTGGGGATGAACACGGAACTGCTCCAGGAGATTGCCGCGTATCACGATACGCGGGCGCTGATCGATTACATCAGTTGCGGCACGGGCAGCTATTTCGACCACTCTTCCGTGATGCCGACCTTCCTGTTTGCCGACAAGCTTGGCGCTCCCAACGCCGAGGCGCTGAAACAAGTTTGCAAACACACCCGCGTCCAGGCGGAAAGCCATATCCGGACACCGGAGAATGCCAACGAGGTTATCTCGTCGCGGCAGGCGGACATGATCAGCATCGTTCGCGGACAGATCGCCGATCCCTATTGGGTCAGGAAGGTGGAGAGCGGGAGGGACGCCGACATTCGCGGCTGCATCTCGTGCAACCAGATGTGCTGGGGAAGGCGGTCGAGAGACTATTGGATCTCGTGCCTCGTCAATCCTTCGGCCGGCCGGGAATTCGAGTGGGGCGGTGATCGCTTCGGGCCGGCCGAGACGCCGAAGCGTGTGCTGGTGGTGGGAGGCGGACCCGCCGGTCTTGAAGCGGCTCGCGTCGCCGCCGAGCGTGGTCACAGCGTGACGCTCGCGGAGGCCGGCACACAACTCGGCGGGCAGTTCAGGCTTGCGGGCTTGCAGCCTCGCCGGTCTCAAATCCTGGAGCTGATCGACTGGTACGAACGACAGTTGACCGGACTGGGCGTGACCGTCTCGTTCAATACCCCGCTTGACGCTGGGGAGATTGCCGGCCGCGACTTCGAGGAAATCGTCATTGCGACGGGCTCGCAGCCAGCGGGAACCGGTTTCCAGCGTGGACTGCCTGGGCAGGACCGCCTTCCGGGTGTGGACTTGCCCAATGTCTGGTCCGTCGAGGACGTGATGACCCGGACGGCACGGCTGGGCGACCATGTGCTCCTCATCGATGACACCGGTGATTGGCGGGGTCTCGGCACCGCTCTCGAAATTGCCGCGTCTGGCCATCGCGTCACGGTCGTCACCTCCTGGCCGGTGCTCGGACGTTACCTGCAGCGGACGGAAAGCGACGGCGTGGCGCGGGCCAAGCTCAAGAGCGCCGGCGGCGAATGGATAACCGACTCGGTGGTCAAGGAATGGCATGGCGACCGTGCGACGGTCAGGTGCCACCTCGATGGCGCCGAGACCGTCATCAACGCCGACACACTGATCCTTGCGACCACCAACGTCTCGGACACCTGGGTGCTGGATGATCTCGAAGACCTGGCACCGGCGCTGAAGCCGAAAGTCATCGGCGACGCCTTGGCGCCGCGGCTCGCAGTGGCTGCAATCTACGAGGGGAGGGTGCTTGGCCAATCCATCTAGGCCGCAGCCAACGGCCGGACAACGCCAGCAGTCGCCCCTTCTTCGGCCAGCGGCGCATCGCATTGGCTGGGGCAATACGTGAGAGACAAAAATCGTCAACAGGGAGCATTCGAAATGAAGTTCTTCAAAAGCGGAGGAACCCGCGTACCAAAAGCGATAACGCGCATGGCCAAGGACGCTCGTGAGGGCCGCATGGACCGGCGCGAATTCCTCGCGATTGCGAGCGCGTTCGGCGCATCGACCGCGGCCGCTTACGGCATGGTCGGCTTGGCCGCGCCGACGCCGGCGCTCGCCGAGGAAGGCAAGAAGGGCGGAACGCTTCGCGTCGCCATGGTGGTGAAGCAGCAGAAGGATCCGCGGACCTATGATTGGGTCGAGATGGCCAATATCAGCCGCACCTGGCTGGAGCCGCTGGTCAGGTATACCCGCGAATTCACTTTCGAGCCGGTTCTCCTGGAGAGCTGGGAGGTCAATGGCGACGCCACCGAATATCTGCTCCATGTCCGCAAAGGCGTAACCTGGAACAACGGCGACACGTTCAACGCCGACGATGTCGTCTACAACTTCAGCCGCTGGTGCGACAAGAACGCGCCGGGCAATTCCATGGCGGCACGCGTCAACAGCCTGGTCGACCCGAAGACCGGCAAGGTGCGTGAGGGCGCCGTTACCAAGGTTGATGACTACACCGTCAAGCTCACGCCGAGCGACCCGGACATCGCCATCATCGCCAATATCACCGACTATCCGGGCCTGATCGTGCACCGGAATTTTGACGCCGACGGCGCCAATCCGGTCACAAAGCCGATCGGGACCGGTGCGTTCGAGCTCGTCTCCTACGACGTCGGCCAAAAGGCCGTCGTTAAGCGGCGCGAGAGCGGCAAGTGGTGGGGTGGCGAGGCGCTGCTGGATGGGATCGAGTTCATCGACTACGGAACCGATCCAGCCGCGATGGTAAGCGCCTTCGAGTCCGGCGAGGTCGATCTCAACAATGAGACCGGAGCGGACTACGTCGAGATCCTGGACAAGCTTGGACTTCACCAGACCGAGATCCAGACCGCGACCACGCTGGTTGCCCGTACCAATGTCACGCACAAGCCCTATGACGACCAGCGTGTGCGCAACGCTCTCCAGATGGCCGTCGACAACAACGTCGTGCTACAACTCGGCTATGCGGGCCGTGGCACGGTGGGCGAGAATCATTTTGTCAGCCCGATTCACCCCGAATACTACCCCTTGGCCAAGAAAGCGCGCGATCCGGCAGGAGCGAAGAAACTCATGGCGGAGGCGGGCCAGGCGGATTTCGAGCACGAATTGATCACCGTTGACGATGACTGGAACAAGAGCACGGGGGATGCGATCGCGGCTCAGCTTCGCGACGCGGGCATCAAGGTCAAGCGCACGGTGATGCCCGGCTCGACGTTCTGGAACGACTGGACGAAGTATCCTTACTCTCTGACCGTTTGGTACATGCGTCCCCTGGGCGTCCAGGTTCTGGCGCTGGCGTTTCGCACCGGTGAGGCCTGGAACGAGACGGGCTACTCCAATCCGGAGTTCGACAAGAAGCTCAAGGAGGCCTTGTCGGTGAGCGCCCCCGAAAAGCGGCGTGAGGTGATGAAGGATATCGAGACCATCATTCAGGACTCGGGGATCATCATCCAACCTTATTGGCAGAAGCTCTACAATCACATGAGCATGAAGGTGAAGAACTACTCCATTCACCCAACCTTCCAGATGGATCTGCAAAAGGTCTGGCTGGAACAGGCCTGACGGATCGGTGCCCCGAGGTGGCGGCCGCGGAATCTGCTTCTTAAGCGGGAGATTTCGCTGCCGACACCGGGCCCGGCAGCAGGCGTTCTTCCTATCCCGGCCGCAGTCGCTTTCCTGAGCGGCCGTCAGTTATCGCCGACTAGCGCGTCCGCCTTCATGCCCTGGGGCGCGATGAACATTTCCATGTTCTCGCGCGACAGTTCCCAGTGCTCGAACACCAGGTCGACGACGGCGTCCTCCTCATGCGCGCCGATGGCCGAGATGAAGCCGTCATGATGTTCGACCGCCGTCTGCAGCCGCTTGCGCATGTCGTCATTGCGTGGGCGGAAGAAGGTATGGCCGATGCGGGCGTGGTCGATCAGCAACCTGCCGAGGCTGGGCTGAAGATAGGCGTTCGCAGACATCTCACCGATGATCTCGTGAAACCTGTTGTTCTCGACCACCATGGAAAGCGCGTCGCCTGACTTGCTGGCGGCACGAAAACGCTCCTGCGTGTCCTTCAGGTCTACCATTTGCGAAGGCTTGAAATTCTGCACGGCCAGCCGGCCGATGGCGGCGTAGACCATCGGGGCGACCAGGAAGAATTGCCGAAGGGTCGAATGGTTCATCGGAACGACCCTGGCGCCCCGGTTCGCGCGGATTTCGATATAACCTTCGCCCTCCAGCCGGCGGAAGATTTCCCTGACCGGGGTCCGCGACAGGCCATAGCGCTCGCTCAGCGCCACCTCGTCCAGATCCTCGTCAGGATCGAGCTCCATTGTCAGGATGCGACGCTTCAGATCGTCATAGAGACTGCCCTTGCTTCCCTTCATGGCGCACCTTCGGAATCATCCCTGCCAATCGACATATCTGGCACGGTTGGAAGAGTCGCATGCACTTGCAAGTGAGTCAACGGATTGTATTTTCTTGGTACACAATATATGACCGGATGGATCGGTGGCCCAAATGACAGCCCGGACGGCGATCTTGTCTGAATGAGCTTCGGATAACGCAAGGGAGAGGTCCGCAAAAGCATGGCCAAGAAGTTTGCGTTTCTCCTGGTGCGCGATTTCACTTTGTCGCCGCTGTCGCTTTTCATCGACACGCTGCGTTTGGCCGGCGATGAGGGCGACCGCAGCCGCAGGGTGGAGTTCGACTGGCAGATCGTCGGCGAGCGCGGCCTGCCGATCCGGGCGAGCTGCGGCGTCGAATTGCTGCCGACCAAGGCGATCGGCAATCCGGAGGATTTCGACAACGTCGTCGTGGTCGGCGGCCTGCTCGACACCAACCGCAATCTCAGCGCTGAAAAGGAGGCCTTCCTTCTGCGGGCCGCCGACAAGGGCGTGCCGATAACAGCGCTGTGCACGGGAAGCTTCGTGCTGGCGCGCTACGGCTTGCTGGACGGCTACAGTGCCGCCGTCAGCTGGTTCCACATCAAGGATTTTCGCGCCGAATTCCCCGATGTGAATGCGCATGCCGACAGCCTCTATTCGGTCGACCGCGGCCGCGCGACATGTGCCGGCGGCACCGGCGCGGCAGACCTCGCCGGTTATTTCGTGTCGCAATTCATCGGTCAGAAGGCGGCGGAAAAGGCCGCCAAGATCCTCGTGCTCGATCGCATCCGCAACATCCGGGACGTGCAGCCCGTCGGCGACCTGTTTCCCGAAGCGTCGAGCCGTGCGGTGAAACGGGCCTTGCTGCTGATGGAAAGCAGCCTGCAGGAAAAGATATCGGTCACCGAGATCGCAAGCCGGTTGAATTGCTCCCGGCGCCAGCTCGAGCGTCTTTTCGCGACCGAGCTGGGCACGAGCCCGATGGCCGCGTATCTGGCGCTCAGGGTTCATTACGCCAAGTCGCTGCTGGAAGGCAGCGACCTGCAGATAGGCGACATCGCCTACAGATGCGGCTTCGAAAATGCCGGGCACTTCAGCCGGGTATTCCGCCAGCACACCGGCATCACGCCGACCAATCTCAGGCATCCCGGCCGCTTGCCTGCTCAAGCCGCTAAGCAGTGAATTCCTGAAGGCCGATGCGAACAGGGGCTTGGTAGGCTACGAAATTCGCTGCCCGTTCTCGTCCAGCAAAACACAGCCGCTCGGATCGAACCCGACCTCGATGATCTCGCCCTCCCGGACGATGCGGCCGTTGATCGGCGCGTTGGCGCGGATGCTCGTCTTGCCGCCGAAGTCGATCTCGTAAATGGCGCTGCCGCCGAGATAGGAGGTCGAGACGACCCGGCCGGAGAGCCGGTTGCCGCCTGCTGCAGGACCGACCGACAGTTTCTGCGACCGCACCACCACGGTGACCTTGCTGCCCGGCGCCAGCGGCCGCGGCGACGTTACATGGACGGTCTGGCCGGCGGCAAGCGTCACCGCTATCTGCCCGTCGGATCTGCTGACAGTGCCGGCAAGCATGTTGGCCTTGCCGAGGAAATCGGCGACGAAGGCGGTGGCGGGCCGCTCATAGACTTCCTCCGGCGTGCCGATCTGCTCGACCGAGCCGGCGTTCATCACCACGATGCGGTCCGACATGGAGAGCGCTTCTTCCTGGTCGTGGGTGACGAAGATGGCGGTGATGCCGGTTGCCTTCTGGATCTTCTTGATCTCGACGCGCATCTCCTCGCGCATGTTGGCGTCGAGCGCCGACAGCGGCTCGTCGAGCAGCAGCACCTGCGGTTCGAAGACGATGGCCCGCGCCAGCGCGATGCGCTGCTGCTGCCCGCCCGACAATTGCGAGGGCAGCTTCTTCTCGCTGCCCGGCAGCCGCACCATGTCGAGCGCCTGGCCGACCCTGCGCGCGATCTCGGGCTTCGGCACGTTGCGATACTTCAGGCCGAAGGCGACATTGTCGAACACGCTCTTGTGCGGGAACAGCGCGTAGCTCTGGAATACCAGGCCGATGTTGCGCTTGTAGATCGGCACGTCGTCGACCCGTCGCCCGTCGATCATGATCTGGCCGCCAGAAATATCGACCAGCCCGGCGATGGAGCGCAGGATCGTCGTCTTGCCGCAGCCCGACGGCCCGAGCAGCGTGACGAAGCTGCCCTTGCGGATCGACAGCGAGAAGTCGCGAACCGCGACGAACTTGCCATAGGCGATGTCGATGTCGCGGAACTCGACCGCCGGCTGCTCCGCACCCATGTTGGGAGCGGGTGCCCCGGCCGAGACCGGCCGGGGGCTGAGTGACGCTTCGCTTCTGTCAGGCACCTTTCGCGATCCTGTCCCACTGCTTGGTCCAGGCGTCCTCGTTGGTCGCCCAGTAGACCGGATCGGCGAAGGTCAGCGCCTTCATCGAGCCGGTCTTGTCGAAAGCCGGCAGCTTCTCGATCTTCTCGGTTAGCTTCACCTTGGTCGGGTCGAGCGACGGCGGGTAGCTCTGGCCCTCGGCCACCGCGATCGAGGTGGCCGGATCGAGCATGAAGTTGATCAGCTCTTCGCATTCGGTCATCGGCGAGCCTTTCAGGATCAGCATGTCCTCCATCCAGGCATAGGAGCCAGCAGGATCGAGATAGCCGATCGGATGGCCCTGATCCTGCAGGGCGGCGACGCGGCCCGACCAGGCGTCGGTCACCACGATCTCGCCCTTGGACAACAGGTCCATCAGTTCCGCGCCGGAGCTCCAGAATTTTTTGGCGAGGTCGCGCGTCTCGCGCACCTTGGCCCAGATCGTGTCCATGTCCTTGATGTTGTTGGGATCCTGTCCGGTGGCCAAAGCCGCGTACCAGACGCGCGTGGTCATGTCGGCATAGCCGCCGACCTTGCCGGCGTATTTCTTGTCGAGCAGCAGGCCGGCACCCTTTTCCTTCGCCTCCTCGGGCGAGATCACCTTGGTGTTGTAGGCGATGCCGGTGGTGCCGTAGTCGTAGGGCACCGCCGAGAGCTTTGGCGTCAGCTTGCGGAACGGCTCGATCATCGGCTGCAGCACATTCGCCATGTTGGGAATGTTGGCCTCGTTGATCTCCGAGTTCATGCCGGCATTGACGTATTTGATGTAGTAGTTGACGCCGGACGAATGCACGATCTGGAAGTCGCCTGGCTTCGCCGTTTTGATCTTGGTGATGATCTCGTTCTCGTCGCCGAACGTGCCCTGGACCACCTTGATCTTGGTCTTGGCCGTGTAGGGCTGGAAGGCGTATTTGTCGATCGCCTCCTGCACGGTTCCGCCCCAGCCGTCGAAGCGCACCTGCTCGACCGCGGCGAGCGCGCGGCTCATCCACGGCATGGAGAGGCCGGCCGAGGCCGCGGCGGCGGCGGTCAGGCTCAGAAAGGTGCGGCGGCTCAAATCGCCGTTCACGTAGCGGTCATGCAGCCGTTCCAGCCGCTTGGTGGTGGATAGTTTCATTTTGCTTCCTCCTTTGGTTCGCCTCGTCTTCTCAATTTTGTCAGGCTTTGCATGAGAACGCCGCCGATCAGCGGGATGCCGACGGTCACCAGGATCATGACCGTGCCCAGCGCATTGATCTCCGGGCTTATCGAAATCTTCAGCATCGAAAGGATTTGGGTAGGCATGGTCTCGACGCCGGCCGGCCGCCAGAACAGGCTGGCCGAGGTGTTGTCGAACGAGATGGTGAAGGCGAGCAGCGCGCCCGCCACCACCGCCGGGATGAGCAGCGGCAGCGTGATCTCGCGGAAGGACGAGAAGCGCGAGGCGCCGAGCGAAAGCGCGGCCTCCTCATAGACGCGCCGGATGCCCACCATGCGTGCCTGGGTGATCAGCACCACATAGGGCACGGCGAGCAGAATATGGCCGAGCACCAGGAGGAGCAACGTCCGCGGCTGGTCGACCGCCTTGATCAGCACCAGGAGGCCGACGCCCAGAATGGTTTCGGGCACCAGCGCCGGCAGGATCACCAGCGTGCTCAGCGCCTGCTTGCCGGGGAAGTCGAAACGCACCAGCGCGAACGAGGTGACGACGCCGATCGCCGTGGTGGCGGCCGCGGTGACCAGAGCGATCCACAGCGACGTCCGGAACGCGGCCAGCACCGCCTCATTGGCCATCAGCTTGCCGTACCATTGCAGCGAAAAGCCGGTCATCGGGAAGCCGCCGAACATCGAGGCGTTGAACGACAGGATGACGGTCGCCGCAATCGGCGCGAACATGAAGATGTAGACGCAGAGCGTGACGAAGCCGGTCAGCCGCCAGGCCCATCTGCCTTCCTGTTTCCGGCGTGCAGGCTTCATCCGCCCAATCCCCTCATCCTCCAAGGCCTTTGACGATCTGCGACATGCCCATGTAGCGGGTGTAGATGGCGGCGAAGAAACCGAGCACGACGAACAGCACGATCGAAAGCGTGGCGCCCATCGGCCAGTTCAGCTCGCTCATGATGGTGTCGTAGATCAGATTGCCGAACAGCGCGTCGCGGCCCGAGCCCAGAAGCTGCGGCGTCACATAGCTGCCGGCGGCAAGCACGAAGCAGAGCAGCAGGCCGGCCGCGAGGCCGGGCAACGAAAGCGGCAGCGTCACCTCGCGAAACGCTTGCGCGCTGGTGCAGCCCATCGAGCGGGCTGCCGCAATCAGCGTGCGGTCGATGCTTTCCAGGCTGACATAGACGTTGAGGATCATGTAGGGCAGCAGGAAATGCAGCAGCCCCATGATCACCGCGCCCTCGGTGTAGAGCATCGGCAGCGGCTCGCTGACAATGCCCAACTTTATGAGCGCCACGTTGATGACGCCCTGTTCGCCGAGAATGTTGATCCAGGAAAAGGTGCGAATGGTGAAGCTGATCCAGAACGGCACGATGAGCAGGAGAAGCAGCAGCCACTTGTGCCTGAAGCTCGTCGCCCAGATGAAATAGGCCGGAAAATAGCCGAGCACGCCGCAGAGCAGGGCGGTGATGGCGCCGACCCGCAGCGTCTTCAACAGGAAGCCGTGATAGTAGCTGTCGGTGAGGAATTCGTGCCAGTTCGCGGTTGTCAGCGCGCTGGTTTCCACGCCGGCGGTGACGAAGGTGAAGAAGGTGTAGACCGACATCACGGCGATCGGCAGCACCAGGAAGAAGATCAAGAGCAGCAGCACCGGCGCGATCAGCATCCAGGCCAGCCGTGGATCATACAAGGTCCATCGATTTTTCATGCGCACCCGAAGGTCCGCGCTTTCTTTGAAGCGCTTCTTGTTCCCGCGGGTCAGATTGGGTGATTGGGCGCGCGATGTCTACAGGCGGCGATTGAGCCAGAGAGCCTCCGACTGTTGGCGATGGCGTCGTGCCTCCACGCAAACAGTCCAGGCAAGCAAGGAAAAGGGCCCGACATCGGGCCCTTCCCATTCTACCGGACACTCGGTGCGGCTGGATCAGGTGGCGCCAATTGGCGGAGGGAATGACCCGCTTGGCCCGCCCCCTTATTTCAGCCCGATGGTCATGCCGCTGAGATCGGCATTGATCTGCAGGCCTACCTGCCGGCCTGTGAGCTGGAGTTCGGCGCCCTTGTCGTTGGTCATGACGATCACCTGAGCGCCTCTGCCGAGCGCCCCGCCGCCGCCCGCCGCGCCGTACACTCCCGCCACGTCGCGGGCGCGGCGAATGTGGCGCACTGTGCCTTTGAAATAGGTCTTGGAAGCCCCGAAGGCGAGGCCGCCCGAGATGCCGCCGATCGAGATGGGATAGTTGCGACCACGGAAGGTCAGCGTGCCTTCGCCGCCGGCGCCGCCGATGAAGAAGGCCGCCTTATAGATGGAGAAGCGGATCGTGCCGCTGTCGGCGTGAGCTGCGCTGGCAAAGCTCACGCCGACAGCGGCGATGACCGCAATCGCGGCTGAACGAATTCTGGACATGGTGAGACTCCTCGAAAGCGCCGATTGCCCAACCGGCAGGGCACGTCAGCGTTGTATCAAACGATAGCTGAACAGTCTCGCAGGTCTTTTGGTTCCAAGGCTCGCGGATTGAATCCGGGTGCGGGAGGATGCCACGAAAGCAGGCGGCGTGGCGTCGTCCGGCAATCTCCGTCATCCGCCTCGGCCCGGTCGGCGCCTCCTCCGTGCGCTGCGGCCTCAGGCGCCCAATTCTTGCCTGTGCGCCTTGACGAGGTCGGCCATGCTGTCGAAGCGGAAATCCACATTTGGCATATCGCCCGGGTGCATCGTGGCGCCGAAGCCCTGGTCGGCATGACGGCGATAGATCCAGCACGATGCCAGGCCGACGCGATTGGCGGGAGCGTGATCATGGAACATGCTTTCGGCCGTGTGCAGGACCTGGCTTTTCTCCACCCCGATCGTCGCCAGCTTTTCGAGCATATAGTCGAAGTTGCGGGCGGAGGGTTTGTAGGAGCCGATATCCTCTGCCGTGTATATCGCGTCGAAGTCGACGCCGAGCTTCTTGTTGCTGAACGAAAAGCTCTTGTTGTCGACGTTGGAAAGGATGATCAGCTTGTAGTGCTGCTTGAGATACCGCAAGGCTTCCGCCGAGTCGGCAAAGGCCGGCCAATCCTTCACGCTTTCGCCATAGGCCGTGCATTCCTCCGCGGTGGCGACGACGCCCCATTCCTCGGCAAGCCGCTTGTAGACGATCGGCAGAAGGTCGCGGTAGCGTCTTGCCGGAGTCCAGTTCTGCTGGCTGGATTCGTGCCGGGCATGCGCCTCGAGGATGTCGTCGCGGCTCAAACGGCGGCCGGCGCGCTCTGTCAGCGGCTTCAGGCCCTCGATCATGCCGGATTCCCAGTCGATGAGCGTGCCGTAGCAGTCGAAGGTCAGGGCCTTGAAATCGGTCAGCTTCATGGAATTGCACTCCTTGTTGGTGTCGCGTGATTATCCGGCAGGCTGCTCGCATGAGCTCAAACGCGCCTTGTCCTTCGATGCAGCGCTCCTCGATGAGGTCAGCCAGACACCGAACAGGGTCACCGCCAGGCCGAGGAACATCGCTCTCGATAGCGGTTCGCCGAAGATCAGCCACGCCCAGAGCATCGTCACCGGCGGGCTGAGATAGACCACGCTGCTGACCTGTGCGGCGGTGTAGTGGCGCAGGCTCATATAGTAGACGCCGTAGCAGAAGAAGGTCGAGAACAGCACCAGCCACGCCATGCCGAACTGGAAACGCCCGTCGAGCGGCGGTGTCAGGCCGCCGTTCCATTCGGCGCAGGCGGCAAAGAGGATCGCCGCCGTCAGGCATTGAATGCACAAGCTCTGATGGATGGGCATATCGATCGTCCTGATCCGCTTCTGCACCACGGTCGCCAGGGCGAACACCAGCATGGAAGCGACGGTGAGGACATAGGCCCAGACCGGTGCTTTGCCGAGACTGAGGCTGTCCAGGGAGACGATAAGGACGCCGCTCGCGCCCAAGGCCGTTCCGATCCATTGCCTTGCGCTCAGCCGGTGGCCGAGAATGGGCTGCGACAGCGCCGCGATGGCGAGAGGCACAAGATCGGAGATCAGCGCGACGAGGCCGGTCGGAACGCGCTGGCCGATGGCAAGGGCGAACCCGCCCAGATAGAGGAACATCGTCGCCACGCCGAACGCCATTTGCTGCGCCAAGGCGCGCCCGCTGATGCGCCGCCCGATCAGGAGAGCAAATGGCAGCAGGATAAGTCCGGACAAAAAAGTCCGCCAGAACAGGACCAGCATGACGTCGGCGTTCTCGCTGGCGTAGCGGATGCCGACGAAGCCTGAGCTCCAGCTTAGGACCAGGGCTGCCGCCACGCTCGGCCATAGCAGAGGATGAGGCTTGTTCTGCAGAAGCGTCATGGGCTGTCTTTATTCGAGCGGTGCGCCATGCTCCTGAAGCGGATCACCAGCGCTGTCTGGCGCAGACTTATGGCTGCACACTCGCTGCCTTGCACATGACAAATTTCGATACACTCATTGAAACAGCCACGAACAATGACATAAGAATTTGCCCGAAAACCCGCTCTGTGCCAAAGGTTTGGCGCGGTGCTTTCATTGCAAGCGAGGATTGTCATGGCTGGAATTATGAGCCGCCGCCTGGATGTCGATGCCCTGCGGGCGCTGGTCGCGATCGAGAAACATGGCGGTGTCACCCGTGCGGCCGAGGTTCTGGGCTTGTCGCAATCGGCCGTCAGCCACAAGATGAGGCGGCTGGAAGCGAGCCTCGACTGCGAAATCCTCAGCCGGAAGCCAAACGCGCCGCTGTTCACCACGGCCGGCCATGATCTCCTGGGTTATGCGCGGCGCATCCTGGGAATTCATGACGAGGCGGTACTGAGCCTCTCGAAGAGCACGCTGCAAGGCAAGATCGCGCTGGGAATGACCGAGGATACGACGTGCACGGACCTCTCGCGCATTCTTGGCCGGTTCCGCAGGCTCCATCCCGAGGTGAGCGTCCGTACGCAAGTGCGCATGAGCCTCGTCTTGCGGGAGCAACTCAGCCAGGGGGCCCTTGACGCCGCGATCGTCCAGCTGTTCCAGCACGAGGTTCGTCCCGCCGACATCGTCCTCTACCGCGAGACGCTGCACTGGGTGAAGTCGCCGGATCTGGTCCTGTCGAAGGAAAAGCCGATCCCGTTCCTGTCCTTCGACGAGAACTGCTTCTATCGGCGCTGGGGTCTCGATCTCGGGCAGGACGAGGGAACCGTGTTCGAAACCGTGTTCGAATGCTCCAGCGCAGCCGGCATCGTCGCCGGCGTGACCTCCGGGCTCGGCGTCGCGCTCTTGAGCCAGCGGCACCTGCAACCCGGCATGGAGATCGTCGACAAACACTTCCCCAAACCGCCGGACCTGGCCTATGTGATCAGGCGCGCGCGCAACTCCCGAAATCCCGCGCTGGAGACTTTGGTCAGGGAGATCGAAGCCGAAGTCAAACGCTACGGGGCGCTTCAGATCGCCGTTTGAAACCGTCGTGCTGGCCAGGAGCGCGACAAGGCCGTCACAGATCACGCAGCGGCGCGATTCACCGGTATCCTGAAAAGAAGGCTGGAATGGAATATTAGCATGGCGAAGCTCGTCTTCGGAATGAATCAGTCACTGGACGGCTATGTCGACCACGAGGCATTTGCGCCCGATCCCGCGCTGTTTCGTCACTGGATAGAGCAAGTGCGCGGCCTGACGGGCAGCGTGTACGGTCGTCGCATGTACGAGGTGATGCGCTACTGGGACGAAGACCGTTCCGAGTGGACCCCTGAGCTCCGCGAATTCGCGACGGCGTGGCGGAGCCAGCCGAAGTGGGTCGTGTCGAGCACGTTGCTGTCGGTTGGCCCCAACGCCACGCTTGTCGAAGGCGGCCTGGCGGAGGTGATACGTGACCTGAAGGCTCGGCTCGCTGGAGAGATCGTCGTTTCCGGGCCGGACCTGGCGCGAAGCCTGACCGACCTCGGGCTTATCGATGAGTATCGTCTCTACATCCATCCCGTCGTGCTTGGTCACGGAAAGCCATTCTTCGCCGGCCCCCGGCCGCGGCTCCGGCTCGTGGCCAGTGATTTGATCGGGGAGGAAGCGATCAGGTTGACTTATGTTCCGGCGTAGGCACGCAACTCCCCGACGGACTGGCGCGTCGGGCGGAGCGCCCGCTCACCTCTCCGCAAACGCGCGGGCGAACGAATCCACCATCGGCCGCGCCAGATACTCGAAGAAGGTCCGGTCGCCGGTGTTGATGAAGGCTTCGACCGGCGTTCCCGGATAGAGTTGCTCCGGCTTGACGCCGGGCGGGAGCGCGTCGGCGATCTTCAGCTTGGCGCGGAAATAGGGTTCGTGGGTAGCCTGGTCGATCAGCCGGTCGGCCGAGATCTGCGTCACGGTCGCCGATACCTCTGGCGTCAGCCGCGTGTTGAGCGCCGACAGCCTGAGCTTCGCCGGCTGGCCGACGCGCACCTGATCGACGTCTTTCGGCCGCAGCTTGGCATCGACGTTGAGGCCCGATGCGGTGGGCAGGATCTCCATGATCTTTTCGCCGGGCGCGATCACGCTGCCTTTCGAATTATAGGTGGAGGACACCACGATGCCCGCCGCCGGCGCCTTGATCGTCGTGCGCTGAAGCACCGCTTCGGCTGCCCTGATCTGCTCCTCGATGTCGGCGAGGTTGGTGCGGACCTCGTCGAGCTTGGTCAGCGCTTCCTCCACGCGCTGCGTGGTCAGCCGCTCGACCTGCACCTGCGCCTCGACGATCTGGCTGTTGGCCCCGGCAAGATTGGCCTCCAGCGCGCCGGCCTGGCCGACCAGATCGGCTTCCGAGCGCAGCAGCTGCGAATATTCGGTGCGGTTGGTGAGGCCCTTGTCGAGCAGGCCTGTCTTGATGCCGAGCTCCTTCTTCACGACATCGGCCTGCTGCTGGATGGCGAGCTTCTGGGCGTTCAAGCCCACGACCGACTCGCGATGCATGGCGACCCGCTGCGCCATGATCGATTGCTCCGACCGGAACCGGGCGAGCCTGGCGTCGAACTCCTTCTGCTGCTCGCGGATGAGGTTTTGGAAATCCTGCTGGAACGGCGCCGGCGCTGCCTCGGTGATCGGCGCGAGCCTGTCCAGCCCGTCGCGCTCGGCCTCCAGCCGCGCCATGCTCGCCTTGAGCGCGATCGACTGCCTGGTCAGACGGTTGAGCTCGGCTTGCGCGGCCGTCCGGTCGAGCAGGATGAGGTCCTGGCCCTGCTGCACCCGGTCGCCCTCGCGGACCAGCAGCTGCTGGATGATGCCGCCCTCCGGCTGCTGGATGAGGATGTTGCCGCCCGTCGCCGAGATCGTGCCCTGCGTGATTACCGCGCCGGACAGCGGCGCGCTCACCGCCCAATAGCCGAAGCCGCCCGCGAAGAGCGCGATTGCCGCATACCCTATGAAGGCCACGCGTCGGAAGTCGGTGCGCGGCTGTCCATCCCAGGCAAGGCTCTCGATCGTCATCGTCTAGGATCCGAAGCGGATGCCGTGCGTGCGGATCGTCGGCGCGAATGATCCGGTCACCACCGTGCCCTGCTGGGCGGCCGGGGCGTTGCCGGCGCCTCTATCGACCGTGGACCGCCGCAGCACCTCGGCGCTCGGGCCGAAGGCCTCGATCACACCACCGCGCAGAACCATCACGCGGTCGCAGGCCGTGGCGATGGACGGGCGATGCGTGATCACGAGGATCGTGGTGCCGGCCGCCCGCGCGGCGACCAGCACCGCTTCGAGCGCCGCCTCGCCGCTGCCGTCGAGATGGGAACTGGGCTCGTCGAGCACGAGAATGCGTGGGTTGCCGTAGAAGGCGCGCGCCAGCCCGATCCGCTGCCGCTCGCCGCCCGAGAGCGTCCTGTCGGAAGGGTCGATCATCGTCTGGTAGCCGTCGCGCTGCGCCAGGATCAACTCATGCGCCTGGGCGCGCCTGGCGGCCTCGACGATCGCGGCGTCCTCGGCCTGCGCGTCGAAGCGGGCGACATTGTCGCCGATCGTGCCGGGAAAGAGCTCCACCTCCTGCGCCAGGTAGCCGATCTGTCTCCCGAGCTGTTTTTCGTCCCAGGTCCTGAGGTCGGCGCCGTCGATCCTCACTGCGCCCCCGGTCGGCTGCGCGGCACCGACAAGCAGCCGCGCCAAAGTCGATTTGCCGGCGCCGCTCGGCCCGACGATCGCCACCGCTTCGCCGGCGCCGATCTTGAAATTCAGCCGCTTGAGGATAGGTTCGGTGCCGTGCTGCGCGTTCGGTGCCATGAAGAAAACGTCCTGCACCGAAATCGCGCCTAATGGATCGGGGAGCGCCAGTTTCCGCTTCTCGGCCGGATGCGCAGCAAGCACCGTCTCCAGCCGCTTCCAGGCGCGCTTTGCCTCGACGATTTGCCGCCAGGCGCCGATCAGCTGGTCGAGCGGCTGCAGCGCGCGCGACGACACCAGTGAGGAGGCGAAGATCATGCCCGCCGTCATCTGCCCCTCGAGCACCAGCCAGGCGCCGGCGCCGAGGATCGCCAGCTGCAGCATCATGCGCAGCGCCCGCGAGGCGCCGCTGAAGATCGCATTGGCGCTCGAGGAACGGTCGTAAAGCGTGAGCGCTGCCCCGACATGCCGCCCCCAGACCCGAGCGGCGTTCTCGACCATGCCCATGGCGCGCAGCGTTTCGGCATTGCGGGCAAAGACCTGTTCCGCATGGCTCGCCAACGCCGAGCGTTCCGCGGACATGGCATCGTTCCGGCCAATGGCGAGCTGGTTCGCGACGACAAGGACGAGCAGAAGCACCGCGCCGGCGACTGTCACCCAGAACAGCACCGGATGGATCAGATAGAGCAAAGCGAGGAAGACGGGCGCAAAGGGCAGGTCGAACAGCACCGCCACGCCGCGCGACCGGACGAAGGCGCAGACCGAGGCGAGATCACGCAGCGGCGACAGGCCGCCGGCATATTTGGGCGCCAGCGAGACGGCGAATGTCCTTGCCCCGAGCTTCCTGTCGACGGCGGCCGCGACGCGCTGCGTGTAGACGGCGCGGATCGCGTCCAGCAGTCCGAGGAAAGCGAGCGCAAGAACCGCAATCGCCGACAGATAGACCAGCGTCTCGACGCTGGAGGAGGGCAGCACGCGGTCATAGACCTGCAGCAAATAAAGCGGGATCACCAGAAGCAGGATGTTGATCAGCAGCGAGAAGATGCCGACATCGGCGATGGCGCGCAGGAACACCGCCCGCAGGCTCGACGGTTCAGTCATATCGGCCGCCGCTAAATCATCCCGGGACATCGAACCGATCGCCTGAAAATCTTAAGCGTGGCCCCCAAACTCGGAACCGTGATGCAGCGTGCTGCTGCCGAAGCTGTGCGTGGCAGTGCTGTGCGTTGCGGTGGTGGTGCTGGTGGTGCTGCTGGTGGCGACCAGGGGGTTAGCCTCCACAGCGTCCAGCGTATAGGCGCGGATGTAGTCGATCTTCATCTCGGCCGGTGTGGCAAGATGATCCGGCGGCGCGCCGGCCTGGCCGCCGATCGCAAGATTGACCAGCATGTACATGGGCTTGTCCATGTCCGAGGGCGTCGCCGCTTCCGCGACCTGCACGCCGTCATAGGTCCAGACAAGCTTGTCCGGCGTCCACAGCAGGCCATAGGTGTGGAAACCGGCAGTATCCATCACATTCACCGTAGACCCGACCATGGTGTGCGTCCCCGTCTCCATCGTATGCGCGGTCATCAGAAGCGAGTTCGGGGTCTGGCCGTATCTTTCGACGACGTCCAGCTCAGGCGGCCACGAGCCGTCTTCCGGCAGCAGCCAGAAGGCCGGCCAGGCGCCGGCGTTTTCCGGCAGGTCGGCGCGCATTTCGAAATAGCCGTATGTCTGCGAGAAGCTGTCATGCGTGGTCAGGATGCCGGACGTGTATTCGTAATTGTTGATCAGCGGTTTGATGTCCGCCGGCGCTTGCGCCGCGGTGATGGTGAGCACGCCGTTGTTCACGCTGAACGGGTGGACCGAGCTCGTCGGCGCGTAATTGGCGTCGATATACCATTGCAGCTCGTTGTTGGTGGCGAGCGTGCTGCCGTTGGGCGCGCCCCACCAGAAGTTGGTATCCCACGTGCCGCCTTGGCTGTTGTGGAGGTTCAGCGCGTTGAAGTCGTCGCTGAAAGACAGCGTCATGTCGGACTTGTCGATCGGCAGCTGGAATTGGCTGGGCTGCAGCTTGTCGATGGTCGTGTCCTTGAACATGAGGATCTCGCCGGATCCGAGGTTCAAGATGACGTTCGGTCCCGCCTGGATCATATTCGAGTGGATGGCGTCGAAGGAAGTGAACCCATAGCCATCGAGACGGACGCTGTCAGTCGCGGCAAAATTGGCGATCAGGTCGCTTCCGTTGCCTTTCGCGATGATGAAAGTGTCGTAACCGCCGCCGCCATCGATCAGCACATCATTGCCCTTGCCGCCGTCCAGCGTCTGGTGGCCGGCCTTGGCGGTGATGATGTTGTCCAGGTCGTTTCCAAAAGCGTAGTTCTTGGCGTTGGTGACGATCAGGTTCTCGACATTGTCGGGAAGCGTGTAGCTCATCCATGTGCTGATGGTGTCGATGCCTGCCCCATAGCCCTCGGCCACCTTGTTGCCCGCGGCATAGAGATAATAGATGTCATCGCCGTAGCTCCCGTGCATGGTGACATTGACGCCGGAAGCTCCATAGAAGGTGTCGTTTCCGGAGGTGCCCCACAAGTCCGGTCCGGACCCCGCCGCCGAGTACCAATGGTTGGACGAGCCGCTATAGGGGAGAGGAACGCCTACGGCATTGACGAAGCTGCTCATCGGACAACCCTCCTCGCCATACACGGCTTGCTTGAATCGGCGATGCGAACTCAACCGATCGCTAGCGGGTCAACTTGTAATTCCGGGTATCGTTCCAAGGAATTGTGTAATAGTACAGAGAAAATTTGCCGTTCAGCGATCAATTATTCGCAAGAAAAGAGAGTGAGAACGCCCTAATACAATTTGCACGCGAGGGCTCACTCAGTTTTACACAATATTACTAATTTCTTTTATCAAAAATTAAGCATCGCGGCGCGAGGAGTTCGCGTAGGCGGCACGACTCACCTGAGCGGCGGGGCCCGATCCGGCGGATGCTCGCCTGATGCATTCCGCGCTCAAAGGGCGGCGTCGCCGGCTCACGCCTTGCCCATCGCGATCGACTTGAGGAACGCGGCCGCCAGTCCCTTGGCAACGGCCTGGTCGAAGCCCGCTTCGCGCATCGTCTCGATCGCGGCCGCTGTCGTGCCGCGATAGCCGAGAAAGGCCTCGACCGTATCGGCCGGTGAAGCGTCGTTGAGCTCCAGCAGCCGGCCGGTTCCGGTGAGCACGGTGTTGACTGCGCGGCGCGCGACTTCCGGCTTGAGGCCGAAGGCCACGGCGTCGCGCATCATCGCCTCGGCGAGCAGGGCAGGGAAGGCGGGGCCCGAGCCCGTCAGCCCGGTGAGATAGTCGATGTCGCGCTCGCTGCCGACCTCATCCTCAACGCCGCAGGCTCCGAAGATCGCGCGCACGGTCGCGCGGTCAAATTCGGTGGCGTCGCCGCTCGCGATCCACGGCGTGTAGGATTTGCCGACCTCGGCAGCCGCGTTGGGCAGCGTGCGCACCACGCGGCCGGTGCCGTGCTTCTCGCCGATCTCGGCCAATCGGATGCCGGCCATAACCGAAATCACCAGCTTGCCCTTGGCATCCAGCTCGAGCGACGGCCAGTCCTGCGGCCGCACGGAAAGCATGATGACGTCCGAGCGGTCGGCGAGCGCCTGGTTGTCGTCGCTCCAGAAGACGCCTGGAAAGCGATCCGGCTTGGTGCTCCGATAGGAGAGGGTGAGGTTCTCCGCCCGCACCACGCCGGCCGAAAGCGCGGCACCCGCGATGGCGCCGCCCAGCCAGCCGGCGCCGCCGACAATGCCCAGCCTGAGTGAAGCGCTCATGCGTGTCTCCCTTGCAGTCTTAAGGGTGCGGGAGGCGGCGGCCATTGTCCAGCGGTCAGCCGCAGCCGCGTCAGTCCGCTATCGACCGGGCTGGAAAAACCAGCCTGCCGCAAGGCCCGAGCGCCGACAGCGCCATCGCAACGGTCGAGAGCCAACCGGACAGGGCTGCGTTCCCGAGCATGGGCAGGGAGAGCAGTGGATACGAAACCTTTGCGCCGGCTCCCTCCTGCCATCGGGGGCGTTCGCCGGCCACGCATTGCCGGCGAAACGACCCGCCTGCCGAAAACGAGCCTCAGTACCCCCGCATCAATCCACCATCGACGCGGATGTTCTCGCCGGTGATATAGGCCGCGCCGTCGGAAGCGAGGAAGGAGATCGTTGCCGCCACTTCCTCGGATGTGCCGTAGCGCTTCATCGGCACGCTCTGGCGGCGTTCCTCTACGCCGGGCAGGCTGTCGATCCAGCCCGGCAGCACGTTGTTGATGCGGATGTTATCGGCCGCATAGGTGTCGGCAAAGATCTTGGTGAAGGCGGCGAGCCCGGCGCGCGCCACCGCCGAGGTCGGGAAGGCGACGCTCGGCTCGAACGCCCAGGCGGTCGAGATGTTGATGATGACGCCCGCCTTCTGCTTCTGCATCACCGGCGTCACCAGGCGGGTCGGGCGCACGACGTTAAGGAAATAGGTGTCGATGCCCTTGTGCCAGTCCTCGTCGCTGATCTCGATGATCTGCGCGCGCGGCCCGTGGCCGGCGCTGTTGACCAGCACGTCGATGCGGCCCCAGCGTTCCAGCGCGCCGTCGGTCAGCCGCTTCAGATCCTCGTTCGACTGGTTGGAGCCGGTGACGCCGAAACCGCCGAGTTCGTTGCCCAGCGCCTCGCCCTTACCGGAGGAGGAGAGCACGCCGACCTTGAAGCCGTCGGCGGCCAGCCGCTTCGCCGCCGCCGCGCCGATACCGCTGCCCCCCGCCGTCACCAGAGCTACTTTTTCTCCTGCCATGTCGCTGTCCATCCTTGTTGAAAGCGCCTCTGTTAGCACGCGGCGGTGCAGGGCACGAACCGGTTTGGATTGCGCCACGATGGCGATTGGCGAAAGCGGACGCGGAGTCCGAACGCCATGCTCACACGTTGAAACCGCTCATCAGCGCCTTTGACACCACCGCACAGCGTCCGGGCTTCACGTCGCCCGCCTTCAGTGGCACGCCCTTTCCAGCCGGCACCGCCGGCCGGTACCAGCTCCGCAGCGCCTGGTCGCTGGCGCAATAGCCCCAATTGACGAGATCGATCGTCTCCTCGCTTCCCAGGAAATGAAGCGACGTGCCGATATCGGCAGGCGCGATTGCCGCGCTTTGCACGAAGCTCGGCTCGGCGGCGTCAGGCTTGCTGGCGATCGACCAGTAGACGCCGCGGGTGGCGGCATAATCGGGCCGGGTCGCGTCATTGGGCAGGCCCTGGTCGTCGGCATCCTTCGCCGCCTGGAAGCGGGCGATGAGGTCGCGCCGCCTGAGCGAGCGCACCTGGTTGTCGGTGGTGTCGAGCACGCGCTTCAACTGCGAGAACCAGTTCCAGTAACCGGAGCTCGACGCCCGCCAGGGCGCGCCGGCGTCGCTGACCAACAGCCAGCGGCAGCGCTTCAGCGCCGGCTCGATGCCGTGATTGTCGTAGACGCCGCCATCGGTGAGCACGGCGCGGCCGGCCGGGACCGGCGGGCCGACGCTCGCGTCGAGCTTGTCGTTCTCCCACGCGAATTGCGTGAGGTCGAGCCTGAGCGGCGACAGAAACGGCGGGAAGGCGGACGACGCCGCGACCGCGGTCGCGACCGGCAAGTCCGCATGCTTGGCCATGCCGATCCGGTAATCGGCAATGTAGCGGTTGGACATGCGAAACAGCGAGCCGGTGCTGAGATTGCTCGAGCAGAACACGAACCACGGACGAGGGGTCAGGCTCTTCAGCGTCGGCACCTTGGCGTCGAACAGATGGCGCTCGTAGCAGGTGGCGACTTCGCGCGCCGCGCTCGAAAACGGGTTGAACACGCCCTTGAGGATCGACGGCGCGTCAAGGAAGACCTGCGAGAAAACGAGGATTCTTTCGACGTAAAGCTCGCGGAAATTCGTGGCAACGCCGTCGGCAAAGCTGAGGCGCGGCCAGAGAACCGCAAGCAGCCCGGCGGCGATTGAGCCGCCCGAGACCGAACTGACCATGTCGATTTTCTGAAGCAGGCCGGCCTCGTTCAGCCGGCAGAGCACGCCGGCATGGAACAGCATGGCGCGATAGCCGCCGCCCGACAGGCAGAGGCCGAGCTCGTAATGCTCGACCTTGTCGTCAGCCGGTGATGATCCTGCTCGAATCAGTTCCATCGCGCCCCCTCGTGCCTGTCTGTTCGGCATTCGAGCTCGGCTTTGCTCAATCCAGCCCAGCGCAGCCATTCTGGCAAGCGGGGGAAACGCGTAACGTCGCGGAGTGGAAAGCGGGGCCGCTTGCCGGCCGCTTCGTCGCGGCCGGCCGCATAGACCTTGCGATCGATCTTTACTGATTGATCTCGGGCTCGACGAGCCTTGCCAGGTTCTTGAGCGACTCCTGCCAGCCGAGATAGCAGGCCTCGGCGGGGATGGCGTCCGGAATGCCGGCCTGGGTGATCTCCATCTCCGTGCCGACCGAGACTTTCTTCAACTTCACCGTCACCTGCATCTCGCCGGGCAGGTTGGGATCGTCGAACTTGTCGGTGTAGCGCACGAGCTCACCCGGAACGAGCTCGACATAGTCGCCGCCGAAGGCATGGCTTTCGCCCGTGGTGAAGTTGCGGAACGACATTTTGAAGTTGCCGCCGGCCTTTGCATCCAAGTGATGCACCGTGCAGGTGAAGCCGTTCGGCGGCAGCCATTTCGCCAGCGCGTCCGCCTCGATGAAAGCGCGATAGACTTTTTCAGGTTTGGTGGAAAGCACGCGGTGCAGGCGGACAGTGCTGGGCATATCGTTTCTCCTGTTGATTGCCGATCTATGCTCCTATGACGAACGGTGATTGGCCAGTCCGACATCGATGGTGAAGTTTTTTGATCGCTGCTGCCGATCTCGATGGGGAGATTATCCGAACCGGTTGCCCTGCACGCCGCGCACGCCGGGCCTGAGCGCGAACAGGCCGCCTTCGAAGGGGTTGGCGTCGAGATGCTCGGCGCTCATGGTGAAGCGCGCCGAGGTGACGAACAGCGTGTCGAGGCCGGGGCCGCCGAAGGCGCAGCTCGTCGGCCAGCTGCAGGGCAATTCGGCGATCCGGTCCAGCCTGCCGTCGGGCGCGATGCGGGCGAGGCAGCTTCCGCCAACCACCCGGCAGTTCCAAATATAGCCCTCTGCGTCAAGGCAGGAGCCGTCCGGCAGGCCGCGCTCGAAGCCGGTGAAGAAGGCAAGCGCCCGGCCGAGCCGTCCCGCCTTCTTGTCCCAGTCATAGCTGTAGAGCGCGTTCTTCGTCGTGTCGGCGGTGACGAAGCGTCCGTCGGGCAGCCACACCATCGTGTTGGTGATGCCGAACCGGTCTTCGCTGAGCGGCGTCACATTGCCGTCCCGGCCGAGCCGGTAGAGCCGACCTTCATCGCTGGCGATGCGGACCGGCGCGTCGTCCGGGCCGATGTTGTTGGCCATCGTTCCGATCCAGAACGAACCGTCCGGCGCCACCACGCCCTCGTTGAGCCGCGTTCCGGGCCTGTCGGCCTCGATCGTCGCGAGCGCCCGGAACGGCCCATCGAAGTCCCATAGCGCGATCTCCTTGCGCAACCCGACGATCGCGCCGCCGTCGTTGCGCAGGCCGACCGAGGTCACGAGATCGGGCGTCTGCCAGCTTTCATGCGCGCCGCTCAGCGGATCCAGCCGATGGATCCTGCGGCCGATGATGTCGACCCAAACCAGCCTTTCGCGGCGCTCGTCCCACACCAGGCTTTCGCCGACCACGTCGCGCGCATCGAAGATCAGGCCGGCTTGCTTCTCGTGCATGGGGCGCCTCGGGGCAGGGTGTCACAAAATCACCTTGACATATATCTTTAAGCCGAACTATGAGCAATTCAACATCAACCTGTCATACAGGTGTTGAGGAAACGCATGCAAGAGCAGACGGACCCACCGGATGAACCGAGTCCTGGCCTGGTCAGCACGGCGATTCAGGCGATAACCCAGCACATCCGCTCGGAAGGCCTGGCACCCGGCGATCCGCTGCCCAGCGAGGCCGCCATGACGCGCCAGCTCAACGTTTCCCGAACGGTCGTGCGCGAGGCCTTCCGCTCGCTGTCGGCGATGCGGCTGATCGACATGAGCGCCGGGCGCCGCGCCACCGTCGCCAAGCTCGACACCGGCGCCATGTCGATGGTGATCGAGCATGGCATCACCACCCAGCAGATCAGCGTGCAGCAGGTCTATGACGTCAGGCGCACCATCGAGATGCGCACGGTGGCGCTGGCCGCGCTGCGCCGCACCAACGCGGAAGCCGCGGCGATCGCCCAGTCGGCCCGGCTGATGCGCGAGAGTTGCAAGAACCCCGAGACCGTCATGGAGCATGACATCGCCTTCCACGAAGCGATCGCGGCGGCCTCGCACAATCCGGTCTTTTCGCTGATCGTCACCGCCTTCAGCGGCGTGACGCGGCGCACCTGGGTCATCGGCTGGCGAACCCGTTCCTCCGACGAGGACCAGCTCAAGATGATCAAGGGCCATGAGGACATCGCCGACGCCATCCTCAAGGGCGATCCGCGGCTTGCGGCCGAGCATATGGCCGAGCATTTCGACAAGAGCGTCAAGGCGCTGATCGACGCGGGGATAGCCTGATGAAGATCCGCGCCATCGAGACCGTGCGCATCGAGGAACGGCCCAACCTGCTCTGGGTCGAGGTTCATACCGACGAGGGCATCACCGGACTCGGCGAGACGTTCTATCTATCGCGCACCGTCGAGGAATATCTGCACGAATATGTGGCGCCCAGGGTGATCGGCCGCGATCCGCTGGAGATCGATCTCCTGGCCGCCGATCTCGTCGGCTATCTCGGCTTCCGCTCCAGCGGCGCCGAGGTGCGCGGCAACTCCGCCTTCGACATCGCGCTGTGGGACATTTTCGGCAAGGCTACCGGCCAGCCGGTCGCGCAGCTGCTCGGCGGTTTCAGCCGTCGCTCGATCCGCACTTACAACACCTGCGCCGGCACCGAGTACATCAAGGACGCCAAGGGCCAGACGACGGCCAATTACGGCATCGGCGCCGGGCGCGATTACGACGATCTCAACGCCTTCCTCACCCGCGCCGGCGAGCTGGCCGAGGAATTGCTCGCCGACGGCATCACCGCAATGAAGATCTGGCCGTTCGACCACGCGGCGGAGAAGACGCGCGGCAACGACATCTCGGCGGCCGACTTGAAGGCGGCGCTCGAGCCTTTTGAAAAGATTCGCAAAGCCGTCGGCGACAAGATCGACATCATGGTCGAGTTCCATTCGATGTGGCAGCTCCTGCCGGCGATGAGGATCGCCGAGGCGCTCAGGCCCCACGCCACCTATTGGCACGAGGACCCGATCCGCATGGACAGTCTCGGGGACCTGAAGCGCTACGCCGCCGCCAGTCCGGCGCCGATCTCGGCCTCGGAGACGCTGGGCAGCCGCTGGGCTTTCCGCGACCTTCTGGAGACCGGAGCGGCCGGGATCGTCATGCTCGACATCTCCTGGTGCGGCGGCCTGTCGGAGGCCCGCAAGATCGCTTCGATGGCCGAGGCTTGGCGGCTGCCGGTGGCGCCGCACGACTGCACCGGTCCGGTCGTGCTCGCAGCGTCCACCCATTTGTCGCTCAACGCGCCCAACGCGCTCGTCCAGGAAAGCGTGCGCGCCTTCTACCGCACCTGGTACCGCGACTTGGTGACGGCGCTGCCCGAGGTGAAAGACGGCATGATCACCGTGCCGCCGGGGCCTGGGCTTGGGCTGGCGCTCAGTCCCGATCTTGGCAAGGCCTACACCGTCCACCGCCGGGTCAGCAACCAGACGGACATTTAGCCCAAGGCGCACATCTAAGATCCATAGGGAGGAACAAACATGAGAAAACTGACAGCAATGCTTCTGCTCGGCGCCGCCCTTATCGGCGGGCAATCGGCCGCCAAAGCCGACGGGCTCAACATCGTCTTCACCCATCATTCGTCGGCCTCGAACACATTCTGGCAGGCGGTGAAGAAAGGCTTCGACGATGGCTGCGCCAAGGTCGAGGCCAACTGCAACATGGTCTTCACCCAGACCGAGGGATCGATCGAGCAGCAGGTCGCCAACATGCGCGCGGCCCTTGCCGCCAAGCCCGACGCGCTGCTCACCTCCATCGTCGACGACCATGCCTTCGACGATGTCATCAAGGAGGCGCGCGACGCCGGCGTGGTGGTGATCGCCGTCAATGTCGACGACACCGAAGGCGCCAAGGGCAATGCGCGCCAGGCCTTCATCGGCCAGGGCTTCAAGCCAGCCGGCTACTCGCTCGCCAAGGCGATTTCCGAGAGCTTCCCGAAGGATGGTCCGATCAAGGTGCTGGTCGGCATCTCGGCGCCGGGCCAGAACTGGTCGGAAACCCGCGGCGCCGGCGTCATGCAGTTCCTCGAGGAATACAAGGCCGCTCATAAGGACCGCGACGTTTCGTGGGAGCGCATCGACAGCGGCACCGACCTCGCCATCACTTCCGACCGCGTCGGCGCCTATCTCAACGCGCATCCCGACACCACCGCCTATTTCGACACCGGCTTCTGGTGCGCCGGCGTGGCGCGCGTGCTGGCCGATCGCGGGGTCGCGCCCGGCAAGGTCCTGCTCGGCGGCTTCGATCTCGTGCCGGAAGTGCTGCAGCAGATGCAGAAGGGCTATGTCCAGGCGCTGGTCGACCAGCAGCCCTACATGCAGGGCTTCATGCCGGTGATGGAGGTCTATCTCAACAAGAAGCTCGGTCTTGCGCCTTCCGACATCGACACGGGGCAGGGCATCGTGCGCCAGAAGGACGCCGATGCGATCATGGCGCTGTCCGCGCAGGGCATGCGCTGAGGTCGCATGTCTTTGAGATTGGCCGAGACGCCCGTCACCGAAATGCTGGCGGGACATCACCCCCCTCTGTCCTGCCGGACCGTCCGGCAGGACAGAGGGGGGTGTGAAGGAACGCGGCGCCACAGTACCTTTCACAATCACCGCACCGGAGCCTTTCATTGAAGCGCCTGTTCAAGACCTATCTCGAGAAGCCGGAACTGGCCGGGCTGATCCTCCTGGTGCTGCTCATTGTCCTGTTCCAGGTCCGCTCCCACGGCGTGTTCCTGAACCAGGACAATCTGCGCGGTATCCTCGGCATCCTGCCGGAGGCCGGCCTCGTCGCCATCGGCGTTACCATCCTGATGATCAGCGGCGAGTTCGACCTGTCGGTCGGTTCGGTCTTCGCGCTGATGCCGATGACGATGGCGGTGCTGATGGTGCAGGGCTGGCCGTTCCCGCTGGCGCTGCTCGCCGGGCTGCTCGTCTCGGCGGCCATCGGCTTCATCAACGGTTACGTCACCATCCGCTTCGCCATCCCGAGCTTCATCACCACGCTCGGCATGCTGTTCATGGCGCGCTCGCTCACCGTCGTCGTGTCCGGCGGCTTCCCGCCGCTGCTGCCCGCCGACCTGCCGACTTGGCTGTTCACTTCCTTCGTCGGGCCGGGCAACATGTTCCGCATGTCGTTTCTGTGGTTCGTCGCGGTCGCGGTGCTGACCTCGCTGATGCTGTCGCGCACCAATTTCGGCAACTGGATCAAGGCTACCGGCGGCTTCCTGCCGGCCGCCGCGGCGATGGGCATCCCGACGGCCAGGGTCAAGATCGTCTGCTTCATGCTGTGCTCGGTGCTCTCGGGCTTCGCCGGCATGCTGCAGGTGCTGCGGTTGGGGTCTCCGCTGCCTTCGATCGGCGAGGGCATGGAGCTGCAGGCAGTGGCATCCGCCGTCATCGGCGGCGCCTCGCTCGCCGGCGGCATCGGCACCGTCATGGGCGGCATCATCGGCACGACGCTCATCCGGGTCATCGACAACGGCCTTGTGCTCAGCCATGTCGACGCCAACTGGTTCAAATTCGCCATCGGCTTCCTGACCATCTTTGCCGTCGTCGCCAATGCCTGGATGCGCAAGCGCGCCAAGGCCATCAAGATGGAGGGCTGAGCCGTGAGCGATGCCATCATCTCGGTGCGCGATCTGCACAAATGGTATTCCGGCGTGCATGCCCTCAAAGGCGTCACGCTCGACTTCAAGCGCGGCGAGGCGCTCGGACTGGTCGGCGACAACGGCGCCGGCAAGTCGACCTTGATCAACATCCTGTCCGGCGTCCACCGCGCCGACCAGGGCGAGATCAAGGTCGAGGGCAGGGAGGTCAGCATCGCGACGCCGCGCGACGCGATGGATCTCGGCATTGAGACCATCTACCAGTACAATTCCATGGTCCCCACCATGTCGATCGCCCGCAACCTGTTCATCGGCCGTGAGCCGACCCGGTTCTCGATCCTCGGCGTCGGCATCCTCGACCAGAAGAAGATGGCCGAGGAAAGCGTGCGCGCCATCGCCAATGTCGACCTGCATCTGCGCTCCCCCGATGCGCTCGTCGGCGAGCTTTCCGGAGGCCAGCGCCAGGGCGTCGCGATCGCGCGCGCCATGCACTTCAAGTCGAAGGTGATGATCCTCGACGAGCCGACCAATCACCTCTCGGTCAAGGAGACCAACAAGGTGATCGGCTTCGTGCGCGGCCTGAAGGAACAGGGAGTGACGGGCGTCTTCATCAGCCACAACATGCACCACGTCTTCGAGTGCTGCGACCGTATCGTCGCGATGGCGCGCGGCGAGATCGTGCTGGACAAGCGCATCGGCGACACCTCGATCGACGAAGTCCATTCTGTCCTGTGAGGGTTAGGCAATGAAGGCGCTCGCTGGTCGTAAAGTGTTGCTGACGGGCGGCCTCGGCTCGCTTGGTCGGTCCCAGGCGGTAGCGCTGGCGCGGGTCGGCGCGCGCGTGCTGGTGCTCGACCGCCCCGACATCGGCGATGGCGAGCAGACGGTGGCGAGACTTGCCGGACAGGCCAGGGGCGATATTGCCTTCGTCGGCTGCGATCTCAACCGGCTGGCCGAGGCGGAAGCGGCTGTTGCCGCGCTGGCGGCGAAGGAAGGTGGGATCGATATCCTGATCAACAACGCGGCGCTGATCATCAACCGGCCGTTCGAGCAGTTCTCGCTGGCCGACTATGAGGATCAGATCCGCGTCAATTCCTCGGCCGCCTTTGCGCTGGCGCGGGCCTGCGCGCCGGGCATGAAGGCGCAGGGCTACGGCAAGATCGTCAACTTCTGCTCGATCACGCTCAACGGCCGCTGGGACGGCTACGTACCCTATGTCGCCTCGAAGGGCGCCATGCTCGGGCTCACGAAGTCGCTGGCGCGCGAGCTCGGGCCGCATGGCATCCGCGTCAACGCCGTGTCGCCGGGCGCGGTGGTCTCGGAGGCGGAGGCGCGCGTCTTCGGCGACCGGTTGAAGCAGTACAATGACTGGATCCTCGAGAACCAAAGCCTCAAGACGCGCATCGAGCCTGACAATGTCGCCGAGCTCGTGCTGTTCCTCGTCTCACCCGCCTCCGACATGATCAGCGGCCAGAACATCGCCATCGATGGCGGCTGGTGAGGATATGGCCGGCGCGGTCAAGCTGAACGACGGGCAGGCGAGGCTGGTGCTGGCGCCGGAGAAGGGCGCGGCGATCGCGCGCTATGACGCGCTGGTGATCGGCAGCGCGCCGGTTCCGCTGCTGAAGCCGGGCGATGGCACCGGCACGTCCGGCTGCCAACTCCTGGTGCCGTGGTCGAACCGCATCTCCGGCGGCGGCTTCACTTTCGACGGCCGCTTCCACGCCGTCGCGCCGAACATTCCGGGCGAAGCCTTTCCGATCCATGGCGACGGTTTCCAAAGACCGTGGCGGCTCGCCCGCCGCACCGTCACCGAGGCGGAGCTGGTGCTCGACGAGGGCGCGATCGGTCCTTACCGCTATGCGGCTACCGTGACCTATGCGCTGCAGGACGGCGCGTTGGAGGCGCAGCTGACGGTGGAGAACCGCGCCGGCATGCGCCTGCCTTACGGGCTCGGTTTCCATCCCTGGTTCCCGCGCGGCGACACAACGCTGCTCGGGGCCAAGGCGAGGCGCGTCTGGCTGGAGGACGAGCGCCATTTGCCGGTCGGCGTCGTGCCGCTGAGCGAGCGCCCGGCCTGGGATTTCTCGCGCTCCATCCCGCTGCCGTGGGACTGGGTCAACAACGCCTTCGACGGCTGGAATCGTCGCGCCTCGATCACGCAGCTCGAGGAGGGGATCAGGATCACGCTCACTGCCTCGCCGGAGCTTGGCGTCTATATCCTCTATTCGCCGTCATCCGACGCCGGCTTCTTCTGCTTCGAGCCGGTCTCGCACCCGGTCGATGCGCATCACGGCGAAGGGCTGACGGTGCTTGAAGATGGGCAAACGATGAGCGCGGCGATGCGGCTGGACTGGGCTGTGGCGGGTTGAGGGCAGCCGCCAGAGCGCGTGATCTCCCCCCTTGAGGGGGAGATGGCCGGCAGGCCAGAGAGGGGCGTCTCACATAGATCGCCAGCATTGTCTTCGTCGCCGAAGACGCCGGCGCTTCACGCGCGGCGACGCCCTCTGTCGCCTTCGGCGACATCTCCCCACAAGGGGGAGATCGGACGGCGCGTCGGCTTTCGCCAATCTCCAGCGCCGCAGAGCAGATGCCGAAGCACCTCCCTCACAGCTCCTTCTCCGCCAGCTCCCTGAATTCATCCGGCACCGAGCGCGCCGCTTCAAGCGCGACGGTGCCGTAGCCGACGGCCTGCTTGCCGAAGCGCTGGCGGATCTTGTCTATGGCGCGGTCGGCGCCGAAGCGGGCGAGGCCTTTGCGGCTGCCGGGCTTCAGCTTCTCGTCCGCCAGGCCGAGCGGCAGTTCGAGCTGCAGCTCGGCATGCTCTTCCAGATGCGAGACCGAGATCGCCAGCAGCGAGATTTCCCGTTCGCCAGGGTGAGCGGCGAGCACGCCTCTGACCAGCTCTTCCGCGACGTCAGCGAGCATGGTCGTCGCCTGGATCGGTTGCTCCAGCGTCACCGAGCTGGTGACCGCGCGCATGTCGGCAAAGCGCACGCGCACCGTCACCGTGCGGCCAGGCCGGTCCTTGGCGCGCAGGCGGCTGGCGACGCGATCGGCGAGATGCAGGAGCGTCGGCACGAAGACGCGCGGCAGCGCCGGTTTGCGGCCCAGCGCCGACTGCGCGCCGGCGGAATGGGCGCGGCGATGCGTCTCCAGCCGGCGCGGGTCGCGGTTCCAGGCAAGGGCCGCGAGCTTCTGGCCGGCGGCATGGCCGATCAGCCGCTCCAGCGCGCCGCTATGCGTGCGCGCCAATTGCCCGATGGTCTCGACGCCGATCTCGGCGAGCCTGGCTTTGGTTGCCGGACCGACGCCCCACATCAGCGACACCGGCAAATCGTGCAGGAAGGAAAGCTCGGTGCCGGGCTCGACCACCACGAGGCCGTCGGGCTTGGCCGCCTGCGAGGCGATCTTGGCGAGATGCTTCGTCCGTGCCACCCCGATCGAGATCGGCAGGCCGAGCTCGCTCTTCACGCGGCGGCGGATGGTTCGCGCAATTTCGTCCGGCGACCCGAACAGATGCGTGCAGCCGGCGACATCGGCGAAAGCCTCGTCGATCGAGATGCGCTCGACCAGCGGCGTGAAATCGTCGAGCACCTTGATCGCGGCGTCGCCGAGACGCTGGTATTCGCCGAAGCGGCCGCCGACGAAGATGAGCTGCGGACAGAGCTCGCGCGCCTTGCGGCCGGGCATGCCGCCGCGAACGCCAAAAATCTTCGCCTCATAGGAGGCGGCAAGCACCACGCCGCCGCCGACCGCGATCGGCTTGCCGCGCAGCGACGGGTCGAGCAGTTGCTCGACCGAGGCGTAGAAGGCGTCGAGATCGGCATGCAGGATGGTAGCGGCCGAAGCGGCGTTCGTGGCGGCCATCGCGCTCTCGGCTCCATCCATCCGCTTTGCGGCATCGCAGCATTAGCAGCAACTGTTGTAAGCGGTAATGCGTGTGAACATAAAGAGAACAAAAGGAGTTTCCTGTCAAGCCGGCCAGCTGGGGATGAGAACATCTGCAACCCGTCACAACCAAGGGCTTTGACCGGTTGCGCCGGTGTGCTCCCCTTTGACGGCTTGACCGCGAGACCAGGGAGGGGCGCGAAGGATCGCGGCCCAAAACTGCGTCATGCTAGGACGAAGTCAGGAGCCGAGCGACGCGCGAAGACCAGGATGAGGAAGTGCGGCCGAGCCGGAGCACCGCCCCTCCGATCTTCTGGCCGTCCCTTCGCCGACAGCCGCCGTTAGGCCGGTTTGGCGTATTGCTCGGCGCTCAGCACCTCGATGCATTGGAACGGCTCATTGCCTTCCACCCATGCGTCATGCCCGGGCGGGATGGTATAGGACGTGCCGGCCTCGAAGGTCTTCTGCGTCCCGTCGTCCATGCGTATGGTGATCGTCCCGGACACGACATAGCCGACATGCGACACCTGGCAGCTGTCGGTCTTGACCACCGGCTTCACGCATTCGGACCATCTCCAGCCCGGCTCCATGTTGAGCCGCCCGAGCGTGTAGCCCGGCAGCCGCACCACTTCGACGCGGGTCTTGGCGGGCGAGCGAACCTCGTCGGGATTGTTGTGCGACTTGGATTCGAGCTTGGTGACCTTCATTGCAGCTTCGGCCATGGCATCCTCCCATTTCCAAGGATTGCAAGCGGGACCTGACACACGATCGTCGGCGACCGCCGCTGGATTGATACGCCTTTCAATGAATGATTGCTAATGTAATTGCCGGGCGCGGCGCGAAATCGATTTTGCCGCGCAGGCCCTATTGCAAGCACGCTCTGCCGGTGTTTTGCTGTTCCTTGCGCCTGGCACGACGGTGGTTGAGGGGCCACCCCGTTTCTCGCCCTTGGGGAGAATCCTGTGAACCCTCGGCAAGTGAATTTCGCCAATAGTGCCGCGGCAAAGCCAGGCCCCGTCCGCGATAGTCCATTTTCATTTCCGCTCGCGGGCGCGCGCTCACCGCGCCCAGCGAAACCGCCATAGGCGAGGCCAAGCCGGGTGGAAGGCGATACTCGAAAAATCAGAAAAACTGGGAGGAATCGATGCTTCATCAGGTAGGAAAAACGGAAACCCGTCCGCCGGTGGGGGCAGTGCGCCGCACTCCGCCGGCGCTTCGCCAGTGCTGCGACAACTATATCTGTCCGACCTGCGACCAAGTCGTCGAACTGACGGACTTCCGCCAGGTCGTCTGGCATCAAAGGCCGGGCCATCGGCCGATGGAATTGGATGACTGAGCGGACCTGCCGGAGACAAAAAGGGCCCGAGAAAAAAGGGCCCGAGAAAAAAAGGGCCCGCGCCTTCCAGAGGAATGCGCGGGCCGAAGCTGGAGTAGCCATTCGATAAACGCGCAACCGGCCTACCGGTTGCGCCAGGCGGATCAACCGCCGTTGGCCGGAGCCGGGGCCGGAGCCGGAGCGGCAGGCGCGGGTGCCGGCGTCGTCGACGGAGCCGCAGGCGTCTCCACCTTGGGCGCCTCGACCTTCGGCGCATCGAGCTTCACATTGACATCCGTCGATCCGCCACCGCCGGTGCGGCCACCGACATTGATAATGCCGGTAAAGAACAGCAGGGCCACGATCGCGATGATGGCAAGAACGATCGCCACTGCTGTGCCGGCGCCGCCCCCGCCACTGGTGTTTACAACTGTAGGTCTGTCGGCCATGGTTTCCTCTCCTCTGCCGATTGGGATGTCGTGGCAACGGCGCCAAAGCTGGAATGTTCCTGCTTTCGGGCCACGGTCCCTTGTCAGGCGGGACCTGAGGCCGCACCTTTGAGCGCAGAGGTCCGAATGGGCGATTTCTGGAAACAAGTAGGCCCACAACTCATTGTGGCACAACCGTCGAGTAACGTCCCTTCATCGGCGGTTTGAAAGTGGAGTTGCCCGCCATTTCCTGCGATGTGGCGGGCAACTCCCACAATCCCGCAGTCTGCCGAGATTCGCGAACCTGTTCGCCGCGCTTTTGCCGGTCGATCCAAACGACCACAGGCGTGCGCGACGTACTTTTATGCCCTGCCTGCCGCTTCGCCTCGATCTCAGCGCGGGCCGCCCAGGCTGTCGCCCAATCATGATGCACCACTCCAAGCGGAACCCGGTCGCCCGTCACGCCGTTGTCTTCCGCGAAGGGATCCTGTGGGCGGAGGCCGCCATGGACAGCTTCGAACTTATCGACCTTCTCTGCGTCGTCGACGCCTGCGCCAGCGATGGCGCGGCTGGGCGCCTTGTTTCGATGTCGAGAGCCGTCGAGGAACTTCGCGTCTTGACCGGGGACTTCGTCTCATCGGATGAAGCGGCGGCGAACGCGTTGAGCCAGGTGGCGCTGCAGCGCGGCTGCGCGGTGTTGTTCGACGAACAGCCCGGCGCCGATATCGTCGGCGAGTACTGATTTCCCCTCGACGGAAGAGCGGCGCTATTTCGCCAGGGTGATCATCCTGCCGGCATACATCTCGCGATTGCCGAGCTCGGCCGCGCAGTCCGATTTCACCGCCGAGTTTCCGGTCATGCCTACGGTATTGCCGACCAGCCGCAGGCAATTGCCCTGCGCGTTCATGTCCGAATTCCCGGCATAGGAGATCGCCGCGTCGGGGGCATAGATGAAACCGCTGACCACCGAGCCGGATCCGCCGTTGATCGTCAGCGCCGCGGTGTTGCCCTTGGCCTGGAAGATTGTGATGCCTGCATAGGGGCCGCTGGTCGGCGGCGAGAGGTTCACCTGCTCATTGGCATTGATGTAGAGCTGCGAGCCTTCCATCAGGAAGATCGTCACGCCCTGGCCGGTGAGGCTGCCGTTGCCGCCGGGCTTTATGGTGACATTGCGCAGGATGTAGACGCCCGGATTAAGCGTGATCTTTCCTGACCAGGTCTTGTCGCAATAGGTGCCGGGCGAAAGCGTGACCGTCTTGCCGTTCGGCATCGATTGGCACATGCCGTAAGCGGGCGGGGTGACATTGGCCAACGGGTCGAACGATGCGTACTGGTTTTCGAGCGGTGCGTCACACGAGAGTGTTGCGTTGGGCGGCATTATCCCCGAGGTCGAGCCGACCGTCGAGACGCATGCGGCGCTAAGCAGGGCCGAGCCGCCGCGGTCGATGGCGTCGGCCGCGTCCGAGTTTGCGGCGATCACGCAGCCGTTCATCGCCACATTGGTCGAGCCCTGCAGGTTAACGGCGGAGCCGACATGCGGATCGAGCGCCAGAACGCACGCTTGCGCCCCCGGTTTGACCTCGACGGAGGCGGAGCGGGTCGCCTGCCAGGCCGGCGCGCCGCTGATGAAAGCCGCTCGGCTGATGCTCGACGACAGCGAGATGGTGTAGCCGCTCGGATCGCCGCTGGCCGCTGCCTGGAACGCCCCGACGCTGCCCGAATATTCGCCGGCGTCGGCGACGCTCAGATTTGCTGAGAAGAAGGTCAGGCCGAGCTGGCGCACATCGCCGGCCGACATGGTCGGTTGGTATTTCGTGCCCACCGCCAGTCCGGCTGCGTCCAGCGAGTTCTGCAGTTGCGCCGCGTCGTCGCTCGTGCCGGCCACATCGACGGCGCCGGCCACGACAAGCATCAGCGGCACCATGGCGATTGCGGTCGCCAGCGCGAAATTGCCGCGCGTCGAAGCCCAGAACCGTCTGATCATGGCAGCACCCCTCGCCGGAAACGGCAGAGAAACTACTCCAGCCGTCTCTACGACGGATTTCCGAAAAAGATAAAATGCAGCAAAAGCTAAAATCGCTGATTTATCCGCAGCTTCACCTTAGGTCTTATATGAAGTGGGACCTAAGTCTGAGTCGCGGCCGCGCAGGGCGGTAGATATGCATACAAGGGTCTGAAAATCGCAAGTCGAGGAAAAAAATTAGCCATTCGTTTATCGCGGGGTGTTGAACGTGGTGGCTGGGATAGCTTGGGCGCGCTCGGCCATGAACACATTCGGTCGGATTTTCAGACAGTTCGTCTCCCGCCGCCTGCGGCGCGGCGAGAGCGGCAATGTTGCGACGATCTTCGCGCTCACCCTGCCGATCGTCGTCGGCGGGGCAGGGCTCGGCGTCGAGACGTCCTACTGGTACTATTCGAGCCTGAAGCTGCAGGCGACGGCGGATGCCGCCGCCTATGCCGGCGCGCTGGAAAAGATCCAGGGATCCAATACCGCGGCGATCACGGCGGCCGCGACGCAGTCGGCGACCGACAACGGCCTCGGCAATGGCACCATCACCGTCCACGCGCCGCCCACCTCGGGGCCGAACACGGCCAAGAAGGCAGTCGAGGTCATCCTCAACCAGAACCTCGACCGGATGTTCACCTCCATTTTCACGGACAGCAAGGTGCCGGAGCAGGCGAGGGCGGTGGCGCTCATCACCGATGCTTCCAAGGCCTGCGTGCTGGCGCTCAATCAGTCGGCCTCGCAGGCGGCGCTTTTCTCCGGCAGCACCAGCGTCAAGCTGACCGGTTGCTCGGTCATGTCGAATTCGAGCGCCGCCGATGCCATCAAGGTGCAGGGGTCGGCAGGGCTTCAGGCCGACTGCCTGATCTCGGTCGGCGGCGTTTCGCTGAACAACCCGGTGACCACGACCTGCAAGTCGCCGTTAACCCAGGCCTTGCCCGCGTCCGATCCATTCTCCAGCCTGCCGGCGCCCGCGGTTACCACCCCGTGCAGAAATGTAAGCGGCGGCAAGTCAGCGCAGACACTCGTGTCCGGCACCTACTGCAGCGGCATGAACCTCAACGGCAATGTCGCGCTTTCTTCCGGCACTTACGTCGTTCAGGGCAATCTGAAGATCAACGCAGGCGCGGTCATCACCTGCGCTGCGCCCTGCACCGGCGTAACCATCTATATGACGGGCAGCAACACTATCAGCATGAACGGCAACGCCACCGTAACGCTGAGCGCGCCGACCTCGGGCACCTATTCCGGCGTGCTGTTCTACGGCGACAGGACCGGCACCGCGGCGCAGAGCACCTTCAACGGCACGGCGACTTCTTCGCTGACCGGCGCGATCTATTTTCCCAAGCAGCAGGTCAACTATCTCGGCAATTTCTCGGGCGCGAACGGCTGCACCCAGGTTGTGGCCGACACCATCCAGTGGTCGGGCAATTCCACGATCAACCAGAACTGCTCGAGCCTTGGGCTGCAAGACATCCCCGCTGCCCCGTCCGTTGCGATTGTCGAGTAGCCGCGTGGCGACGGCAGCGATCCGCTTCCGCAAGAATCGCTCCGGCTCGGCCGCGGTGGAATTCGCGCTGGTGTTGCCGGTGCTGTGCGTCGCGCTGTTCGGAATCGCCGATGGCTGGTCCTATGTCACCAACTCGATGGCGATGCGGGCGGGTGTAAAGACGGCGGCGAATCTGCTGCTGGCCGGCGGGGGCGACGACACCGCCGTTCAGGCCGCCGCGCTTGCGAGTTGGGAGAAGAAACCCTCCGATGCGGCGATCACGGTGACACGCACCTACAAATGCGGAACGACCGTGGTCACGCAGTCGACCACCTGTGCGGGATCGAAAGTACCCTCCATCTATGTCCAGATCCAGGCGTCGGGCACCTGGGTCCCGCCGTTCACCTTCGGCGTCTTCCCGGGCAATAGCGCGCTCGGCCATCAGCAGGTGGTCCGTGTCCGCTAAGCAAAAAACCAGGCTGTTTGCCAGCGACGCATCTGGCGGCGCCGCGATCGAGTTCGCGCTGATCGTGCCTTTCCTGATCATGCTTCTGTTCGGCATCTTCGCCTTCGGCTGGTCGATGAACAACGAGTCCAGCGTGCGCTATGCGCTCGAGGCCTCGGCGCGCTCGCTGCAGCTCGACAGGACGATGACCCAGGCTCAGATCCAGACGATCGCGACGCAGAAACTACAGGCGCTCGGCTTGCAGAACGTGACAGTGACGATCACCACCGACCCGCCGAGCGGCGGCTTCAAGATGGCGCATGTCAGCGCCAGCTATGCCTTCGTCATCAACTTTCCCTATTTCAGCGATTTTCCGATCAATTACTCGACCACTGTCACCGTGCCGCTGATCAACAGCTGAAGCACGTCTCCCCAAAGTGAGACTTCGTTTCGGGTCAAAGCCAGGGCTCAGATTGACAAGCCGAGCGGCCGAAAGGTTGCGACACCCTTCAGGGCATCCCGGGAAGAATATATAAGTATATATGGGATCAGCCGCGAAGCGGGATAAGAACACCTCGTCAGCGCGCCCCAAGCGCTGGTGGCATCACGGCTTCCCGCGCGATTGCCCGAAACGATGCCGCGCACGTCCGAAAATCGCCTTCATAAACAGGCGTCTTGTGCTCCTCAACGGACGCTGGCCGCATAGCGTTAGGCCCATGGTCCGACGGGGGGTGGGCCTTCATTGTTCCAGAGGGCGGACCTGGCCTTAGCCCATTTATTTGTGCAATGATTTCAGTAAGTTAAAAGGTGTTCCGCAGGATTTGCGGAGCTGCTTCTCGGGATACTCTCTTGCCGCCACCGAATTTGTTTAAAAGTTACTCCAAGCCGTTAGGGAATTCTCATATGACGCGATCTAGCGGTTGGGCATTGGTGGCGATTCACCTGCGGAGAAACATGATGACAATCCGGAAAACACTTTTGGCTTCGCTCGCCATTCTGGCGCTCGCGGCGGCTCCCGCACTTGCCGGAGCCGGCGGCAATGGCGGTGGTCACGGCAATGGCGGCAGCCATGGCGGCGGCAACGGCAATGGCAATGGCGGCGGCAACGGCAACGGCGGTGGCAACGGCAAGGGCGGCGGCAAGGGCCAAAGCGGCAACAGCGGCGCCTCGCATGGCAAGTCGGCGTCGGCAAAGGCCGCCAAGTCGCAGGTCGACGATGCAACCGATGACGACACTGACGACACGACGGACGATACCACTAAGGCTGCGACGCCGAAGGAAAAGAACATCCATGCCAAGCTCGGCCGGCTGAACTCGCTCCAGCGCAACATAAATGCCTACATGAATTCCAAGAGCAAGAAGTTCGCGGGCATTCAGGCTTATGTGACCCAGGCCGCCGTAGCCCAGAATGCGCAGGCCAAGCTTGATGCGGCAAACGCGAAGCTGGCCGCCGACCAGGCCCAGCTCGGCACGCTCACCCAACAGCTCGCCGACCTCAATGCAACCGACACGACCAACATGACGACCGAGGAAAAGGCGGCTTTCGATGCGCAGGTTGCCGACGTTCAGGCGCAGATCGACGCCCAGAACGCCGCGATCGCCACTGACACCCAGGCGGTGGCGGATGCCCAGGCCGCGGTGACCGCTAACCCCGCGCCCGATGACGCCACGCTCGACGCCGCCCTGCAGGACATGGCCAACAAGCCGGTCGATCAGGAGGTGACGGACTGGGCCAAGGACGTGCTGGCCGACAAGATCGACCAGGCGGCTACGGCGACGTCCACGCCATAAGGCACAAGCGGCGAACCTGCCGGAGTGGAATTGCATGCCGCCGGGGCGACCCGGCGGCATTTTTGTTTGGCTTGACGGCAATGCATTCGCACGCGGCAACAGACCAGGTGAGGCCAGGGGGAGTTCTGGTTGCGGCGAGCAGAAACCCCACGCCGAGGCACAGGCGGAGTTCAAAAAAAGGCTCGCCTTTGAGGCGAGCCCAAATAGCAAAAGCCGAGGTGGTCAGACGGCTTCTACCCGCGCCCGAAGGTTAACATGCCAGGTCTACCGAGCGAATAACATTGGTTAAGGAAGAGCTAAAAATCCCTCGGCGTCCGCACCGCTGGAAGCCTTTCGTCGGTTTTGGTTGGCATTGTGCCACGTGTTTGAAAGGGTGGCAGAACCGACGGCGGTGGCGCAGACCGGGTGATCGAAAATCGGCGCGACGAATTGAGTTTGACCGGGAGCTGTATGGTCAGCTCCCGGCCCCCGGTTGCCACCCCAGAGTTCTCGCTATGAATGTCGTACTACGATATAATGGCCGGCGTTGGAATGGGGGACGGGCAATTTCTTTTGCGAGCCGCCCTGCATTGGGGAAAACAACTGCAGGCCCGGGGACCGCTGCCCCGCCGGCGCCGACCCTTGCGGGCCTTTTTGCCTCGCCTGACGCTGTGCGCAATGCACACCAAAACTTCGCTGCCTTGTGGCTAATATGCGTTGCGGTGTGTAGCTTAGCGGGTGAGGGATTTCACAGGGCATTGGGAGGACAACAAAATGCCACGGGTTTCGGAGCTTTTCTTCAAGACGGCCGTCATCTTTCTCATCCTGGGCATAGCCGCCGGGCTGCAGATGGCGATTTCGGGCGACCACGGCGCCTTCCCGGCGCACGCCCACATCAACCTTCTCGGCTGGGTGACCAGCGCGATCTTCGGCGGTTACTACGCGCTCAATCCGGCCAAGGCAGAGCGCCGCATCGCCATGATCCATTACGGTCTTTATACGGTTGGCCTCGTGATCATGCTGCCGGCGCTCTACTGGATGCTGGCCGCAGGCCATCCGGAGATCGAGCCGGTCGTGGCGATCGGCTCGCTGATTGTCGCCGCCGCGGTGCTGACCTTTGCCTTCATCGTCTTCTCGTCCGCGGAGACGGTGCGCTCGGCCACGGTCGCTCCGGCGCAGTAACGGTGCACCCAACAGCGCGTCGCCTGAACCGGCCCAGTGCGACGCGCCCAATTGCTCGATCGCACGCGGCCAAGATTGGCACGTCATCCTGTGGCGGAGCAGGGAGCGAAGCGACGCGGCGCAGACTGCAGGCCGTAAGCTCAGAGCGTTCCGACGGTGCAGGATTCTGCCGCGCTGCGTTCCTCGACGAGGTCACGGCTTGGATTCTCGGGTCTTCGCTCCGCTTCACGTCGCTACCCAAAAGATGACGGCGCTGGGGCTTTGGCCGGACGCTGAGCCGCCTTACGGCAGCAGCCTCGGGAACAGCCGCGAGATCAGCGCATGGACGATGCCGTCGCGCTCGAACGGGCCGGGCAGCTTGGCGGGGGCGCCGGCGTCGCTCGCCTTGCTCTCGTCCGTGGCCCGGCCTTCGGCTTGCACGAGCCACAGCACAGCCACGAAGTAGCCTGCCTGCAGCACCACGCCCGCCAAGAACGTCCAGCCAAGCGACTGCCAGACCGACCCGGTGGACATGAAGGTCCAGCCGAGAACCACCAGAAGCGTTGCCGTCATTCCCACAAGAAACTGCGGAAAATACATTTGCCCAACCGAGCGCCGCGACCAGTTAGGGTCTTCGACGATCTCGCCCATTGCTCTACCCATGTTGACCCTTGCACCTTTTCCGCCAGGATCGCAAGACTTCACGCAGACCCCTTGCCATAGGTCTTAACTCCGGCCCGCCGAAGGACTTTGCCTCAGGAACCCAGCCGAGGCCGATTCCGTTCCCTCGCGGAACGATGATCAGGAGCAGCTAATGAACCGCAGCGGGCTACCGGGCGCGCTGGCGTGTTGCGCCTGCTTTCGGCCCGTGCATCACCCTTCGCCGCCGCTGAAATGCTGCTGAGCTGAACCCGGCCGCCGGTTGCCGCAGTGTCCGCCCGCCGAGCACGGCCCTTCATCGGCGGGAGACGGCTCCGCCCTTCCGCGAAAGAAGCGGAGAGTTAGCTCTGACCTCCATTCGGCCGGATCACGTCGCGGCGGCTCTGGGCTGGCCGAACAGGTTATCGGGATTGGGGCCTTGGCTGGACCAGTCTTGTATCGAAGGCGTCGGGCAGGCGAACGTGCGCCAGTGCCCTGACCGATCCCGTTGTCATGGCATCCGGCGGCAAGAGGATGACCATCTTGGCCTGGCGATCCGGCCAGAGTGGTCTACCGCCTGTGAAGAACACGAGCGCCACAACGCAGATCAGAAGAACGGCGGCGAACAGGTTCGCAATGATCTCTCCGAGTTGCATGCAGCACCCCCAAAAGGAGCACCCGCCGCATCGCAGGTAGCGGCGGGTGCGAACAACCGACGATGAAGGGACCTATGCTCGCCAGTCGTGACTCCAACAAGATAACTGCCTGTATGTTTCGAGAGGGGGACCAATGCCCTACCAAACCAGACCTCAGTCCGACGGCTGTGTTGCGGCGAGGGCGGGCGATAAAGCTTTGATGGGGCTGCCCCCCGGCCGCGGGGAGGGGGCGTTTGCGCCCGCGGCTGAGGCGACATAAGAAAAGCCCGCCATGCCTTGCGGCACGGCAGGCCTCCTGTCGGAAATGCTGTCTGGATCACGCCTCCAGGATCACGACGATCCTGTAGGTGTCCGGATCCACGATCACGATGCGCCCGTCGGCCAGCACGAAATACTCATAGGTTTCGTAAGCCGGGACGATCTTGACGATGCGGGGCGGCAGGCGATGGAGCCGGATCTTTTGCCGCGGAACCTCGACGCCGACCGAGATGTCGAAGCTGACATCGCGAACCGGCTGGACGTTGGTCTCGCGGATGATCTGCGTGATCTGCGTCCGCTGCTCGACCGTCACATTGGTGATCGAGGCCGTCTTGTCCTGGTCGGTCTGGACGTTGCCCTGAGCGTTCTGCTCAGTGGTCGTACCGGTCTTGCCCTGAGCGTTCTGCTCGGTCTGCATCTTGGTGGTGCCCTGGGCGTTCTGGTCGGTGGTGGTGCCGGTCTTGCCCTGAGCATTCTGCTCGGTCTGCACCTTGGTGTTGCTGTCAGCATTCTGCTCGGTGCTGGTGCCGGTCTTGCCCTGGGCCTGCTGTTTCTTCTTCAGCTTGGTGTTGTCCTGAGCATTCTGCTCAGTCTGCACCTTGGTGCTGCCCTGAGCATTCTGCTCAGTCTTGGTGTCGGTCTTGCCCTGCGCCTGCTGCTTCTTCTTCAGCTGCGTATTGTCCTCGGCGTTCTGCTCGGTGCTGGCGCCAGCCTCGCCCTGGGCATTCTGCTCAGTCTTCATCTTGGTGGTGCCCTGGGCATTCTGCTCGGTCTGAGACTTCATCTTGCCCTGGGCCTGCTCGCCAGCCTTGCCGCCCTTCGGGCAGTCAGCCTGGCCGGCGGCACAACTATCGCCGCCGCTCGGCTGCACGGACTCGGTCTGCGCCATCGCGGCGCCGCAACCAACGCCGAGCGCGATCATGCTCGTGATCAGAAGATGCTTCATCTGATTTCTCCTCGGAAAGTCGGTCCCTTCGTTGGTTAAACACGACTTGGAAGGCATTGTTCCGAGATTGTTTTGCCAGGCGGCGGCGGCGTTCTTACGCCGGCGGATGCGCGGAATTTTGCAGGAACAAGCCGTGGCCCTCGGCGTTAGGACGGTGCCGATCGGCTGTGGAAATCGCAGGCGCAGCAGAGGAGGCGATTGACCACACAAAGGAGACGACCATGAAAATGCACATCACCACCGCCGCCGCGGCCCTCCTGCTTCTCGCCGGCGCTGGCGCCGTCGCTGCGCAGGACACCGTCGTGATCGCGCCCGAGCAGGAAACCGTCATCAAGGAATATGTGCAAAAGCAGCCGCTGGCTTCGGTGAAGGTTCCCGGCATCGAGCTGAACATCGGCAGCACGCTTCCCGAGACGGTCGAACTGCACGAGGTGCCGAACGTCAAATATCGCTATGTCGTGGTCGATAACCGGACCGTGATCGTCGACCCCGGCACGCGCAAGATCATCAAGGTGCTCAATTAACCGATAGCGTAATCGGCCGAACGGATGGCCCGCCGCCGGTCACGGCGGCGGGCGGTTAACGGAAAATTATTAATTTACGATATCCTAACGGAACCTTTGACCCACACCCAAGTTGGGCGCTTTGGGTCAAATCTGTCTCATAGGCAACACAAACCAGTGGCAGAAACAAACCTGTCTCATAGGCAACACAAACCGGTGGCAGAAAGCAGAATCGGGCGGCGGCGAACAGGCATGGGCAGGGGCGAGGAGGACTAGTTAACATGTCGAAACGAGAAATCGGAACATCCCGCTCGCTCGGGATGCGCGTCGCCGAGTTGCGGGCCAGGATGGAAGACGCCCACATCACCGCACATGAAATACAGACCTTCCAGAAGGTCGCGGCCATAATGGGGGGCGGCGATGGCTCCCTACGCATCGATGCGGACGATCTGATCGCCGCATCTTTCCTCACCGAGTCGTGCGAAGCTTCGCTGAACTGACAGCCGTCATCGATGTCGACTGGCTGCCGTCCAGCACTGGGCGGCAGTGAGCGGCGCTACGCCGCTTGGCGCGACAAAGCCTTCGGCCGCGAGGGCTTTTTTCGATGATGCTTGGTTCGATAAGCCCGATCCTATAGGCCCGGACTTCAGCAGCCTGTCACGCCAGCGGCCATTGCCGGCGCTGCTGGCTTATGCTCCTGGCCTTGAGACGTCTAATCTTGGCTTCACGTAGCGCGGTGACCGGGTCGACGCCGGTCCACAGAATGCCGGCCTTCTGAGCGAATGCCACGAAGGCCCGCCGCGCTTCCCCGAGTTTCCTCTCGCCTGTCCGCGCTGCCTCGCAGGTCTGCACGGCCGCGGCATAACAGTCGCCGCGCATCGCCGGCGGCCATTCTTTGAGGAAATTCTGCATCGCCGCCAGGGAAGCGATCTCGCGCTTGAAGCCGGCCCCGACTGCGATCGCCACCGGCGCGCGGAGCGGAATGTCGCTTGTGATGTGAACTGCAGTCATGGCGGGCCTTTGCTTGTCGAATTATTCAATTCAAACAATGCGAAGCCGCCCCGGCGGTTCCGCCGGCAACAATCAATTAGGCGCCGCAGACGGAACAAGACCCCAATGCACGCGTTTGCCCCGGGAGCTCCTACGTTCGACCTGCCAGGGTTTCCGCGACGGCGGAGGCGGGCGGAGCTCGCCAACACAACAGGAGACTTATGATGAAACGCACCCTTATTCCTGCTGTTGCCGGCCTTGCTCTGATCGCCGGCGTAGGCTTTGCCGCTGCGGACCAGATCATCGTCACGCCGGAGCAGCAGACTGTCGTCAAGGAATATGTCCACAAGCACCCGATCGCCTCGGTCAACATACTGGGGCTGGAACTGGGCGTCGGCTCGACGGTGCCTGACACGGTCGAGCTGCGGGAGGTGCCTGACGTTCAGTACAGATATGCCGTGGTCAACGATCGCACTGTCCTGATCGATCCTGGTACACGCAGGGTCATCCACGTCATCGAGTGATCTTACGCTTACGAGCCCCGATCCTCCCGCCATGCCGGCGGGGGGATGCCGGCTCCTAGGAAGGAGTCGCAGCCATGCATCACCCCCATGTCGAATCAGTCGACTGTGCAAAGGCGGTCGACCAGCTTCTGGCCGAACGCCGCACTGGCCTCTTATCGATGAAGGAAGCGATTGGCCTGCTGCGCAGGCGCACCGGAACCGAACGCTCTGACGCCGATTTAGCCGCGTTGATCACAAAGAAGGCGGCGTATCTGGGCGTCGCTGTCGTCTCCGACGTGCACTGAAGAAATCGCTGCCGAAGTTCAGGCACCTACGCGTCGATGCGCAAGACGCCACCGGAAAATTCAGCTAATGTTTCCGTCGGGGAGCGGCCCCACTCAAAGGAGGCGACAGTGACGGACGACAGGCAGGAACGCATTCGCCGGCGGGCGCACGAGATCTGGGAGCAGGCCGGCCGGCCGGAAGGCGCGCATATGGAGCACTGGGACCAGGCGGCCGCCGAGATCGACGCCGAAGTAAAGCCGAAGTCCAAGGCCGCGCCCAAAAAGACGGCCGCCGCCAAGCCGAAGTCGGCCAAGGCCGAAACGCCCGCCAAAGCCCCCGCCAAGGCCAAGGCTCCTGCCAAGCCGAAAGCCAAGGCCTGACCCCAGCGGCCGTTCCGCCGCTGCCATCCGCACAATCGAAATGTAGCAAGCCCGCGCCCGAAGATTTAGGGCGCGGAGGTGGAGACACTAAACGGCTATCGCCTCCCTTGCTTCCTGGCGTATTGCGCAACGGCGCAGAGGAAAGCCAGCGCGGCGGTATCGCAGGCCGCCCGCGACGGCGACGGACCCTTGGCAAAAAGCACCGCGTCCGCGATCGGGATCGTCAGCCCATGCTTCCTGGCGAATGAGGTGACTTCGTAAGGCTGATCGTCGGCTGGTGCGCCGATGTCGATTTGCTGGTCTATCAAACGAGTTCCTCCCTGGTACGCGACTATGCCTTCCTTCGCCCGAAAGGAATTAACTACCGGCCGCCCGCCCGCGTCCACCAATTGGCAATTGTGTGAAACGATACATTTGTCGAGGTGCATCCGAAAGTTGCAAAAGGGAATTCTCTGCACCCGGCGCGGGCGGAAACCGTTCCGTCGCCGCGCTCCTTTGCGCCCCTCTGTCTCGTCGCGATTGGTGGTCTTCCTCCGCGAAGAAGGAAGACATCTCACTCCCAGGCATCGCTCGATTTTGCAAAGCGCACGCCCGCCGCAGTCATCGCGCACTCGCATTCGCTGATCAGCCTGAGGTTCCTCAAATATCGCGCGATCGTTTCCGGCAGCCAGGCCGTGCAGGCCTCGACATAGACGCGGCCGTGCACCAGCGTGCCGGTCGAAAGCCGGTCGTCCTTCTCGGCGATCACCTTCAGATATTGCCGGATGAAGCGGATGTCGTCGGCGATGTCCTGGCTGGCCATGCGCCACGCGCCGGCCAGGCGTTCGCGCTCGGCGAGCGGCAAAGGCGAGAGCAATGGGCGGGAAAGGTCGGCGAAAGCGGCATGGTTCGCGGTGTTCAAGAATATCCCCTCAACGAAGGGCAATATCGTACATTAGGTACGAAAAGTGGTCAAGAACGTTTCGTGCAATTTGAACGATAACTCACTTGGACCGTCTCATGAAACCGTCGAGATCAATGCGCGCTTCGTCGAGCACCCTGCCGAGGACCAGGTCCACCATCTCGCGCCTGTCCGGCTGAAGCAGTTGCAAGCCTTTGCGCAGCGCCTCACGCCATGCTTCGCCCCGGTTCCACGCTTCCGCGAAGGCATGGGCGAGGTCGTCTCGCCGACGCGTGGTCTCGAGCGCCTCGACCAGCAGGCTTGCTTGATGCAGGTCCTTCTCCCGCTTGGCGGCAGCGCTTCGCTGGCGTCGCGCCGCGACGATCAGCTTGTGGACCGCAAAGCGTTCGGGCGAGGGGACCAGCACCGGCACGCCGGAGCGGTGGAGCAGCACTGCCCGCACCGGGTCTCGGATCAGGAAATCGAGGAAGCGCAAGGGCTGGGCCGAGGCGCCGCCCAGCGACGGCATCGGGCTGGCATGGTCAGCATGCTCGTCGCTGCCTCGGTTCGGAGTGAGGAATTCTATGCGGTAGCGCGAAGCATTCTCGAACTGCGTCGTGCGCCCCGCATCGGTTCGGTGCGGGATTTCCCGGAATGTCGGGTCGACCGCCTTCAGCACCTCGATGAGCGGCGGCATGCTGTCGTCGACTTCGGCCGAGACGGAATGGAACTGGGCAAAGTCGGCATCGCCGGTCTGCAGCGCGGCTCCTGGCAGTTTGACGCCGAGATGCCCTGCATAGGTCTGGAAGGCGACGGTGCCGACGAGCACCGCGCGCAGGCGGAAGAGCCCGGCCTTTTCCAGCGCCTCGACGACGTCGCCACTGAAAGCATCGGGCGCCGCCAGGCCGGCGTCGCGAACCAGCGTGGAGACCAGCTTGCGGCGAGCTCTGAGATCGTCCTTGATCTCCTTGAAGGCCGCGACCCGTTTGGCGATCTCGGGATCTTCCGCCGGGCCGACATAGCGCCTGGACTTTTGCGGCCGCGTCTCTTCGAAATACCAGTAGTCGCGGCCTTTCACCGGCACGCGCACGAAATTGCCCGCCGTCGAAAAATCGGTCTCGAAGGAGGCATCCAGGCTGCGCTGCACCAGCTCGGCATAGAGGGTGCGATAGGCAAGATCGATGGTCTTCATGGCCGCTCCCGGGCGTGCGCAGCGTTATAAGAAACCTGCAGTTTTCTTATAACTGGGCCTTATTCGGCGAGATTTCAAGAGCGTTATAAGAAACTGGTAAAAATCTTATAACGACCGGCATCTCCTAGGAGAGATGGGCCACTCTTCGGCGGATTGGGGAAACGGTTTGCCCGGTGCGGTCGACGTCACGCCCGAAGACTCGACCTGGAAGGCGTTGAGGCCGGGCTTGGAAGCTTGGAGCAGCGCAGCTTCCGTTACGCCGATTACGGCTGCCGGACGAGCACACTACCTTGATCATTTCCGGAAACGCGTTCCTTGCCGCCAACCGACAAGCCGCCGCCGCTTTTTTCGAGGGACGCGGGCCGGCTACGCCTTCGCCGTCGACCGCGCGAAGCACGCAGGCGACCCGCTGATCGCGGCGAACAAGGACACGCTCACCAACCCGGCGCTGAACGACCGGCATTTTTTGAAGGGTGCTAACGGCGCCATCGGCACCATGGACATGGCGAAGATGGAAGCGATGGGCGGGTATTTGTTTGCCTCGGGAATACTGCTCGACGGCAACGGCAAGGCGTTGAAGGAAAGGCCATACTTCGAGACCTACCCGTAGCGCAGGTAATTGTTGCAGGTGGCCGGCGTTTCGCGCGCAATGACATGATTGAGCATGTCGAGTTGCGCCGAAAGCGCTTGCGAGACCGCGCTGTCCGGAGCTGAAAGCAGGAGCGGTGCATATCTGTGCCGCAGATCGGCGACCGCCTGTCTGCTGGTATTGCGCACTTCTGTTTGGCTTCCGGTCTGGGCGGCGGCAGTGATCTTGCGCAGCATCGCATCGTAGTCGTCCGGAAATTCGCGTGCGATAGCCTCAACGATCTGGAGATCCTGCTTCCGGATCTAGGCATCGATGTAGGCGGTGGTCACAGGCTGGGGCGGCTTCGCCACCGACTCATGGTGATATCTGCCGCCGCCGAACATCGCTGGTAGCACTTTTGCCTCAACGAAGCTCAAAGGGGACGACCGCCTCCACCTGCAACCATTTCCCACGCGACATCCGCCCCTCTAAAATGCCTGTCTAGTTCAGTCCGAGGCTCAGCGCCTTCTTGCGGTCGGCCTCGGCGCGCTTCAAATCGCCCTTAGCTCTCCAGGAATGTGCCCTCAAATCGTAGGCGTCGGCATATGTCGGGTCGATCTCGATAGAGCGGCTGTACTCGGCGATGGCGCCATCGTGGTCGCCTTGGCTTTCCTTGATTGCACCTAGACCGAAATGGGCGCCAGCGCTCTTCTTGCGGTCCAGGCTGATCGCCTTGTTGAAGTCTCGCGTTGCGCTGTCGATGTCCTTTTTTGCCGCATAGGCAAAGCCGCGATCGATGTAGAAGCGCGCGACTTTGGGATCCAGTTCGATCGCCTTGTCGAAGTCTGTCATCGCACCCTCGTAATCGGCCTTCTCCAGCCTTTTGGTTGCCCGTCCGTAGTAGGCCATGCTCCAACTCTGATCGATCTCGAGGCCTCGGTCATAGTCGGCTAACGCCCGGTCAAGCTCGTTTTTTTTCCCCCACAAAGCGGCACGCCCAAAATAGGCATCGCTGCTCTTCGGCGCGAGTTCGATGACCTTGCTGAAATCGGCAATGGCGCCATCATAGTCATGGGTGTCGGTGCGGACCATCGCCCGTCCGCGATAGCCGGCGGGGTTTTTCGGATCGAGCGCGATGGCCTGTTCGAACGCGGTGGTGGCGCGTGCATACTTGCGTTTCTTGTACCAGACGTAGCCGTGGTCGACGATGGTCTTCAACTTGCTCTGGTCAGAGCCGACAGGATCGCTTCCGGCTGACTTGCGTTTGGCCGCCACGGCGAGCTTGCGGCCCTTCTCGGCTAGGGCCAGCCTTGGATCCAGCTTGAGCGCCTGGTCGTAGTCCGCAATCGCCTGGTCGTAATCGCCGTTGGCGAGCCAGGCGCTGCCACGCCCGAAATAGATCGGCGCAGAACTGGGGTCGATCTTGGCCGCGCGGCTGAAATCGGCGATCGCTCGATCCAGTTCGTTCTTCTTGCTCCAGGCGACGGCGCGGCCGAGGTAAGCTTCGACGTAGGCAGGATAGAGTTCGATCACCTTGCCGTAATCATCGATGGCCGCGTCATACTTGCCCTTCGCTACCAGCGACATGCCGCGCCCCAGATATGCGGACGCCATTTTCGGAGCGTGATGGCTTTGCTGTATTCGGCAATGGCGCGATCAAATTTGTGCCTCTTGTAGAGGGCATCGCCGAGATCGATGAAAGCCTTGAGCTTCTTCGGATCAGGCCCGGCGGCTTCGGCCGCGACATCGCCTTTTCCTCTTGCCGCGTCGGCCGCCTTGCGGCTGACCAGGTAATCCGGATTGTGCGGGTCGAGGTCGATTGCCCGGTCGAAATCGGCGATGGCGCCGTCATAGTCCTTCCTGTCGGCCCGTGCCATGCCGCGCCCATAATAGCTGGCGGCGTCTTTCGGATCGATCGCGATCGCTAATGAATAGGCGGCGATCGCCCGCCCGCCGTCGCCCTTGGCGTGCCAGGCCATGCCCTTGCAAAAGAACGCGTCGCGCGCCTTCGGGTCGAGCGTGGCGGCATGGCCGCAATCGGCAAGCGCGCCCTCGACATCGCCCGACATGGTTTTGGCCATCCCCCGGCGAATATGGGCCGAGACCAGATCCGGAACGAGCTGGATCACCCGATCGTAGTCGGCGATCGCCAGGTCGTAGGCGCGCTTGGCGGCCAAGGCCTTGCCGCGGCCGAAATAGGCGAATGGGCTACTGGGGTCGAGCGCGATCGCCTGCTCATATTCTGCGATGGCATGGTCATATTTGCCCGCGTCCGAAAAGGTGTCGCCGCTCTGCACCGCGCTCAGGACACGTGGGTCGGTCGCCTCGGCCGCCTCCAGCATCTTTGAAGCGGACAGTATTCGCGTTGGGCTCGCTTTGCCTTGGCCGAGTTGCTTGGCCAAGGTTTCAACGGCGGCCGCAACAGAGGGCTGCAACTGTTGCATGCCCACTGGCGGCGCCGGCCTGTTTTCGCCAACGGCAGCCTGCTCGTCACAGCTTCCAGTCCGCTTCAGGTCGAGTTCGATGGCACGCCGGCAATCGACTGCCGCGCCGGCCTGATCGCCCTTGAGCATCCGGGCGCGGCTGCGACCGAAATAGGCGTCGGCGTTTTCGGGATCGAGGCTGATGGCCTTGTCGAAATCGAGCAATGCGCCGTCCACGCCATATTTCGACAGCCGCATCTGGGCGCGCTCGAGCAGGATCCTGGCGGTCGCCGGATCCCTGCCTGGCTTCGCGGCGGTCGGCTTGCCTTGCTCGCCGGGCAGGTGTTCCCTGCACGTGCCTGCCCGCTTCGGGTCGAGCTCGACGGCTCGCCGGCAGTCGCCGACGGCGAGGTCGAAATTGCCAAGCAAAGCCTCCGCGATGGATCGGTGGTAGTAGGCATCGGCGTTGTAGGGATCGAGGCCGATGACAAAGCTGAATGTATCTATCGCGCCCTTGGGGTCGACCTGCATCTGCTGCAACCCCGATTTCATATTCCAGTCGATGGCGGCGGAATTGTCGCGCTTGGCATAGAGTTGCGGCGGCTCATACGTGGGAGGCGCGATAGGCTTGGCCGGCTGCGGCTCAGCTGGGATTGGGACATGAGCCTGACTGGTCGTAGCGCCCGGTGACTGCAGCACGGGTTGCCCCTCGGCCCTGCGCTTGCCAATCTGGACGCTCAGCCGTTCCTTTCGGTAGTCCGCGTTGGCCGGGTCGAGCGCGATTGCCTTGTCCAGGTCCGCTATTGCCTTGTCAGGATCGCTCGCCTCCCAGACAAGCGCCCTCTCGAAATACGATTTTGGATCGTCGGAACTGATGGAAATCGCTTTGTCGAGATCGGCAAGCGCCTCTTTCGAATTGCCGACTCGAGCCATAGTCATGCCGCGCACGCGGTAAGCCGGGGCGTTGGCCGGGTCGCGGCGTACGGCTTCATCCAGATCGGCGATAGCGCGGGCATAATTCTTCTTTAAGCCCCAGCTCTTGGCGCGGTTGAAGTAAAATGCGGAACTTGCTGGATTGAGCCGGATCGCCTCGTCGAATGCGGCGATGGCGCGGGTATGGTCGCCCTTTTCCTGCCATTCTATGCCGACCGCATTTTGGGCGGTGGCGGTTTTCTCGCCACCTCCGTCGCGCGGCTCGCCAAAAGCCTCGGCGATCCGGCGTGAGCAATCACGCCCTTTGTCTGCATCGACGCCGGCGATGTGCTTGCAATCGGCTTCCGCGCGCCTGCGCTCGCCCTTGGCGATCCATGAAAGTGCGCGGTCATGGTAAGGCGTGATGGGGTCCGCGCGGACGCTCTCTGCTTTGTCATAGTCGGCTTGGGCCCGCGTGGCGTCGCCCTTGTCCTCCCAGGCGACGCCGCGCACGCCTAAGGCCATCTCGTTGGCGGGATCGATGTCGATCGCCTTGTCGCATTCGACAATCGCACGGTCGTGCTCGCCTTTCTTGTTGAGTGCCCTGGCGCGGTCGGCATAGAGGTTGGCATCGTCCGGCGTGAGCGCGATTGCGCGAGTGTAGTCCGCGACGGCTCGCTCGAAATCTGCCTTGCTCTCCCAGGCAATGGCGCGATTGGTAAAGGCGGGCACGTATGTCGGATCAAGCGCGAGCACCTCGGTCATGTCGGCGATGACGCGGTCGATATCGTTCTTCTGCGTGTAAGCCAAGCCACGCCAGAAATAGGCGTTAACGCGAAGATCGGGAATCTCGGCGCTGTCCTCGGCGATGGGCGTGCAGGCGCTAATCTGCTGGTCGGCGGAGACGGCGCCGTCGCTGAAGCAAGTAGCGTAATCCTTGCTCTCTGCGAGCGCCGGACTGCGAAGCCCGCCAAGCAGCACCACTATTCCCGCCGGCGCCAAAAGCGGGCTAAATGAAAGCCATGCAACGAATGCGCGGGCGAACGCGCCGGTGCGGCGTGACATGTTTTGATCCTCCCCCCGGAGTTGCCGCGGCAGCGGCTGCAATTACCTATATAGTTCCGTTTTTGTTCCGAAATGCAAGCAGAAATTGCGAACGCTATCCTGTGCTCGCTCTCGGCCAAAGAACGCAACCCCCAAAGCCTGGCAACGCGAAGTTCTTCTTGTTCTTCGTTGCGCAATGGTTTCTCAGCGAGATTGTCTCTCACATATCGATCATTGAGCGCTTGACCCGCCCGATGATGGTGATCGCCCCTTCGAGCTCCGGCGGCGGAATGTCGAGATAGGACGCCGGCTGGAAGGGCGGGGTGTCGTTCGGGCGATAGCGCTTGTATGTGGCGCGGCCGGTTTCGTCGGCGATCACATAGCAGCCATTGGTCACCAGACGCTTGTCGCGCAGGTTGACGAAGATGATCGAATCCGGCGGCGAGATCTTGTTCATCGACGGCCCGTCGACGCGCAGCGCAATCCACTCGCCTTCCTCGAGATCGGCGGTGGGGATGGTCGGATAGTCCGAAAGGTTGACCACGCTGTCCTGGCTGCCGAGCTCGCCGGCGCTGATCCACGATACGATAGGCACGTCGATGGTGATGGGCGAGGCGGCGAGGTGAACAGGCGCGGCTTCGGCGCCGTCGACGTCAAACAAAAGCCAGCCGGGGTCGACCCCGAACAGCCGGCCGTATTTCTCCGCCGCCTTGCGCGACAGCGGCCGGTTGCCGTTCTCATGGCTGATAAGGGTGTTCTTGTTGATGTCGCGCAAGGCCCGCGCGGCATCGCTGGGCGAGGCATAACCGGCCTGGGCGCGCGCCTGCTGCAATCTGTGCCGAGAATCCATCATCGTACAAAATGCCTGAAAATTATCGTCCAAATTGTACGATTTCGCTTGCGCGTCATTCGTACATAACGTACGCTTAGCGCATGAATGAGCCTACCGCAAGCATTTCCGCATTCCCTGCGAGCATCTCGGCCGCGAATGGGCCGGGGCTGCCCGCGAGCATCTCGGGGCCGCCCACGAGCATCTCGGGGCTGCCAACGAGCATCTCGGGGCTAATTGATTCCTGGCAGAGTATCGGCGCCTTCGCCGCAGATGTCGGCTGCGGCTATGAAGCCGCCCGCCAGATGCGCCGTCGCGGACGCATCGCGCCGCAGCACTGGCCGCATGTGGTGGCCGCGAGCCGCAGGCGCGGCATTGCCGGTATCAGCTACGAATGGCTGGCGGGCCATCGCGCCGCTGCCGCCATGCAAGGGGAGGCGGCATGAACGCGCTTGCCTCGCCTGTCGAATTCCAATCGTCCGGGCCGTCCTCCTCCCCGGTCCGGACGCTTTCCGGGGCCTCTGCCCCGGATCCGGTCGAACCGCCCGCACCCCGGTTCACCGGAACGGCCGGAGCCGCTCCTCCCCCGGCTCCGGCCCCCAATTCGGGCCGGCTCGTCTCCTGCATCCGCACCGAGGACGGCACCGTCATCCTGTTCGACCGCAAGGCGGGCCTGGCGGTGTCGGGCCTGACCCGGGCCGCCGCCGAGGCGGCCCTTCTTCGCCTGCTTGGTGCGGCGCCCGGCGCCGCCTGATCCCAACCGTTTCCCTGACCTGACCAACGGCCCCGCGGCCGAACCCTGGCGCTTGGCGACATGCCGAGCGCTTCGCAACCCTTCGCAAGCAATGGAATGAGACATGGCTGCCGCCTACACCGAAAAGGAAATCGACGAGATCGCCGCCTGGCTGAAGGAGGGGCTATCGGCCTCGCGCATTGCCGGCCGCTTCAGCGCGCTGCGCGGCAGCCCGGTCTCGCGCAACGCCATTATCGGCATCGTGCACCGCGACGCCGGCCTTCGTGCCATCGGCTTCGCCAACCCGAAGGGTGGCCGCGCCGGCGGCAGGCCGCGGAAACATGCACGGCCGGACCGGCCGGGCCGGCGGGGCAGGGTGGCGGCCGGAGGTGTCACGCTCTCCGAGCCGGCAGCGCTTTCCAGGCATGCCGAACTGATTGAGGGCGCCGGCGCCGCAACTGTCAATCTCCCCCCTTGCGGGGGAGATGCCCGGCAGGGCAGAGGGGGGTGCTGTCCCGCCAACCTATCCGCTGTTGAGCTATCCACGCAATCGGATGCCCGCACTCCACCGAAACCCAAAAAATCCAAAGCCCGCAAACCCGCGCGCACGCTGCCGCCCGCCTGGCTTTCCCCCGGCACCCGCGAAAAGTCCGACGTCCAGCTCTACAAGCTCCCCGCGCCGCCGCCCCCGGTAAACCCCGGCCGCCAGCCGCATGTCGCGGCGATGCGCTTCCTCGATTGCCTGTTCAAGCGCTGCCGCGCGCCGATCGATCTCGCGCTGCGCGAGGAGGCGGACGAGGATCCTGTCGGCGCGCGGCCCGGTCCCGACATGCTCTGCTGCGGCCTGCCGACGTCGGCCACGCGCTCCTACTGCGCGCATCATCATGCGCGGTTTCACGGCCATCGCGGGAGGGGGATGTGAGAGTGGCAACAATGAAGGCGCCGGCGGCGGAGTGCTCAATCTCCCCCTTGCGGGGGAGATGTCCGGCAGGACAGAGGGGGGTGTGAAGGAACGCCAGCCTCGCCAATCCTTTCAAGGTACGACAGCAGTACAATCGGCAAAGTGGAGGACAAGCAGAGCGGACAGGGTGGCGGGACAGCACCCCCCTCTGGCCTGCCGGCCATCTCCCCCGCAAGGGGGGAGATTAGCTACCTGCCGCTGCCCGGCCTCTCAACAGGCAATCCCATGAGCGGTACGACCTGGTCGAAGTTTTTCTGGTCGGATTGGGAGTCCGATCCGAACCTGCGCCTCTGCTCGCTGGCGGCGCAAGGCTTGTGGATGCGGATGCTCTGCATTGCCGCCGCGCATCAGCCGGTCGGCTATGTCGCGATCGCCGGCAAGGGGCTGGATGAGTCAGCGCTGGCCCGCCTCGCCGGTTGTCGCGGGGCTGAGCTTGCGGCGCTGCTTGCCGAGCTCGAGCAGAACGGTGTCTTCTCGCGCGACCGCCAAGGCCGGATTTATTCCCGTCGCATGATTGCCGATGCTCGCAAGGCCCGCGCGGCGCGCCGCAACGGCCTCAAGGGCGGCAACCCAAGTCTCTCGAAAGAAAGCGCTTTTTCGCCTTCGGATAAGCCACGGGAAAAGGGGGGAGATAAGGGGAAGGATAAGCCCCAGAGTCCAGAATCCAAGAATCCAGAATCCAACAATCCAATAGCCATAGATCCATCGGGAGAAAACGCCCCGGCGTTTTCTTCCCGGGCTGCCGCTCCGCGGCAAAAGAACGAGAAATCATTTTCGGGCCGTTCAGCCGGACAGAACTGGCATCGCCGCAAGACCCATGTCGATGCCGCCAACGCCATCATCGAGGAGATCAATGACCGCAGCCGAATTGCAGCAGGCGGCGAAAGCTCTGGCCGCGATGTTCAGTTGCTTCCCGCAATCCGCGCTCGCTGATGCCGAGATGCAGCTGCGCGGCTATCTCGCAGCCGTGCAGGATGCCGAGCTTGCCGATGTGCAAGCCGCGATCCAGCGCTTCATCCGCGGCGAGGCGAAGGTCGACAACGCCCAGTTCTGCCCGTCCAGCGCCCAGCTTTCGATCGAGGTGCGGGAACGGCGGCTGATGCGGGAGCTGTTGGCGAAGCGGGCGCTCATTTCTTCGCCGCCGCGAAGTGGGGGGTCCGAAGGACGGGCGAGATCCGTGGTTCGCCCCGGCTAGTGGCGCGACGCCGCCGCGACGGAGGGGGCGAGCCGACAATGATCGATACGCCGGCGGGACATCGCCCCCCTCTGTCCTGCCGGCCATCTCCCCCACAAGGGGGGAGATCAGACTTCGCCACCGCTTTCGCCAACCTCCACCCTCGCAGGTCTGAGCGGGGGCGCCCAAGCTGCCAATCTCCCCCCAAGTGGGGGAAATGCCCGGCAGGGCAGAGGGGGGCGCGGAGGAACGCAGCCTCTCCCGTTGGTCACTCACACCACCCACCACAAAGGACACCGCCCATGCCCCGCAAAGCCGCCAAGAAACCGCAACCCCCGAAACTCCCCAAGGGCGAGGCCGAACAGGTGCGCATCCGCCGCGAGATCGGCCATGATTTCGCGCTGAAGGCCGACGCCTTCGGCCGCCAGCGCCTCACCCCCGGCACGGCCGAGGCGCGCCGTGTCTACGAGGTGTCGAACGGCGGCTACACTTCGACCGGAGGCATCGTGCGCCTGCGCAATGTCGATCCGCTCACCGGCATCACATCGCTCACCCGCCAGCAGCGCGAGGCCGGCCAGCGTTTTCGCGATGAGTTCGAGCGCTCCGCCCGCGAGGGCCTGCAGCCGCAATCCTGGAGCGAGCGCGTCGACGGCGGCCGCGTCGGCGGCGGCGTGCCCGACCGCGTGCTCTCAGCCGGCCGGGCGCACGCCCACGCCGCGGCCGCGCTCGCCCATTGGGAGGTGGCCGAGGTGGTGCGCAAAACCTGCCTCGAAGGCCAGTCGGTGAAGGCCATCGCCGAACGCACCGGCGACGGGCGCGACGTGGTGGTCAAGCTGCTGAAAGTCGGGCTGGATTTGTTGGCGGTGCATTACGGGATGATGATGGGGAGGAAGGTGGGGTGAGGGGGCCTATCGTCCGATGTTTAAAGTACTATTGTCTGCCCTATGGACGCAGAAACTGAAAAGCTCTTTGCCCACTTAACCGCAGACCCAACCGGTCAGTTGCACGATGGCCTACGCTTGGTCGACAAATATCTGGAAGCTGTTCAACGACAACATGCCTTAATATTCGAAGCGTGGCGACAGAAGAGATACGAGCGCGCTCTGGTCGAATTGCACTTTTTTCTGATCGCGATCGACAGAGTAAAGGATGGAATTGTGTTGGCCTCAAGCGCCTTGGGCACCAGATGGCCGATCATTGGGGGGCTTGGGACCTATCAGGATATAAGAGGGCAAGAGATCATTTCGAGCATATCGAGGATCGGCTCTATGGCTCTCGAAAGAACGCGCTAAAAAGAAACCAAGAATATGGGACCGAACGCACCATTCACTACGGCCTATCTGCCGGAGATAAAAGCTTCCGCTGGAGTGATCAAAAAATTGAGATCTCGGAAGGATTCCTAACTAGGTTTCTTTCGTGGGCGACAGAGGCGAAAGCCATAGCCGATCGTTCTATTTAACTGCTGCAGAGAAGCTAGCCCTGGGAGTCGTTTCCCACCAGCTCCGCTATTCCTTGTTACTCCCTTCCACTCCCTTCTCCCACCCAAACACGCTCCGTCCCCCCAACAAATGCGACTGGTCCATCTCGCCCGCGACAATCTCCTTCAGGCTCGGCCCCGTCACATAGCGCTCCATCCGGCGTGACTCCCCGTCCAGCCGCTTGAGTGCGTGCAGCTCTTCCTCGCGGCCGAGCTTGGCCTTGCTCACCGCCGATTTCAGCACCGAGATCGTCTCGTCATAGACCTTCAGCGGCACGGGGAAGGGGTGGCGGTCCTTGCCGCCGTGGGCGAGCGAGAAGCGCGCCGGGTCGGAGAAGCGGCAGGGCGCGCCGTGCACCACCTCGGAGACCATGGCGAGCGCGCGCACCGTGCGCGGGCCGACGCCGGGCACCAGCAGCAGTTCGGGAAAATCCTTCGGGCCGCTCTCGATCGCGGCGGCAATGTTGCCGTGCAGGCGGCGCATGACGATGTCGCTCTCGCGCACGTCGTGATGCGCGGGCATGACGAGGTTGGGCAACAGCGGCTGCGCGGCCGGCTCCGGCGCTTCGGCTCGCGGCTCCAGAACGGCAAGCTCGCTCAGGATCTTTTCCGGGCTCATCGTCTTCAGAAGCGCGATCTGCCCCCCGCGGGCTGTCTCCGCGCGGTGGTCGGTGAGGTTGACGATCTCGCCTTGGCGTTCGCCCTCGATTGCCGCATGCGGCTGGTCGACGAAGCTTTCCAGCCCCTCCGACAACCAGTGGTAGCGGCGCGCCTGGCGGGCGTCGCCGTTCATGCCTTGCTGCACCACCACCCAGCGCCCGTCATCGCTGACGATGAAGCCGTGCAAATAGAGGTCGTAGCCGTCCTGCACGGCGGCGCTGTCCACCTTGGCGACCAGCCGGCTAACGGTGGCGAGAGCCTCGCCGTCGAGGCCGACATGGTCGCCGATCGCCAGCAGCTCGCCCGGCGTCTTGCGCGAATGTGCGCCGCGCCCGCCGCAGACATGGATGCCAAGCTCGCCGGCCATCGGATTGAGGCCCCGCTTCAGCGCGCCGATGACGGAAGTGGTGATGCCGGAAGAATGCCAGTCCATGCCCATCACGGCGCCGAAGGACTGGAACCAGAAGGGATGGGCCAGGCGCCGCAAAAGCTCGTCGCGGCCATAATGATGGATGATCGCTTCGCACAGCACCGCGCCGAGCTTCGTCATGCGCTCGCCCAGCCATTTCGGGACCCGCCCGCTATGCAGCGGCAGGTCGGCGCTGCCGCTTCGCTGCGTCACTTTTTGCTTTCCCTATAAATGTCGGCTTCTAGATGGCATTTTGGCGGGAATTTGCAAGGCGGCGCAACCGCAGCCGGACATCTCCCCTCGCCGCGGGGAGATGTCCGCTCGCTGGTCGGTCAGCGCCGGCAGATGCGGATCTTTTCGATGACGCGGTGGCCGTGGCGCCAGTGCTTCACGATCTTGATCCGGCAATGATCGCGATAATACCGGTTATGATAGCGCACCACATAACGTTCGCGATAGGGAGTGTAGTAGTCGTCATCGTAGACGTGTCGGTAATAGCGGTGAGGGTAATACCCGCCATAGTAGTCACCATAGTAATCGCCGTAGCCGGGGCCGACGCCGATGCCGAACTGAACGCTACCGGCACTCGCCGGCGCGATCGCAAACGCCGAGGCGATGGCGATCATCGAAGCAAGCAGAAGCTTTTTCATCGCTGCCTCCCTGAGGTTCGATGGGCGCCCCTTCGAGGCACAAACGGTTTCGGGGCGGGTGGTGTTCCGAGAAAGTTGGACGGCGATCCTGGGCCCGGCGAGGAGCGAAGCGGCGCCGAAGCTGTCGATCTTCGCCCTTGCGCGGGAAGATCACGCATTTCTTCGCCGCTGTCTTCGATGTTCGGAGTCGCCATATCGCCACCTGCTGTCGCCGTGCAGCGCGTGCGCGCTCGGCGTCGTCGTCTATTGCCACGTCCAGCCAATCCCAACCGCAGGAGCCTGCCATGACCAAGCCCACCATCCTGAAATTCGGCCCCGTCGAGCATGGCGATGGCGGCGATCTGCCGGGCTGGATCGCGGTCGAGGGGTCGCCGACCATGCAGACCGCCGTCCAGCACACCAGCGAGGACGGCAAGGTGATGTCCGGCACCTGGCGCGCTTCGCCCGGCACCTACCACGCCACCTACACCGACTATGAATTCGTCCACATGATCGCCGGCCGCATCCTCATCACGCCCGATGGCGGCGAGCCGGTCGAGGTCGGCCCCGGCGACGCCTTCGTGGTCGAAGCCGATTTCAAGGGTACTTGGAAGATCCTCGAGCCGGTGACCAAGCATTTTGTGGTTGTGGCGGAGTGAGGGTGCCGCGCCGAAGCTGCTGACCTCCCCCGCAAGGGGGGATCAAGCGCTCCATCGTCCTGGCTACCTCCCGACCTTCGAGATCACGCGTCTTTCCACTTCCGGTTCCAGCGATTCCGCGAATGGAGTCGCCAGATGGTGCTGGTCGCGGAAGGCGAGCTGGCCGTCGATGAAGACATGGCAGGTTGTGGCGTTGCAGAAGCGGTCGGTGAGGTCGACGTAAGTGGCATTGGGCACGCTGGTGACGATCTCGCGCTCGACCGCCGCCATCTGGTCGTTGGCGGCATAGGCGCGGCTCTGGTCGCAGAGCGAGGGCGCCTTGTCGCGCCACAGCGCGCGCGACACGCAGGTGTCGATGTTCTCGTCGTTGAAGGGCACGTCGCGGATGAAGGCGATCTTCAGCCCAGCCTTGCTCAAGCTGGTCAGTGTCGAGCGCAGGCCGGCCCGCCATACGGCGTCCGGCGTGTCCGGCTCGCCCTTGCCCGCCGCCATCTTGCGCGAGGAGGTCAGCGCCAGTTCGGAGATCACCACCAGCGAAGGCCTGGCCGCGATGATCTCCTTGATCGCCTGTTCGCGCCATTGGTCGCATTCGCGGTAGTCGCGGTTGAGCTTGGTGACAAAGTAGGAAAACCGTGAGGGCCGGCACGAGCTCTTCAGCCAGGTCTCGACGCGGTAGCCGTTCTTCTTTCCCGCTTCGATCAGCGGCGTCGACCAGTGATCGGCGTGGGAATCGCCGAACAGCGCGATCACGCGTTGGCCATTGCCGAACACGCAGGGTTTCGGCGTCACCGTGTCGTAGCCCTCGACGCAGGCCTTGGCGCGCGCGGTGGCCGGCTCGGCCGCACTTGCCGCGATCGCGCGCTGCTCGGGGTCCTCGGCGCGCACGGCAAGCGCTGCGTTGCCGTAGGCGGCTGCGACGCCGGTGCCGGTCAGGAGGAGGGCCGGCACCAGCGCCCGCGCCGCATTGGCCATAAGCCAGCCATTGCGGCGGATTGGATTCTCGATGAAATGATAGCTCAGCGCAGAGAGCGCCAACGTCAGCCCGAGGCAGGCGAGGCGTTGCGGAAAAGTCAGCTCCTCGACCAGCATGCCGGCATAGACGATCACCGGCCAGTGCCAGAGATAGAGAGAGTAGGAAACCTTTCCGATCCACTGCAAGGGCGGCAGCGCCAGGGCGGCATTTACGCAATTCGAGGAAAAGAGCCCCGCGGTTTTCCGTTCGAAATTGCGTGCAAGAATGCCGTCCCTGACGCCGGCCGCGCCCGCCAGCAAGAGAAGGACAGTACCGGCCACGGGCACGAGCGCCAGGAAACCGGGGAAGGGAGCCTCCTCGCTGAAGGTGAGGTAAGCGAAGGCGATGAGGGCCAGCCCGCAGAGGCTGAACGCCGTCCCGAGCCGCGGGCGGTTCTGGAGCAGCCATGCCGGTGCCATCGAAGCCAGCCCGCCGGCGGCGAATTCCCAGGCCCGCAGCGGCGAGAAGTAGAAGGCCCAGGGCTGCGAAATGGGGGTCAGCCAGGCGCAGACCGCGAAGGAGACCAGGCCGGCAATGCCGATCGCAAGCATGATCGTCCGCTTGCCGGGCTTCAGCCAGGCCGCCAGCATCAGCAGCGCCGGCCAGGCGAGGTAAAACTGCTCCTCCACCGACAGCGACCAGTAATGGATGAAGGGGTTGTTGGCGGCGTCGTTGGCGAAATAGTCGAACGACCAGCGGATCAGCCACAGATTGATCATGTAGGCGGACGCGAACATCGCGCCCTTGGAATAGAGCGCCTGCTCCTCCGGCGACAGGATCAGCGTGCCGACGGCAAGCGTAGCGGCGATGACGAACAGCGCCACCGGCAGCAGCCGCCGCGCGCGTCGGGCATAAAAACGAAGGAGGTCGAGCCGGCCGGTGAGCGAAATCTCGCTGACCAGATGGCGGATGATGAGGTAGCCGGAGATGACGAAAAAGATGTCCACGCCGGCAAAGCCGCCGGGCAGGGCGGTGAAGCCGAAGTGGAAGGCGACAACGCCCGCCACGGCGAGCGCCCGCAACCCCTCAATGTCGGGCCGGAAGTCCGGCGATGGTGCTGACACGAAGGCGAACCTCGCAACGGTCGTTCGTATCCCGCCTTGGTAAAGCCTCGCGCCTATGGGCTCATACCGCAATGCAACAAATCTAACGCAGTGCAACATAAAGGGAGGCGACAGCAACGGCGGCGGCAGTCGAAGCTTCGGCAGCCTAGGGTCTGCGCGCGTCGTTTCGCTCAGGATAACGAAGGAGCTCAGCCGCCGTTTCCCCAGTGTTCGAGAGCATGGAAGGACATTCGCGAATGCTAAGGCAAATTGTCCGCCTGCAGGTAATCTGGTAGGATCAGTGCACCGACGAACGGCTCTGGGACGCCGTGACGTCCGACATCATGGACAAAGACATCAACTCGAACCGGAGAACGGCCATGAAACGGCTTCTGACGGTCGCTGCGCTGTTGGCAGCGGGCAGTTTGATTGCGATGCAGGGCGCAGCTGCCGACGATGCTGCGCTGATCAAAAGCGCCGAGTCCGCCGCACCCGCCGCAGTGGCGAGTGGCGCTGCGGTCTACGCCATGGATGAAAAGGGGAACATGCGCACCCTGCGCGAGGGCAAGACCGGCTTCTGGTGCATGCCGGACAATCCGGCCTCGCCCGGCCCGGATCCGATGTGCGGCGATGCCAACTCGATGGAATGGGCGATGGCCTGGCTGCAAAAGAAGGAACCGCCCAAAGGCAAGGTCGGCTTCATGTATATGCTGTCCGGCGGCACCGACGGCAGCAATACCGATCCTTATGCGACGAAGCCCGAGGCAGGCAACAATTGGATCGAGACGGGGCCGCATGTGATGATCGTCAACGCGATGGACATGATGAACGGCTATCCGACCGATGCCAAACCCGACACGTCCAAGCCTTATGTGATGTGGCCGGGCACGCCGTACGCGCATCTCATGATCCCAGTAAAATAACCGGCCACGGACCTTCAGGTGCGGCGGCGAGCGCTTCAAATCTCCCTTTGTCCGCAAGGGGAGATTTGCATCAGCCGCTTCGTCCTCGCTCCAACTGATCGCGCCTCGCAACCATCCTCCGATCCGCGCGTTGCACGCCGGCGAAAGCCAATCATGGCGGGCAGGGTGGAGACTCACGGTGGCGGATAATCGTCAGAACGGCACGCGCGAGTCGGAACCGGGGCTGGCGGGCCTGCTTGCTGCCTCGCGCAGCCATCCGCGCACGGCGCTGCCGACGGTCGCAACCGTCGTCGCGTCGGTTGCGGCGCTCTATTTCGGCCGCGAGGTGTTCCTGCCGATCGCAGTCGCGCTGCTGTTGACTTTCGCCATCGCGCCGCTCGTGTCGGCGTTGAAACGCGTCGGCATTCCGCGCCTGCCTGCCGTGATCGCCAGCGTTTTGGGCGCCTTTGCCGCGCTTGCGCTGTTCTCCTTCGTGGTGGCCACGCAGGTCAGCGACCTCGCCCAGAACATCCCCGTCTATCAGATCAACATCCTGACAAAGATCCGCGCGCTGAAGGAAAACGGGCTGGGCAACGGCATCATCTCGCGCTTGAGCGGCGTGATCGAGCGCGTCGGCCAGGAGTTCGAGCGCCAGGAGCCGCAACTGCCGTCCGCCGCCGAGACGCCGAAGCGCGATCCGATCCCGGTCGAGATCGTCGCGCAGGAAAGGCCGCTCGAAGTATTGCAAAAGGTCATAGAGCCGCTGCTCAGCCCGCTCGGCTCGGCCGGCCTTGTGGTCGTCGTCGTCATCTTCATGCTGATGGAGCGGGAGGACCTGCGCGACCGCTTCATCCGTCTCGTCGGCTATGGCGATCTCCACCGCACCACCCAGGCGCTGCAGGATGCCGGCAAGCGGGTCGGCCAGTATCTGTTGATGCAGCTGGTGGTCAACGTCATCTACGCCATCCCGATCACCATCGGCCTGTGGGTGCTGGGCATCCCCAACGCGCTGCTTTGGGGCCTGCTGGCGCTCGCCTTGCGCTTCGTTCCCTATATCGGCCCGATCATCGGCGCGCTGCTGCCGCTGTTCCTGGCGCTGGCCGTGGCGCCCGGCTGGTCGCTGCTTCTGTGGACCGCGGCACTGTTCATCGCCATGGAGCTGATCACCGGCAACGTCATCGAGCCATGGCTCTATGGCTCGCGCACCGGCCTCTCGCCGCTCGCCATCATCGTCGCGGCGATCTTCTGGACCTGGCTCTGGGGGCCGATCGGCCTGGTGCTGTCGACGCCGCTCACCGTCTGCCTCGTCGTCCTCGGCCGCCACGTGCCGCAGTTCGAGTTCCTCGACGTGCTGTTCGGGAACGAGCCGGTGCTGGAGCCGCACGCGCGTCTCTATCAGCGGCTGCTCGCCGCCGATCCGGACGAGGCGACCGACCACGCCGAGGAGATGCTCGAAGAAAAATACCTGTTCGAGTTCTACGACCAGGTGGCGATTCCGGCGCTGCTGCTTGGCGAGCAGGACCGCATGCGCGGCGTCATGGATGACGAACAGCGCAAACAGGTCGCGGCGAGCGCGCTGACGCTGGTCGCCAATCTGGACGCCAGCGCCCAGGAGGAAGCGGAGGAGGCGGAAGCCGAGGAGGAAGAGGACCAGCAGGCAGCCACTGCCTCGGCCGAGGCCTCGCCGGGCAAGGCAGCCTCAGCCAAGATCACCGCGGGCAAGGCTGCTGAAGGCAAGGCGAACGATCGGAAGGCCGGCGACGGCAAGGAGCCTCTATCCGAGGAGGTCGATCTTCCGGATGGCGTGGGCTTCTCCGTGCTTTGCGCCGGCGGGCGGGGCGAGCTCGACGACGCCGCCGCCGCTATGCTGGCGCAGGTGCTGGAGGTGCAGGGCGCCGAAGTGTCGAGAGCGAGTTTCGTCGACCTCGAACCTGCCGGGATCCGCCGCCTCGACCTGAGCGGCGTCGATACGGTGGTGATCGGTTTCCTCAACCGCGACTCCACCAAGCACGCGCGCTTCATGGTGCGGCGGCTGAAGCGGCTGAAACCGCGTCTCAGGGTCGGCATCGTGTCCTGGTCGGAAATCGGCAACAGCGACGCCAAGGCCGCGGCCGAACTTGCCGCCGGGCTTAACGCCGATTTCGTCGCCCATGGCATGGTCAGCGCCGTGACGGGCGCCCTGTCGAGCGAGCCGCCGGTGATGCTGAAGCTTGCGCCGCAACGCCGGCCACGCCGCCGGCCGGCCCGCAAGAAGGAGCTGCAGGCGGCTGGATGAGGGAGGCGACTTTCCCCCTCAATTGACCGGCCCGAAGGCCCGCGCGAACCGCGCGGCTTTGCGATCCGCGCGGGCAGGCGCCGGCCCCGCCGGCGGCGCCACGCCCCAGCCCTCAGGCTGGCCGGGTGGCTGTCTGGTTCGGCCCTTGTCCGGCCGTTTCTGTTCTGCCTCGCCGATCCGGGCAGAAGCCCGGATCCTTCGGAGCGCGCTAGAGCGGGATGAAGTCATCTCCGGTCGTATCCTGCATTGGCGAAGTAGTTTGAGCACTCGGCGGGTGTCGTCCGG
>NZ_NSFZ01000008.1:0-317341 GCF_002294915.1 Mesorhizobium sp. WSM3879 | reverse complement strand
GCACGGTGACGGTGACCATCACCGGCACCAACGACGCGGCGACGGTGAGCTCGGACTCGAAGTCCGTGACCGAGGGCAACACGGCAGCGGCGCTGAACGCCAGCGGCCAGCTGACGATCACCGACCCCGACACGGGTGAAGCGCATGTGGTGGCGCAGACCAACGCGGCCGGCACCTATGGCGACTTCTCGATCGACGCCGACGGCGCCTGGACCTACACCGGCAACGGCGCGCACAACGAGCTGACCGCCGGCCAGGTGGTGAGCGACACCTTCACGGTGACGAGCCAGGACGGCACGGCGACGGGCACGGTGACGGTGACCATCACCGGCACCAACGACAACCCCGATATTCATCTTGTGGGAACCGGAACTCCCGATACTGCGTCGGCTACTTTGACGGAGACAAACGCCGGCCTGACGGCCAACGGTACCTTGACGGTAACCGACGCTGATGTTGCAGACACGGTCAATTCCTCGGTCACGGCTGTCGTGGCCTCGGGAACGACGGCCGGTCTCGGCCTGACCAACGCCCAGCTTCTGGCAATGCTGGCAGTCTCGCCAACATCAGGCTTGGCCGCCAACCCGACAGACATCCACAACCTCAGCTGGACTTTCAATTCTGGCACGCAGGCTTTCGATTACCTTGCTGCCGGCCAGTCCCTAACACTTACCTATACGGTCCAAAGCACGGACAACCACGGCGCATCGGACACTCAAACCGTCACGATTACGGTGAATGGCACCGCCGAGGTCAGCTCAACGCTGATCTCCTCTGTCGTAGATGGCAAGCAGGGAAACAACTCAACGCCAAGTACCGTCACGATAACGTTCACCTCGGCAGTCAACGCAAATTTCGTGAACCTCTCCGACGTGATGCACGTTTCCGGCCTGGCCAATGTCAGCGTCATAGCCGGGTCGGGAAGCTTCAATGCAGCCCATACTCAATACACGTTCCAGGTGGACAAAGGCGCCGGGAGTAACAACGGCTCATCCTATACTCTTTTGATCGACAGCGGGGCTTTCTCGGATTCGGCTGGTAACACAAACGCCTCGACAACCAAAACCGGCCTCAAGCCCGCCGGCACCGCCGGCGAGCCGATCAACCTTGCACTCACCGACCCGTCGGATGGTCAGGCCGTCACTGTCATAGTGAAGGATCTGCCTTCCGGCTGGACCATCGACGGGGCCACGCAGAATGCCGACGGCTCCTGGACGGTGCAGTCCTCCGCGGTGCACGAGCTGACGGTAACAACGCCGGCCGATTTCGTGGGCGCGGCGGTGCTCGACGTCCAGATGACCTGGACCAATGCCGACGGCACCACGGGCACCAAGTTCATCGCCGACAACGTCGAGGCCTACGCGCCGGTTTCGCCGATCTTTGCCTGGTCGGGCGACGACGTGCTCACCGGCTCGAGCAGCAACGATCTCTTCGTCTTCTCGCAGCCGATTGGCAACGATACCGTGCACAGCTTCGATGCTGCCGCCGACCAGATCGACCTCATCGGCTACTCCGGCTTCCAGAGCTTCGCCGACGTCCAGGCGCATACCGCGGACAACGCCAGCGGCAATGCGGTGATCACGCTCGCCGACGGCCAGTCGATCACGCTGGAAGGCGTGCACTCCTCCGCGCTCGGCGCCGGCAATTTCGTCTTCGACCAGACTCCGGTAGTCAACAACGCCGGCACCATGACGATTGGCGACGGCGCCCTGCTGCCGCTGAGCGGCACGGTCAACAACAGCGGCATCATTGCGCTGAACTCGACCGGCGCCGAGACCCTGCTGCAGATCATCCAGCATGGCGTGACCCTTGAGGGCGGCGGGCAGGTCGTCCTGTCCGACAGCGCGGCCAACGTCATCTCCGGCACCGGTCCGGACGTCACGCTGGTCAATGTCGACAACACGATCTCGGGCGCCGGCCAACTGGGCGATGGCATGCTCGGCCTCGACAACAGGGGCACGATCATCGCCTCTGGCAGCAATGCCCTGGTCATCGAGACCGGCGGCAGCGTCGTCACCAACTCCGGCATGCTGGAAGCGACCGGTTCGGGCGGCCTGGTCGTCGCCGGCGGGCTGGCGAATTCCGGCATGCTCTCGGCCAATGGCGGCAACATTGTCATCCACGGCGAAGTCACCGGTGACGGCGATGCCACGATCGGCAACCTGTCGAAGCTGGAATTCGGCGCAGCCTCGTCGACGGATGTCACCTTTGCGCAGAATGCGGCCGGCACGCTGGAGCTCGACGACTCCTTCGACTACAGCGGACGGATCGGCGGTATCACCAACGACGACAAGCTGGACCTCAATGACATCCTGTTCGGTGTCGGAACGACGGTCGTCTATCAGGCGAGCCAGGATGGCAGTGGCGGCACGTTGACCGTCTCGGACGGCGCGCACAATGCCACGCTGCATTTGCTCGGCACTTACGATGCGAGCGGCTTCAAGCTCGCCGATGACGGCGAGGGCCATACGGTCGTGACCTACAATCCGGCGGAGTTCACCCTGACGGGAATCGGCAGCGGGACGAGCGAGCTGGTGTGAACCGACAGGCGGGCTGCCGGCAGCGGCGGCTCGCCCCTCTGAAAACTCGGCCTGACGTGTATCGAGTGGGGTTCTGGAATTGAACGGCAAGCCTAAAATCGTCAGGGAAGCGCTTGGCGCCTGCCGCCGCTATTTCCTGTTTGCGGCGGTGTTCAGCCTGGCCATCAACCTGCTCTACCTCGCGTCGCCGCTCTACATGCTGCAGATCTACGACCGGGTGGTCACCAGCGGCAGCGAGACGACGCTGGTGATGCTGACGCTGGTGCTGCTTGCGGCGTTCCTGGCGCTCGCCGGTCTGGACCTCGTGCGCGCCGCGATCCTGACGCGCGCCAGCGCGCGGCTCGACCGGCTGCTTTCGGCCAGGATCCTGGCGGCTTCCGTCGAGACCCCGTCGCAGGGTGCCTCGCCAAGCCAGCCGATCCGCGATTTCGACACCTTCCGGCAGGTGATCACCGGCAGCGGCATCCATGCCCTGTTCGACCTGCCCTGGTCGCCGATCTATATCGGCATCATCTTCCTCCTGCATCCCTGGCTCGGCTTCTTCGCGCTGGGCTGCTCGCTGCTCCTCATCGCCATGGCGGTGCTCAACGAATATATCGTGCGGGCGCCGCTGAAGCAGGCCAACGACCTTGCCACGGCCAACTACAATTTCACCGAAATGAGCCTCAGGAACGCGGAAGTCATCCGCGCCATGGGCATGATCGACGGCCTCGTCCGGCGCTGGGGGCGCGATCGCGGCCTGGCGCTCGGCCAGCAGGGGCGGGCGAGCGACCGGGCAGCGGTCATGTCCGGGCTGATCCGCTTCCTGCGCCTCACCATGCAGTCGCTGATCCTCGGCCTCGGCGCCTATCTGGTGATCGAGCGGCAGATCACCGGCGGCTCGATGTTTGCGGCCAGCCTGCTGCTGGGCAGGGGGCTGCAGCCGGTCGAGCAGATCGTCGGCCTCTGGCGCAGCCTGATCCTGGCGCGGGCCGCCCTTGGCAGGGTCGAGAGGCTGCTGGACGGCGGCGCGCAGGGCGAACGCTCGTTCAACCTGCCGAAGCCCACCGGCAAGGTCGCCGTCGAGCAGTTGAGCTTCGCCATTCCCAGCCTGCAGAAGGTGCTCCTGCGCGATGTGTCGTTCCGGCTCGAGGCAGGCGAGGCGCTCGGCATCGTCGGCCCTTCCGGCGCCGGCAAGTCGACGCTGGCGCGTCACCTCGCCGGCATCATGCAGCCGAGCCGCGGCACGGTCAGGCTCGATGGCGCCGACATGACGCAGTGGGGAAGGGAGGCGCTCGGCGACCATATCGGCTACCTGCCGCAGGACATCGAGCTGTTTTCAGACACGGTGGCCGCCAATATCGGCCGCTTCAAGACCGATGTCGACCGCGAGGTGATCGAGGCGGCACGGCTCGCCGGCGTGCATGAGATGATCATCCGGCTGCCGCAAGGCTACGAGACGCAGATCGGCGAGGGCGGGGCGGTGCTGTCCGGTGGCTACCGGCAGCGCATCGCGCTTGCCCGCGCCGTCTTCGGCATGCCGAACCTCATCGTGCTCGACGAGCCGAGCTCCAATCTCGATGCCGACGGCGATCGCGCCCTGGCCGACTGCGCGCTGGAGCTGAAGCGTCGCGGCAGCACGGTGATCATCGTCTCGCACCGGCCCTCGACTTTGGCCAATGTCGACAAGATCCTGCTCTTGCGGGATGGCGCGGTCGAAGCCTTCGGCATGAGAAACGAAATCGTGGCGCTGCTCAACCAGCGCGCGGCACCGATTACGATGGCGGCCCAATGACCGATATCGCCGCTTCCTATAGCAACCTCTCCGGCACCGAAGATGCGGGCGCCAATGCGGATTCGATCCGGGCACCGGTGTGGATCGGCCTGCTCATCATCACCGCCTTCTTCGGCGTGTTCGGCGGCTGGGCCGCGGTCGCGCCGCTCAATGGCGCGGTGCTTGCCGATGCGGTGGTGAAGGTCGAGGGCAACCGCAAGAGCGTCCAGCATTTCGACGGCGGCACGGTGAAGGAAATCCGGGTCAAGGACGGGGACATCGTCAAGGCCGGCGATGTGCTGGTGCTGCTCGACGACACCCGCGCCCGGTCGGAATTCAACCTCTATTCCCAGCAATATGCGCTGCTGCGCGCCACCGATGCCCGCATCCGCGCCGAGCTCGACGGCCATGAGGCGGTTGCCTTCCCGAACGACATCACCGCCGAGCACCAGGCCTATCTGCAGGACGCCATGGCCAACCAGATTGCCGACCTCGAGAGCCAGCGCGCCTCGATGGCCGGCGCCAGGCAGATCCTGCAGAAGCGCATCGCCGAACTCGACGAGCAGATCGATGGCAAGCAGGCGCGCGTCGAGTCCTTCCGCGCGCAGCTCAAGTCGACGATCGACGAAAAGGCGAGCCTCAACAAGCTGCTGAAGGCGGGGCTGACGACGAAGCCGCGCATCCTGGAGCTCGACCGCTCGGCCTCCGACCTGCAGGGCCTGATCGACCAGGCGCTCGGCGAGATCGCCGGAAATCGCCAGAGCAAGGCCGAACTCGAAAGCCAGATCGCGCAGCTCACCAACGAGCGTCGCGCAAAACTTTCGGCCATGCTGATCGACACCCAGTCGAACCTTGCCGATCTGGTGCCGAAGATGTTTGCCGCACAGGCCACGGTGGACCGCGCCGAAGTGCGCGCGCCCTATGACGGCCAGGTGATGGACTTGACCGTCTTTTCGACCGGCGCGATCGTCGCGCCCGGCCAGACCATTTTGGATATCGTGCCGACCAGGAATTCGCTGATCGTTCAAGCGCAGGTCAAGGTCGAGGACATATCCAGCCTGCGCGCCGACATGACGGCCGAGGTCCGCTTCACCTCGTACAAGCAGCGCACGACGCCGGTCATCCACGGCCGCGTCAGCCGCGTCTCGGCGGACCGCGTCACCGATGCCAAGACCGGCTTTCCCTATTACGTTGCCGACGTGGCGGTGGATCAGCAGGAACTCGCCGCCGCGCCGCAGATCCAGCTCTATCCCGGCATGCCGGCGCAGGTCATGATCGTCACCGAGGAACGCACCGCGCTGGACTACATTCTGGGGCCGCTGACCACGTCCCTGCATACGGCCTTCCGGCAGAAGTGAGGGAACTGCCCGTCAATGGGTAGCGCAAGCATTGGACGGCTGCAGTCCAAGCATTGCGGCGGTGCCGGCGGTCGATTCCCATTTCCCCACTAGCCCTACCTTGGCTGCTCAGCATAATCTCGCGCCCGTTTCCAACCCCCGAGTCCGCATGAGCAATCTCCTCTTCACCCGCGTTCCCTTCAACCCGGTCTCGCTCGGGCTTGTCTGCAACTTCATCGCTCACTATCCGCCATTCGACGGCTATGAATTCGGCCAGATGGTGAAGTCGCTTCGTTACCAGCTCGAGCAGCAGACGCATCTGATCGGCTCGATCGACGATGCCATCGTTGCCTATGTCGGCTGGATCGTGACCAGCAGCGAAATTGCTGAGGCGTGGGTCGCGAACAACGGTCCGCTCAATTCCGATCCCAGTGGCAACTCCGTTGCCGCTACGATAATGGTGACGCGCTCATCCTCGCACATCCTGCCCTTGATCAAAGAGGCGAAGCTGCTCAACCCCGACAAATCCGTCTACTGGAAGCGCGACTTCATCGATGCGCGCGGCTCCATGAAGCGCGCCGTCCGCAAGCGGGACGCGTGATGGACAAGGTAGTGTCCATTGAGGCGCTGACCCAGGAAATCCTCATCCGCCTTGGCGACCGCTATGCGTCGATGTTCGTGCGCATCTGGCAGCCGGCAGCCCAGCCGCGCGGCACCGTTTTTTGTCTGCACGGGTTCACCGGCAATGGAGCCGATTTCGACTATCTGGCGGCCTTCCTCTGCCGCAACGGCTATTTGGTAATTTGCCCTGACCTGCTCGGCCGTGGGCGCAGCGCCTATCTGGGGTCGGGTTACGACATCGAAGTCTATTCGAGGTGCTTGCGGGCGCTCGGTCAATTTGCCGGCAAGGAGAACCATTTCGTCGGCACATCGTGGGGCGGTTTGATCCTGATTCTGTTCCTGTACGCGAACCGGGGCCGCGTCGATAAGATTGTCCTCAATGATGTCCCAATGATCGGCGGACCGAGAGTCGACGCGCTGCGGCGAGAGGTGATCCAGGAAAGCACGCTCATTTTCGAGACGCGCGCTGCAGCGAGGGAATATCTTAGCGCCTCAAAGCCGAGCATGGTGCAGGTCGAACAGCCGTTTTTGGACCGTTTCATCGACAATAGAATTGCTGCAGGTCCGGGCGGCTTTCGATTTGGGTTCGATCCCGCCACGACCGGAAATTTCGAGGCGATGACCGGGCGCGAGTATGACCTGTTCCCAATGATGGCCAAGCTCGACGCCCGCGTGATGCTCATGTACAGCCGCGAGAGTGAGTTCGTTGAGAGGAAGGCCTTGGAACGAGTTCGTCGCGCCCGCCCTGATCTCTGTCTCGTCGACAATATTGATGCCGGCAACTCCCCGTCGCTGATGACGCCTGATCAGCTTTACCTGATCCTCGGCTTTCTCTCGGCAGCTTGAGCGAGGTCTACCCTGGCGAAACCACAAATGCACTTCGAGGAGGCGTATAGCAGGCTCCTTTCGACAGCTTTCGACCGACATGGTTCGTCGAGCAATCCGGCCAGGGTCTTGATCTGCACAACGCCGCGGACAGCCGGCCATACCTATTGTATGGTCATGCGGCATCTCGGGCTCGGCCTGCCGACCGAATACTTCCAGTGGCAATTTGCGGTGCCGCTCATGCGTCGTTGGACTGATGACGATACGATCGACGTCCTGGCACTTGATCGCCTGGCGGCCTCATACGGAAGGCAGCTTCTGGACAAGCGCTCGGTGAACGGCGTGTTTGCAGCCAAGCTGTTTGTCGGGAACCTGAATTTTGCCCGCCGCGCGGTCGGCGATGACGATGCCAACTCGTTTTATGTCTTCCTGAGCCGGCGGAACAAGTTTGATCAGACCGTCAGCCTGCTTTCGTTGCTCTATACCGGGCAACCATTCGATGGCGGAGAAACGCTGCCAGGAATCCCGGCGTTGAAAACCATAAGCCAGAAGGCCGTCCTCGACACAGTGCGACACATTGCGGACTGCGAGGTAAGGTGGCGGAGCTACCTTTCGAGGATCGATGCGGCGAGGATAGTCCATGTCGCCTATGAGGACTTTGTCGCCAGTCCATATGACAATGTCCGGGCGACAATGCGAAACTGGTTTCCGGCCCACGACCTGGATATCGCTCCCGTGGCCGAAAGTCGGCGCTATGGCAATGATGCGGCCGTAAAAACAATCATCGCAAGGCAATTCGGAGGCTTGATCCGGGAGCTTTGGCGCGACATGCCTGTCGGGGCGGATCAGAGCCCCTCAGCGCCTTGATACCGTTACCGACATGCCGCTCGCCGGGCGCAGCGCCAGTGCATAGTCGAAGCGGATAATATCGTCGGCACGGGCGAATTCGAATTGCCGCACCGCCGCGCGAACCGCCTGCTCCACTTCAAGGCGGCCGAGGCGCGCGCCTCCGCACATGCGCGGTCCGGTCAGAAAGGGGATGAAGGCGCGCCGGTCGAAACTGTTGTCGATGAACTCCTTGCGACTGGCATCGAAGGTCCGCGGATTTTCCCAGAAATCGGGATGCTGGTGCACGCCGACGACAGAAAGCATGACAAGCTGTCCGGCGCGCAATGCCGTGCCATCCAGAATGGTGTCGGAGCTCACTTCGCGCGTCAGGAATGGAATGGGCGGAAAATACCGCATCGTCTCATTGATGAAGCAGTCGGTAAATGGCGTCTGCGGCCCGTCGCCCAAGATTTCATCATGGATGCGCTCCTGCACTTTCTGGTTTACGCCGAGCCTGTCGACCACCCACAGCACCGTCGTCACGGTGGTCTCGACGCCGGCGAAGAGGTTCATTACGAACTCCTCGATCGGGGAAAAGCTTTCGATCCCTCGGGCTTTCTCGGCGAAGCGCCCCATCTCGGCCGCCGCCCGAGGCTCTGCCATCAGTTGCGAGCCGAAATCCGCAATGACGGCGCGGGCATCCTGGATGGCACTGTTTCGTTCGTCATTGCTCGGCGTGACCCAGGAATAGTACTGGAGACGACGCAGTACCTCACGCACCCGGTCAAGCAGCACCGCCGTGGGGCGGGCATCAGCAGCAAGCCCGAACGCTTGGTAGAAGATTTTCATGGCGCCCGCGAAGAGGGCTTGTTGGATGCCGACAAGCGAGGGCTCGGAGCCGGCAAGACAGTCGCTGAAGATCTCGTATACGCCTGCCTCGTGGGCGGGCTTGGCGGCAGTGAGATAGCGGTCCTGCGTGATCGCGCGCCTTGTCGCCCACTCCTCGTCATTAGTGTTGAAGCGGCTGAAGCCGAGCGCCGAGATCAGCGAGAAGTTCTTGCGGAACAGGGTTGCGGCTTTGACGATCTTGTCGACGCTGTCCGGATGGTCGAATATGACGAGGTTGCCGATCTCCTTGGGACCAGCACCTTCCCGGTCATCTTGTCCGCTTTGTGCGAACAGATTGTAGACGAGACTGTTGAGCATGCCTTCGATTTGCGTGGGATTGCTCACTCTACCTCCATGCCGGAACGCCCCACGACTGCGGCGTCCCTCCCAACCGGGCGATGTGCGCTATTGTTGCAAAGACGTGACAGTGACGCCGTAAAGTTGTTGGCGTCCCGCAGCGGGAATATGCCTTTATGAACTTGTCTGCAATAACACGCGGGCTGGATTCTGGGTGGGGATTGAAATGCATTCGCAGGGCAAGGGTAAACTATTGGCGACGATGGCGGCATCGGCCGCCTCGGCGACAACTATGGGCATGGCCACGGCTCACGCTACAGAGACGCAGCCGTCGGACCAGACCGTCATCGATTCGCGCATCAAGATGTCGTTCGAAGGTTCGTACTTCTGGAACAATGTCCATAAGGACGACAAGCTCAGCAGCGACAAGCTCGGCAACAGCAACGGCGACATCTCCGGGTCGGTCTCATTAACCAAGCAGATTTCCTCGGACTTGGATTGGCGTCTTGCCGGCGCTTTCCATATCGGCAAGGACCGGTCGGTCATCCTTGGTGAAGGACCAGTGACTGATCCAGACGGTATTTTGAGCCTTGGCTACGGCGACGGTTACACTTTCCAGGCTTTCGATTTCGACGTCGGCAAGCACGTGAAGGTTCAGCAAGCCGATATCCGCTTCTTCGGCGGCCTGCGGCTCGTGCATTCCGACGAAACGGTATTCGACGTGTCCAGCACATTCACGCCGACCAATCCTGCCGACAAGGGGGGCTCCGCCGACAAGATGGGCACGTCCGAATACTGGGGCATCGGTCCCCGGGCCGGTGCGGAGGCTTACTACCCTGTCGGCGAGAACTGGGGCCTGACGGGTGCCGTTTCGGGTGCCATCATGTGGGGCCGCCGCATCGACCGCGTCGGTCTCAATCTCTCGCAAACAAATCCGGACGCGCACGCTTCCGAGACGCTGTTCAGTCAGGGTTCGAGCGAAACGGTCTCGAACCTGGATGCATCGCTCGGTTTGAGCTGGACGCCGATAGTAAACACCACATTCACCGCAGGCTACAAGATCGAAGCGTGGCACAACCTGCTTGTGAACGCAGACCACGACAATCAGGTTTTCCAAGGCCCGTTCCTGCGCCTCGAAGTAAAGATGTGATCGTAGTCGGTTGACTAAGGTGACTTCGGACACAGGTTTTGAGTCGAAGTTCGCATCGAACGGCAAAATAAAGCTACATTACGTTGCGGCGGGCTCAGGCCCGCCGATCGTTTTTCTACATGGGTTTCCCGATCATGGTCTCGGTTGGCGCAGGCAACTGGAAGCTCTGTGCGGCAACTTCAGGGTGCTGGCGCCGGATTTGCGCGGCTTTGGGCGAAGCGACGCTCCGCGGGGACACGCCCACTACGCCCTGCTGCCGAACCTTGTGGAGGACGTCCTGTCCGTGCTCGTGGCGGAGCAACTTTCCCAAGCCTCGATCGTCGGTCATGACTGGGGTGGAACCATAGCATGGTGGCTGGCCATGCGTGTTCCGCAGGCTGTACGCCATCTGGTTGTTCTGGCTACGCCTCACCCCCGGAATTATCTTCGTGCCATCGTCGATCCGGCCAACGCCCGATATTTCGCCTATATGCGTCTCTTCCAGGAAGTTGGTGCGGCCGCCTTGCCGGCGCCTGACGAGCTTGCCGCATGGGTTGCCGACGAGAGCGACCGGCAGGCGCTCTCGGCGTCGCTCCGACATTCCGATCCCGAGGCTATGCTGGGCTACTACAGGGCCAATATTCCACTCGGCAGGGTGCCGGATATTGGCCAGTTGCCATTAGTCAAGGCGCCGACGTTGGTGATGTTCGGCGCCCAAGACCCCTATGTTCCTGCCAGCGCCTTCGATGGTACGTTCCGCGAGGTCGACAACGTCACATCGCTGCTGGCGCTACCTGGTGCGGGGCATTTCATCCATCACCAGGCCGCTGCCTTCGTCACCCGCGAGATCGAGGGCTGGGTGTCGCGGCCACCGTCGAGCTTCCGCAGTCTGGCTTAGAGCCACTCGCCGCCGAGCTCCTCGACATATCCCGGCATGATCACGTCGGTCCGACGGGATCTTGGCGCCATGTCTCGTATTCGGCGTGTCACTCCGAATCAGCCTACTCCGGCGCTCTTTAGACCTCGGATAGGTTTTGCCGGTATTTGTCGGAAAAAACGGAGCCGGAAAATCATGACCGAGATCTGGCACTCACTGCTGGCCAATCTTGCCCTGGTCTCCATCCTTATCGTCGCCTGGGACCTTGTGGCGGATTTCACCGGGCGTCTCTCGCGGCGGGCACAGTCGCTGCTTTTGGGCGTGGTCATGTGCGCGGGCGCGGTCATTTCCATGGCGACGGCCTTGTCCGTTTCTGGCTTCATCGTCGACCTGCGTGCCGCGTTTATCGGCGCGGCCGCGTTCTTCGGCGGATGGCCGGCGATGTTCATCGCCGCTGCCGGCTCCATCGCCTATCGTCTTCACCTGGGCGGTCAGGGCGCCGAAGTCGGCGTCATGAGCATCCTGATCACCGCCGTCGTCGGTCTGGCCTGGCACCACATCGTCGCGGTCCGCTCGCGCACCATGTTCGACATACTCGGCCTCGGCCTGTCGGTCGCGCTGGCCGGGCTGATCACGCTTCTGGTCATTCCCTCGCAGGTCGTGACCGGCTTCGTGCAGCAGAGCACGTTGCCGTCGCTCCTGTTCCGCTTCCTGAGCACCTTCATCATTGCCGTGCTGCTCGACCGGCAGCAGCGGCGACGCGATCTGGCCATGTCCAACATGATATTCCGTGCCATGGTTCGCGAGCTGCCGGACAGTCTCAACGTGAAGGATGCTCAGGGGCGCTTCATCGCGGCCAATCCAGCCACCGCCGAACTGGTGCGCGCCGCCTCCGTCGAGGACCTCATCGGAAAGACGGATTTCGATTTCTATCCCAAGGACGTGGCCGAGCGCTTCAGGCAGGATGAAATGGGCGCGCTGGAGGCCGGGCAGACGTTGCGCATCGATCAGCCCGCGCTCCTGCCTGACGGCAGGCAGGGCTGGCTTTACACGCTGAAGGCGCCGTTCCGCGACGAGGCCGGCAAGATCGTCGGCGTCATCACCTACAATCGCGACATCACCGAGCAGAAGCGAAACACCCAGCTCAAGAACGACTTCATTTCCACGGTCAGCCACGAATTGCGAACGCCGCTGACATCCATCCGCGGCTCGCTTGGCCTGATCGCAGCCGGCGTCGCGGGCGAGCTGCCGCCCAAGGCCGCCAACCTCGTCAACATCGCCCACAACAACAGCGAAAGGCTGGTTCTTCTCATCAACGACATTCTCGACATGGAGAAGATCGAGTCGGGCGTCATCACCTTCAAGATCAAGCAGATGCCCGTGCGTGCGGTGCTGGAGCAGGCCATCGCCGCCAGTTCCAATTACATGGCCGAGAGCGGGATACGCATCGTCCTGGTCGACGATGCCCCGCGCGCCGAAGCCAATATCGACCCCGATCGCCTGCACCAGGTGATGGCGAACCTGCTGTCGAATGCGATCAAGTTCTCCGATCCCGGCGGCACTGTCATGGTGAAGCTCCAGCGTCGCGAGCGCGACATGCTGCGCATCTCCATTATCGATGAAGGCGCCGGCATCCCGGAAGCGTTCCGCAGCCGCATATTCGGCAAGTTCGAGCAGGCCGATGCCTCCAGCACCCGCAAGAAGGGGGGCACCGGACTGGGCCTGAGCATCGTCAAGACCATCGTCGAAAAGCTCGGCGGCGCCGTGTCCTTCGAAAGCGAGGAAGGCAAGGGAACCTCGTTTCACGTCGATCTTGCCGAAGCGCAGAGACAGGCCGAGAAGCCGGTTTTGGTCGAGCGCCGGTTGCGAAAGCGCGATGGCCGCCTGCGCGTCCTCATCTGCGAGGACGAGCCCGACATCGCTGCGGTGATCGCAGCGCTTCTCGACGCCGACGGCTTTTCCAGCGATGTCGCCCCCGATATCGGTACCGCAAAAGCGCTCCTGAACTCCCGCGACTATGTGGCGATGACGCTCGACATCAAGCTGGCCGGAGAATCCGGCATCAAGCTCTTCCACGACATCAGGGTCTCACCGGTGAATTCCGAGATTTCGGTCATCGTCATCTCCGCCATCGCCGACGAAGCCAGGCGCTCGCTGAACGGAACCGCCATCGGCATCGTCGACTGGCTGGAGAAGCCGGTGGATTCGGCGCGCCTTCACGCCGCTCTCGCCAAGATCCTCGCCAGCAAGGTCGAGCGGAGGCCGAGAATCCTCCACGTCGAGGACGACGAGGGCGTCCTTGCCGTGATGTCAGCGGGGCTCGGTCCAGGCGTCTTGATCGCTTCCGCCAAAACGCTGCAGGAGGCGCGGAAGGCGGTGGCAAAGCATCGCTTCGACCTGGTCATCCTGGACATACTGCTTCCCGACGGATCGGGACTGGATCTGCTCATCGATCTGCCGCTGGAAACCCAAGTCATCGTGTTCTCGGCGGCCGAGCTGGATCAGAACCTCGGTGACCGGGTGCAGGCGATGATGACCAAGACCAAGGCGTCGGAGATCGATGTCGCCAGGCTGGTCAGGAGCATGTTGGTCTCATCGCTCGATAGCGCCAGACCCGCCTCCAGTGCCAAGGAGTGATGATTATGCCGGCAAGGATCCTCTATGTGGATGACGAGGACGACATCCGCGAAATCGCCCAGATGTCGCTGGAACTCGAGCCGGAATTCGAGGTGCGGTCCAGCGCCTCGGGCATCGCAGCGCTGACCGATGCCGCCGATTGGCGCCCTGACCTCATCCTGCTCGACGTGATGATGCCGGACATGGACGGGCCGGAAACACTGAGGCGCCTGGCCGATTCGCCGCTGACGGCCGCGATTCCGGTGGCGTTCATCACGGCGCGCACCCAGACGCATGAGGTGGAGCGTTATCTCGCCATGGGAGCCGTGGGAGTGATCGCCAAGCCGTTCGACCCGCTGGCGCTTGCGGGCGAGGTGAGAAGGCTGCTTTCCGGGCGTTCCGGCCCGGTTTAGCCGGCGAGAAAGCCGCGCAAAAGATGCCTGTCGGCAAAGTCGGTTTTGCGTTTGCCGCTCCTATACCATGGCCCAATATTCATCTAGTGATTGTGTCGAAATGCGGCCGCCGCGAATCGGCTTTATCTAAGATCGCGCGGCGTCATCACTCCGGGGGGCGACGGAACCGGAGCAGGACTGGTGGTGGATGGAGCGAAGGCAAGAGTTCTGATCTGCGATGATGATCCCTTGTTGCTCGAGCTGATGGAATTCAGGCTGAGGGCGAAGGGATACGAGGTCATCAAAGCGGTGGACGGCGCCGAGGCGCTGGCGAAGGCGGAGCAGGACGGCCCCGACATCATCGTGCTCGACGCGATGATGCCCAAGGCCGACGGCATCGAGGTGCTGGCGCGCATCAAGGGCGACCCGGTGCTGTCGAAGACTCCGGTGGTGATGCTGACCGCGCGCAAGGCCGAGAAGGACATCGTTTCGGCGCTTGAGAAGGGCGCCGACGATTATCTGGTGAAGCCGTTCATTCCCGAGGAGCTACTGGCCCGGCTGGCGCGTCTCATCGCCCGCAAGGGCGGGAAGCGCTGATGCGGCGCGGCCGGCACTCAGCCTTTGCCGCATGCCTGATCCTGGCGATCGCCGCCGCTCCCGGCGCGGCGCTGGCGCAGACTGTCGACGAGCTCTACGCATCCGGCGTCAAGGCCAGGCAGGCGCAGCATTTCGACGAGGCCGCCGATCTTTTCCGGCGCGCGCTGGCGTTGAAAGCTGACAATGCCGACGCTCTTGTGCAGCTTGGCTTCGCCGAGCTCGGCCGCAACGATCTGCCGGCGGCGCGCGACGCCTTTTCCACGGCGCTTTCCCTTGCCCCGGCCTATCGCGATGCGAGCTTCGGCATGGCCCAGGTCGAATTCCGCTCCGGCAATCTGGATGCGGCGCTGCCGCTCGCCGAGAAGGTCGCTGAGGCAGAGCCCGGCAATGCCGACGCGGCAGCGCTTCTAGAGAACATCCGCAAGGCCAAGCGGGCCAGCCAGGCGAAGCCGGTTCCGGCTGCCGCGGCGCCGGCGAAGAAGCCGCCCCACCGGCGGCCCGATCCCGTCGCCATCCAGTTGGAGCAGGGCAGGCGGTTGCGGGCGGCGGGAAAGCTGCCCGAGGCCGAGACCGCCTATCGCCGCGCGCTCAAGCTGTCGCCCAGGAACACCGACACCCTGGTCGCGCTCGGCCTCGTCGTGGGCTCCAGCCAGCGCTTCGACGAGGCCGGGCGGTTCTTCGACCGGGCGCTTGCGATCAGGCCCGGCCTTCTCGACGCGCGGCTGGGCAAGGTCCGCCTGGCGATCTGGCAGGGCGACGCGCCGCCGCGCGCCCGCGCCCTGGTCCACGATGTGCTGGCCTCGGCGCCGGACAATGTCGAGGCCCTCAACCTTGATGCCAGAATCGCCTTGCTCGAGGCCGACTACAAGCGGGCCGGGCAATCGTTGCAGCGCGCGCTGGCGCTCGATCCGCGCAATGCCGAGGCGCTGGTCGGGCTCGGCGATGTGCGCCGTGCCGAGGGCGACGACGAGGCCGCGCGGCAGGCCTACGGCCTGGCGCTCGCCATCGAGCCCGGTTCCGCCGATATCGAGCAAAGGCTGGCCGTGCCGCCGCCGCGCAAATGGCGGCTCGACCTCGGCAGCGAGGTGAGCGATCTCACCGACGGGCTTGGCGACTGGACCGACAGTTCGGCCGGCCTTTCCTATCGGCTATCGCCCCAAACGACGATCTCCGGCCGCACGCGGCTCGCCACCCGCTTCGGCAACACCGACGTCCAGATCGAGGGCCGCGTCGACCAGGCCTTCTCGCCGGCCTTCTCCGCCTATGCGCTGGCCGCGGCGACGCCGGATGCCGACTTTCTGGCGCGCTATTCGATCGGGGCCGGCGCTTCGTGGCAGGTCGTGGCGCCGGCGAAGGTCTTCGGCCCGCTTTCGCTCAACGTCGACGCCCGCTACGACAATTTCGCCGACGCCGACGTCACCAGCATCCAGCCCTGGCTGCAGGGCTATCTCCTCGACGGCCGTCTGGGGCTTTCCGCCCGCTGGGTGCATGCCGAGGACGATATCGGGACGCGCGCGGACGGCTATGTGCTTCGCGCCGACCTCGCGGTGACGCCGCATGTCAATCTCTTCGGCGGCTATGCCGACGCCCCCGAAATCTCCGACGGCACGCTGGTGCCGACGCGCACCGTCTTTGGCGGCATCTCCTTCGACGTCAGCGATCCGCTGACGCTGCGCGCCAGCATCGCGCATGAACAACGCCCGACATTCGACCGAAGCATATTCGGGCTCGGGCTGACCGCGCGGTTCTGACCATGTGGTACGTCTGGAATCTCTCCATACTGCTCAGCGCGCTCTCCCTGGTGATCATGCTGTTTTTGATCGCGCGCCGTTTGCTGCGGGAGCGCCGGGACGCCGCCAGAGCCGGACAGCGGCGGCAGCTTCTGACGGCGCTGATCGCCTTCACCGAAGACCGCGACCGCCAGACGCTGAAAACGGCCATTCTTTCGGTGCCGCCGGGCGTGGCGATCGAGGCCGGCTTCGAGTTCGTTTCGCTGCTGCGCGGCGAGGAGCGTGACGATGTCCTTGTCGCCTTCAACGAATGCGGCCTGCCGGCCCTCGTCGGCAGGCAGCTGGAACGGGGCAATGTGGCCGAACGCATCCACGCGGCCGAGATGCTGGCGGCGCTGGGGTCGCAGAATGCGACGGCAAGCCTGCTTTCGGCGCTGGACCAGGACCGCTCGCGCGAAGTCAGGATCGCCGCCGCCATCGCGCTCTGCGATCTCGGCAGCCTGCCCCTGCTCGGCGTCGCGCTGGACAAGATAGGCGTGGCGGGACAGCGCTCGCGACGCCTGATCGAACTGTTCAGGCGCTTTCCGCGCACGCGCTTCAACGAGCTTGCGATCCATGCATCGCGCGTCGACGCGGTGCCCTTCGTCAGGGCGGCCGCGATCGACGCGCTCGCCCGCGCCGGCGGCTTCGGCTTTGCCGCCTTCTTCGCCGGCTTGGTCGGCGATGCCTCGCCCGAGGTTGTCGCCGCGGCGCTGCGCGCGCTGGGCCTCACCGGACACGCCGATGCGCCGGCGATCCTGACGAGCGCGATGGCAAACGACGACTGGGACGTGCGCGCCGCCGCCGCCGAGTCCGCGGGACGCCTCGGCCTTCCCGAACTTGCCGCGCCGCTGTCCAGGCTGCTGGACGACGAGGTCTGGAACGTGCGCTATGCCGCCGCCAACGCGCTGCGCTCCTTTGGCCAGCCGGGCGAGCGGCTGCTGCGCCAGATCGCCGACAGCGAGGTCTCGCGCAGCCAGCGCACCGCCTCGCTCATTCTTGCCGAGGGGCCGGCCGCATGATTGCCGACTGGAGCGACGAGATCGTCCTTGCCGCCACCATCCTGTCCTGGTTCATCATCGCGGCGGGGCTGGCGCAGACGACAATCTATCTGCTGCAGCTCGTCCTCGCCGGCTATGCGCTGTCCAAGCGCCCGCCGGTGGCGCGCTCGGCGCTGCTCTGGCAGCGCTACGGCGAGGTCGCGCCGCCGATCGCGCTTCTGGTGCCGGCCTATAATGAGGAAGTGAATGTGGTGGAGAGCGTCCATTCCATGCTGGCGCTCGAATATCCGAATTTCGAGGTCATCGTCATCAATGACGGCTCGAAGGACCAGACCTTGCAGCGCCTGATCGAGGGCTTCAAGCTGGTGAAGTTCCACCGTCCCTACGAGGACGCGCTGGCGCACAAGCCGATCCGCGGCCTCTATTCCTCGCCGATGACCGAGCGGCTGTTCGTGATCGACAAGGAGAATGGCGGCAAGGCGGACGCGCAGAATGCCGGCATCAATGTCTGCCGCGCGCCGCTCTTTTGTGTGATCGACGGCGATTCCATCCTCGAGCCCGATGCGCTGATGCGCGCCGCCCAGCCCTTCATCGACGATCCCGAGCGCACCATCGCGGTGGGCGGCACGATCCGCATCGCCAACGGCTCGAAGATCGAGGCCGGCAGGGTGCGCGAGGTGCATCTGCCGCGCCGCCTGCTGCCGCTCTTCCAGGTGGTCGAATATCTGCGCGCCTTCCTGATGGCCAGGCTTGCCTGGAGCAGCGTCAACACGCTGATGCTGGTTTCCGGCGCCTTCGGCATGTTCCGCCGTGCCGAAGTGGTGGAGGTGGGCGGCTTCACCAAGGGCTCGATGGGCGAGGATCTCGACCTTGTGATCAAGCTGCACCGCCACATGCGCGACAAGAAGCGCAAATACCGCGTTCAGTTCATTCCCGAGCCGGTGTGCTGGACCGAGGCGCCGGAAACGCTGAGCGTTCTGGCGAGGCAGCGCACGCGCTGGCAGCGCGGAGCGCTCGAATGCTTCTTCCGCTACCGCGCCATGTTCCTCAACCCGCGTTATGGCCGCGTCGGCTTCCTCGGCTTCGGCCACATCTTCATCGTCGACGTTTTGGGGCCGGTGGCGGAGGTGCTGGGCTATATCCTGATCCCCGCCTTCTGGCTGCTCGGCATCCTGTCGGCCGAATATCTCCTGGCCTTCACCTCGCTGATCTTCACCTATGGCGTCTGCGTCAGCGTCTGCTCGCTCATCCTGGAGGAGGCCGAGCTGCAGCGCTTTCCGCGCGCCAGGGATCTCGCCGTGCTGACGGCGGCCGCCGTGATCGAGAATTTCGGCTACCGCCAGCTCAACAATTTCTGGCGCGTGAAGGGCTGCTGGCAGTTCTTGCGCGGCGACCAGGGCTGGGGCGAGATGACCAGGACCGGCCTCGGCGCCGCGAAGAAGTGAGCCGGGCTGGCGGCGTCAGGCCAGCGTCCGCTCGATCTCCGCGATTAAGGCATCGAGCGCCGCGCGGACATCGACGCCATCCGCCTGCTCGATGAGCAGCGTCTCCAGCTCTGACGCGCGCACGCTGATCTCCGCAAAGCCGAAAGTGCCGGCCGCGCCGGCGAGCGAATGGGCAAGCTTGGTCAGGTCGGAGCCGGGCAGCGTCTCGCGCGCCGCCTGCAGCTCCGCGAGCTGACCGGCGCAGCGGGTGAGGAAACGTTGGCGCAGGGGGGCGAAGGGATCGGTTGAGATGGAGATTCTCCCGAGAATGAGGAGATATTGAAACAGAAAGCGGGGCGAAGCGGAATGGCGAATGGGGCTACTTATCGCTCATCTGTCGCCTTGCTTGGCTGCGTCACCGGCCCCGCCGGTTACGCTGCGTTTAGCGCCGCCGTATAAGGAAGGGGATCCGGAGGGCAGCACGCCGATGTTGGACAATTACGAGGTGGACCGATTTGGCGTGATCCACCAGATCGACTTCACGCCGATCAAATACGACAAGCAATATATTTCCTATTACGAGGACCTGAGCGACCGGACGATCAAGCTCGGATATCAGCGGCTTGGCTGGGTGCTGGGATTGACCGGCGCGATCCCCCGCTCGGTGCTGGAAATTGGATACGGCACCGGCACGTTCATCGAAGCCGCGAAGATAACCGGGGTCGCCGATTGCGCCGGCTACGATATCGCCGAGTTCCCGCTCCCCGCGGGGGTCCGCTTTGTCGGTTGGGACGAGGCGCTGGCCAGTTCCTGGGATCTGGTCGCCATGTTCGACGTGCTCGAACACATCCCGGATCTGGGTTTCCTCGACCGCCTGCAGACCCGGCACCTGGCCGTCGCCGTCCCGTACTGCCGCTGGCGCGAGCTCGGCGCCGACGGCGACGCCTGGTTCCGAAGCTGGCGTATGCGTCTCCCCAACGAGCATTTGCACCACTTCGACCGCGACTCGCTGGTCACACTGCTCGCCCACAGCGGCTTCGACTGCGTGACGCTGAACTGCTTCGAGGACGGCATCAGGCTGCGGCCCGGCGAAGCCGGCCCGAACATTCTGTCCGGCTTCTTCAGCAAGCGATAGGGCAATTTCGCCCGCGCGCGAGGGCAGGGCCGGGCGAGGGGGCCGCGCTCATGCGCGATGGCCTTCAGCTCCGCCAACAGCCCAAGACCGTCGGACCAAAGCAACAAAGGAGCAGTCTGGGCGTTCTGATCAGCCGCTTGCGGAGCAGCCGAAGACATGACCATGCCGCAAATCCTATCGTTCGCCATCACCTTCGTGATGATGGCAGCGTTCGTATGGGGTCGCTATCGCTATGATCTCGTCGCTGCCGCGGCGCTGTTGCTCGCTCTCGCCGTTGGGATTGTGCCGTTTGACAAAGCCTTCAGCGGGTTTAGCGACGATATCGTGATCATTGTCGGCAGTGCCCTGCTGGTGAGCGCAGGCATAGCCCGATCGGGCATCATGGAACTCGCCATCGCCCGCTTTGCCCCGAAATTGTCGGGAGTTCGCTCGCAACTGGCGCTGCTGGTGATCGTGGTGACGTGCCTTTCTGCCTTCGTCAAGAATATCGGCGCGCTGGCGATCATGATCCCGATCGCCTTTCAGTTCGCGCGCCGGTCCGGCACCTCGCCATCGATATTTCTGATGCCCATGGCGTTCGGGTCATTGCTCGGCGGTCTCATGACGCAGGTGGGCACGTCCCCGAACATCGTTGTCTCCCGGGTGCGAGAGCAGCTGACCGGAACGGCGTTCACAATGTTCGACTTCGCGCCCGTTGGGGCTGCTGTCGCCGCCGCCGGAATGATCTTCCTGCTGTCTTTCTATTGGCTGTTGCCGGTGCGCGAAAAGCTCGGCGGGGCGCTGAATGAAGCGCTCGACATCAAGGACTACCTTACAGAGGCGCGAGTTGTCGGCGATTCCACCGTGCTTGGGAAAACCGTCGCCGACGTCATGAAGCTTGCCGGAGGCGATGCCGTCGTGACGTCGATCCTGCGCAATCGGACGATGCGGATGACGCCGCTGCCCGATGCTGTCCTGAAGGTGAACGACATCCTGTTGCTCGAAGGCGACCCGGCGGCGCTCGATCGCCTTGTCTCGCAAGGCAAGCTCAGCGTCACGGGCGATCGGGTGAATGAAGAGGTCACCACCAGCGAGATGGTAGCGATCGAGGCCGTGATTGGCGAAAGCTCGCCCTTGATCGGCTGGACCGCCCAGCGACTTGCCCTCTACGATCGCTTCAACGTCAACCTCCTGGCTGTCAGCCGTCGCGGCCAGCGCCTCGACCGCAGGCTCGCCAAGGTCGAGCTAAGGCTAGGCGACGTCGTCGTGCTGCAGGGCAATGCAACCACAATGCCCGAGACACTGCGCGGACTAGGCTGCCTGCCGCTGGCGGAAAGGCCCATCCTTCTTGGCAGCGTTCGCAAGGGTATCGTGCCCGTGGTCATCCTCGCCCTTGCCATGCTCACGACTGCCGTTGGTCTGCTCCCGGTTCCCGTCGCTTTCTTTGCGGCCGCGGTCGGGATAGTGCTTTTCAAGGTCATACCGCTCCGCGACGTCTACCAATCGCTGGATGGCCCAATCCTCGTGATGCTCGCCGTTCTTATCCCGGTGAGCGATTCGCTGCGCACGACGGGGGCGACCGCATTGGTCGCCGCGGAGCTTGCCAGGTTCGGGACCATTCTTCCGGCGCCCGGCGCACTGACGCTCATCCTCGTTGCCGCCATGGCCGTGACGCCGTTCCTCAACAATGCCGCCACCGTGCTTGTCATGGCGCCCGTCGCGTCGGAATTCGCCGCCGATCTGGGCTACAGGCCGGAAGCCTTTCTGATGGCTGTCGCCATCGGCGCCGGCTGCGACTTCCTCACGCCGATCGGGCACCAATGCAACACCCTTGTCATGGGGCCGGGAGGCTATCGTTTCAGCGACTATCCGCGTCTGGGGCTGCCGCTGTCGTTCCTTGTCGTCGTTGTTGCCGTGCCGATGCTGGCGATCGTCTGGCCAATGAACTGACAGGCCATGGACGGATACGAACGACTTGGCTGTACAAAAGCCAAAAAGTTCACCGCAAATTGCTCTTCGGAAACAGCACGCGATCGGGTTCTGCATTCATTCGCGCCAGCATTTCCTTGATCAAGCGTGTCTTGGTGCGGCCCGCTTCCTTCGGCGGCACGAGGTAGCGCACGATGGCTTCGAGCCAGGTATTTTCGCTGACGCGAAAATGAACCACCGGATGCTCCTTCACTTGCAGCTCGTCCACCGGCGTTTTCGACAGGATGTCCTTATAGACCTTCACCTTCTGGCTCATGATGTCGCCGATCTGCTCGTCCACGACCTCTCGCATGGTTTTCGCCACGAATTCCAGGTCGCTGTCGTAGGCGAGCTGGAACTTGATTTCGTTCCAGACATAGGGAAACAGCGGCCAGGAATAGTTGAAGACCGGCGTGTCGAACACCGTGGAGTTGGGGAACTTGATGACGCGTCCGCTCGGATGATCGGTCCAAAGATGTTCGCCGCCGAATTCCCATAACGTCGTGTCGAGATAGCTGACGTCGATGACGTCGCCATGGGCATCGCCGATGCGGATCCGGTCGCCGACGCGATAGGGCGCCCTGGCCAGAATATAGATCCAGGCGATGAAGCTGGAGATCGGCATTTGCAGCGCGAAGCCGAGTGTCAGTGAGATCAGCCCGAGCGAAACGACGGCGGCGTACCAGTTCACGAACAGCACCGAGATGGCCACGAAGACGACGGCGACCACGACGATCAATCGAAAAATTCGTTTCAGGTTGAAACGCGAAACGCGATTGGGAATTCGGCCGATGAGAAAGACTTCGACGATGTTCGCTATCGTCAGCATGACGAAAATGAGAAGGCCGCCCCAGACATAGTTCAGCACGCGGGCGCGCAAAGGCGCCTCAAACCATTCCACGCGCCAGTTGATGAGAAGTTGGACGGCAAAGAGCAGCAAGGCAGCGGTCGCGAAACCAGCCGTCCACCAGAGGTCTTCTTTCCGAAAGCTGAAGCGGAACTTTTCCTCGGGCTTTTTCGCCTGCTGCTGGATCGTTTTCGGATCGGCAGTCTGCTGCGCGGCCCGTTCCAGCCGGGAAAGATTCTCCTGTTCCTTGTCGCGCCGTTCCATGGATTCGCCATCCGATGTCGCATCAACATCGAGCAGCGGCTAATCGTTCCGCGACAGTGGCGTTCGATGAGGCGCTCGCGGCGCGTGAGACCGCGTCGCCATGCTCGACGTGCTCGAACCGGATCTGAGTGTCCTCGGCCGCCTTAAGACCCGTCACCTGGCCGCCGCCGTCCCTTGTTGCCGCTGGCGCGAGCTTGGCGCCGACGGCGACGCGTGGGCGGCCCGGCGGAGCGGGCCCGGCCATTCTGTTTAGGAAGCGATAGGCGAGTCTATGTTCGCCTGAGGCCGGGCGAGGGGCGGCTTATCTGCGATGGTCTTTATTCCGCGAATTGGATCCGACGCGCCAAATGTAAGCTGTTCCTGCAGATTTTTCTCGCAACCAATTTGATCTATCTTGACACCGGTTGCGATACCAATGTCATATTGGTCCTAAGAATCCCGAGATTGGTTTCAAATAGTTGCTAGAGGCAGCGAGCCGATGAACGTGACTGACAGCAAGGGATATCGAACCGTTTCGAGGAGGAGCGCCATAGACGGCGCCGTCACCGACGAAAGTGGGAGCGATGGTCACAGTCGCCTAACACTTAACGAACTCGCGCAGACGATGGACAGCCGGGGCCAGCCCCATGTTGAGAAGGTGCGATCTGAATGGAACCGAAGACGCCATGACATGGCCCCGGTTCTAAAGGTCCATGAACTCAGTAAGAATTTCGGCGCGGTCAGGATCCTTAACGACGTCACTTTCCAGATGGCGGAAGGGGAGGTCATATCCCTTATCGGCGCGTCTGGCTCGGGAAAGAGCACGTTGTTGCGCTGCATAAATTTTCTGGAGACGCCGACCTCAGGGAGGATCGAGGTGATGGGCGACGCAATCTCCATCACCACCAATCGACCGGGCAAGAGCGAAATCACCAACCGCGCGAAGATCCGGCTCTTTCGCCAGCGGACTGGCATGGTGTTCCAGAACTTCAATCTCTGGCCGCACCGGACCGTGATCGGCAACGTGACAGAGGCGCTCGTCTACGTGCTCGGGAAAGGAAGGCGGGAGGCCGAGGATATGGCGCTTTCGGCGCTTTCCAAGGTGGGGATGGCCGAATTCCGCGACCGCTATCCCAGTCAGCTTTCAGGCGGTCAACAACAGCGCGTGGCGATCGCACGGGTGCTGGCGATGCGACCAAAGATCATGCTTTTTGACGAGCCCACATCCGCGCTCGATCCGGAACTCGTGGGCGAGGTGCTGAAGGTGATCCGCACGCTGGCCGAAGAGGGGGCGACCATCCTTCTCGTCACCCATGAAATGCGGTTTGCGCGCGACGTGTCGAGCCGAATGATATTCCTGCGCAAAGGTATCCTTGAGCAGGACGATGCGCCGGAAGAGTTGTTTCGCAACCCTGCCTCGGAGGCGGTGAAACGGTTTCTCTCCAGCGTCATGCCAGCCGCCGCGTGATCGCGGTTTTCTTCAGCAGAACAAGAAAAGGGGTAACACTCATGCTTTCAGTTCAAACGTTTCGTTCGATTTTCGTATCCGGTTTCATGCTCGCCGCCGCAGTCGGTGCCGCGCGCGCCGAGGAAGGCGTCCTACGCGTCGGCACGGAAGGGGACGCGCCGCTGTTCAGCATGGCCGACGCCAACGGAAACGTCACCGGCTTCGACGCCGACGTTGCCAACGGTATCTGCGCCGAACTCAAGTTGAAGTGCAAATTCGTGGTGCAGGCTTTCAGTTCGCTGGTTCCCTCCATGGATAGCGACCGCTTCGACGTGATCATTTCCGGCCTTGGCATCACTGCCGAGCGCCAGAAGAAGATCGACTACTCCATCCCGTACGCCACCACGCCGCTCTATTTCGTGGTCCCCAAAGATTCCGCTCTTGCCGGGCTCAAGAGTCTCGAGGAGATCGAAAAGGCGCTCGCGGGAAAGAGTGTCGGCGTCGTGACAGGCACGACCTATGCCAAATTCATCGGCAAGCGGGCGACCAGCGCCGATCTCAAGACTTATGATGCCACCACTCAGCAGACCGCTGATCTTGCGGCTGGCCGCCTGGATGCCGCTTTCGGCGACTCCCCGACCTGGATGGATTTCCTCGCTACACCGGACGGCGCCAACTTCACGAAGATCGATGTGAAGATTACGGCGATGAGCGATCCTCAAACCCTCGGCCACGGCATGGGTGTCGGCATGCGCAAGGGGAATGCCGAACTCAAGGCTAAGGTAGATGCCGCGCTCTGCAACATGATCGATGGAGGTAAGATCAAGGAGTCTTCCCTCAAGTGGTTCAAGGACGACTACACCATTCCGTGCAAGAAGTGATCCTCTCGCAACAACTGGCCGTCGCAGCCCGCGGCGGCCCGACGGGTGTCATCCATGTTTGAAACTATCTGGTTGCTGGTTGTGGAGCAGGGCTGGGGACTCGCTTTGCTGCGCGGCGCCTTCGTGACGATCTGCATCGGGCTGGTCGGCATGATGATCGGGTTGATCGCAGCCGTCCCGTTTGCCATAGCGCGCTGGCAGCGGGTCCCGGTGCTGTCCCAGATGATCGATGTCTACAGCATCGTCGTCCGCGGCGTGCCGGGTCTTCTTGTGATCTATCTCCTGTTCTTTGGCTCTGTCGACTGGGTGCAGAAGATAGCCGTTGCCTTCGGCTACCGAGACACGGCTGAAAGTGCCTACCCGTCCATTATCGGCATCCTCGCCATCGCGACCATTTCCTGCGCCTATTCGATCGAGGTGATGCGAGGCGCTTTGGAAGCCGTTCCCAACGGTCTTCTTGAAGCCGCGAAATCTTTGGCGTTGCCTCGATCGGTCGCCTTTTTCAGAATCACGTTGCCGCTCGCGTTGAGGCTTGCTCTCGGCGGGATCAACAATGTCTGGCAGATGACGATCAAGGATACTTCACTCGTTTCCATCGTCGGCATGCAGGAACTCATGCGTATGGCGGCTATCGCGGCGGGCATCACGCGCTCGCCACTTCTCTTTTACTGCATCGCTGCCTCGCTGTTCTTCGCCATGACAGCAGTCAGCCAGACCCTGTTCGGCCTGGCTGAGCGCCATATCAATCGCGGCTTCAGCGGAGGTTAGAATGGATTTCACCATTATTGCCTATGCGATTCCGTTCCTTCTCACCGGCGCAAAGACAACGCTTCTGATCTCGGTGTTCGGCGTGGGCTTAGGACTGCCATTCGGCATCCTGGTGGCGCTCGCGCGCACTTCGCGCAATCGCTTGGTTTGCACGGCGGCCGACGCCTATTGCGCCGTCTTTCGCGGCACGCCCATGCTAGTGCAGATATTCGTGATCTACTACGGATTAGGGCAGGTCGGGTTCTTTCGCTCCAACCCGGTGATTTGGTGGCTGATCGGCGACGGCCTGCACGCAGCCATTCTCGCGGTCCTGTTGAACACCGGTGCCTACACAGCCGAAATCTTTCGAACCGCGTTTTTATCCCTGCCGCGCGGGCTGATCGAGGCGGCGGAAGCCTGCGGCATGTCGCCTTGGATTATCTTGCGCCGGATCAAGTTCCCGCTGGCTTTGCGACAAGCGCTGCCATCCTACAGCAGTGAGGTTGCCATCATCGTCAAAGAATCCAGCCTCGCTTCGACCATCGCTGTGCTCGAAATCACCGGTTGGGCCAAACGCCTGATGAGCGAAACCTTCGCCATTATGGACATCTTCATCATCACCTCCGTCTTCTACCTCACCCTCAATGTCGTCGGACTGACTGCCTTGAAGCTTTTGGAGCGGCAACTTTGGTTCGAACGGCGTTCAACGCGCAGAAAGGCCACATCCCTATGTCCAAGTTGACGTTCATCGACCAGAATGTGCTTCCGCGCCCACGCGAAGGGCAGCCTCTGCCCGACCGCCTTGTGGAGGGCGATCCACGTTTTCTGAGCTGGGATATCGCCCAGACCGCAGACGGCGCCGTGAAGGCGGGGGTCTGGGAGGTCACGCCTGGCGCCTATCGTTCGATTAAGGGCGAGACTTTCGAGTTCTGCTACATCCTTTCGGGTGTCTCCGAACTCACTGAGGATGGCTGCCCGCCGCGCCGCATCGCGGCTGGCGACGCCTTCGTCATGCATCCGGGATTCACCGGCGTATGGCGTGCTATCGAAACCACGCGCAAACTCTGGGTCTCACGTGATTGACCGGTTTGCGCTTGCCCGCCGATCCGACCAAAAGCTGGTATGTTCCCATGACCGCCGATTCCGCTGGCCCCTTCAAATCCACGCCCTATTGGTGGGAGGATTGCACCTTCTCTCCCCTCCCAGTCCGCCGGGTCGCCTCCAAATGCGACGTGGCGATCGTTGGGGGAGGCTATGCAGGACTTTCGGCGGCCATCGAGCTTGCTCGTCCCGGTCGCAGTGTTCAGCTTTTCGATCGCCAGTCGCTGGGGCAGGCGGCTTCCAGTCGTAATGGCGGCATGGCGAGCGGGAGCATTCGACCCGGGCGCAAGGAATTGATCAGAAGATTCGGCGAGGCCCGCGCCACCGAGATCCTGATGGAGGGAAAGGCCGCACGGGAAGACCTGTGGGCCTTTCTGAAGGAGGAGAAGGTGGAGTGTGACTTCCATCTCTCCGGCCTGTTCGTGGGCGCGATCAACGCTGATGAATGCGACGAACTCAGCCGCTCCGCCGATCTACTGCGGCGCTTTCTGGGCATCGAGGCTCATCCCGTTGGCCGGTTGGACGTGCCGACCTATATCGGGACGGATTTCTACACGGGTGGATTCGTGCGGATGGATACCGGTGGCCTGCATCCGGCCAAGCTGCTTGCGGGTATTATACGGGTGGCAATGGCAACCGGAGCGGTAATCCATGAGAACACAGCCGTTACGGGAACCATCGCCGAGGCCGGCGGGGTCCGTGTGAGAACGTCGCGCGGTGACGTTCTCGCCAGGAAGGTGCTGATCTGCACGGATGCCTATACCGACGGCTTCGATCCTTGGCTGCGACGCCGTATTGTGCCGGTGCGCAGCCGCATAATCGCTACCGAGCCATTGGCAGAAGGCGTGATGGACCGGTTGATGCCGAAGCGCATGATGTATGGCGATATGCGCCAGCTCAGCTATTACTATCGCCCTTCGGCGGACGGATCGCGCATCCTCTTCGGCGGCAGGGACGGCACCACGGCGGGTGACGCGCTGGCGCCGACCACCCATTTGCGCAGCGAACTTGGCCGAATTTTCCCCGAACTGAGGGGCGTCGGCCTGACGCATAGTTGGTTTGGCCAGGTCGCCATGCATCGCGACATGGTGCCTCGGATTTTCACCTCGGGCGATACGGTTTACGCCACCGGCTTCTGCGGCTCCGGAGTGGTCTGGGCCCGCTGGCTGGGCAAGAAGGCCGCCTTCAAGATCCTCGGCGAAACCGAAAAGGCGCAGTCCGCCTTCGATTTCGACCCCGCTCCGAAGGCCGTGCCGTTTTACCGCGGCAAGCCATGGTTCATCCCGCTTGTCTATTCCCTTTACGAATGGCGGGATAAACGTGCGATGCGCCGTCGCCAGCCCGAAGCAAAGAGGCGATAACCTTGCTCTTCCTTGGCGACGGGCCCGCCGCGTACAGGAACCTCATCTTGTCTGGATGGCGCGCACCGCGTCCGTCTTGAAAACAGTGTCAGATGCCCCGCCTTGAATAGAACGACAAGCGATTAGCGTTCGAACGCGCCATTCTGCTCGGTTCGGCAATCTCAAAATTTTGGCGATGAGGCCTACTCACCCCATTGTCTCCGATCCGAGTATGTTGGCTCTCGCGGTCAAGATATGGCTATGCATTCTTTGTTCGGCCTGCCCACCATCGCGGTCAGTGATCGCCTGTAAGATCGCGCGATGATGAGCCGTATACTCCTGCATACGCTCTTTCGTCAGAGACAGCTCTTTCATGCGCCCCCAAAGACGCCCCGCCCGAAGCGAGTGAATACCTTCGTAGAGCGAGGCCAGCAATCCATTGCGGGCCGCCACCACTACCAGTTGATGGAACGCGGCGTCCCAACGCTCGAACTCCGCCAGCGTCGCGGCGGTACTGCCATGCTGGATGACCTTGTGCATCTCTTCAGTTTCATAGGGGGTCGCCCGCAACGCCGCGAGCGCCGCCACCTTCGGCTCGATGATTAATCGTGCTTCGAAGACCTCAGCGGGATAGGTCCACAGTTCTTTCCGAGAGGCATCGTGTGCGCGATACGGAGCGCTCGCGGTTGCCCCTCGCTCGGCGACGAAAGTGCCACGCCCGACATGGCGAAGCAGGCGCCCCTCTTGCTCCATCTCGGCCAGCATGCGCCGGAGGGCCGTGCGGGGTAAACCTAGCTTGAGCGCGAGATCGCGCTCGGGTGGCAGCCGGTCGCCTGGCTGCAATCCAGCCGCCTCGATGAAATCCCTCAAAACGACGGTCATGCGGCCACTCCACTAAGAAACGGGCGGATTTCTCTGCAACCAATTTGATCTATATTGACACCGGTTGCAATACCAATTTCATATTGGTTCCAGCAATCGACAGACTGGTTGCGCATGTTTTCTAAAGCCGCGAGAGGATGGGTGTGAGTCAGACAGCAAGGGATATCGAATCGTTTTGCGCGGATGCTGCGGCTATCATTGCAAGCGCTCCTGTGGATCTGCTGGTGGGCGGCAAATGGACAAGTGCAACCGGCGGCAATCGGTTTGATGTCGCCGATCCATCCAACGGGCTCACGATCGCGTCTGTCGCAGACGGCGCAGTCGCCGACGCAATCCGGGCGATCGATGCTGCGGAGGCTTCTGCGACTATGTGGAGGCAAACCCCCTCACGCCGGCGATCGGACATGCTGATGCGCTGCCATCGGCTCATGCTCGATCGTGCCGAATGGCTGGCGCAACTGATATCTCTGGAGAACGGCAAGGCCCTCCCAGACGCTCGCGCAGAGGTAACGTATGCCGCGGAGTTCTTCCGATGGTACGCCGAGGAGGGGGTGCGTACTCTCGGCGACATCGGCCACGCGCCGGGCGGTGCAAACCGAATCGTGGTTCAATACCAGCCGATTGGCATCGCCGTTCTCGTCACACCCTGGAATTTCCCGGCGGCCATGGCGACCCGCAAGATCGCCCCGGCGCTCGCGGCGGGTTGCACGTGCGTACTGAAGCCGGCGGCTGAGACTCCACTGACCGCGTTGGCGATCGGTGCGATCCTCATGGAAGCCGGTTTGCCCGAAGGTGCCGTCAACATCGTGACGACCACGGCCGCGGGGCCTGTGGTGAGCGCGATGCTGCACGACAGTCGGGTGCGCAAACTGTCATTCACGGGTTCGACGGCCGTTGGGCGCATCCTGTTGCGTGAGGCCGCCAACCGGGTCATCAGCTGTTCCATGGAACTCGGCGGCAACGCTCCTTTCATCGTGTTCGATGATGCGGATCTGGACGATGCCGTGGCCGGCGCCATGGTCGCCAAGATGCGCAACGGCGGAGAAGCCTGCACTGCGGCGAATCGCTTCTATGTGCAGCGCGGCATTTACGACGCTTTTGTCCGCCGGCTTACCCAGGAAATGTCGTCGCTTTCAGTGGGGCCGGGTCTTCAAGCGACGACCCAGCTCGGGCCCCTTATTACCGCGACGGCCGTGGAGAAGGTTGATCGCTTGCTGAAGGATGCCGTTGCCCGTGGGGCGCGTATCGAAACGGGCGGCAAACCGCGGCCTGGCGAGGGCTTCTTCTATCCTCCGACAGTCCTAGCTGACGTTTCTCCCGATTCCGACATCGCGAAGGAAGAGATCTTTGGGCCGGTCGCAGCGGTCACGCCCTTCGATACGGAAGACGAGGCTGTCCGGCTGGCGAACGACACGGAGTATGGCCTCATATCCTACGTCTACAGTAGTGATCTCAGACGCGCCCTGAGGGTCGCCGAACGCATCGAAAGTGGAATGGTCGGCGTCAATCGTGGCCTGGTTTCGGACCCGGCAGCGCCCTTCGGGGGGATGAAGCAAAGCGGGCTCGGCCGCGAGGGAGGGCATCACGGCCTGCTCGAATATCTCCAACCAAAATACATCGCGACCAACTGGTAAAACCGCAAAATCGCTTCTCCGCCGAGTTGCGCCACATATCGGTCGTGCAGGTTTACGCTAGTTACTTCTGGGAAACCGACAAGTCTGCTTGCGGGCCCTTCCGGTTCATCGAGACTGGAACTTATGATAGCCCACGCACGTCAACGATTGGGCGAGCAGCCGCGTCGAGTCCTTTCCCCTTGCCAACGCCGCCACCTTCGCCTAATCTCCCTTCTGAGAAAACCTTTTCCCAACTGGCCTCGCGTGCGCTGACCTCACCCGTCATCTTCGCGCAGGGCGATAAGGGAAAACCTTTTCCCAACTCAGGGATGCGCCTCGAACTATGTCTTCCGACGCCGAGCCAGCGCCAGTTTCCGCCAAGCCGCCGGTCACGCTGCGCGAGGTGGCGGCTGCGGCCGGGGTCAGCGTGGCGACGGCGTCCAAGGCGCTGAACGGGCAGGGGCGCATGACCGCCGAGACGCGCGAGCGCATCCGTGCGGTGGCGCAGCGTCTCGGCTTCCGGCCGAACCATTTGGCGCAGAGCCTACTGCGCAAGCGTTCCTTCACCGTCGGCCTGCTCACCAATGATACCTATGGCCGCTTCTCGCTGCCGCTGATGGCCGGCGTTTCGGATGCGCTGGTCGACAATGGCGTCTCGGTGTTCCTGTGCAATGTCGAGGACGACACAAGGCTCGGCCAGCTGCATGTCGAGGCCATGCTCGACAAGCGCGTCGACGGCATCATCGCCACGGGAAAGCGCATCGACCGCCATCTGCCGATCGATCTCTCGAATCTGCGCATTCCCGTCGTCTATGCCTTCACCCAGCCGGATCCCGGCGCGGTCGGCCTGGTTTCGGACGACGCCGGCGGCGCGCGGCTGGCGGTCGAGCATTTTTTGCGGCTCGGGCGCCGCCGCATCGCCCATGTCACCGGACCGGCGGGCTTTGCCGTGGTGCACGCGCGGGCTGAGGCTTATCGGGAAGTGCTCGCGGCGCACGGCCTGCCGATCGGCGAGCCGCTGCTCGGCGCCTGGTCGGAAGGCTGGGGCCACGATGCGGTGGCGAAACTGTTCGGCAACGGCCGGGGCAGGGAAGGCTGGCCCGACGCCGTCTTCTGCGGCAACGACCAGATCGCGCGCGGCGTCATCGACGCGCTGCGCGAGCGCGGCATCCGCGTGCCCGACGATGTCGGCGTCATCGGCTTCGACAATTGGGAGATCGTGGCTGAGGCGACGCGCCCGCCGCTGACCTCGATCGACATGAATCTTTCGACGCTCGGCCGCGAGGCCGGGCTCGCTCTGCTTTCGCTCGTGGGCGGCCAGCCGGCCGCGCCGGGCATCAGGAAACTGCCGTGCCGGCTGGTGGTGCGTCAGTCATGCGGCCGTCCGCCGGACGGCTGAGGCATCGAACGAAACGGCCGTCGCGCAACGGCCAAATTGGGAGGAGAACAATGAGGAGGAATACCGTGAAAACCATGTTTGCCAAGCTGGCCTTGGCCGCAGCCGTGATCGGCGGCGGCCTGCAGGCGGCGTCCGCCGAGACCGCCAACATCTGGGTGCGCGCCGACGGCTCGAATTTCATGCCGCGCATCGTCGACGCCTTCAACAAGGCGCATAAGGACCAGATCAAGCTCGACATCATCCCGAACGCCGAGATCATCCCGAAATATGGCGCGGCCGCCGCCGGCGGCACCGCGCCCGATGCGCTGTCGCTCGACCTCATCTACACCCCGTCCTTCGCTGCCGCCGGCCAGCTGGAGGACATCACCGACTGGGCGAAATCCTTGCCCTATTTTTCGAGCCTCTCGCCGGCGCATGTGAAGACCGGCACCTATAAGGGCCGTATCTACGGCCTGCCGTTCTCGGCCGATTCTTCGGTGCTGATCTGGAACAAGAAGCTGTTCAAGCAGGCCGGGCTCGACCCGGAAAAAGGGCCGAAGACCTGGGCCGAGATCGAGGCCGACGCCGAGAAGGTCAATGCGCTCGGCGGCGACATCAAGGGCTTCTACTTCTCCGGCAATTGCGGCGGCTGCAACATCTTCACCTTCACGCCGCTGATCTGGGCCTCGGGCGGCGACATCCTCTCCGAGGACGGCTCCAAGGCGACGCTGGACAGCCCGCAGCTGCGCGGCGCGATCGACCTCTACCGCTCGATGGTCAAGAAGGGGCTGGTGCCCGAGGGTGCGCAGACCGACACCGGCGCCAACTTCTTCGCCGCCTTTGCCGGCGGCAAGATCGGCCTTTCGCCGTCCGGCGCCTTCGCCATCGGCGCGCTCAACACGCAATATCCTGATATCGACTACGGCATCACCTTCCTGCCGGGCAAGGATGGCGGCTGGTCGTCCTTCGCCGGCGGCGACAATTTCGTCGTCACCAAGGGCACCAAGAAGATCGCCGTGGTGAAGGAGTTTTTGGACTTCGCCTACTCGCTCGAGGGCCAGACCATCCTCGCCAAATATGGTAGCCTTCCGGTGCGCGGCGACATCGCCAAGGAGGCGCTGAAGGACCTCGATCCGCGCTACCAGGTGGCGGCCGAGGCGATGGCCAAGGGCCGCACGCCCTATTCGGTGGTGTTCAACGACCTGATCAACTCCGCCAACGGGCCGTGGACGCAGATGGTCAACGAGGTCTTCTTCGGCGACGATGTCGACGGCGCCATCGCCAATGCCCAGGAGACCATGCAGTCGATCATCGACCAGGCGCCGCAGAAGTAAAGCGCGGCCCTAAACCTCCCCTCGAGGGGAGGTCGGACCGCAGGTCCGGGTGGGGTCGCCCGCGAAGTACGCCGACGCTATCTCCCCGTAGGCGCACTTCACAGCGGACCCCACCCACGGCCTTCGGCCGGACCCTCCCCTCAAGGGGGAGGGGGACGCCGCGCTAAATGGCAGGATTATCGCGTTGAGAAAGCTCACTCATCATCATCGCCAAGTTGAGGCGCCGCGAGGTTCGCTCCCGCTTCTCCCCTTGTGGGGTGAGAAGCGGTCCGCGCAGCGGACGAAAAGCCAATTGCTTGGCTTTTCGAGCTTCGAACGCCCTGAGCCTGCGAAGGGCCGGGCGGTGGCCGATCCACCCCCGGCCGGGTCCCCGCTGCTTCGCAGCGTCCCGGCGTTCGCCGGCCTTTCATCGTGCCACTGGCACGATGAATTCACCTTCGGTGAACCGGCTGCTCACCCCACAAGGGGAGAAGGGGGAGCTCAGCCATGACCACCCTCACTGCAACCTCCGCGCCCGCCCGCGCCAGACGCATCGGCGTCAGCCGCCGGCAATGGGTGGGCCTGCTCTATGTCCTGCCAGCCGTCGCTTTCGTCACTGTCTTCTTCGTCATCCCGCTCGGCATGACGGCGTGGATGTCGCTGCACAACTGGCCGCTGATGGGCGAGCACGCTTTCATCGGCCTCGATAACTATGTCGCCATCCTGCGCGACACCCGGTTCTGGAACGCGCTCAAATTCACCTTCTACTACACGCTGATCGTCACCATCGCGATCTTCGCCGTCGCCTTCCCGCTGGCGATCTTCATTGAGCGGCCGCGCCCGCTCACCAATCTCTACCGCACGGCCTTCTTCATGCCGGCGGTGGTGGGCTTTGCTTCCGCAAGCCTGCTCTGGTCGTGGCTGTTGAATGTCGATTCCGGCCTGTTCAGCCCGGCCGCTTACGACCTTGGCCTGACCGAGAGGAAGGTCAATCTTCTGGCCACCTTCCAGCCGGCCTTCTGGTCGATCATCGCCATGGTGGTCTGGAAGGTCGCCGGCTTCACCATGATCATCCTGATGACCGGTCTGCAGTCGATCCCGCAGGATCTGCAGGAGGCGGCCGTGATCGATGGGGCAGGGCCGTTCGCGCGCTTCAGGGCCATCACCCTGCCGCTGATGCGCCGCACTTTGGCGCTGGCGCTGATCCTGTCGGTCGCGGGCTCGATCCTCGCCTTCGACCAGTTCTACATCATCCTGCGCGGCGGCCCGCGCAACCAGACGCTGACGGCGGTCTACTGGATCTTCAACCAGTCCTTCGTATCGTTCAAGCTCGGCTACGGCGCGGCACTTTCCATGGTGCTGCTGGTCATCCTGGTGGCGCTCAGCCTCATCCAGCTCTGGCTGCTGCGCAAGCCCGAGGGGCTCGACTGATGGCCGAGGCGATGTCGCAGCACCGCAAGGCGGCCTTTAGCCTCGCCAGGCATTCCACCGGCATCATCGCCTCGGTGCTGTTTTTGGCGCCGATCGTGTGGACGGTGCTCTCCACCTTCAAGCCGGCGCAGGAAGCGCGCCAGCCGCCGCTGCCGCCCTGGCCGACCACCGGCTTCTCGGTCGAGAACTATCAGACGCTGAACACCTTCGGCGACGGGCTTTGGGCCTCGGCGCAGAACAGCATCTATGTCTCGGTGATGACGGTGTTGCTCTCCGTGCTGGTCAGCGTGCTCGCCGGCTACGGCTTTTCGCGTTTCCGCTTCCCGTTCCGGGACTTCTTCTTCATCCTCATCCTGTCGACGATCATGATCCCGTTCCAGTCGATCCTGACGCCGATCTTCCTGGTGCTGACGAAACTCGGTCTGCACAACACGCTGACCGGCCTGGTCTGCGTCTATGTCACGCTGCAGCTGCCGTTCTCGATCTTCATGATGCGCAACGCCTTCGACGCGGTGCCGCGCGAGATCGAGGAGGCGGCGCGCATGGATGGCGCCAACAATGTCACCATGCTGGTCAAGGTGATGCTGCCTTTGGTCTGGCCGGGCGTCGTCACCATCGCGCTCTTCGCCTTCCTCGGCGCCTGGAACGAGTTCCTGGCCGCGCTGGTGCTGATGACCGACCAGTCGAAATTCACCCTGCCGGTGATGATGACCGCGCTTCAGTCCGGCCGCTTCGGCGCCATCGATTGGGGCGCGGTGCAGGCGGGCGTCACGGTGATGATGGTGCCCTGCCTGATCCTGTTCCTGGCGCTGCAGCGCTTCTACATCCGCGGCCTGATGGCCGGGGCCGTCAAATGATTTTCCCGCATTCGAATGGAGTGACGTTATGACCGCAGCACAATCCGCAACCGCAGCCCAGGCAGCCGCGACCGCGAAGCCGAAGCTTGCCTTCCGGCCGCTGCCCGTGCCGCAGGTCGATGTCCGCGGCTTCTGGGGCGACCGGGTCGACGCGGTCGCCGCCAAGACCGCCGGCATCCTCTACGACCGCTGCGTCGAGGCGCGCATGCTGGAGCAGATCGATCCCGACCGGCCGTCGCCGGGCGTCGTCATTCCGTTCCATTCGCCGTCGCCCGACGAGGCCGACGCGCAGGGCGCCGAGTTCACCGGCTCGACGGTGACGACCCAGATGTTCTGGGATTCCGACTGGGGCAAGACCATCGAGACCGCCGCCTATTCGCTTTACCGGCGCCGCAATCCGGAGCTGGAGAAGAAGATCGATGCCGTCATCGACATGTACGGCAAGCTGCAGCAGGAGGACGGCTATCTCTCCAGCTGGTACCAGCGCATCCAGCCGGGTCTCCGCTGGACCAACCTGCGCGACTGCCACGAACTCTACTGCGCCGGCCATCTGATCGAGGGCGCCGTCGCCTACTTTCAGGCGACGGGAAAGCGCAAGCTGCTCGACATCATGAGCCGTTACGCCGACCACATCGCCTCGATGTTCGGCCCGGAGCCCGGCAAGAAAAAGGGCTATTGCGGCCATGAGGAGATCGAGCTGGCGCTGGTGAAGCTCGCGCGGGCGACGGGCGAGAAGAAGTACATGGATCTGGCGAAGTACTTCATCGACCAGCGCGGCCAGCAGCCGCATTATTTCGACGAGGAGGCGCGCGCCCGCGGCGCCGACCCGAAGGCCTATCATTTCAAGACCTACGAATACAATCAGTCGCACAAGCCGGTGCGCGAGCAGGACAAGGTCGTCGGCCACGCTGTGCGGGCGATGTACCTCTTCTCCGGCATGGCCGACATCGCCACCGAATATGGCGACGACAGCTTGCGCGCTGCGCTCGACAGGCTGTGGGACGATCTGACCACCAAGAGCCTCTATGTCACCGGCGGCCTCGGGCCGTCGGCTCACAATGAGGGTTTCACCAGCGACTACGACCTGCCCAACGAAACCGCCTATGCCGAGACCTGCGCCTCGGTCGGCCTGGTGTTCTGGGCGAGCCGGATGCTGGGCATGGGGCCGAACCGCCGCTATGCCGACATGATGGAGCGGGCGCTCTACAACGGCTCGATCTCGGGCCTGTCGCTCGACGGCTCGCTGTTCTTCTACGAGAACCCGCTGGAAAGCCGCGGCGGCCACCACCGCTGGAAATGGCACCGCTGCCCCTGCTGCCCGCCCAATATCGGCCGCATGGTGGCTTCGATCGGCAGCTATTTCTACGGCCTCGCCGACGACGCGCTGGCCGTGCACCTCTATGGCGACTCCACCGCACGCTTCGAGATCGCCGGCCGGTCGGTCAGCCTGGTCCAGACCAGCAACTATCCCTGGGACGGCGCGGTCTCGATCGAGATCGGGGCACAGACACCGGTGGAATTCACGCTTTACCTGCGCGTGCCCGCCTGGTGCCGCAACGCGGCGCTGAAGGTGAACGGCAATATGCTCGATCTCGATGCGGTCACGGTCGACGGCTATGCCGCGATCCGCCGCGAATGGCAAAAGGGCGACCGCGTCGAGCTCGACCTCGAAATGTCGATGGCGCGCCTCTTCGCGAATCCGGAGGTGCGGCAGGACATCGGCCGCGTCGCGCTGTCGCGCGGCCCGCTGCTCTACTGCGTCGAGGAAACCGACAATGGCGGTGGCCTGCACCGCATTGCGCTGCCGCGCACGGCCAGGCTGGAGGCGCACAAAGAGCCGAACCTGCTCGGCGGTATCGTCACGCTTTCGGCGATCGGCAGCCGGGCCGAGGCGAAGAACTGGGGCGGCGATCTCTACCGCCCCGAGCCGCCGGAAACCGAAGAGACGACGCTCAAGGCAATTCCTTACTTCGCCTGGGACAACCGCGATCCCGGCGAGATGCTGGTCTGGCTCAGGGAAGGGTAGGGCGATCGCTCGATCTACAGATGCACGAAGGCGGTCAGCGGCAGGTGGTCGGACGCCACGCGCGACAGCGGCGTGTCATGCGCTTCCACCGCCGACACCATGCCGTCGCGGTTGCCCATGATCCGGTCGAGCGCCAGCACCGGGAGGCCCGACGGAAAGGTGGGCACAGCGGGCAGCGAGGGGCCGAAGGTGGTGTGCAGCGTGTTGAGCGCGGAGCGGTTGCCCAGCCGCCATTCGTTGAGGTCGCCGAGCAGGAGCGTCGGCCTTTCGTCGGCGCTGCTCATGATATCGAGCACGACGCGGGCCTGTTCCGAGCGCGAGCGGCGCAACAGGCCGAGATGCGCGGCGATCACGCGCAGCGTCCGGTTCTCGTCGAGGTCGATCTCGGCGACCAGCGCCCCGCGCGGCTCCAGGCCGGGCAGCTTGATCTGGTGCACGTCGCGCACCGTGCCCCGCTTGAACAGAAGCACGTTGCCGCGCCAGCCATGTGCCTTGCCGTTTCCGGTGACCGGCACCGGCACCAGCCCCGTTTCGATTTCGAGGCGGTTGAGGTCGAGCAGTCCGGCGCGGTCGCCGAAGCGGTTGTCGGCCTCCTGCAGCGCGATCACATCGGGGCTGATCTCGCGGATGACGCGCGCGGTCCGCTCGGGGTCGAACTTGCGGTCGGTGCCGATGCATTTGTGGACGTTGTAGGAGGCGACCACCATCTCGGCGCCGCCGACCCGTTTGGGCGCCGTGGCTTTCGCTTTCCGCATCTTTCTGCCGCGGATCGACAGGAGCACGGTTTCGGGGAGGGTGCGTCCGTTTCTCTCCATGGTTCCTGCTGCTCGTCTTCCTTGCCTACAGATAGGGCGATCCCAGCCACAGCAATCGGTCGAGGACACGAATGACGAAGGCTCTGGCCCGCAGCATCTCGAGTGTCACCGGTTTCGCCGACGCGATCGCCGCGTCGATACGCGCCTCGATCGCCCGGGCGAAGTTGGCATCCAGGACCTCCATGTCGATCTCGAAATTCAGCCTGAGCGACCGGGCGTCGAGATTGGACGAGCCGACATAAGCCCATGCGCCGTCGATTGCCATAAGTTTCGAATGATCGAAGGGGCCTTGGTGGCGCCACACCCGGCAATAATGCTTCAGCACCTGGTCGAACTGTGCCGTCATGGCGCGGTCGACGAGGAAAAGATTGTTCACTGCCGGCACCACGATGTCGATCTCGACGCCGCGCGCGCCGGCCGTGGTCAGCGCGCTGATCAGCTCGCGGTCCGGCAGGAAATAGGGCGACATGATGCGGATCGATTTGCGGGCGACCGAAAACGCCCCCATCAGCAGCTTGTGGTTGGTTTCGTTCGCGGCATCCGGTCCTGTCGCCACGGCTCTGACCAGCATCGGCTGGCCGGGCGGCGGGGCGGCTCGCTCGACTTGCCAGGCGTCGCCCTTCAGCGCCTCGTTGCTGGCGAAGCGCCAGTCCTCGGCGGCGACTGAGAACAGGTCGACCACCACCGGCCCGGTGACCTCGAAATGCGTGTCCCTGGAGCTGTCGGAACCGGCGAATTCGGCCGAGAACCCCTTGCGGATGTTCATGCCTCCGGTAAACGCCACCGTCGCGTCGATGACCAGGACCTTCCTGTGGGTTCTGAGATTCGCATAAGGAAGTCTCAAGCCCATGACGATGTTGCCGTTGAAGAGATCGACGGCGACGTTGGCCTCCCTGAGCTGCTTCAGGATGCTGGGTACCGAATAGCGCACGCCGACGGCGTCGATCAGCACGCGCACGGCAACGCCGCGTTCGACCGCGGCGGAGAGCGACTGCACGAACATCTGTCCGACGGCGTCGTTGTCGAAGATGTAAGTTTCGAGAAGCACGCTCTTTTGCGCGCTGTCGATCGCCCGGCACATCGCCGTATAGGCCTCGTCGCCGGTCTCGAGCACGGCGATCGTGTTTCCCGAAGTCAGCGGACGCCGCGCCACCCTGTCGCCCAGCGTCTTCAATCCGACGAAGCGCTGGCCGAATTGGGCCTCGATCAAGGCTTCGACGGCGACGTCGCGATTGTGCCCCTCATCCGCCGAACCGGCGCTGGGCCGCATGGCGCTGATCGTCGCGCGGCGGATGCGGTTGATGCCGGCGATGGCGTAGATGATCGCGCCGAGGAAGGGCGACAGAAGCATCACGCCGACCCACCCCGTGGCGGCGCGCACGTCTTCCTTCGTCATGATGGCATGGACGATGCCGGCCGCCGCCATCGCCAACGACAGGAGAAGGATGAGCGTCGACCAGTGACTCGCTATCGCCTGGAACATCGGCCCGACTATTGTGCGAGCCGGCGCGGAAGGCAATCCGCCAGGTCAAGGCGATGCGGACTCGCATGCAGCTCTTCCAGAGGCACGGCGAAATAGCTGTTATGTCCGCACCCGCCTCGATGCCGAAGTGTCGGAGCTCACGCGGGAACATTCGGCGATCCGATGCGTTTGGTTTTTCGTTGCCGAGCGGGAATGGGAGATGCGCATCGAAAGCCTTCAAGGAACCGAGGGGTTTATCCGTACCCCGCAGGACGCCGTCGCCCTGCAAATTCCGCCTGACTTCATCGAGACGCTGCCCATTGCGATCTACGCTTGCGACGCGCAAGGCCGATTGCTTTGGTTCAACAAGCGCGCCGCCGACTTGTGGGGGCGAACGCCCTTGCTTGGCTCGGATTCCGATCTTTATTGCGGATCCCACAGGCTCTATCTCGATGGACGCGAGATCGCGCGCGCCGAAACCCCGATGGCCGCGGTGCTGCGAACCGGCATTCCCGTCAGGGGGGTTGAAGGCAAGCTCGAGCGCCCCGACGGGACGGCGATATGGGTAATGGTCCACATCGAGCCGATCGAAGACGAGGACGGTCGGGTCGTCGGAGCCATCAACTGTTTCCATGACGTCACGGACCGGCGTCTGAGCGATGAGATCATTGGGCAACAGGAACAGCGGCTCGCTGCGACTTACCAGCATGCGGCGATTGGCATCGCTGAAGTCAACGCCAAGGGCGAACTTGGGCGCGTCAACGGCTACCTGGCCGACCTGCTCGGCTATTCGGCCGATGAACTTGTGGGTAGGTCGGTGTTCGATGCCACTCTGGCGGAGAATGTCGACACGGACCAGCGTCAGTTCGAGCGTCAGGTGCGAGGCGAGATCGACAGCTACCGGCACGAGAAGCGCTTCATCCGCAAGGACGGAGCAAGAGTCTGGGTCGCGGTCACGTCCTCGAGCGTAAGGGACTCCGAAGGCCGCTTCTTGTATGCGGTGCGCGTCCAGCAGGATATCACCGCGCGCAAGAAGGCCGAGGCCGCGCTCGTCCGGCATCTGGAGCAGCAGGCGGCGCTTTACGAATTCACGGACAGCCTTCAGCGCGCGGCGAATCTCGGCGAGGTTCGCGAGATAGCCCTTAGCACCATCATTCGAGCATTGGGTGCGGACCGGGCGTCCATACTTTTTTTCGACAACACCGGCTTCCTCAGATTTGCTGCCTCGCGAGGCCTGTCGCAAGCTTACAGAAAGGCCGTCGAAGGCCATTCCCCCTGGTCGCGAGACACACGCGATCCCGAACCAATCGCTATTGCAGACGTCGAGCAAAGCGGGTTGCCGGACGACCTCAAGGCGGCTGTGCGGGACGAAGGCATTGCAGCGCTGGCTTTCATTCCGATCTCGGTGCGCGGTCAGTTGCTCGGCAAGTTCATGACCTATTACGATCATCCGCACGATTTCGCGGAGTCCGAGCTTCGTTTTGCGCTGACGGTGGCCGGACAACTCGGCTTCGCGGTCGACCGCGTGCGGCTCGAGACCGCCCGCCAGACGACGGAGCGCGCCGCAAATCAGCTGGTGGCCATTGTCGAATCCTCTCACGACGCGATCATCAGCAAGGATCTCAACGGCATTATCGCCTCATGGAATGCCAGCGCGGAGCGCCTGTTCGGCTTCACGGCCGACGAGGCGATCGGCAGGCACATCACGATGATCATCCCCGATGACCGGCTGGGCGAGGAGCCGGAAATCATCAGGCGATCAGCAGCGGCAAAAGCGTCGATCACTTCGAAACGGTGCGTCGCCGCAAGGACGGCAGTCTCGTCGATATTTCCCTGACGATTTCGCCCATCCGCAACAGCCAGGGCCGCATCATCGGCGCCTCGAAGATTGCGCGCGACATTACCGACCAAAAGATGGCGGAAGCCAAGCTGCGGGCGAGCGAGCGTCAGCTGCGCGACCTTCTGGCGGCAATTCCGGCCGCGATCTACACGACGGACGCCGACGGCACGATAACCTTTTTCAACGAGGCGGCCGTCGAGCTTTCCGGGCGCGTTCCGCAGATCGGCAAGGATAAGTGGTGCGTGACGTGGAAACTGTTCTGGCCGGACGGAACCCCGCTTCCTCACGACCAGTGCCCGATGGCGGTCTCCCTGAAGGAGGGGCGTCCGATACGCAACGCTGAAGCCGTCGCCGAGCGCCCGGACGGCGTGCGCATTCCCTTCATCCCGTATCCGACGCCGCTGCGCGATGAAGATGGCAAGATCGTCGGCGGCATCAACATGCTGGTCGATATCAGCGAACGCAAACAGGCCGAAACACAGCAGCGGCTGCTCTTCAATGAGCTGAATCATCGTGTGAAGAACAACATGCAGATGCTGCAGTCGCTGCTGAGCTTGGCCGGTCAACGAGCAGCGAACCCGCAAGCGCGAGAAATCCTGCGTGAAGCCGGCAACCGCGTCGCGGCCATGGCCGCTGCTCAGCAGGTCCTGTACGAGACGGTCGATTCGACGCAGTTCAACGCGAAGGGTTTCTTGCTTGCGGTCTGCGGGACAATAAAACAGACCTTCCCGAAGGAACTCGCGGTTGAGTTCGAGGCTGACGATTCAAAGCTTTCGAATGACGTTGCAATGCCGCTGGCGCTGATCCTGAACGAGCTTCTGACCAACGCCATAAAATATGGAACTCCCGACGGAGTCGGCACAATCCGGGTCGGGCTTCGGCGCGATGCGGACGGCTTCCAGGTATTCGTCGAAGACAGCGGTCCCGGCTTTGACCTGGCTTCGGTCCGCGACCGTTCGTCCGGATTGAAGCTGGTTCAGGGCTTGGCGCGGCAGCTGCACGGCAAGCTTGTCGTTACCAAGGAACCGAAGACGCGCTGCAGCATTCGGTTCTCATGAAGCTCTCGCCGGCACTTCTTCACTTCCTGGATCGCTCTCGATGACCGAGCTTGCTGCTCCACACGGTCGCCGTCGGCCAATCCCAACGAAAGCCGCGTCGGCCGAGCCTGTGGCGGCCGCATTGCCCACGCGGATCTTGGTCGTCGAGGATGATTTTCTCATCTCCCTCGAGATGGAGAGCACTCTGACCGCGGCCGGTTTCGAGGTCCTAGTCGTCGGCTCGGGCGAGGAAGCGCTCGATAGCGCAGCTGCGGACCGGCCTGATCTGGTTGTGATGGATATCCGGCTGTCCGGCGCCATGGATGGAATTCAAACTGCCCTGGAGTTGTTTCGAATTTACGGTTTGCGGTCGGTTTTTGCGACGGCGCATTCCGATTCCGACGTCCGCGCCCGGGCAGCGCCAGCGGAGCCGCTGGGCTGGCTGGTAAAGCCCTACACGCCGGCATCCCTGCTCTCAGCCATCCGCTCCGCGCTTAAGTCCGGCAGCTCGTCGGCAGGTTGAAGCGCCGAATCCGCCGCCCCTCTGGCGAGCAGCCGCAGCCAGGGCGCGAGGTGGAAGGCAGCCATCAGGAAATACATCGGCGCCATGCCGCTGAGCACGGAGGCTCCGGGTCCGGACATGCACATCGCGTCCGGTCCGCTATCGGCGGCCGTGAGCAACGCCATGACGGCAAAGGTCGGCGCCGCCGCGAGACACAACCAGTCGGCCAGGCCGAATCCGCTCAGGCCTGCCGGGCGAGGGGCGGGATTGTCGATGCTCATGATCTCCACCTTCCAACTGCTTTCAGGAAAGTTCGGCTCTGGCGGCGGGGCGACGCCGCCAGAGTCGCTTCGCGCTCAGGCGTTCTTGTTGCGAAACGCCGCTTCGCCGGCATCCGACACCTCGACCCATCGCTGGTCGGGCGCGGCGCCTTCCTCATAGTTGTCGTGCCAGTTCCACCACTTGTAGGTCTGGGTCTGCGGATAGCCCTCGGGCGAATCCTCCCACACCTCCTGGCGGCCGAGCGGGGTGACGTCGAGATAGCTCCACACCGTGCCGAACGCCTCGTCACCGCGGTTGTTGACGAAATAGGTGCGGAAGATGCGGTTGCCGTCATGGATGAAGACGTTGTGGCCGTGCCATTCGTCGACGCCGAAATCCTTATCCCAGCTGTCGGTGATGGTGTACCAGGGCATCTTCCAGTCCATCCGCTGCTTCAGACGCTGAATGTCGGCCTGCGGCGCGCGGGACGCATAGGCAAGCGTGGTGTCGCGGGCGTTGAGATGGGCGAGGTTGCCGACCATGTCGGCGCCGAGCGAGCAGCCGCGGCAAGCGTGCTCCGGCCAGCCATAGACGCCGGGCTCGAAGAAGGCGCGGTAGATGACGAGTTGCCGGCGGCCTTCGAAGAGGTCGAGCAGGCTTGCCTTGCCGTTTGGGCCTTCGAAGACATAGTTCTTCTCGACAGGCATCCACGGCATGCGGCGGCGTTCCGCAGCCAGCGCGTCGCGGGCGCGGGTGAGCGCCTTTTCCTTCACTAGCATTTCTTCATACGCGCCTTCCCAGGCTTCCGGCGAAACGACCGGTGGTGTCTTCATGTGTTGGGTCATTGCTCTTGTCCCGTTCTTGCGTTTGGTTGGGGTGACAAGGGAAACTTAGAGCCGGACGGCGCGATGGTGAGAGTTACAAGTGTGACGCGATTTGATCCGGCAGACCCGGAAGGGGGCATCGGGGCGGGCATTGCATGGACTCGATGATCAATGCCGCCGGCCGCGCGCTCGCGACCGGTGATCCGCTGGGCGCCCTGAAGCGCGTCGCGCTGCGCGACGATGCCCCGGCGCTGGCGCTGCGCGGCATCGCGATGGCGCAGCTCGGCGATTTCGCCAAGGCCAAGGCGCTGCTGAAGAGCGCCGCCCGCGCCTTCAGCCCGAAAGAGGCGGTTGCGCGCGCCCGCTGCGTCGTCGCCGAGGCCGAGATCGCGCTGGTGTCGCGCGATCTCGGCTGGCCGGACAAGGCATTGCGAGCCGCCCGCACGACACTTCAAGCGCATGGCGATCGGGTGAACGCCGCTTATGCCGGCAGTCTCGAAGCGCGTCGCCTTATCCTGATCGGCCGGCTCGACGAAGCCGAGCGGCTGCTTGCCAGCTTCGATCCGGGGCCGTTGCCGCCGGTCGCGCGCGTCGCGCACGAGCTCGCGGCCGCGGGCATCGCGGTCAGGCGCCTGCGGACGAAGGCCGCGCGCGCCGCGCTTGGCCGGGCCGCGCTCGCAGCCTACGAAGCCAATATCCCGGCGCTGAAGGCGGAGGTCGAAAGCGCATCGCACGTGCTGAACATGCCCGTCGCGCGGCTCGTGTCGAACGGTTTGGAGACTCCGCTGCAGCTCGACGAGGTTGAGGCGCTGCTCACCTCAGGCGCCCTCGTCGTCGATGCCTGCCGCAATGTCGTGCGGATAGCCGACATGGTGGTCTCGCTGGCGACGCGGCCGGTGCTGTTTGCGCTGGCGCGCACGCTGGCCGAGGCCTGGCCCGCGGATGCGTCGCGGGAGGCGCTGCTGAAGCGCGCCTTCCGCGCCAGGCACGCCGATGAATCGCATCGTGCGCGGCTCAGGGTTGAGATGGGCCGGCTGCGCGCCGAAATGAACGCGCTGGCGGAAATCAACGCGACGGCCGCCGGTTTTGCGTTAACGCCGCTGACCGCAGCCGAGGTCGTGGTGCTGGCGCCGCCTGTCGAGGAGGAGCATGGCGCAGTGCTCGCCTTCCTCGCCGACGGCGAGTCCTGGTCGAGCTCGGCGCTGGCAATCGCGCTCGGCGCCAGCCCGCGCACCGTGCAGCGGGCGCTGGAAGCGCTTTCGGCCGACAACAAGGTGCAGGCGGTCGGCCGCGGCAGGGCGCGCCGCTGGATGACGCCGCCGGTGACCGGATTCCCGACTGTCTTGTTACTTCCGGGTCCGCTGCCGAGCGACTAGTCTGCGGCCATTGTTCGAATGGAGATCGAAAATGAAACGAGCCGCTGCCGAGATCCTGCGCGAATACGGCCCCTTTCCGGATGCCGAGCGCATCAATGGCGTCACCTATGACGGCAAGAATGTCTGGTTCGCCACCGGCGACAAGCTGAAGGCGCTTGACCCGGAGAGCGGCGCGATCGTGCGGTCGATCGACGTTGCCTCCGATGCCGGGACCGCCTTCGACGGCGAGCATCTCTACCAGATCGGCGAGGACCGCATCCACAAGGTCGACCCTAGTACAGGCAAGGTCGTGGCCACCATTCCCGCCCCCGGCAATGGCGGCGACTCCGGGCTGACCTGGGCCGAGGGGTCGCTCTGGGTCGGCGAATACAGGGCCCACAAGATCCATCAGATCGATCCTGAAACGGGCAAGGTGATCCGCACCATCGAGTCGAAGCGCGTCGTCACCGGCGTCACCTGGGTCGATGGCGAGCTCTGGCATGCCACCTGGGAAGGCGATGAGGGCGATCTCTTGCGCATCGACCCCCAGACGGGCGATGTGCTGCAGGAGCTGGCGATGCCCTCCGGCGTGTCGGGATTGGAATCCGACGGTGGCGGCTGCTTCTTCTGCGGAGGCGGCAGCAGCGGCAAGATCAAGGCCGTGCGCCGTCCTGGGTACAACCATGACAAGGACACGACAGTCGGCAGATAGCCGGCCCTAGCCAGGCTTTGCACGGCGGTGGTCTTCAGTCTAAGACCAGTCCATTGACAAAGGTCTCGCCCCATCGCTCCATTAGGCGTTCCTAAAAAGGGAGGCAGCGATGGCGTATACGTATCGGTGCAAGGACTATCCGGGAATGGAAGCCTGTCCCGGGAGCTTCACGGCAGAAAACGCGGAAGAGGTGATGAAGCACGTTGAGCTTCATGCCCGGTCCGCGCATGGTGAAGACCCGAGCCAATGGTCCCAAGAGGACCGGAAGCAGCTACAGGCGATGATAATCGGAAGCTAGGCGCGCTTCTGCATCAAGCCGCCTCGCGCGCCGGCCGGGCAACGCCCTTGTTTGAGATCTGGCCGGCAGTCGGCCTGTCGACATGCGCCCAGGCCGGTCGCTCGAACAGGAAGGTTCCGAAGCCGGTGCGCTTGACGATGAAGTAGAGAACGACCGGGCTGATGACCGAGACGAGCAGCACCGCGAGGCTGAGCATGCCGGTATCGGTCAGAAGGCCGCTTGCCAGCATGGTCCCGCGGAAGATCGACATCGGGATGGTGAAGGCGACATAGACGACCAGCGAATGCTCGCCGAGCCAACGCAGCCATTCCATCGCGGCGAATTTCGACAGGAAGCCGCCGGCGACGCAGAGCGCCACCGCGCCGGCGACGGCCAGCGCAAGATGCAGCGGCGGCCATGCCGCCAGGCCCATCTGCATGCCGACCGGCTCGACGGCGTAGCCCGGCGAGTAGACGAGCAGGCCGTTGACGATGGCCCACACGATCAGCCCGGCAGCGGCGATCGCCGGACGAGCTTGCGTCCACGCCACCAGCCGGAACACCAGCGGCGCCATGACGAAGCCGAGATAGAAGAACACGAAATAGGCGGCGAATTGCGTGAGCGCATAGCTGTCCGAATGCGGCGCCCACATCTGCAGCGCGGCGGCAGCCGAGATGACGATCCAGTGCGGCACGCCTAGCTCGCGCAGGATGCGCGCCACGAGGCCGAACACGGCCAGCATGTAGATGAACCACAGCACGCCATAGGGCTGGACGACAGCCACGGCGAGGTCGTGCAGCATGCCGGCGGGATCGCGGCTGAAGATGCCGATCTTCAGCCCGATCGAGATGACCGCCCACAGGACATAGAAATAGAGGTAGTGGACGACGCGCCGGTCGATATAGCGCCGCCAAGGCCGGTCGATCACCTGCGACAGGAACAGCCCCGAGATCAGGAAGAATTCCGGCATCCGGAACGGGGTCGCGAAGCCGATGACATAATGCAGGAAGCCGACGCCGCCGGTATATTCGCCGGTGTTGTAGGCGGAATACATCATCACCACCAGGATGATCGAAAGACCTTTTGCCGTGTCCACCCACGGCATGCGCGTCGAATTGTTCATGAAAAACCCCGCAAAGGCACCCAGCGCCATAGTACCGGACAGGCGCGTCTCTAGCAGCATGAAGCTTCGGATATCGTAAACGCGGCGCTGTCGGGCTGGAGCTCGGAGCCGGGTCAGCGGCTGGTCTCTCGCATCGCCACCGCCACGATTACACCCGAGAGGAAGGTCAGCGCCGCGATCGCCGCGATCGCCGCGGCGAAGCCGAAGAAGTCGGCGATGAGGCCCGCCGACAGCGCTCCGATTGCGTAGCCGAGATCGCGCCAGAAGCGATAGACGCTGAGCGAACGCGCCCGCCACGACGGATGCGATGCGTCCGACACCGCCGCGATCAGGCTCGGATAGACCATCGCCGTGCCAAGGCCGAGCAGGACGCTCGCCAGCAGCCACCAGCCGAAGTCGCGCGTCATGGCGGTGAGCAGAAGGCCGGCAGCCTGCACCCACATGCCGGCGACGATCAGGCCCTTGCGGCCCCAACGGTCGCTCAATGGCCCGGTTGCGACCTGTAAGACGCCCCAGACGGCGGGATAGACCGCCTTGAGGATGCCGATGCGCTCGACGCCGAGCCGGTTGGCGACGAAGAAGAGCGGAAACAGCCCCCAGCTCATGCCGTCGTTCAGATTGTTGACCAGGCCCGCCTGCGAGGCCGCGAACAAATTGCGGTCCCGGAAAGAGGTCAGCATGAAGATCTCGCGAAAGCCGAGCGGGGAGACAGCTTTCTGATGGTTGGCCAGTTCCAGCCGCACATGCTCGCGCGTGTCGCGCACCAGAAGGATCGACAGCGCGGCACCCAGGATCGCATAGCCGATGCCGAGATAGATCGGCACCGGGCGCAGCCCGTAGCGGCTGGCCAGATAGCCGGTGAAAAATGCGGTGACGCCGACGGCGAGGTAGCCGGCGAACTCGTTGAGGCCGACGGCGAGCCCGCGCGATTTCGGCCCGACCAGATCGACCTTCATGATGACGGTCATCGACCATGCAAGTCCCTGATTGATGCCGAGCAGCGCGTTGGCGGCAATGATCCACCCCCAACTCGGCGCCCAGATGATCATGAAGGGCACCGGGAGGCCGAACAGCCAGCCGAGGATCAGCACGCGCTTGCGCCCCCATGTGTCGGCAAGCTGGCCGGAGACGAGATTGGCGCAGGCCTTGACCACGCCGAAGCTGACGATGAAGGAGGTGACGAGCGTCGTGGAAGCAACATGGAATTCCTCCGCGCCGATAAGCGGCACGACGGTTCGCTCGATGCCGACCATGCCGCCGACAAAGGCGTTGATCAGCACCAGCAGCGCGAACTGTTTCCAGTTGACCTTGAGGCCGAGCGCGACGGCAGGCGCCGCTGCGCTCACGATCGCGATCCGGCGTTGGCGGCGCGGTTCCGGGCCGCGTCCGGCGGCGGGGGAGGGATGTCGGCGGTCATGGCGGCGATGAACTGGCCCTCGTCCTCGATGCGGAAGGCCTTGTTGAAGCGCCGCTCGAAGCCGATGGTCGATGTCGGCTTGCCGCTGAGCGAGCGGCCGCACACCGAGCCGGAATAGGCGCCCGGCAGCACCTCGATGTGATCGGGCAATTCTTTCAGCCGGCGCACGCTGGCATAGAGCGCGCGGGCTCCGTCCTCGGCGCTCGAAGCAAGCTCGGTGCGACCGAGATCGCCAACCATCAGCGTGTGACCGGTGAGTACGAACCAGGGTTCGGTCGATCGCGTTCGGTCGGTGACTAAAAGGCTCAGATGCTCCGGCGTGTGGCCGGGCGTGTGCATGACGGTCGCCGTCACATTGCCGAGCTCCAGCACCTCGCCATCCTTCACGGGACGGAACGGGAAGCCCGCCTCGGCGCCTTCGAACAGCACGTATTCGGCGCCCGTCGCTTCGGCGAGCGCACGGCCTGCCGAGATATGGTCGGCGTGGATATGCGTATCGACGACATAGAGGATGCGCATGCCTGTCGCGCGCGCCGCCTCGATATAGGGCGCGATCTCGCCGACCGGATCGACCACGGCAGCAGACGCCTTGCCGCCGCAGCCGAACAAATAGGAGGCGGCGACCGGGTCGGTGTGCAGGAGCTGTCTGAGGATCATCGCTTTTCTCCCAAGGCAACTGCGAGCCGCTTGGCTTGACGGCAGGTCGAAACCATCATTCAATAATTACATTGAATGACGATGGGTCGCAGAAAGGTCGATGTCAATCCGCAATCCGAAGCAGGCGCTGTACGAACAGTTCGCGATCGTCGCCAAGGCGCTCGGGCACCCACTGCGCTTGGAAATGATCGAGCATCTGGCGCAAGGCTCGCGCAGCGTCGAGGCGCTTGCTGCGAAGCTCGGCCAGCCGATCGCCAACATCTCCCAGCATCTGCAGGCGCTGCGCCGCGCCGGCATCGTCTCGGCCGAGCGCGACGGCAAATACGTGCGCTATTCGTTGAGCGATGCGAGCGTGCTGTCAGCCTTTGCCGCGGTGCGCGGCGTTGCCGAGCGGCAGCTTGCTGAGGTCGATCGCATTGTGCGCGACTGTTTCGAGGCACGTGACGACATACAGCCGGTCACGCGCGGCGAGCTTCAGGCGCTGATGCGCGACGGGCTGGTGACGCTGATCGACGTGCGCCCGCCGGACGAGTTCGCGCTTGGCCACGTGCCCGGCGCGGTCAATGTTCCCCTCGGAGAAGTCAAGGCCTGGTCCCAGGGTGCCGACCCCGGACGGGAAATCGTCGCCTACTGCCGCGGCCCATGGTGCGTGATGTCCTTCGAGGCGGTGGCCGCGCTGCGCTCGCTTGGCCATTCCGTGCGCCGCCTCGAGGACGGCATGCCGGAATGGAAAGCCGCTGGCCTGCCGGTGGAAATGGCGGCCTGACGGTGTCGCTAACAAATGCATGTCGCCCAAAAATGGGCAGCGGTTCCGGGGCAAGAGGCGCGAGCAAGTTTTGGGCTCGCAGCCGACGCAAATTGGGCGTATCGTGACATATCGTCGGTTGCTAATAAATGAGCCGGCGACTGAGAGCGCAAGACTCCCGCACCGGACTGGGCGCTAGCATCCACACCACTCGTCGCGCCCACAAGACCACCTGCCTCTGTCGAAACCTCTTTTGCTCGGTTCCGGCCAGAATTGCCCTTCGCAATTCGGAATGGGAGCGTTCCGATGCAGCAGATCACGCAAACCCGCCGACGATTCCTAGCCGGTGCTGCCCTGGCAGGCGCTGCCGGTGTCGTCGTCCTTCCGAGGTCACTCCATGCGGAACCGCCGCTGGAGCGAGAGCTGAAGATGTGAGCAAGCGGCAAGCCCAGAGCCCGCCATGCAGGTACGGCCGACTGTGCACAACACAGCATCCACGGGTCAGCGTTCTCAGTGTCGCACTGGCCACCATCTGGAAAGGAGGTTCCCATGCATACCGTATATCCCGGACGGTTCAGTCGACGGAGGTTCCTGCGTGGGATTGCGCTGGCGGGGACGGCGGGGCTTCTGGGCTGGCACCCCAGGCGCGCCGCTGCGGAGCCACCGCCTGAGACGAGGCGGATCCGGCTCGTCCGGATTCCCAGCATCTGTCAGGCCCCCCAGTATGTAGCCGAAGAACTGTTGCGCAGCGAAGGGTTCACCGAGGTGCACTACCTCCAAAGAGAGGGGACGGCAGACATCGCGCCGGCCCTCGCCTCCGGTGAAGCCGACCTCAGTGCGCATTTCGCCGCCCCGCTCCTTCTCCGCCTGGAGGCGGGGGATCCCATCGTCATCCTGGCAGGTCTCCACGTCGGCTGCTTTGAACTGTTCGGGACCGATCGCATCCAGTCGATCCGCGATCTCAAGGGGAAGACCGTGGCCGTGCCAGCGCTAGATTCCAGCCGATACGTCTTTCTCGCCACTATGACGGCGTATGTCGGCCTGGACCTCCATAAGGACATTCACTTCGTCATGCATCCGGGACCCGAGTCCATCCGGCTCCTGAGTGAGGGGAAGATCGATGCCTATTTGGGCTTTCCCCCCGAACCGCAGGAGATGCGGGAGCAGCAGATCGGCCATGTGGTGATCAGCAGCACCGTGGACCGGCCCTGGTCGCAATACTTCTGTTGTATGTTGGCTGGGGAGCGGGAGTTCGTCCGTACGCATCCGGTGGCCACCAAACGCGCCCTCCGCGCCATCTTGAAAGCGGCAGATTTCTGCGCCAGCGAGCCCGAGCAGTCCGCCCAGTTCTTGGTGCAGCAGGGTTATACTAAGCGCTATGACCATGCCCTCCAGGTCATGAAGGCGATCCCCTACGGTTGGCGTGAGTATAGCGCTGAGGACACCCTGCGCTTCTACGCCCTGCGTCTCCACGAGGTCGGGATGCTGAAGAGCACCCCCCAGAAGCTGTTGGCCCAAGGCACCGACTGGCGTTTCTTCAACGAACTGAAGCACGAGCTGAAGACCTGACTAGGCGGCCAGCCGCGTGCCCATTTACCACGCGAGGGAGAACCCCATGCAAATCATCCAGAACCGTCGCCACTTCATGGCCGGAGCTGCGGCAGCAGGCGCTTCAGCTCTCATCGGCACAACGACTGACGCTTGGGCCGAGGCACTCCCTGAAACGACCTCCGTTCGCTTGCCGCGGTGGATCGATGGTGCCTACTGCTGGGCAGGCATGTACCTGGCCGGAGAGTTCCTCAAAGCGGAGGGCTTCACCGACATCCGCTACGTGCAGGGCGACGAAAAAGTCGATCAGGCGGTGTGGATTGCGCGCGGCGACACGGATTTCAGCATGAACTACGCGCCGGTCCATGTCGCGTCGATCGACGCGGGCGTGCCAATCAGGGTGCTTGGCGGTCTGCATTCCGGGTGCCTCGAGCTGATCGCCAACGACAGCATCCAAGGCATCCCGGACCTCAAGGGCAAACGGGTAGGCATGCATGACATCCATGCGCCGTCGCGCGTGCTGGTCGCCCTGATGGCCGCCTATATTGGCCTGGATCCCGTCAACGACATCGAATGGGTCGAGGAAAGCAAGCCGGTGGAAGCCTTCGCCGACGGAAAGTTCGATGCATATCTCTTCACGCCTCCGGAGACGCAGCAACTGCGCGCCAAGAAAATCGGCCACACGATCCTCAACACGACCCTGGATCGCCCTTGGTCGCAGCACTTCTGCTGCATGACCTCGGCCGCTGCGGACTACGTGAGCAGATACCCGGTGGCGACCAAGCGCGTGCTCAGGGCCATCCTCAAGGGCGCCGACCTATGCATTTCGGACCCCGCATGGAGTGCAGCGCAAATGGTCGATCGAGGTTTCGTCCCCAGCTACGAAATCGCCCTGCAAACGCTGAGCGACACGCGGTACGACGTATGGCGGGACTACGATGCCGAAGCCTCGATGCGCTTCTACGCGTTGCGCATGCAGGAGACGGGCATGATCAAGTCGAGCCCACAGCAGATCATCGCCGAGGGAACAGACTGGCGATTCCTGGAGCAGCTGAAGCGCGAGCTCAAGACGTGAGCGTATTGGCGGCCCGTATCTTGCTGCTGGCGCTGATGGCCGGGCCAGCGCAGGCGCATGATGCGCAGCACGATGAGCGATTGCCGGCAATCGGACCGGCTCCAGACTTTACGCTGACGTCGCAGGACCGGGAGCGCGTCTCGCTGCACGACTTTCGCGGCAGGGTGATCGCCATTGCATTCATCTATACGCACTGTACCGACGTCTGTTCCATGCTGACCGCCCAGATGGCCAGCGTGCAGGAAAAGTTGGGCAGTGCGTTCGGACCCAAGATCGCCTTCATTTCGATCACGGTCGACCCGGAGCGCGATACGTCCGATGTTTTGAAGCAATATGCGCAGAATTTTGGCGCCGATCTGAAGGGCTGGTCGTTTCTTACCGGCGATCCGGCGACTGTCCATGAGGTTGGACGGAAATATGGGGTCTTCGCGAAGCAGGCGGCGAACGGTGATGTCGACCATACCTTGTTGACCTCGCTCGTAGACCCGAATGGCATCTTGCGAGTACAATATCTTGGCGTCCGGTTCGACTTGGAGGAGTTCCGGGGTGACCTTCTCGGCCTCTTGGACGAAACCAAATAGCATAACGAACTGGCTCGTTGGCTGGGTTGCCCGGCTGCCGGCGCGCGTCCAGACCAAGCTCTTGATCGCGTTCCTGTCGATCGTCGGCCTGCTCATCGTGCTCGGTGCCGTCGGGTTGCAGGTGCTGAGTGGGGTCAACGATCAGACCAACGAGCTGATCAAGCTGCAGCGCAGGATCGCGGCCTACCGCCAAGTACAGCACGATACGACCACCCAGCTCTACGGTATCTCCACCGCCTTGTTGCTACAGGATAACCGGATGCTGGATACGGCGCTGCGCCAGCTCAATCAGTTCGGCTACGACCTCGAGCGCATGGAGTTCGTCGCCAAAGCCGAGGTGGAAGTGCTTGGCCAGGTCAGGCAAGAGTACGAAAAACTGACGGCCGGGGTGACGCACGTGGCAGAGCTTGTCCGCGCGGGCCGTACCGAGGAGGCGCGCAAGGTTCAGCTTGATGAAATCATACCGTCGGCTGATCGCCTCGAGCGGCTGACAAACCAGCTGGTCAACATGGCCGAAGCCGACATGGTGGCGGCCATCGAAACGACCGAGGGTGCGTACGGCACGTCCAGACTGATCGTGGTTTCGTTTGCCGTCGGCAGTATCCTGCTGGCGTTGGGGCTCGGTTACATCATCTCCTGGTCCTTGATCGAACCGGTCAAGAAGATCGAGACGCGTCTCAGCCAGATAGCGGCCGGCGACTTCGCGCAACGGGTTGCCGTCGTCAATCGCGACGAACTTGGAGTGCTCGCCGCTAACGTCAACCAGACCTCCGACCAACTGGGGCGCCTGTATCAGGAGATTGAGACACGCACCCAGCAGCTCGACGAAGCCCTTCAGCAGCAGACAGCCACTGCAGACGTTCTGAAGGTCATCAGCCGCTCTACCTTCGATTTACAGGTGGTGCTCGATACGTTGGTGGAATCGGCTGTCAGGCTCTGTCGCGCCGACAAGGGTGGCATCGTGCAGTTGCTTGATGGCGTATTCCGCTATGTGTCGACGCTTGGCTACCCCCCCAGTTTCCGTGCCTATGTCGACGCCAACCCACTTCCAGCGCTTGCCGCTGGGCGAGGCTCCGCCGTAGGGCGCGTAATCGAAGAACGGCGGATCGTGCAAATCGAAGACGTGACCGCTGATCCGGACTACCGCGTCGCCTTGATCGCTGAGGCAGGCGGATTCCGCACCGTCCTCGCTGCCCCGCTGTTGCGGGAAGGTGATCTCGTTGGCGTATTCGTCATGACGAGGGCTGAACCGCAACCGTTCAGTCCCAAAGAGATCGCGCTCGTCGAGACATTCGCCGACCAGGCCGTGATCGCCATCGAAAATGCGCGGCTCTTCGAGGCGGTGCAGGCACGGACGCGCGAGCTTGCGGCGTCGGTCGGTGAGCTCGAGGCGCTTGGCGAAGTGAGCAAGGCGGTCAATTCGACGCTGGATCTCGACACGGTGCTGAAGACGATCGTCGCCAAGGCGGTCCAGTTGTCGGCGACGGATGCTGGCACCATCTACGTGTTCAGCAGCACGCGGCAGCAATTCCGTCCGCGCGCAAACTTTGGGATGAGCGATGAGCTTATCGCCGCAGTCTCGCAGCAGACGATCGGGCTGGCCGATATGGGTATTGGCGACGCGCCTGGACGGTGCATGCCGGTGCAGTTTCCCGACCTCAGCAAGGAAACCTCATCCTTCCTTGTGAGAAAGACGATCCTCGACGCCGGATATCGCGGCATCCTGATCGTTCCGCTGCTGAGGCCCAACAAGATCGTCGGTGCATTGGTCGTCAGGCGCCACAAGCCAGGCGCCTTCGATGAGCAAGTTGTTCACCTGTTGGAGACCTTCGCAGCCCAATCGGTGGTCGCGATCCAGAATGCCAAGCTGTTCCGCGAGATCGAGGAGAAAGGGGAGGAGCTGGAAGCAGCCAGCCGCCACAAGTCCCAGTTCCTGGCGAATATGAGCCACGAACTCAGGACGCCGCTCAATTCGGTTCTGGGCTTCACAGAACTGCTGGTCGACGGCATCTATGGCGAACTCCCGGACAAGGCAAAGGCGACCGTCGCGCGAGTGCAGGCAAACGGCCGTCACCTCCTCGGGCTCATCAACGACGTGCTCGACCTGTCCAAGATCGAAGCCGGCCAGCTCACGCTGGCGATCGAGGACTACTCCGTCGCGCAGATTGTCCGATCGACCCTTACGGCGGTCGAGCCGCTGGCACGGGCGAAGGGTCTTGAGCTTTCAGCGACTGTTGCCGAGAACCTTCCAATCGGCCGTGGGGACGAACGCCGTTTGACGCAGATTCTGCTCAATCTCGCAGGCAATGCCGTCAAGTTCACCGAAACGGGTGCGGTAGATATTCTTGCCGATGCAGTCGATGGGCGCTTCGAGATCGCCGTCCGAGACACCGGTCCCGGAATTGCGTCCAAAGACCAGGCTCTTATCTTCGAAGAATTCCAGCAAGTCGACAACAGCAGCACCAGGCAGAAGGGTGGCACAGGTCTTGGCCTGGCGATCTCGAAGCGCATCGCCGAAATGCATGGCGGAACCTTAGACGTCGAGTCCGTGATCGGGTCAGGGTCGACATTCCGTCTGAAGGTCCCGATCCGGATGAATGAGGACGTGAGGGCCGCATGAGCAAACGAATCCTGATGGTCGAAGACACCGAGGACAACCGCCAAATCATCCGCGATCTCATTGCCACCACCGAATACGAACTGATCGAGGCGGCGGACGGCGCCGCCGGCATCGCTGCAGCCGGAGCACACAGGCCAGACCTGATCCTTATGGACATTCAGCTCCCGGTGATCGACGGGTATGAAGCGGCCCGCCGCATCAAGGCCGACCCGGCGCTCCGGCACATTCCGATTATCGCCGTCACCTCCTACGCGTTGTCGGGCGACAAGGCGAAAGCCCTTGCTGCTGGGTGCGATGGTTACATTGCCAAGCCATTCAGCCCACGCCAGCTGCTTTCCGAGATTCGCGGTTTCCTTTCTTGAGGGAGGCAACACCTTGCACGATCCGCCTCGCATTCTCGCGGTCGACGATACTCCGGAAAACCTCGAGATCCTGCGCATGCGTCTCGAAGCGAATGGCTATGAAGTTGTAACCGCCGCCGATGGTGAAGAGGGGCTTGCGAAAGCCCGCGAACTCACGCCGGATCTGATCCTGCTCGACATCATGATGCCGAAGCTCGACGGCATCAGTGTGGTCCGCATGCTCAAGCAGGATCACTCGCTGCGATCGATCCCCGTCATTCTGGTCACCGCGAAAGCCGACACGCGCGACGTGGTCGAGGGGCTGGACGCCGGTGGCGACGACTATCTGACAAAGCCCTTCGAGCACAGGGCGCTGCTGGCGCGGGTGCGCTCGATGTTGCGCCAGAAGGCGCTTCACGACACTGTCGCGAGCCAAGCCAAGCGCCTTGAGGACCAAGCCGCGCAACTTTCCGACTGGAACCGCTCGCTCGAGGAAACCGTCGCCGGCCAGGTGACGGAGCTCGAGCGAATGGCGCGGCTCAGGCGGTTCCTGCCCGAACAGGTCGCCGACCTCATCGTTGCGGCGGGCAATGGAGATGCGCTCTTGCAGAGCCACCGCCGCGAGGTGACGGTTGTCTTTTGCGATTTGCGCGGCTTCACGGCGTTCGCAGAGACCGCCGAACCCGAAGAAGTCATGACAGTTCTGGCCGAGTATCATTCCTGTCTCGGCGAACAAATCGTCCGTCACGAGGGGACGCTCGAGCGGTTCGTGGGCGACGGAATCGTCGTGGTTTTCAACGATCCAATGCCATGTGCCGACCACAGCGAGAGAGCTGTCTCGATGGCTGCCGCAATGCGCGAAGCGATTGACGAGCATTCCGAGCGATGGCGCAAGCGGGACTATTTGCTTGGCTTTGGGATCGGCATTGCCAGGGGCCACGCAACCATCGGGCGCATCGGTTTTGATCAGCGCTCGGATTATGCCGTCATCGGCACTGTGTCGAACCATGCCGCCCGTTTATGCGAGGAGGCCAAATCGCGCCAGATTCTTGTTAGCCAACGGGTCCTCGGAGCTGTCGAGTCGCTGGTCGAATCCGTTCCTGTTGGCGAACTGACGCTGAAGGGCTTTCGCCGCCCGATGCCTGCCTATGAAATCGTGCGGTGGATCGGTCGGCCAATCTAGCGTTGAGCGCACTCCGGCTTCGTTCGAGGGATGTGGTGCGTCGAACCACCGGCGCCGCGGCGCGGATCTGCCGTTCACGTCGCGGCAACCGCAAATCCGCTTCGGGTCAGAGCCTCACGCCCAGACGGCGGACAAACCGTGCTGACGATAGGCCCGCCTGGCCGCAGGCGAGCTGTGATAGTTGACTGCTGTACCCTCAGTCCTTGGCGCGCTCGACATAGGAGCCGTCGGCGGTCATCACCACCACGCGCGTGCCGGTCGTGATGTGCGGCGGCACGGCCGTGCGCACGCCGTTGGAAAGCACCGCAGGCTTGTAGGACGAAGACGCCGTCTGGCCCTTGGTGACCGGCTCGGTATCGACCACCTCGAAGACGGCGCGCTGCGGCAGCGTCAGCGAGATCGGCGCGCCGTTGAACTGCGCCAGCTGCACCGCCATGCCTTCCTGCAGGTAGGGCGCCATGTCGCCGACCACGCTTTCGGAGGCTACGACCTGGTCGTAGCTTTCCGGGTTCATGAAATGGAAGCCTTCGCCGTCGGAATAGAGGAAGGTGTGCTCGCGCTCCTCGACATAGGCGCGCTCGACCATCTCGGTCGTGCGGTAGCGCTCCGAGATCTTCACCCCGTCGCCGATGCGGCGCATGTCGAGCTGGGTCACCGGCGTGCCCTTGCCAGGGTGGATGTTTTCGGCAAAGAGGATGACATAGAGCTTGCCGTCCTTATCGACGACGTTGCCTTTGCGTAAGGAACTGGCGATGACCTTGACCACGATATTCAATCCCAATCGAGTTTTTCGGCCTGCAAGCGTCTTTGCCCACGAAGCGGCGACGGCGGCCATCGCGTGCGCCGTAGCGCATCTTGCGACGAACCGCCAGCCTCATCGGCGATTTTCCCGCCCATGACCGCCGCTTCGCCCTGGTGGAGGCCGCATGTACACGCCGATCGCCGGCCAAGGCTGATGGCGCGCAACGCTATTGCCGCCGCCCTGCGCGGCTGGTTCGCGGAGCGCAATTTCGTTGAGGTGACGACGGCCGCGCTGCAGGTTTCGCCCGGCAACGAAGCGCATCTTGCGGCCTTCGCCACCGAGGCGATCGCGCCGGACGCATCGCGCCAGCCGCTCTACCTTCACACCTCGCCGGAATTCGCCTGCAAGAAGCTGCTTGCCGCCGGCGAGAAGCGCATCTTCAGCCTGGGCTCCGTTTACCGAAACCGCGAGCGCGGGCCGCTGCATCATCCCGAATTCACCATGCTCGAATGGTACCGCGTCGGCGAGGCCTATGAGCGCCTGATGGCCGACTGCGCCGAATTTCTTGCGCTCGCCGCGGAAAAGGCCGGGGCCAAAAGCTTTCGTTTCCGTGGCCGCGAGGCCGATCCCTTCGCCGAGCCGGAGCGGCTGAGCGTGGCGGAAGCATTCATGCGCCATGCCGGCATCGACCTGCTGGCGACCGTCGGCGCCGACGGAAGCACCGACCGCGAAGCGCTCCACCAGGGCCTGGTCCGCGCCGGCCTGCGCACCGCGCCCGACGACAATTGGGCCGACCTGTTCAGCCGGGTGATGGTGGAAAAGGTCGAGCCGGCGCTGGGGCAGGGACGGGCGACAATCCTCTACGGCTACCCAGTCTCCGAGGCGGCTTTGGCACGGCCGAGCGCGGAGGACCCGCGCGTCGCCGAACGCTTCGAGCTTTATTGCTGCGGCGTCGAGCTTGCCAATGCGTTTGGCGAGCTCACCGATCCGGCCGAGCAGCGCCGCCGCTTCGTCGCCGAGATGGACGAGAAGGAGCGCATCTATGGCGAGCGCTATCCGCTGGACGAGGATTTCCTCGCCGCGCTTGCCATCATGCCGCAGGCGAGCGGCTCGGCCCTCGGCTTCGACCGGCTGGTGATGCTGGCAACCGGCGCCGCCAGGATCGAAGATGTGATCTGGGCGCCGGTGGCCGGCTAATTCGCACTGTTCATGCGGTTGCGGCGGGGCAGTGCGCTGCGAAGGGCCGCGATTGCCTTGAGATTGCCGCATCCGCCATTGCACAAGCGGTGGTGGAACAATAGATGGTGCAGCAGCATCCAAGACGATTGTGCGGGCTTCCAGAGATGGCGGCCCGGCATCCATGGATGTGCGGTAGCATCTGCCCTCCCGCACAGCTTGAACAAACAGGACCAACCGCATGACCGACACGCTCGACGCAGGGAAACTGACCGACCGCGTCGCGGCGCTCGTCGAGGCGGCCAAGCGCGCCGGGGCGGACGCCGCCGACGCGGTCGCCGTGCGCGGCCGTTCGGCCGGCGTGTCGGTGCGGCTGGGCAAGGTCGAAGGCACCGAATCGTCGGAAAGCGAGGACGTGTCGCTGCGCGTCTTCGTCGGCCAGCGCGTGGCGAGCGTCTCGGCCACCGCCGCCTCCGACCCGAAGGCGCTTGCCGAGCGCGCCGTCGCCATGGCGAGAGTCTCCCCCGAGGATCCGTTCCAGGGCCTTGCCGACCCAGCGCTGCTCGCCCGCAATTTGCGTGATCTCGACCTCTTCGATCCGACTGAAGTGTCGGCCGATCAGCTCAAGGAGGCGGCGCTGGCAGCGGAAGCGGCGGCCCTTGCCGTCAATGGCGTCACCAATTCCTCCGGCAGCAGCGCCAGCGCCGGCCTTGGCGGCCTGGTACTTGCGACCTCGCATGGCTTTGTCGGCCAATATGTCGCGTCGCGCTTTTCACGTTCGACCAGCGTCATTGCAGGCCAAGGCACGGCGATGGAACGCGACTATGAATTCTCCTCGCGCCAGCATTTCGCCGATCTCGACGCGCCGGAGGAGATCGGCCGCAAGGCCGGCGAACGCGCCGTGCGCCGCCTCGGCGCCCGCAAGGCGGCGACCGGCCCGGTCGACGTCGTGTTCGACCCGCGTGTTGCGCGCGGCATTGCCGGCCATCTCGCCGGCGCCATCAACGGCGCCGCGGTGGCGCGCAAGACCAGCTTCCTGCGCGACATGATGGGAAAGCAGGTAGCCTCAAGCGCGATCATCGTCACCGACGAGCCGCTGCGGCGTCGCGGCCAGGCGTCGCGGCCGTTCGACGGCGAAGGCGTCGAGGGCGACAAGCTGTTGATGGTCGACAAAGGCGTGCTCAACCATTGGTTCCTGTCGACCTCGGCCGCGCGCGAGCTTGGTCTCGTCACCAACGGCCGTGGCTCGCGCAGCGGCTCTTCGGTTTCGCCGTCCTCCACCAATCTGGCCATCGAGCCCGGCGATCGCGCGCCGGAGGAGCTGATCGCCTCGCTGCAGCGCGGCTTCTACGTCACCGAGGTCTTCGGCCAGGGCGTCGACATGGTGACCGGCGAATACAGCCGTGGCGCCTCCGGCTTCTGGATCGAGAACGGCGCGCTTGCCTATCCGGTGGCCGAGGTGACGATCGCCTCCAATTTGAAGACCATGTTCCTCAACATGGTGCCGGCGAGCGATCTCGACCGCAATTTCGGCACTGCCGCGCCGACGCTGCTGATCGAGGGGATGACCCTTGCCGGTGCCTGACATGGTCATCCCAGCCGAGACGCACGAAGACCTCGCTCTGCTGCGCGACGCCGCCCGCGAGGCGGGCACCATTGCCATGCGCTATTTCGGCCAAAACCCCCAGGTGTGGATGAAGGGCGGGACCTCGCCGGTCAGCGAGGCCGACCATGCGGCCGACGCCTATCTGCGCGAGACCCTGCTCAAGGCGCGGCCGAATTATGGCTGGCTGTCCGAAGAAACCGCCGACGATCATGCCAGGCTGTCGGCCCGCCGCACTTTCGTCGTCGACCCTATCGATGGCACGCGCGGCTTTCTCGATGGCCTGCATTCCTGGTGCGTCAGCGTCGCCGTGGTCGAGGATGGCCGCTCGCTGGCCGGCGTGCTCGAATGTCCGGCCAAGCGCGAGACCTATTGGGCGCTGCCGGGCGAGGGCGCGTTCCTCAACGGCAAGCGCATCCAGGTCCGCCAACTCGGCGATACCGTCGAGATCGGCGGGCCGAAGCCGCTGGTCGAGCGCATGCCCGCTTCCTGGCAAGCCCGGATGCGCCGCGTCGCTTACATACCCTCGCTCGCCTATCGGCTGGCGATGATCGCCAACGGCAAGCTCGACGCGACCTTCGTCAAGCCCAACGCGCATGACTGGGACATCGCCGCCGCCGACCTTGTCCTCCGCGAAGCGGGCGGCGCCTTGCTCGACCGTACCGGCAAGCCGCCGCGCTATGCCGGCGAGGTGATCAACCATGGCGCGCTCGCCGCCGGCAGCGGCGAACTGCTGGGCGTCCTGGCCGGCGTCATTGCCGGAGCTGACCAAGGGTGAGTCGGCCCACGGTTTCAAAATCGGCGGCTTTGGTCTAAACGTTTCACAAAATTCATGAATCTGCGAAGGATCGGCATGGCCGTGGAAGACGGAAAGAAACAGCTTTTGCACCTGGTGTTCGGCGGCGAGCTGAAAAAGCTGGGTGGAACCGAGTTCCGTGATCTGGATGCGCTCGACATCGTCGGCATCTACCCCGACTATCAATCGGCGCACGCCGCGTGGAAGGCGAAGGCGCAGGCCAGCGTCGACAATGCCCATATGCGCTATTTCGTCGTTCACCTGCACCGGTTGCTTGACCCGGATACAAAGGCAGCCGGTTGACATCGATGGAACATGAAGCGGTGAAAGGAGCGACGGGGCGCGCCGCCGGGCGGGGCGGGACTCGCACGCTGTGGCGCCGCATCCGAGAGCCGCTCGCCCAGTCGCGATTCGTCAAGAATTTCATCGCCAGCCTGTTCGCCTGGTTCGTGCGGCTGATTCGCATCACCAGCCCGCTGGTCAAAGGGTCGACGCAGGTCGCCGGCGGCGCCTATGCGCATCTCGAACCAGGCATCATCGCGCTGTGGCATGGCCAGCATCTCTTGACGCCGGCTTATTATCCCAAGGGCCGGCCGCTGGTCGCCATGGTCTCGCGCAGTGCCGACGCCGAGCTCAACGCGCTGATGCTGAACAGATTCGGCATCGAGGCGGTGCGCGGCTCGGGTGGCCGCGACAGTTCGAGGCATCTCGACAAAGGCGGCGCCAAAGCCTTGATCGCGCTCAAGAAAGCGCTCGTGGCCGGCAAGAATGTCGCGATGATCGCCGACATTCCGCACGGCACGCCGCGCGATGCGGGGCTGGGCATCGTGCTTTTGGCCAGGCTTTCCGGGCGCCCGATCCTGCCTTCGGCGATCGCCACCAGCCGCCGCAAGGTGCTGGAAAAGAGCTGGGACAAGACCACCATCAACCTGCCGTTCGGCCGCTCCGCCGTTGTCGTCGGGCAGCCGGTGTTCGTGCCGTCCAACGCCGACGACGCCGAGATGGAGCGAAAGCGCCAGGAGGTCACCGCCTCGCTCAACGCCGCAACCGCCGAGGCCTACCGCCTCGTGGACGGCGACGAATGAGCGAGCGCTGGGCGCGCGCGGCCCTGACCGCCTACCGTTACGCCGGGGCCGTCGCCTATCCGCTGATCGGACCCTATGTCGCCTGGCGCGCCTCGCGCGGCAAGGAAGACCGCGTTCGCCGTCGCGAGCGCTACGGCGTCGCCGGCCGTCCGCGTCCGGAAGGACCGGTCATCTGGATCCACGCCGCGAGCGTCGGCGAGACGATCGCCGTCGTGCCGCTGGTCGAAAGCATCCTCGATTACGGCGTCAACATCGTGCTGACGACCGGCACCGTGACCTCGGCCAAGGTCGCCGACGAGCGGCTTGGCAGCCGCATCATCCACCAATATGTGCCGCTCGACCTCAAGCCCGCTGTAAGCCGCTTCCTCGATCACTGGCTGCCGGAGCTGGCCATCATAGCCGAATCGGAGATCTGGCCGATGACCATCCTGGAACTCGGCGCGCGCAACGTGCCGCAGGTTCTGGTCAACGGGCGGCTGTCGGACCGTTCGTTCCGGTCGTGGAAGAAGCGCGCCGGCGTCGCCGAGGCGCTGTTCGAGAATCTTGCCCACGTCGTTGCCCAGTCGGATGTCGACGGCGAGCGGTTCCGCGTCCTCGGCGCCCGGCCGGTGACCGTTTCCGGCAACCTCAAGGTGGACACCAACCCGCCGCCGGTCGACGAGCGGGCGCTGGCGATCCTGCAGCGCCAGATCGGCTTACGCCCGACCTGGGCGGCGATCTCGACCCATGACGGGGAGGAGGTCGCCGCGGCGGAAGTCCATGCGACCCTGCACAAGCGCCACCCTGGACTGTTGACCATCGTCGTGCCCCGCCATCCCGACCGCGCGGACGCGCTGGCCGCGCAGATATCCGGCATGGGGCTGAAAGTCGCGCGCCGCAGCAAGGGCGACCGCATCACGTCCGACACCGATATCCTGCTCGGCGACACGATCGGCGAGATGGGACTTTATCTAAGGCTGACCGAGATCGCCTTCGTCGGCCGCTCGCTGACCTCCGAGGGCGGCCAGAATCCGCTCGAGCCGGCGATGCTCGACACGGCGGTGCTGGCCGGCCGCAACGTGCAGAATTTCCGCGAAGCCTATCAGCGCCTGCTCGATCGCGGCGGCGCCAAGCTGGTGCGCGACCGCGACATGCTGGCCGGCGCCGTCAATTTCCTTTTGACCAACGAGGCGGTGCGCCACGAGATGATGGCGGCGGGCGCGGCGACCGTCGACGAGATGCGCGGCGCGCTTCAGCGCACGCTGAAGTCGCTCGAACCCTACATCCAGCCGCTGGTCGTCAAGGCGCGCCTGAAAGGCGCCAACGGGCGCTAGCGCATGGCCCAAAAATTCGGATCCGATCTTTGGAAAGGGTCATGCGCCATGGAAGTCGCGCCATGACCAGCGAAGCGCCGCCCTTCTGGTGGGAAAAGCCGGACTGGCGCGTGCTGGCGCTTTCGCCGGTATCCGCGATTTATGGAATGGTGGCTGGGCGCCGCATGCGGCACGCGCCGCGCGAGAAGGTCGCGGCACCTGTGCTGTGCGTCGGCAACTTTACCGTCGGCGGCAGCGGCAAGACGCCGGTCGCCATCGCGCTGGCGAAACAGGCAAAGCGCATGCAGCTCACGCCCGGCTTCCTGTCGCGCGGCCATGGCGGATCCTTCGCCAAGCCGCATGTCGTCGATGCGCATCACGACGCGGCCAAGCATGTCGGCGACGAGCCGCTGCTGCTTGCCGAACATGCGCCGGTCGCGGTGACGGCCAACCGCGCCGCCGGCGCCAAACTGCTGATGGCAGAGCATGGCTGCGACTTCCTGATCATGGATGACGGTTTCCAGTCGGCGCGCATCCACATCGACTACGCGCTGGTCGTGGTCGACGCGCGTTTCGGCATCGGCAATGGCCGAGTCATTCCGGGCGGCCCGCTCCGGGCCAAGATCGTCGATCAGCTGGTCTTCACCGGCGGCTTGCTGAAGATGGGCGAGGGGAGCGCCGCCGATACGGTGGTGCGCCAGGCGGCGCGCGCCGGCCGGCCGATCTTTTTGGCCCATGTCGAGCCGGCGAACCCGGCGCGCTTTGCCGGCGGGCGCTTCCTTGCCTTTGCCGGCATCGGCCATCCGGAAAAATTCTTTGATACGCTGCGCGGCGTCGGCGGCGAGGTCGCGCTGTCGCGCGCTTTTCCCGATCATCATTTCTACGCCGCGGACGAGCTTGCCGATCTGGCGGCGCTTGCCAAGCGCGAGGGGCTTCGGCTTGTCACCACGGCAAAGGATGCCGCGCGGCTTCGCCACGGCGCCGCACCCGCCGGCTTCCTGGAGCAGCTCGACGTGCTTGAGATCGACGCCGTGTTCGAGATCGACCACGTGCCGGAGCGCATCATCAATGAGACGCTGGATGCATGGCGGCAGCGCAAGATGACCGTCCTTAGCCTAGGGCGACGCGAAGCGGAGCGCAGGCCATAGGATCCAAGCCGCACGTCGGCGAAGTGCAGCAAAGCCAAGAGGTACGCGATCGCGGTAAGCTATTCTCAGCCGTCGGAGCACTGCTGCGCGCTCACGGCCCATGATCTCCGCGACGCCGCTTCGCTCCTGCTCCGACCTGGGATGACGAAGTGGGGGTTCTACCCCCGCTTGCGCAGTTCCGGATGCGCCTCGATCTCACGCCGCAGCGACGCTGCCGCGTTCACATATGGCTCCTGCCTGGCGACGCTCCAGTATTTGAGCTCGTCCAGCGGGATGCTCTCGCCGGTCACCGCGCAGCGCACGAACGCGCCGGGGCTCGTCACCTGGAAGTCGCCGTCGAGATAGCGGATGCGCGCTTCCTTGCCGCCGGGGCCTTCAAAACGGTTCATCATGGAATGGCGCATAGGTTCATAGGGGTTCAATCGCCACAAATCGAAGGCAAGGTCAAGCTTGGCGCAATGCTCATGTAGTATGCCGGTTGGCACAATGGTTGTCGGGAAGCGCCATGGACATCACCAACGCCAGCGTGACGTCGCTGCTGAAAGAGGCGCTGGCGCCGCAGCCGGTGCCGTCGCCCAAGGCCGAACCTGCGACCGCGGCGCTGGTCAAGGCGCTCGTCCAGCCGCCGGCGCCGTCCGTCGTGTCCTCCGCACAGGTGGCCGCGCATGCGCTGAACGGCACGTTGCCGGCCGCTCAACCAACTCAGCGTCTGTCCTCGGCCGAGATCGAGAACGCCTACAGAGCCGTCCTGGAATCCGATGCCGGCACTAATGGCGCCTCGACGAAGTCTCCGGCTGGCAGGTCGGCGGCTGACGCCGATCAGCCTTCGCGGGCGCTGCCCCAGGTTCCACCGCCGGCCGCCGATGGCACCGCAAGGGTCGTGGCGGCGCCCTCTTCGTTCTCGCCGGTGCTTGCGTCCGGAGTGCTGGTAGCGGCCAACGCCAATGCGCCGCCGCGCGGCGGCGTTCGCAGACCCGGCCATGCCCCGCGATCCGAACCCGGCCAGACGCCGCTGTGGATGATATCGATCGTGACGGCCGTCGTCTCGGCTGCGACCACCACGATCGTGCTGATGCTGCTTCGCTGATCCGGGCGATCTAGTCCTCGTCCTGCAGGAAGGCTTCGAGCTTCTCCGGCGCCAGCCCCGCCTGTTCGGCGATGCGTCGGGCGAGATCGGCGGCGGCCGCGCGCGGCCGTCCGATCGGACGGTCGAGCCAATAGGACACCGGATTGAGCGCGACCCGCTCGTCAACGGGAACAATCCGGCCCGACTTCAACTGGTCTGCCGTCAGCGGCGGCCGCGCCAGCGCGATGCCGAGGCCGTGCGCCGCCGCGTCGAGCACCAGATTGTAGTCCTCGAAGCGCCGGTCCTGCGGGCGCGGGCGATAGTCGACTTCCTGTGCCGCGAACCAAGCGCGCCAAGCGGACGCGTCGGAATCGTTGATCAGCGGGAATTTGAGCAGCCGAGCCGGGTCGCCGTGCCCGATCTCCTTCGCCAGTTCCGGCGAGGCGATCGGGAAAATGTGCTCCTCGAAAAGCTGCACCGAGACGCGGCCCGGAATGCGGCCGCGCCCGCAGCGCACCGAAAGGTCGATGCCTTCGTCGGCAAGGTCGGCCTGGCGGTTGTCGACGTCGAGCACGATGCGCAGCCGGGTCGGGTTGTTTTCGAGCGCCGCCATGCGCGGCATCAGCCAAAGGCCGCTGACCGAAGGGATCGAAGCCAGCCGCACCACCGCGGTGCCGCGCGGCTCGACCCAGCGATCGGAATTGACCGAGATCAGCGCGAAGGCCTCGGTGGTGCGCAGGTGCAGCCGGTTGCCCTCATTGGTCAGCGTGACGCCGCGCGCGTTGCGCTCGAACACCTTGAGCCCGAGCCAGTCCTCCAGCTTGGCGATCTGACGGCTGATCGCGCCATGGGTGAGGTTGAGCCTTTCGGCCGCTGCGGAAAAGCTTCCCGTCCGCGCCGCCGCGTCGAAGGCGCGCAAAGTCTCGAGCGGCAATAGCTGGTCAGAGCTGTGAGGCATGCTCACAGCTGACCCTCGAATTGCTCGTTTGTCAATCGGCGGGCAATGACGTTTTCTCTCTCTATGGCACTGAGAGACGAGGATTCGGCAATGAGCGCTTACACCGGCACGTTGAATGAGACACAGCGCATGGACACCACGGCCGCGATCGCGGTGGCGCTGACGGTGGTCGGCTGGGCGTCTGCCTTCCCGGCGATCCGCGCCGGCCTTGCCGCCTTCCAGCCGCTGGAGCTCGGGGCGCTGCGCTTCGCCATCGCGGCCGTGCCGGCGGCGATCTTCCTTGCGGTCAAGCGTCCGGCGCTGCCGAGGATCGATGAGCTGTGGCGTTTCGGCTTCGGCGGTGCCATCTTCGTCGCGCTCTACACCGCCATGCTCAATTTCGGCGAGCTCACCGTCTCGGCGGGCGCCGCCGGCTTCATCATCAATGTCAGCCCGATCTTCACGGCCATCATGGCCATGGCGTTGCTCGGCGAGCGCTTTTCCGGCATGGCCTGGCTCGGCACGGTGATCTCGTTTGCCGGCATCGGCATCATCGCGGTGGCGGACGGCCATGGCCTTCATTTCAACACCGGCGCCTTGCTGGTGCTGGGCTCCGCCCTTTGCTCGGCCGTCAACACCATCGTCCAGAAGCCGCTCTTTGCGCGCCATCATCCGCTGACGATCGCCGCTTCCAACATGGTGCTCGGCGCGCTCTGCCTGTCGCCCTTCCTGGCGGAAGCGTTTGTGCAGGCCGCGGTCGCCGACATGGCCGGCCTCGGCGCCGTCATCTATCTGGGCATCGTGCCCAGCCTGATCGCCTATGCCGCCTGGGCCACCGCGCTGTCGCGCCTGCCGGCCGCGCGCGCCTCGAACTTCCTCTATCTGGTCTCGCCGACCTCCGCCCTGATCGGTTTCTTCTGGCTCGGCGAAGTGCCGACACTCTTCGGCATCCTCGGCGGCGCACTGGCGCTCGGCGGTGTGATCGTGGTGAATTTGAAGCGGTAAGTCAGAGGGTCGAGGCCGGTTCCTGACTCAAGAAAAGCGCCGCCTCGAGCGGACCTTTATCTGGCCGCTACGCGGCCACGAGAACAGGTTGGTGCTGGCGCTGAAGGTCTCCTCTCCCCATCGGGAGAAGTCAGCGGAAGTGAAGCGGAGGCTGGGTGAGGGCTTTGGTGCGCTCACCTTCGCCCGAACAATCTTTCAATGTCGGCGAGTTTCAGCTCGATATAGGTCGGCCTGCCATGGTTGCAGGTGCCGGAGCCGGGCGTCGCCTCCATTTGGCGCAGCAGCGCGTTCATCTCCTCGGCCTTGAGCAGGCGGCCCGAGCGCACCGAGCCGTGACAAGCCATGGTCGCGGCTATTCTGTCCAGCCGTTCCTTCAGCGTCTCGACCGTGTCGTTGTCGGCGATCTCGTCGGCGAGGTCACGCACCAGTTGCTGCACATTGGTTTCGCCGAGCATCGACGGCGTCTCGCGCACCGCCACCGCGCCCGGGCCGAAGCGCTCCAGGCCGAGGCCGAATTTGGCGAGCGTCTCGGAATGCATCGCCAGCCGCTCGGCATCCTCTTCCGGGAGGTCGACGATCTCGGGCAAAAGCAGCATCTGCGAAGGCACGGCGCGAGAGTGCAGCGCGTTCTTCAAGGCCTCGTAGACGAGGCGCTCATGTGCGGCATGCTGGTCGACGATGATCAGCGAATCCCGGGTCTGGGCGACGATATAGTTCTCATGCACCTGAGCGCGCGCCGCGCCCAGCACAGTGCCGTGCAGCGCCTCGGCCGGCTCGGCGATGCCCGCCCGCGCGTCGGCGCTTGCCAGCGGCCCGGTGTCGAAGGCAGCCTGATCGTTCTCGGCGAAGCCGCCTCGCGCCGGCCGCGCTTCGCCCATGTCGAGCGGCCGCTGCGGCGAGCGCGCCAAAGTCGAACCATGATCAAAGCTGGAGCCGGAGGCGCGAAAAGCGGCCTCATAGCTGCGGTGGCCATTGGCCGGCCCGGGATGCGAATAGGACGCCGCGCCGGGCCGGAAAGCCGCCATCATGCCGGCCGCGCCGGTGGTCGCGGCGCGGATGCCGGCGTCGGCCATCGCCTCGCGGATGGCGCCGACAATCAACCCGCGCACCAGGCCGGGATCGCGGAAACGGACATCGGCCTTGGCCGGATGGACATTGACGTCGACGGTCGCCGGATCGAGCGAAAGGAACAGCACGGTCACCGCATGCCGGTCGCGCGGCAGCACATCGGCGAAGGCGCCGCGGATGGCGCCGGCGATCAGCTTGTCGCGCACCGGCCGGCCGTTGACATAGGCATATTGCTGCAGCGCATTCGCCCGCGTGAAGGATGGAATGGAGACGTGGCCGGCAAGATGCACGCCATCGCGCGTGGCATCGATGGGGATGGCATTGTCGGGGAAGTCGGCGCCCATCACTTGCGCGACGCGTTGCAGCCGGCCTTCCGGACCATCGCCGGTCGCCGGCAGTTCCATCGTGGCGCGGTCCGTGCCGGCAAGCGTGAAGCGCACGGCGGGGAAGGCGATGGCGATGCGCTTGACCACATCACTGGTCGCCGAGCTTTCGGCCCGCTCGCCCTTCATGAATTTGAGCCTTGCCGGCGTGGCGAAGAACAGATCCCGTACCTCGACCGTGGTGCCGCGGTTTGCGGCCGCCGGCTTGACGGCCGAGACGCGACCACCCTCGATGCCGATCTCTGCGGCGCTGTCGCCGGATGCCGTGCGCGAGCGGATCGACAGCCTGGCCACCGAGCCGATCGACGGCAGCGCCTCGCCACGAAAGCCGAGCGAGCGGATGTCATGGATGTCATCCGAAAGCTTGGACGTGCAGTGGCGGGCGATCGCCAGCGCCAGTTCGCGCTCCGGGATGCCGGAGCCGTCGTCGGTGACCCGGATCAGGGTCAGCCCGCCGCCGGCGGTGACAATCTCCACGCGCGACGCGCCGGCATCGAGCGCATTCTCGACCAGTTCCTTCACCACGCTCGCCGGACGCTCGATGACCTCGCCGGCGGCGATCTGGTTGATCATCGTTTCGGATAGCTGGCGGATGGGCATCCGGAGATTATAGTCGGATTCGACAGCGTTGGGGGAGGGGCAGGATGAGGTTGGCAACAACTGATGGGATTGTGCTGCCCGGGTATGGCAATGGCCGGATATTGCACTGACTTGGGTCAACTCCCATGTTGATTGTGCGGTTATCGCCTTGATTTAGTGGCTTTGTAGCCTGCAATGAGAGGGCTTTGTCGTGGACGTAATTTTAGATTTCATGATGGTAAAATGGGCGGAGTGGATAAAAAAGAGAAGGAATAGAACGGTTCGGATAGCGCTATTTTCGGTCTGGGTTGCGGTTTCCGCCTGCCTAACTGCAATGTTGTTTTACATTTTGTACGTGAAAGGTCTGACCATATAGACGCCCGGTTGTTCCGTTCGTTAAACTCACGCCTGCGCCACCAGCCAGTCCCTGACCCTTCTCGCATTGTCACGCAGTTCGCGGTTCTTCGGCCAGATGACGTGGAAGCCGATGCCGGTTCGCATCACGTGATCGGTCACCGGCACCAGCAGCCCGGAAGCCACTAGGCGCTCGACCAGATGCCGCCAACCGAGCGAGATGCCCTGGCCTTCCATCACCGCCTGGATCACCAGCGCATAGTCGTTGATGCGCAGTCCGTGTTCGGCGTTGCGCAGGCTGGTTCCGGCTGACGCGAACCATTCGTCCCAGTTCGGGGCCTCGCGGTAGGGCTCCTCCAGATGGATGAGCCGGTGCGTGGCGAGTTCCTCGACCGTTTTCGGCTTGCCGAATTTGGCGAGGTAGTTGGGTCCCGCGACCGGGAAGATCTCTTCCTCGGACAGCGGCAGCGAATGATAGTCCGGCCAGTCGCGCGGCATGCCGCCGCGCACGCCGAGCGGAATGCCTTCGGCGATGATGTCGAGGTCGCGGTCGGCGGTCTGGATGCGCAGATCGACGCCCGGCAGCTCGTCGCGGAATTGCTGCAGCCGCGGCATCATCCAGAACGAGCCGAAGGCGGTTGAGGCGGCCAGCGTGACATGGCCGCCCGTCGCCTGCAGGCGCAGGTCCTCCGCCGATTTGCGGATATGCGAGAGGCCGAGCGAGACGTCGGCGTGGAAGCGCTCGCCGGCCTCCGTCAGGAGCACCTGGCGATGGCGGCGCTGGAACAGCTTGGCGCCGAGCTGCTCCTCCAGCCCGCGCACGGCGTAGGACACGGCCGCCTGCGTCATGCCGAGCTCGCGCCCGGCGGCGGTGAAGCTCGACAGCCGGCCGGCCGCCTCGAAGACGATCAGGCTGCCCGCGGAGGGCAGGAGGTGGCGCAGGCTTCGCATAAGCAGAGTTTATACAAGCGATCAGGATTTTCCAGCGTCACAGCCATATCCCCTGTCGCTAAGTTGGCGGGCTATCGGAGGATGAGTTTGCCATGAATGGACCGGCCGTTGCAGTGACCGAACATGCCAATCGCAGAAGCGGTGGTCGACTGGGGCGCAAGGCGATACGGGGCGCTCCCATAGCCTCGTTTCCGACGCTGGTGCGTCAGATCCCCGCCTATCAGTTGGTCCCCGACGAGGCGGTGGAGCTGATCCACCAGGAATCGCTCTCGATCCTCGAAGAGGTGGGTTGCGAGTTCCGCGACGACGAGGCGATCGCCCTGTGGAAGGCCGCCGGAGCCGATGTCTCAGAGACGCGCGTCCGCATCGACCGTGCGCTGTTGATGGAGCTGGTTTCCAAGGTCCCATCGGAATTCACCCTCAATGCCCGCAACCCCGAGCGCACCGTTCGCGTCGGCGGCAAGAACTCCATCTTCGTGCCGATGTATGGCGCGCCCTATGTGCGCGACCTCGACAACAACAGGCGCTACGGCTCGCTCGCCGATCTCAACAATTTCCACAAGCTCGCCTACATGGCGCCGGCGCTGCACTCGTCGAGCTCGGTCATCTGCGAGCCGATGGAAATTGCCGTCCCGAAGCGGCACCTGCACATCATCCATTCGGCGCTGAAGCACTCCGACAAGCCGTTCATGGGCATCGTGACGTCGAAAGAGCGCGCCGAAGACACGATGGCAATGGCCGGCATCGTGTTTGGCGAGCAGTTTGTCCGCGACAATTCGGTTCTGGTGTCGATCACCAACTGCAACTCGCCGCTGGTGTGGGACGCCACCATGCTGGACGCCATGAAGGTCTATGCGCGCAGCAACCAGCCGCTGATCCTGGCGCCCTTCGCGCTCTGCGGCGCCTCGACCTCGGCCTCCGCCGTTGGCGCAGTCGCGCAGGTCAATGCGGAAGCGCTTGCGGGTGTGGCGTTCACGCAGCTCCTGCGTCCCGGCTCGCCGCAGATCTACGGCCAGTTCATGGTCACCGTCGACATGAAGACCGGGGCGCCGATGGGCGGCACGCCGGAGGCGGCGCAGATGATGTATCTGATGGGCGCGCTGGCCAGGAAATACAAATTGCCCTGGCGCACGTCGGGCTTCCACGTCGGCTCCAAGCTCAACGATGCCCAGGCCGGCTACGAGGCGAACATGCTGATGCATGCCGCCATCCTCGCCGGCGCCAACTACATCTGGCACTCGGCCGGATGGCTTGAGGCGGGGCTGACCTGCGGCTATTCGAAATTCGCCACCGACTGCGAGCAGCTTGTCGGCTGGTACAAATATGCCGGCGGCCTTCCCTTCGACGACTTCAAGGAGGCGATGGCGGCGATCCGCGAGGTCGGGCCGCAGGGCCATTTCCTCGGCACCCAGCACACGCTCGAACATTTCGAGTCCGCCTTCTTCATGCCCTCGATCATGGACTTCAATTCGTACGAGCAGTGGAACGCCGAAGGCGCGAAGGATCACGACACGCGCGGCCGCGAAAGGGCGCGCAACATGCTCGCCGACTACCAGGAGCCGAAGCTCGACGAGGACATTGCCGAAGGTCTCAAGGATTTGATCGCGCGGCGCGAGGAAAAGCTGCCTGATACCGTTAGTTGACAAAAATGGGCAAAGGCCGTCGGCAATCGTGACTGACAGCAAGCCAATGGCTCAGCCAGCGCGCACCTTGCCGTTCGCTAGGTGTTTCTGAAGCGATTGACAGGCGTTCATAATATGATCGTAGACCAACTTTGCGGCCTGTTCGGTCTCGCCAGCGCGACAGGCGGCCAGGATTTCGCGATGTTCTCGATCCGCAAGCTCATGACCGCCGGAAATCGTCAGCTGAACTCGCAGATAGCGTTCGATGCGATCGTTAACCGACCGGATCATGCGGAGCAGATATGGTCGCCCGGCGTCTAGATAAAGACTGGAATGGAACTCCCAATTTAGTTCCGCCCAGCGGCCGACGTCGGTTTCCTTCGCAAAGGAGTCGCAACTTGCTTGCGCTTTATCGAAGGTCTTCTCGTTCATGTGGGGGAGGGAAAGCCGAATTGCGTTCGATTCCAGCATGGCTCGGACCTCGAAAATCTGCACGATCTCCGGTTCCGACATGCTGGCGACAATTGCGCCCTTGTTTCGCTGAAATGCCACGAATCCCTCTGCCTCGAGCCGCTTCAAAGCTTCGCGCACCGGAATCTTGCTGATGTTGAACATGCGGGCGACGTCGTCTTGCCTGATCGGTTCGCCCTCATCAAGCGACCCGGATATGATTGCTCCGCGGATGAACTTCAAAACCACGTCGGAAGCGGTGGGGGCGGCACCCAAATCGGGAATGTCGGCAAATGCAAATGGCACGTGTAGAGTCTCCGCACGGAGCGTCAGATCTGCAAACATAGATATCGTAGACGATGTTCGCGATCAAATACGCTCGCGATTCTGCTCAACCCGAGTGTCTGCATGGCCTGAGCCGGCGTGGGCTCTTTTGAGCCCGGCCGATCAGCAGCGACTGGCGCATTTCCCTTCAATCGAGCCTTGACGAGAGCCGAAGATCGTATACGATATTCAATCGGCAGCCGCGGCTCTGGGGACTCCCGAATGCGAAGCACGAAAGTCATCCATGTTGTTTCCTGCCACGCGGAGGGCGAAGTCGGGGATGTCATCGTTGGCGGGGTGTCTCCTCCGCCGGGAGACACCGTCTGGGACCAGCGCAAATGGATCGCAGAAGACAACGGACTTCGTAACTTCGTTCTCAATGAACCGCGCGGCGGCGTCTTCCGGCACGTCAACCTTCTGGTCCCTCCCAAGCATCCCGACGCGCAGATGGCTTGGATCATAATGGAGCCGGAGGATACGCCCCCGATGTCCGGCTCCAATTCGATTTGCGTCTCCACGGTAATTCTGGACACCGGGATCATCCCCATGCAGGAGCCGGTAACCGAAATGGTGCTCGAGGCGCCGGGCGGTCTGGTACGCGTGCGGGCCGAGTGTGCCGGAGGAAAGGCCCAGCGCATCACCGTCGAAAACGTACCATCATTCGCCAGCAGGGTCGGTGTGCCGCTTGAGGTCGATGGCCTCGGTACCATCACGGTCGACACGGCCTATGGAGGCGACAGTTTCGTCGTCGTCGACGCACCTACCCTTGGGTTAGCGCTTGAAACCGACGAGGCTCGTGATCTCGCCGAACTTGGGGTGCGCATTACCGATGCGGCCAATCGACAAATGGCGTTCTTCCACCCTGAGCGTCCCGATTGGCGCCACCATTCGTTCTGTCTTTTTGCCGGCGCCATCACCCAGGATGGCAACCGCCTCCGCGCAAAATCGGTCGTTTCGATAAAACCTGGCAAGCTCGACCGATCGCCGACCGGAACGGCGGTGTCGGCCCGCATGGCGCTCTTGCACGCGAAGGGTCAAATGACAGCCGAGGATTGGTTCACCGGTGTGTCCATCATCGGGTCAGAATTTCACGGCAAGATTCTCGGCACCACGCAGGTTGGCGGTATGCCCGCCATACGCCCTCAGATCAGCGGTCGCGGTTGGATCACCGGCATCCATCAGCACATGCTGGATCCTGAAGATCCTTGGCCGGCGGGCTATCGCGTGGCGGACACCTGGCCGATGAAGCGTGCGAAGGTGTGAAGGTGGTTCTTCGCCCGGCATCTTTCTCCAGCTCATGCCCCAAGAAGCTTGACGCTCAACAAGGCTCGTATACGATATTCGAAATGCCGCAGGATGGAGCGAGTTCTCACTATCTCAGGCAAGGCAGCGTCTCGACGCACGCTCACGCTGCAGGCGCCATCTACAGCTGAAAAAAGTGCACCAGGATGGCCAATGTTTCGCAACATGGGAGGAAAAAATGACAATCTTCAAAAGCAACGGTGATCGCGTTCCTGCCGCCATCGAGGCGATGGCTAAAGAAGCGCGCGCGGGCCGCGTGGACCGGCGCGAATTCCTGGCGCTGGCAAGCGCCTTCGGCGCCTCGACGGCTTTCGCCTATGGCATGATCGGCCTTGCCGCACCGACAAAAGCCCTGGCGCAAGAGCCGAAGAAAGGCGGAACGCTGCATGTCGCGATGTCGGTCAAGGCGCAGAAGGACCCGCGCACCTATGACTGGACCGAGATGGCGAACGTCACCCGCACCTGGCTGGAGCCGCTCGTGCGCTACACGCACCAGTTCACTTTCGAGCCGGTGCTGCTCGAAAGCTGGGACGTCAACGACGACGCCACCGAATACACGCTGCATCTGCGCAAAGGCGTCACCTGGAACAACGGCGATGCCTTCAACGCCGATGACGTGGTCTTCAACCTCAATCGCTGGTGCGAGAAGGGGGCTTCCGGCAATTCCATGGCCGCCCGCGTCGGCGCGCTGGTCGATGCCAAGACCGGCAAGGCAAGGGATGGCGCGATCACCAAGGTCGATGACCATACGGTCAAGCTGAAGCTGTCCGAGGCCGATATCGCGATCATTCCGGGTTTCACGGACTATCCGGCGCTGGTCGTGCATCGCAACTTCGACAAGGACGGCGCCGATCCGATCAAGAAGCCGATCGGCACCGGGGCTTTCGAGCTGGTGTCTTACGATGTCGGCCAGAAAGCCGTGGTCAAGCGCCGCGAGAACGGCAAGTGGTGGGGTGGCGAAGCGCCGCTCGACGGGGTCGAGTTCATCGACTACGGCACCGACTTCAACGCCACGCTGAATGCCTTCGATTCGGGCGAGATCGACCTCGATTTCGAAACGCCGGCCGACTTCATCGACCCCCTCGACAAGATGGATCTGGTGAAATCGGAAGTCGCGACGGCGACCACGCTCGTGGCGCGCACCAACATCACGCACAAGCCTTACGATGACAAACGGGTGCGCAACGCGCTGCAGATGGCCGTCGACAATAACCAGGTCATGCAGCTCGGCTACGCGGGCCGCGGCACGGTCGGCGAGAACCACCATGTCAGCCCTATCCATCCGGAATACTATCCGCTGCCGAAGAAGGAACGGGACGCGGCGGGCGCCAAGAAGCTGATGGCCGACGCCGGGCAGGCCGACTTCGAGCACGAGCTGATCACGGTCGAGGACGAATGGCAGAAGAACACCGGCGACGCGATCGCCGGCCAGTTGCGCGATGCCGGCATCAAGGTGAAGCGCACGGTGCTGCCCGGTTCGACCTTCTGGAACGACTGGACGAAATATCCTTATTCCATGACCATCTGGTACATGCGCCCGCTCGGCGTGCAGGTGCTGGCGCTGGGCTATCGCACCGGCGAGGCCTGGAACGAGACCGCGTTCTCGAACCCGGATTTCGACGCCAAGCTCACGGAGGCGCTGTCGCAGATCGACGTCGCCAAGCGCAAGGAGGTGATGAAGGACGTCGAGCAGATCCTGCAGGACTCCGGCGTCATCATCCAGCCGTTCTGGCAGAAGCTCTACTGCCACATGAACAAGAAGGTGAAGAACTACGCCATGCACCAGACCTATCAAATGGACTTCCAGAACGTCTGGCTGGAAGCTTAAGCCGCGCAGCGCAAGGACTTCATGCGCCGTGAAAAAGCCGATATGCAGGATGCGTGGTGGTGATCGTGCCACCACGCCGCCGACCATCCGGAGATCCTGCATGAGACCGATGATGCTGGCAGTTGCCATCTCGATCGCCTTGCCTGCCGCGGCGCTCGCCGGGCCGGCTTCAAACGCCGTGAAGTTCTTCTATGTGCCTGAAGTGAAGTTCGAGGCGGACGCGAAATACCGCGACCGCTTCACCGAGCCGGTCACCAAGCTCTTCGAAGCCAACGACAAGGCGCGCAAGGAGAAGCCCGACGAGGTATCCTGCATCGACTTCGACCCAGGCCTCGACGCCCAGGATTTCGACCAGAAGACCGTGTCGAAGACGCTGAAGCTTGCCGAGGCCGTCAATGGCGACACCGCCGAGGTGACGGCAAGCTTCAATCTTTTCCCGGAAGGCGATGACTCCAAACGCGAAATGGTGTGGTCGCTGAAGAAAGTGGACGGCAAGTGGAAGATCGCCGACATCACCTCCAAAACCAGCGACTGGACGCTCAGCGCGCTGGAATGCGGCTCCTCGACGGAGTGACGCCGTGCTTCGGCGTCTGGTCCTCGCGCTGTCGAGCTTGTCGATGCTGACCGCGGGGCTGAACGGCGGCGCCTACGGGCAAGGACTGTTCGGCTCGCCGCCGCCGAACGCGTCCTCAGGCGACAATGCGCCTGCGATCGAGAAGTCGGCGCCGGCCACATCGCCTGAAAGCAAGCCGGCCGAACCGGCGCCAGCTGCGCCCGTCCTGCCCGGATCGCCGACGGCGGTGGTGAAGCCCTTCTACGAGCATCTCGGGCTGGAATTGGACCCCGGCCAGCGCAAGAACTTCAGCGATCCGGCGAAGAGCGTGCTCGACAAAGCCGACGCGCTGCGCGCCTCGGGTCAGGGCGAGTGCCTCGATCCCAACATGGCGCTCGACAATGCCGATTACGACAAGCTCGCCATCGACAAGAGCCTGCGCACCATCGAAGCGATCAATGGTGACGAGGCCAAGGTGGTGGTCGTCTTCGTCGTCGAAGGCCACCAGCACCGTCTCGAATGGAAGCTGAAGAAGGTCGGCGGCGACTGGAAGATCTCCGACCTCCTGTCGGTCACCGGCGAATGGGCGCTCAGCCAGTACCAGTGCGAATGAATATGATTGAACTTCGGCGCCGGCGATCCTTCGCGCCCCCCTCTGGCCTGCCGGCCATCTCCCCCACAAGGGGGGAGATTGGCAGCTTCGGCGACCCGCCTACTTTGCCACGATGGAGATTGGCGAAAGCCGGGGTGACGTCCGATCTCCCTCCAAGTGGGGGAGATGTCCGGCAGGACAGAGGGGGGCGCTGTCCCGCCAGCCTTTCGCAACAAATTTCACCCGCGCCCGCGATATGGCGGCACCCCGGTGTCGGGCAGCCAGGCGCCTTCAGGCGGCGCGCCGGTCTGCCAGAAGACGTCGATGGGAATGCCGCCCCGCGGGAACCAGTAGCCGCCGACGCGCAGCCAGAGCGGCTTGGTCGCTTCGACGATGCGGCGGCCGATCATGACGGTGCATTCCTCGTGAAAGGCGCCATGGTTGCGGAACGAGGTCATGAACAGCTTCAGCGACTTCGATTCCACCAGCGTCTTGTCGGGCGCGTAGTCGATGACGATGTGGGCGAAGTCGGGCTGGCCGGTGACCGGGCAGAGCGAGGTGAATTCCGGGCAGGTGAAGCGCACGATCGCGGGCGGGCCGTCGCCTCGCTCGAACGGCACGGTCTCCAGGACTGCCTGTTCGGGACTCTGGGGCGTCTCGACGTGTTTGCCGAGCTGGGTCAGGTTTTTTGCGTCGGTCATCGATGGCTCCTCGCTGCCGCCGATGATTGCAAGGGCGGCAGGTGCAATCAGTTGAAAGTGCGCCGCGATCGAACGGACGCGGCGTGTTTGGCGGCTCATTAGCATTGGAGCGAAAGCCGCGCAGCGGTTTTCGGATGAATCCGATGCGTGAAATGGAAGCGGGAGCAGCTCCCGCGCAATTTGATACGGCAGGAAGACGATGACCAGCAACGACCCGCTTCTCCAACCTTATCAGCTCAAGCACCTGACGCTGAAGAACCGGGTGATGTCGACCAGCCATGAGCCGGCTTATTCCGAGGACGGCATGCCGAAGGAGCGCTACCGGCTCTACCACGCCGAGAAGGCCAAGGGCGGCATGGCGCTGACGATGACGGCGGGCTCTGCCATCGTGTCACGCGACAGCCCGGCCGCCTTCGGCAACCTGCATGTCTATGACGACGCCATCGTGCCGTGGCTCGCCGAGCTTGCGGATGCCTGTCATGAGCATGACTGCAAGGTCATGATCCAGATCACCCATCTCGGTCGCCGCACCGGCTGGAACAAGGCCGACTGGCTGCCGGTGCTTTCCGCCTCGCCGGTGCGCGAGCCGGCGCATCGCGCCTTTCCCAAGACCATCGAGGACTGGGACATCGAGCGCATCGTTGCCGATTATGCTTCCGCCGCCCAGCGCTGCCAGGCGGCCGGCCTCGACGGCATCGAATTCGAATCCTACGGCCATCTGATGGACGGCTTCTGGTCGCCCGCCACCAACCATCGCGACGATGATTTCGGCGGCTCGCTCGACAACCGGCTGCGCTTCACCAACATGGTGCTGGATGCGGTTCGCGCCGCGGTCGGCGAGAAATTCGTCGTCGGCATCCGCATGGTCGCCGACGAGGATTTCGAAAAAGGCCTGTCGAAGGAGGAGGGCGTCGAGATCGCGAAACGTCTGGCTGGCTCCGGCAAGGTCGATTTCCTCAACATCATCCGCGGCTCGATCGAGACCGACGCGGCGCTGACCAAGGTCATCCCGGTGGCCGGCATGCGCTCGTCGCCGCATCTCGATTTCGCCGGCGAGGTGAGGGCGGCGACGAAATTCCCGACTTTCCACGCGGCGCGGATATCCGATGTCGCGACCGCGCGTCATGCGATCGCCTCCGGCAAGCTCGACATGGTCGGCATGACGCGCGCCCATATCGCCGATCCGCATATCATCAGGAAAGTGATGGAAGGGCGCGAGCACGAGATCCGGCCTTGCGTCGGCGCCACCTACTGCCTCGATCGCATCTATGAAGGCGGTGAGGCGCTCTGCGTCCACAACGCCGCCACCGGCCGCGAAGCGACGATCCCGCATGTCATCGCGAAAAGCGAAGGGCCGAAGAGGCGGGTGGTGGTCGTCGGCGCCGGGGCGGGCGGTCTGGAAGCTGCGCGTGTCGCCGCCGAACGGGGCCATCAGGTGACGGTCCTCGAAGCGTCCAGCCAGGCCGGCGGCCAGGTGCGGCTCGCGACGCAAAATCCGCGCCGCAAGGAGCTGATCGGCATCATCGACTGGCGGCTTGCCGAGCTCGATCGCCTCGGCGTCGAGATCCGCTACGACACATGGGCCGAAAAAGACGATGTCCTCGCACTTTCGCCGGATGTGGTGATTGTCGCCACCGGCGGCCTGCCGCAGAACCCGCCGCTGGCAGCGGGCGACAATCTCGTCACCTCGAGCTGGGACATCATGGCCGGCAGCGTCAAGCCGGCCGAGAGCGTGCTGCTCTATGACGACAATGGCGGCCATCAGGGCATGGGCGCGGCGGAATTGATAGCCAACAGCGGCTCGAAGCTGGAGCTGGTCTCACCGGAGCGCTTCTTCGCGCCGGAAATGGGCGGCCTGAACCACGTGCCCTATATGCGCGCTTTTCACGAGAAAGGCGTCACCGTCACCATCAACGCCCGTCTGCGCTCCGTGCGACGCGAGGGCAACCAGCTCATCGCCGAGCTGGCGTCGGACTTCGCCGATGGCTGGCGCGGCGAGCGGCGCGTCGACCAGGTGGTGGTCGAGCATGGCACCGCGCCGCTCGACGATCTCTACCTCGCGCTGAAGCCGCTGTCGAAGAATGGCGGCGCGGTCGACTACGAGCGGCTGGTAAGCGGCGGCGACATTTTTCCGCCGCGCAATCCGGAAGGCGGCTTTGTTCTGTTCCGCATCGGCGACGCAGTCGCCTCGCGCAACATCCACGCGGCCATCTATGACGGCATCAGGTTCGGCATCCGGATCTGAAGCTGGGTCGTCCATTGGCCAGGCTAGACCTGACAGATCTTATTTGCAATTTTCGGGCGCGGATTCCGAGGGCTGCAATTCGGGTCGCATAGTCGGGGGCTTGCTTGACCGGAAAAGACCTGTTCGTTCCGCGCCAGACCAATACGGCGCTCTATATCCAATTGCACGAGGCCGGGCACGCATTGGACGATATCGTACGCGTGCAGAAGGCCTATCGGGTGGCGTGCGCGATGTTCAACGGCCGCTACCGAAAGTCGGGACGGCCCTTTATCTGCCATGCGGTAGGCGCCGCCTCGTCGGTGGCGCATTTCGAAAGGGATATCGATTTCGTCGTCGCGGCGATGTTCCACGCTGCCTATGACAGCGGCCAGTATCCGGACGGCAGGTCCAGTCGGCGCAGCGAGGCGCACCGGAAATGGCTGGAGGCGCGGATCGGGCCGAGGACTGAAGGCCTCGTCGCTCGCGTCGGCGCCATGAAATTCGACACCGGCGACCCCGAGCGCCTTCTGCAGGAGGGCGTGCCGGCCGGCGATGAGGACATCCTGTTCCTGCAGCTTGCGCACGAGGTCGACGACCTCGCCGACGGCGGCTTGGCATTCGCACCCAAATATGGCCGCTCGATCGAAACGCGGGTCGCGGCCTGCGCCATCCTGGCCAGGCAACTTGGCCGCGAGGATCTCGCCGCGACGATCGAAACATATGGCGGCTGTTATGAAGCGCTTGGCTGGGCGGCAGCGCTTCAGGACGTCAGGCTGGAAGGTTTTCGCATCGCGCCCAACATGCGCACCTACATAAAGCTGCGACGGGAAAAATTACGCGGCGGTTCCGTTGAGGTGATCTGATGCACCGGTCACGGCCGCACCGAGGAAACGCACCGGACCTTCACAAGGAGAGCCACCTGCCGCGTTGGTCCGGTGCGCCGCGCGCGGCCGCCGGCCTGCACCGGTACCGCGCGAGCCGTTGACGGGTCAGAACATCCTGGCCGTGGCCATGCACAACACGGTGATGACCAGCAGCCCGCCGGCGAGGCGTTCGCCTTTGGTCATTTTCGCGCGCAACTGCGTTTGCGTCGCCGCATCGGCGCCCGCCAATCGCCCGCTGGAAGAGGCGACAAGGGCGCCCTGCACGCCGGCGGCGATCAGCGCCGTCGCAATCCCCAACGCCAGCACCATCTCCATCGAGCCGAAAGCGCCTTCGTGGAAGAAATACCAGAGCAGCAGACCGGTCAAAAAGACCATGCCGGAGGCGCCGAGTTGCGGCCGGATAAAGCGCTCCGCCTTGATCTCCGGATCACGGGCAACCGCAATGGTCGTGCCGGCCCAGAAGACGCCGGCCATAACATGCAGGCCGATGACGACGATGTAGACATATTGCATGACTGCATTCCTCTCGTTCGCCCCGCCACCGGTGTGACGCTTTGCCTGTCGGTTTTGCCTATCGGCTGGGTCCGACAACGTTAATAAGACAAAGTTAGATATCTAACAGTTAGATGTCAATGCTTCATGCGAAGTTTCGCCAACCCGTTGCTTGTTCTAGTGTCCGGCCATGACGCCATTTGATCGCCCGCCCATCGGCATGAATCTCGCTCGCACCGCCAAACTGGTGGCGCAGGCCTTTGACGCTGCCTTGGTGGAGGCTGGCGGAACGCTGCCGGTCTGGGTGACCTTGCTCTCGGTCAAGTCGAAGGATCTGGCCAACCAGCGCGAGCTTGCCGGCATGATCGGCATCCAGGGCGCGACGCTGACGCATCACCTCAACGCCATGGAGGCGCAAGGGCTGCTGACGCGCCGCCGCGATCCGCAGAACCGCAGGGTGCATCGGGTGGCGCTGACCGAAACCGGTGAAGCGCTGTTCGAGAAGTTGCGCCTCGCGGCCGTCGCCTTCGACAAAAGGCTGAGAGCCGGGCTGCCGGACGAACGACTTGCGGAATTCGCTGAGGTGCTGGCGGCGCTTCGGGCGAATGTGGGCGGTTAGGCCCGGCTGCCCTGCAGCACCTTGAGCTTCGCCTTCTTCGGGCTGCGCGCCGTAAGCCATTCGCGCGCCTTGTCCTGAGGCATCGGGAAGGCGATTGAATAGCCCTGCACCTGGTCGCAGCCGATCGCCATAAGCGAGTCGAGCTCGGCCTCGGTTTCCGCGCCCTCGGCGACGATCGAGATGCCGAGCCCGCGGGCAAGCTCGGTGATGGCGCGCACGATCTTGGTGTTGTCGCCGTTCTCGTTGATGTTCTGGACGAAGCGGCGGTCGATCTTCAGCCGATCGATCTCGTTCGGGTTGACATGGCTGAGTGAAGCATAGCCCGTGCCGAAATCGTCGAGCTCGAGATGGACGCCCGCCGCGCGGATATGCCTGAGCTTGGCGGCGATGCCGGTCTTCTCGTCGTCGAGGATGACGGATTCAACGATTTCCAGCGACAGCTTCTGCGGCGCAAGCCCTGCCCGCTCCAGCGTTCCGAACAGGAAATTGTCGAAATCCGGCTCGCGCAGCTCGGTGCCCGAGACATTGACGGCGATGCGTCCGAAATCGATGCCGGCGCGATCCCATTCGGCGGCTTCGTTGATCGCCTTGCTGATGACGATGCGACCGATATCCGGCATGAAGCCGCACTTCTCCGCCACCGGGATGAATTCGCCGGGCGAGATCATGCCGCGCGTGGCGTGCTTCCAGCGCACCAGTGCTTCGATACCGCTGATCTTGCCGCTGGTGAGCGACACTTGAGGCTGGAAATAGACCTCGAAGGTCTTTTCCGCGATCGCCGTGCGGATGTCCTGCTCGAGCTGCTTGCGGTAGTCGAGCTCGCGCCGCAGCTCTTCGGAGAAGAAGGAGAAGCTGCCGCCGCCGAGCTTCTTGGCCGAATAGAGGGCGAGATCGGCATGGACGAGCAGGTCCTGCGCGTTGTCGGCGTCGACTGGATAGACGGCGATGCCGGCGCTGGCGCCAGGCATTATGGTCGTGCCCTGGAAGGTGATCGGCTCGTTGATGTTGGCGATGATGCGCTTGGCCAGTGCATGGATGTCCTCGGTGCTGCCGGCGCCGTTGAGGATCATCACGAACTCGTCGCCGCCCAGACGGGCGCAAAGATCCGATGCGCGGCAGGAATCGCGCATGCGTTGCGCGGTGACGACAAGCACATAGTCGCCGGCCGCATGCCCCAGCGTGTCGTTGATCTGCTTGAAGCGGTCGAGGTCGAGTTGGATCACCGCCAGCCGCTCGCGGCGACGATGCGCGCCCTTGATCAGCGTGTCGAAATGATCGGTGAGGAAGGTGCGGTTGTGCAAGCCGGTCAGGCCGTCATGCACGGCGATGAAGGCCATCGAATTGCGGGCGTCGACCAACTCATGCGTCTTGCGCAGGATGGCCTTGGACATCGGCCGGAAGATGAATAGCGCGACCAGCACGATGACGCCGATGGTGCCAAAGAACAGCGTGCGGTGCAGGCTGAGCATCTCATCCGACCGCTCGGTGGCGAAGGCGCTGATGCGCTGGCCGAGCGCGGCATAGCCGGACAAAGTCGCATTGGCGACGGAGGCGTCGAGGCCGACGCGCTCGCCGCCGCCCTTATAGCCGTCGCTTTGCATGCCGAGCTGGGATGCAAATGATGAAACCAGTCGATCGCCGTTGGCGATAAGCCCGACGGAGAAATAGTCGAGATGGAACGGCTTGCTGAACAGCACATATTCGATCGATTGCGGATCGTTGCGCGCCGGCGATAGCGGATCGGCGCCGGTCTCCTTGAGCAGCCGGTCGTAGTTGGTCTCGAACTCGCCCGTTGCCTGCTTGAGCGCGGTGACCAGCGCCGGCTGCTTGTCGCGCGGGGCCGCACCGGTCGCGCTGGCCAAGAAGACGATGCGCTGCGACAGCGCCTTCTGCGTGGAGACGATGTTGAGCAGTGCGTCATTGTGCTGCTGCTGCGCCATCAACTGCTGCAGCAGGATGAAGGAAGCCATCACCATGGCGGCGATGATCAGCAAGGCCAGCCAGTAGCCGCTCTTGATCAGCAGAATCAGCTTGCGCGAAACGCTGTGCACCGGCTGCTGCGACATAACTGAGTGACCCCTCCCGATCGACGGATTCCTGCCATGAATATGCGGCGCCAGAACCCTTGACGTGAAAGGGTTAACAGCTCGGCAAACCGGCACGGTGCCGGAGCCGGCGGCGCGACAAAGCTGACAGGATGGTTATTATGTCCTTTCGCAGATCGTCGCATTTGAACACATCCTTGTCCGGCTGCGCTGAAGGAGCTGCGGCGCGGCTTGCGCAACGCCACCGAAGCGGTCGTTTTTGCGATGGATTTTTCTTGTCCGCAGCGCGACAGTCCGCATCAAACAAACAGGGCCAGACCATGAGCGCAGCGTTTCTCTCCCACATCGACAACGAGCTTGAAGGCCTGAAATCGGCCGGGCTCTACAAGTCCGAGCGGGTGATTTCCTCCACGCAGTCGGCCCTGATCGAGGTCGCCGGCCAGAAGGTGCTGAATTTCTGCGCCAACAACTATCTCGGCCTCGCCGACAGCCCCGAGCTGCGCGATGCGGCGAAGCAGGCGCTCGACCGCTACGGCTACGGCATGGCGTCGGTACGCTTCATCTGCGGCACCCAGGAAGAACACAAAGAGCTCGAAGCCACCATCTCATCCTTCCTCGGCATGGACGACACCATTCTCTACGGCTCCTGCTTCGATGCCAATGGCGGCCTGTTCGAGACGCTGCTCGGCGAGGAGGACGCCGTCATCTCGGACGCGCTGAACCACGCCTCGATCATCGACGGGGTGAGGCTCTCCAAGGCCAAGCGCTTCCGCTACGCCAACAACGACATGGCCGACCTCGAGGCGCGGCTGAAGGAGGCGAAGGACTGCCGCTTCCGGCTGATCGTCACCGACGGCGTGTTCTCGATGGACGGCATCATCGCCAACCTGCGAGGAGTCTGCGACCTCGCCGAGAAATACGACGCCATGGTCATGGTCGACGACAGCCATGCCGTCGGCTTCGTCGGCAAGAACGGCCGTGGCTCGGCCGAGCACTGCGGCGTCGAGGGCAGGGTGAACATCATCACGGGCACGCTCGGCAAGGCGCTGGGCGGCGCATCCGGCGGCTATACCGCGGGGAAGAAACAGGTGGTCGACTGGCTGCGCCAGCGCTCGCGGCCCTATCTCTTCTCCAACACGCTGATGCCGGCGATCGCCGGCGCCTCGCTGAAAGTCTTCGAGCTGATCCGCAATGGCGATGCGCTGCGCCGCCGCCTGTATGCCAATGCGGAACGCTTCCGGTCTCAAATGGGCAAGCTCGGCTTTACGCTTGCCGGCGCCGATCATCCAATCATCCCGGTGATGCTGGGCGACGCCGCTCTTGCGCAGGAGATGGCGGCCCGCATGCTGAAGCGCGGCATCTACGTCATCGGTTTTTCGTTCCCGGTGGTGCCGAAAGGCCAGGCGCGCATCCGCACCCAGATGTCGGCGGCGCACTCCGGCGCCGATATCGATCGCGCCGTCGAGGTATTCGGCGAGGTCGGGAAGGAACTGGGTGTAATCGCTTGACGGTGCCGCCGGCAATGGAAGTGGACCATGGCGATCGATGTGACGAGCAGTATCGAGATCGCCAGGCCGCGCGCGGTTGTCGCCGCCTTTTCTTCCGATCCGGACAATGTTCCGCGCTGGTACGTCAACATCAAATCGGTGGAATGGAAGACTCCCCGACCGGCCCAGATAGGATCGAGAATTGCATTCGAGGCGCAGTTCCTCGGACGGCGGCTCGCTTATACCTACGAGATCCTGGATCTCGTGCCGGGCGAGAGGCTGGTGATGCGATCCGACGAAGGACCGTTTCCGATGGAGACGAGCTATGGATGGCGGGATTCCGGCGAAGGCCGCACGCATATGACGCTCCGGAATCGCGGCTCGCCGGCCGGCTTTTCCCGTCTCATGACCCCGCTCATAGCCCTGGCTGTCCGACGTTCGACCAATCGCGATCTGCTGCGGCTGAAGAACATCCTGGAAGCGGCAGGTTGATGATCCGTCAGGACAGGGAAGATTTTCTGGAGAGTGTTCGATGTCCAACATGATGAAGGCGCTGGTGAAGGCCAAGGCCGAGCCGGGCATCTGGATGGAAGAAGTGCCGGTGCCGGAAATCGGCCCCAACGACGTGCTGATCAAGGTCAGGAAGACCGCGATCTGCGGCACCGACGTCCACATCTACAATTGGGACCAGTGGGCGCAGAAGACCGTGCCGGTGCCGATGGTGACCGGCCATGAATTTGTCGGTACCGTCGCGGATTTCGGCGCGGCCGTCACCGAATACAAGGTCGGACAGCGCGTCTCGGGCGAGGGCCACATCGTCTGCGGCCACTGCCGCAACTGCCGCGCGGGGCGAGGGCATCTCTGCCGCAACACGGTCGGCGTCGGTGTCAACCGGCCCGGCGCCTTTGGCGAGTATGTAGCGATCCCGCAGCACAATGTCGTGCCGATCCCCGACGACGTGCCGGACGAGATCGCGGCGATCTTCGATCCATTAGGCAATGCTGTCCACACCGCACTGTCCTTCGACCTAGTCGGCGAGGATGTGCTGGTCACCGGCGCCGGCCCGATCGGCATCATGGGCGCGCTGGTCGCGCAATGCGTCGGCGCGCGGAAAGTCGTCATCACCGACATCAACCCGGTCCGGCTGGAACTGGCGCGCAAGCTCGGCGTCCAGCATGTGGTCGACGCCTCGAAGGAGAAGCTGCGCGACGTGATGCCGGCACTCGGCATGACCGAAGGTTTCGACGTCGGGCTGGAGATGTCAGGCGCCGCGCCAGCCTTCCGCGACATGATCGACACCATGAACAATGGCGGCAAGATCGCCATCCTCGGCATCGCTCCCACCGGCTTCGAGATCGACTGGAACAAGGTCATCTTCAAGATGCTGCATCTCAAAGGCATCTACGGCCGCGAGATGTTCGAGACCTGGTACAAGATGATCGCCCTGGTGCAGGGGCCGCTGGATGTTTCGGGTCTGATCACGCATCGTATCGGCATTGACGATTTCCAGGTTGGGTTCGATGCGATGAGGAGCGGCAGTTCCGGCAAAGTGGTGATGGACTGGTAGGGTTTGGTGGAAGCAGCATCCTGGCAATGCTGGCGGGACAGCACCCCCCTTTGGCCTGCCGGACGGACAGAGGGGGTGTGAAGGATCGCTAAGAAGAAGATAAAGCCTCTTCTAGTGCTGCCACCCCCCTGACAATCGCCGCTCTCTCTTCCTCGCTCAGCCTCGCCAGCAGCTCTCTTTCAAACGCTTTCGCCAGCGGCACCATCTCGCGATAGGCGGCGAGGCCCGCCTTGGTCAGCGTCAGATGCTCGACGCGGCGGTCGTTCTCGTCCGGCGCTCTTGTCAGCCAGCGCCGACGTTCGAGCGCGGCGACTGCGCGCGACACCTTGGTCTTGTGCATGGCCGACTGCTCGCCGAGTTCCGTCGCCGTCATCATCCCGCGCTGGCCGAGGCCTGAGAGCGTGCGCCATTCCGGCCGCGTCAGACCGTGGCGCTCCTTGTAGATGCGCGAGAATTCGCGGCTCACGGTGTCAGCCAGCCGGTAGAGCCGGTAGGGCAGGAAGTTTTCTAGCTCGAGAATTTCCGGTTTCATTTGGCGCACCATCGATGCGGGGTTCGGCGTTGATAGTTACATTTTCGATGGTTACAAATGAAACCAGTTTGGTCAACATCACCGGAAAGCCTTCCTCAACGCTGAGGGCGGCAGCCCGAGATCAGGGAGGATCGGATGGCCTTTTCCTATATGCCGGGCTTCGGCAATGATTTTGAGACCGAGACGCTGCCGGGATCGCTGCCGCAGGGCCGCAACTCGCCGCAGCGGCCGGCCTACGGGCTCTATGCCGAGCAGCTTTCGGGCTCGCCCTTTACCGCGCCGCGCGGCACCAACGAGCGCTCCTGGCTTTACCGCATCCGTCCAAGCGTGAAACACACCGGCCGCTTCAAGGGCGCGAGCTATCCTATGTGGAAGACCGCGCCCAACGTCGGCGACCACGAGCTGGCACTCGGCCAGTACCGATGGAACCCGGTTCCGATCCCGACCGAGCCGACCGACTTCATTTCCGGCATTCGCACCATGACCACGGCCGGCGACGCGGTCGGCCAGTCCGGCATGGCGGCACACGTCTATGTCGCCAACCGCTCGATGGTCGACGACCATTTCTTCAATGCCGACGGCGAGCTCATGATCGTGCCGCAGGTCGGCACGCTGCGCTTTGTCACCGAGATGGGCGTCATCGAGCTTCGCCCTGGCGAGATCGCGGTGCTGCCGCGGGGCCTCGTCTTCAAGGTCGAGCTCGCCGACAGTCAGGCGCGCGGCTATGTCTGCGAGAACTACGGGGCAAAATTCACCATGCCCGACCGCGGCCCGATCGGCGCCAATTGCCTGGCCAATCCGCGCGACTTCAAGACCCCCTGCGCCTGGTTCGAGGAGAAGGAGACGCCATGCCGGCTGATCGTCAAATGGTGCGGCACTTTCCACGTCACCGAGCTCGGCCATTCGCCGCTCGACGTCGTCGCCTGGCACGGCAACTACGCGCCCTATAAATATGATCTGGCGACGTTTTCGCCGGTCGGCGCGATCCTCTTCGATCACCCTGACCCGTCGATCTTCACCGTGCTGACGGCGCCGAGCGGCGAGGAGGGCACGGCCAATGTCGACTTCGTCATCTTCCCGCCGCGCTGGCTGGTGGCGGAAAACACTTTTCGGCCGCCCTGGTACCACCGCAACATCATGAGCGAGTTCATGGGCCTGATCGACGGCCAGTACGATGCCAAGGAGGAAGGTTTTGTCCCCGGGGGCATCAGCCTGCATAACCAGATGCTGGCGCACGGCCCCGACGCCTCCGGCTTTGAGAAGGCCACCCGCGCCGACCTGAAACCGGTCAAGCTCGACAACACCATGGCCTTCATGTTCGAGACGCGCTTTCCGCAGATGCTGACGCGCTACGCCGCCGAACTCGACACCTTGCAGGCGAACTACATCGACTGCTGGGCCGACCTGAAGAAGCGCTTCAACGGCACGCCGGAAGGCGACTGGTCCTGATTGGTGAAGTCAGAGTCAGGAAAACATCGGCGGGTGGCTTGACGATCACTCGCCACGGCCTTGTTGTGGGACGAGCGGCACAAAGCCCGCGAGGAGAGGAAACCGCATGAAGCTTGCCACTTTGAAGAACGGGACGCGCGACGGGAAACTGGTCGTGGTCTCGCGCGATCTGACGCGGTTCACCGACGCCTCTTTCCTGGTGCCGACGCTGCAGGCTGCGCTCGACAATTGGGGGCGCTTGGCGCCGCATCTGGCGGCGATGGCGGAATCGCTCGAGACCAACGCGGTGCCCTCGGCCCGCTTTCACGAGCATGACGCCCATTCGCCGCTGCCGCGCGCCTATCAATGGGCGGACGGCTCCGCCTATGTGAACCATGTCGAGCTGGTGCGGAAGGCACGCGGCGCCGAGATGCCGGCGAGTTTCTGGACCGATCCGCTGATCTACCAGGGCGGCTCGGACTCCTTCCTTGCGCCGCGCGATCCGATCCGCATGGCCGACGAAGCCTTCGGCATCGACATGGAGGCGGAAGTTGCCGTCATCGTCGGCGATGTGCGGATGGGCGCCGGGCTGGGCGAGGCGCGCGAGGCCATCCGCCTCGTCATGCTGGTCAATGATGTGACGCTTCGCGCCATCACGGGGCCGGAACTGGCAAAAGGCTTCGGCTTCTTCCAGTCGAAGCCGTCTTCTGCTTTCTCGCCGGTCGCGGTGACGCCGGACGAGCTTGGTGATGCCTGGGACGGCGGCAAGGTCAGCCTGCCGCTGCTCGCCGATCTCAACGGCAAACCGTTCGGCCGTGCCAATGCCGGCATCGACATGACCTTCGATTTCCCGGCCTTGATCGTGCATGCCGCGAAAACGCGGCCGCTTGCCGCCGGCACCATCATCGGCTCCGGCACCGTCTCCAATAAGCTGAATGATGGGCCAGGCAGGCCGGTCGCGGCAGGCGGCGCCGGCTATTCCTGCATCGCCGAGCTGCGCATGATCGAGACCATCGAGAGCGGCGAGCCGAAGACCCCGTTCCTGCGCTTCGGCGACACGGTGCGCATCGAGATGAAGGACAAGGCCGGCCATTCGATCTTCGGCGCCATCGAGCAGAAGGTCGAGAAGTACGAGGGGGAGAAAGGAACCTGAAAAGGTGACCCTGCTCGAGCATCTTCGCCGCATGGCTCGCAACAATTTGTGGTCGAACGACCGGCTCTACCGCGCCGTCCTGGAGCTTCAGCCCGGCGAGTTCGAGGCTGGTCGAACCAGTTTCTTTCCCTCGATCAAGGAGACGCTCAACCACATCCTCGCGGTCGATCGTCTCTATCTCGATTTTCTGACCGATGGCGGCCTCGGTGCTGCGGCCTATGACGACTTCACACCGTTCGACGATGCGTCACGCCTGGCCGCTGCACAGACCGATTTTGACCGCAGGCTTGTCGCCTTCTGCGACGGCCTGTCGGAGGCAGATCTCGACCGCCGCGTCATCACCGACCGCCGCGAGGACGGCATGATCCCCGAAAGGATCGGCGACATCCTCGCCCATGTCTTCCTGCACGACATCCACCATCGCGGCCAGGTGCACGCGATGCTGTCGGGCACCTCGGTCTCCCCACCGCAATTGGATGAGTTTTTGCTCGATTACGACATTAAGCTCAGGAAGGACGAGGTCGAGCGGCTTGGGTTGTGAACAAGCGAGAACGCTTCGGGAATTATTGTAGTTACGAAAATTATTGACTTAATTCATGTAGGTACATAAATTCAGATGCAGATCGTCTGGGATGAACCTAAACGGTTGGCCAACATTGACAAACACGGCTTGGATTTCGCGGCGCTAGACGAGGAGTTTTTCCTTGCCTCGGCGATCCGGGCGGCCAAATCCGGCCGTTTCATGGCGATTGGTCGGGTAGTCGGCGGCGGCGTTGTTGCAGTGGTCTTTTCCCGGCTTGGCTCCGAAGGCATCTCGGTTATTTCAATGCGGGCGGCCAACCAGACGGAAAGGAGATTGTTCGATGGCGAAAGCTAAGCTGAACACTACAAAGCTGGACAACGGATTCAAGTCAGGCAAGGGATTCACCGAGGAAGATTGGGATGCGGTTTCGGACAATCCCGAATGGACCGAGGAGGATTTTCGGAATGCTCGTCCCTTCGCCGACGTGTTTCCGGACCTTGCCGAAAGCATTCGCTCGCGTGGTCGGCCGGCACTCGACAATCCGAAGAAGCAGGTAACGCTGCGCCTCGACAGCGATGTGGTTGCTCGTTTCCGTGCCAGCGGGCCCGGCTGGCAGAGCCGAATCAACGAAATTCTGAGGAAGGCCGCCGGCCTTTAGAGTAGCCGGCGGCTTGGTCTTTCGGCTGACTACGCCGCCCTGCCATCCAGCTTGATCACGCCACGCTTGATCTGGTCCTGCTCGATCGATTCGAACAGCGCGCGGAAATTGCCTTCGCCAAATCCTTCGTCGCCCTTCCTCTGGATGAATTCGAAGAAGATCGGCCCGATCACCGTCTTCGAGAAGATCTGCAGCAGGATCTTGGTCATACCGCCGTCGACGACGCCTTCGCCGTCGATCAGGATGCCGTGCTTCTTCATGCGCTCGATCGGCTCGTCATGGCCGTGCACGCGCTCATGCGACATCTCGTAATAGGTGTCGGGCGGGCCGGGCATGAACTTCAGCCCGTTGGCGGCGAGCTTGTCGGTGGCATCGTAGATCGCGTCCGTACCGACGGCAATGTGCTGGATGCCCTCGCCATTGTACTTCTTCAAATACTCGGCGATCTGGCTGGTTTCGTCCTTGGACTCGTTGAGCGGAATGCGGATCTTGCCGCAGGGCGAGGTGATCGCCCGGCTGACCAGTCCGGTGATCCTGCCGTCGATGTCGAAGAAATGGATCTGCTTGAAGCCGAACAGGTCACGGTAGAAATCCCACCACTTGTCCATGTTGCCGCGATAGACATTGTGGGTCAGGTGGTCGAGGTAGTAGAAGCCGACGCCTTCGGGTTTCGGATTGCGCTCGCCCAGCCACTCGAACTCGGCATCGTAAGCCGAGCCCTTGTCGCCATAGGTTTCGATGAAATAGAGGAGCGATCCGCCGATGCCGACGATCGCCGGCGCGTCGAGCGCCTTGTCGGTGCCCTCGTAGGGCACAGCACCCTTCGACACGGCATGATCGAAGGCATGCTTCGCATCGACCACGCGCCACGCCATCGAGGCGGCGCAGGGGCCATGCTTTTCGACGAATTTCATTGCATGCGAGCCTGGCTCGGCATTGACGACATAGTTGATGTCGCCCTGGCGCCAGACGGTGATGTCCTTGGTGCGGTGCTTCGCCACCGCGATATAGCCCATGCGGGCAAAGAGCTCGGCAAGTTTTGCCGGGTCTGAATGCGCGAACTCGACGAATTCGAAGCCGTCGGTGCCGGCGGGATTCGCCTTGCTGATCTTGGCGGGTGGGGCGTCATGCGGGAAGGGTCCCATGGCATTCCTCCGAAAGCTGTTGCGGCCGTGCTTGGCCGATTTTCACCATAATAACGCTGGACGGCTGCATGGTGCTTGCATTCAACCGCCTGGATGCCCACAATGTGCGCAGATTGTGCATGATTGGGGACAAAACCATGGATGATGCGCGCCTTGATCAATTTGACCGCAAGATACTGGCGCTCCTGCAGGGCGATGCGCGGCTCACCAACAATGATCTTTCGGAGCGCGTGAACCTGTCGGCCTCGCAATGCTCGCGCCGCCGCCAGCGGCTGGAGGAAGATGGCTATATCAGGGGCTATCGCGCCGTGCTCGACCGCGACCGTCTCGGCTTTTCGCTGGTCAATGTGATTTCGGTGACCTTGGCCACCCACAACCGCGACAATGCCCGCCGCTTCGGCGAGTTGGTGGCGCGGCTACCCGAGGTGCAGGAAGCGCACGCGCTGACCGGCGAGATGGATTACATCCTGAAGGTGGTGACGCCCGATCTCAAATCGCTTTCCGACTTCGTCAACGGCGTGCTGCTGCCGCATGAATCGGTGCAGCATGTGAAGACGGCGATCGTGCTGGAAACGCTGAAAGAGACCGGCGCGCTGCCGATTTAGTTTGCGGAGATCTTTGTTGGATGCGACGGCGACGGAACGCGAACCTGCGGAATTGGCTCTCGCCAATGCGCAAGCTTTCACCCCCTCTGCTGCTGGATCAGCCCATAGAGGTTGGTGCAGCGCGCGCCGGAGCGGCAATAGGCGAAGACCGGGCCTTCGAGCTCGTCGAGCGCCTCGGCCTGATCCTCGACATTGTCCATAGTGAGCTGGCCGCTGATCACCGGAATGTAGCGGAAGGCGAGCCCCGCGGCTTCCGCGGCCGCCTTGACGCTGTCGGCCGAGGGCTGGCCGGGCTGTTCGTCGTCCGGCCGGTTGCAGATGACGCTCTTGAAGCCGGCGTCCTTGATGGCAACGATGTCCTCGGGCTGGATCTGCCCCGAGACCGAATAGTCTTCGCTGATCTGGCGGTATTCCATAGCGTCGTCCTCGCAATCCTTGGCCGCAGTCATGCCACCGCGCGGCATTAGCGACAATCCGTAGCACCGGATTTCTCTGCCAAATAGAGAGTGCGGGGCGGAAAATCCAACCGGGCCGGTTTTAGCCCGGTTGGATGATGCCGCTTAGCTTCCGAGCAGCGCGCCTTTGAACTGCTCGATGTTGTTGTGCATCATGTCGATATAGGTCGAGGCCGGGCCGTCGGGCGGCGACAGCGCATCGGAATAGAGCGTGCCGCCAACCTTGATGCCGGTCTCGCTGGCGATCTGCTCGATGAGCCTGGGGTTGGTGATGTTCTCGATGAAGATCGCCGCCGCCTTGTCCTGCTTGACCTGGTTGACCAGCTTGGCCACGTCGGCGGCCGAAGGCTCGGAATCGGTCGAGATGCCTTGCGGAGCAAGGAAGGTCAGGCCGTATGCATGCTCGAAATAGCCGAAGGCGTCATGCGAGGTGATGACGACGCGCTTGGCCTCGGGGATCGCCTGGATCGCCGCGGTCACTTCGCCCTCCAACGCGCCGAGTTTCTGGGTGTAGGCGGCGGCATTGGCCTTGTAGCTGTCGCAGCCCGCGCTATCGGCGGCGCAGAATGCATCGGCGATATTCTTCACATAGATCTTGGCATTGGCGATCGACTGGAAGGCGTGCGGGTCGTTGACCGTCTTGCCGCCGCCGGTGCCGGCGCCTTCGGCCGCGTCGGCATCGGCGAATTCCGGCTTGAAGGCGATTGGCGTCACGCCCTTGGTCAGCGTCACGATCGTCGCCTTGGTGGCGCTGGTGTCGACCAGGCGCTGCAAAAAACCTTCGAAATGCAAGCCGTTGACCAGCACGACATCGGCGCCGGCCATCGCCACCGCATCGGCCGGGGTCGGCTCGTAGACATGCGCGTCGCCGTCCGGGCCGACGATGGTGGTGATGTTGACGCGGTCGCCGCCGACATTCTTGGCAAAGTCGGCAATGACCGTGAAGCTCGCCACCACCTTGAGCGGCGCCGCAAAAGCGGACGATGCGGCGAAAGCGCTTAATGTTATAACGCTCAGCGCCAGGGCGGCGCGAAAGGATTTCAACATTGGGAAGAGTCTCCTTGCTTGGGGATTAAGCTGTGCGGTGGCGGTGATGCACGATACGGGCGCGCAGCGCGCCGCGCGTGCCGAACAGGATCGAGCAGAAATAAACGACGCCGGCCGAAAGGATGATAGCCGGGCCGGACGGCAGCGAGGCGTGATAGGACAAAAGCAGTCCGGCTATGCAGGAGGCAAAGCCGATCAGCACCGCCAGCGCGCACATCGGCTCGACGCGAACCGTCCAGAAGCGCGCGGCGGCGGCCGGCAGCATCATCAGCCCGACCGAGAGCAGCGTGCCCAGCGCCTGGAAACCGCCCACAAGGTTGAGCACGACCAGCCCAAGAAAGATGAAATGGACCGGGCTGCCCATGCGGCTCACCGAGCGCAGGAACAGCGGATCGAGGCATTCGGCGACCAGCGCCCGCCAGAAGATGGCGAGGCAGGCGAGCGTCACAACCACAATGCCGCAGATCAGGATCAGCGCCTCGTTGTTGAGCGCCAGCACGGTGCCGAACAGCACATGCATCAGGTCGACGCTCGAGCCGCGGATCGACACCATCAGCACGCCGATGGCGAGCGAGATCAGATAGAAGGCCGCCATCGAGGCGTCCTCGCGCTGGATGGTGAAGCGCGAAACCGCCCCTGCGCCGAGCGCGACGATGATGCCGGCGATCAGCCCGCCGACGGTCATCGGCAGGATTTCGAGGCCATAGAACAGGAAGCCGGCGGCGGCGCCTGGCAGGATGGCATGCGCCATCGCATCGCCCGACAGGCTCATGCGCCTGAGCATCAGGAAAACGCCGACCGGGCAGGCGCCGAGCGAGAGCATCAGCGAGCCGAACAGCGCCCGCTGCATGAAGGCGAAATCGGCGAAGGGCTGGATGAACAGGGCGTAGAGAAACTCCATCACGCCGCCCTCGGTCCGGAACCGTGGTGGTGATCATGCCGATGAGCGTGATCATGGTGGTCGTGTGCGTGATCATGGCCATGGTCATCGGGCTCGCACCAGGGCGCGTTCTCTTCCCAGGCCTCGTGAAAACGCCGCGCCTTGAGCAGGTTTTCAGGCCTGAGCGTCTCTTTTGTGTCGCCCCAGGCGACAGGCTGGCGGGCGAGCAGCAGCGTCTCGGGAAAATTCCGCCGCACGAGATCGAGGTCGTGGACGACCACCATGATCGTGCGCTCCTCGCCATGCCAGCGCTTTATTAGCTGGATGAGGTCGCCGACGGTCTTTGCGTCGACGGCATTGAACGGCTCGTCGAGCAGGATGAGGTCGGCATCCTGCAACAGCACGCGGGCAAACAGCGTGCGCTGCAGCTGACCCCCGGAGAGCGTGTCGATCGGCCGCTTCTCGAAGCCGCCGAGCCCGACCGCCATCAGCGCCTTGCTGACCGACTCGCGATCCTCTTTGGTGTAGCGTCCGAGCATGCCGCGCTTCGGCCACAGGCCAAGCGAGACCAGGTCGACCACCCGCGCCGGGAAGCTGCGGTCGAGCTCCGACTGCTGCGGCAGATAAGCGGTGCGCACGCCGGGCGCGCGGACAACCGTGCCCTCCATCGGCTTCAGCACGCCGACAATGCCCTTCATCAGCGTCGACTTGCCCGAGCCGTTGGCGCCGACGACGGCAGTCAGCGAGCCTTTTCGGACCGTGCCGTTGAGGTGATGGATGGCGGGATGGCTGTTGTAACCGAGCGTCAGGTCGCGGAAGGTCAGGCAGGCATTTGTCATCAGACGTTCCGGATCGGACACGAATTCGAGAGTACTCGTCGATATGTGATGTTATTACATTAGTCAACATGCCGGTTCGGCGGAATTGTGTCCAGATCGGTCAACTCGCCGTGTACACGGAAGCGGTCCGGAGCCGATAAATTGGCTCAATCGGTTTCGCGCCGGTCGGCCTTGCCCGGAGCCGGCACGAACTCTAAACAGGCGCGACCCTGGAAAAGAAGGAACCTCCCATGAGCATTCGTCGTATCGATGTCGGCCCGCGCATGAGCCAGATCGTCATTCACGGCAACACCGTCTATCTGGCCGGCCAGGTCGGTGAGCCCGGCGGCAACGTCGCCTCGCAGACTCGCGACATCCTGAAGACCATCGACGAATTGCTGGCCAAGGCTGGCACCGACAAGACCAAGATCGTGCAGGCGATCATCTGGCTGGCCGACATGGGCACCTTCGCCGAGATGAATTCGGAGTGGGACAAATGGGTGCCGCAGGGCCACACGCCCGCCCGCGCCACCGGCGAAGCCAAGCTTGCCACCCCGGAATATCTGGTCGAGATCATTATCACGGCGGCGCTGTAAGGCGCTAAAACTGCCAATCTCCCCCTCGTGGGCACACGAGGGGGAGATTGCTCATCCCTGCGAAGGCGTGAACCGCGCCACAAGCGTGTGGCTTTCCGCCGGATAGATGAAGCGCACATGCGTGACCGGATGCTCGGCGCTCCAGGTGCGGCGCTCGACCACCAGGCAGGGCGCGCCGGGATCGATGTCGAGCGTGTCGGCGATAGTTTCGTCAGCCGCCATGGCGCGGATACGGTGCTCGGCCTCGCTCCACGGCACGCGTCCGATCAGCCAGGGGCCGGGCGCAATGTCGAGAAATTCTTCCTCGCTGGCCTCGCCCACCGCCGAAAGATTGATCAGGCGCTGCTCGAGCGCGAATGGCCGTTCGCCGGCGAAATGCAGCCCCTCCAGCCAAAGCACTGGACCCGCAGATAGCCCAAGCAGCGACCGATCCTCGGCATTGCCGCGCCGTTTCATGCGCTCCAGCCGTTCATAACGATAGGGCAGGCCGAGCGCCTCGACCTCGATCCTGATGTCGTGCAGTTCCAGCACCGCCGCCTGCGACTGCGGCTGGCGCACGAAGCTGCCCGAGCGGCGGCGGCGCTCGATCAACCCCGCCTTGGCGAGCTGCGACAGCGCCTTGTTCACCGTCATGCGCGAACAATCATATTGAGCCGTCAGCTCGTGCTCGAACGGGATGCGATGGCCGGGCGCCCATGCACCCGACAGGATTTTTTCCCGGATGTCGGACAGGATCCGCTGGTGCAGCGACAGGGTCTCGCCGTCTTCCATCTCTGCCGTTTCGGCCATGCTCATCGGGATCAGCCCTCGGAAAGCGCCATCATCACTTTGCGGAATCGCCCGGCGACCGCCTCGCGTTTGACATGCCTGCCGCCGCTCACCTGCTTCTTGCCATGCACCCAGACGCAATCGACCTTGCTGCCATTGGCAAAGATCCAGGCGTCGAGGATGGCATCGCCCGCCTTGCCGGCAAGCAAGGGGTGGCTGGCATCGAGCGAGACGAAATGGGCCGGACTGCCGACGGCGAGAGTTGAGGGGCCGGCGCCGAGCGCGATGCTGCCGCCATCGAGCGCGGCATCGAACAGCGCGCGGCCGGTAGAGCCGCCGGCGCGCGCCAGCACGTTGCGGGCGCGGTGGGCAAGGCGCTGCGAATATTCGAGCTGCCGAAGCTCGTCCGTCAGGCCGATCAGCACATTGGAATCGGAGCCGACACCGAAGCGGCCGCCATGTTCGATGAACGAGGGGGCGGCGAAAATGCCGTCGCCGAGATTGGCCTCGGTGATCGGGCAGAGGCCAGCGATGGCGCCGGCCTTGGCCATGGCGATGGTCTCGGCTTCGGTCATGTGTGTGGCGTGGATCAGGCACCAGCGCCTGTCCACCTCAGCATGTCCGAGCAGGAACTCGACCGGACGCTTGCCCGACCAGGCGATGCAGTCCTCGACTTCCTTCACCTGCTCGGCGACATGGATGTGGATCGGCCCGTTCGGCGCCATTGCGGCAACGGCGTTGAGTTCGTCCGGCGTTGCGGCGCGCAAGCTGTGCGGCGCGAGGCCGACGACGGCTTGCTCAAGCGAGCGAACGCCCTCGCGAGTTTTCTCAAGCAGACGTCCGAAGCGTTCGACATCATTGATGAATCGCCGCTGGCCTTCGTTGGGAGCAGCGCCGCCGAAGGCCGAATGGGCATAGAAGACCGGCAGCAGCGTCAGTCCGATGCCGGTGTCGGCGGCGGCAGCCGCGATCCGCTCCGCCATCTCGGCGATGTTGGCGTAAGGCTGCCCGTCGCGATCATGGTGAAGGTAGTGGAACTCGCCGACGCGCGAAAACCCGGCTTCCAGCATCTCCACATAAAGCTGCGCCGCGACCGCCTCGACCTGGTCCGGCGTCATCGACAGCGCGAAGCGGTACATCACCTCGCGCCAGCTCCAGAAACTGTCGGCCGAGGGACCGCGCAGTTCGGCAAGCCCCGCCATGCCGCGCTGGAAGGCGTGGCTATGCAGATTGGGCATGCCGGGCAGAACGATGGCGTGGCGTTCGTCGCCGGCGTGTGCCGAAGAGCCCGCTTCGACTTCAGAGATACGGCCGCCGTCGAAAGCGATCCTCACATTGCCCCGCCAACCGCCGGGCAGCAGCGCCTGTTCCGCAAAGATCGCCGTCACGTCCAAACTCCCAATCCGAATGCCCGAGCGACATTAACACTTGCGTCGCGTTTCAATATGTATATACATAATCGTCATCCTTTCAAATGGAAAAGATGATGGGTGGAGCAAACGGAAAGAGCGGCCTTCGTCTGTGGCGCAATGCGCGCCTGGCGACCATGACCGAGGGTGCTGCCGGTCTCGGCATCGTCGAGAAAGGTGCGATCGCCGCGCGCGACGGGCTGATCGTCTATGCCGGATCGGAGGCCGACCTGCCGGCAGCCGCCGGGCAGGGCGGCGAAACGGTCGATTGCCAGGGCCGCTGGATCACCCCCGGCCTGATCGACTGCCACACCCACCTTGTCTACGCCGGCAACCGCGCCAACGAGTTCGAGATGCGCTTGGCCGGCGCCACGTATGAGGAGGTGGCGAGGGCAGGGGGTGGCATTGTCTCCTCGGTCAAGTCGCTGCGCGCCGCGAGCGAAGACGAGCTCGTCTCCCAGACGCTGCCCCGCCTCGACGCGCTGATGGCCGAGGGCATCACGACCGTCGAGGTCAAGTCCGGCTACGGCCTCGATGCCGACAATGAAAAAAAATCGCTGCGCGCTGCCCGCCGTCTGGCCAGTGAGCGTCCAATTACGATCCTTACGACCTGTCTCGCCGCCCATGCGCTGCCGCCTGAAGCCAGGGGCGACAAGGACGCTTTCATCGATCTCGTCGCCGGCACGATCCTCCCGGCGGTTGCCGCCGAAAAGCTCGCGGACGCCGTCGACGGTTTTTGCGAGGGCATTGCCTTCTCACCGGAACAGATCGCGCGCGTCTTCGATAAGGCGAAAGCGCTTGGCCTGCCGGTGAAGCTTCACGCCGACCAGTTGTCCAACCTGCATGGCGCCGCGCTTGCCGCGCGCTACGGCGCGCTGTCGGCTGATCACCTGGAATACACCGATGAGGAGGGCGCCGCGGCGATGGCCGGGTCCGGCACCGTCGCGACCATCCTGCCCGGCGCCTACTATTTCATCCGCGAGACCAAGAGGCCGCCGGTCGAGCTGTTCCGCCGGCATGGCGTGAAGATGGCGGTCGCCACCGACTCCAATCCCGGTACCTCGCCGCTCACCTCGCTGCTGCTCACCATGAACATGGCCGCGACGCTCTTTGGCCTGACCGTCGACGAATGCCTCGCCGGCGTCACCCGCGAGGCCGCGCGTGCGCTGGGGCTTCTCGACAGGACCGGCACGCTGGAAGCCGGCAAATCGGCCGACCTTGCCGTCTGGGATATCGAGCGTCCGGCCGAACTTGTCTATCGCATGGGCTTCAATCCGCTCCATGCCCGCATCTGGAGAGGACAATGACCGAACTGATCCTGAAGCCCGGCAGCGCGACGCTTGCCGACTGGCGGGCCATCTATAGCGGCGCCGTGCCGAAGCTCGACGATTCCTGCCGGCCGAAGATCAAGGCCAGCGCCGAAGCCGTCGCCCGCATCGTCGCCAAAGGCGAGCCGGTCTACGGCATCAACACCGGCTTCGGTAAGCTCGCCAGCGTTCGCATTCCGGCAAACGATCTCGAAACGCTGCAACGCAACATCGTGCTTTCCCACGCCGCGGGCGTCGGCGAACCGATGCCGGCCCCCGTGGTGCGGCTGATGATGGCGCTGAAGCTGGCGAGCCTCGCCCAGGGCGCTTCCGGCGTGCGCGCCGAGACCATCGACCTGCTCCAGGGAATGCTCGCCAACGACGTCATCCCGGTGGTACCGGCACAAGGTTCTGTCGGCGCCTCGGGCGACCTTGCGCCGCTCGCGCATATGACGGCCGTCATGATCGGCGTCGGTGAATGTTTTACCCCGCATGGCCGCTTCCCGGCCAAGGTTGCCTTCGTCTCACATGGGCTGGAACCGGTCACGCTCGGGGCCAAGGAAGGCCTGGCGCTGCTCAACGGCACCCAGTTCTCGACCGCTTTCGCGCTCGCCGCCCTGTTTGAAGCCGAGACGCTCTACCAGTCGGCGCTGGTCGCCGGCGCCCTGTCGACCGATGCTGCCCGCGGCTCGGACGCACCCTTCGATCCGCGTATTCATCTGTTGCGCAAGCATCGCGGCCAGATCGAGACCGCGGACGCGTTGCGCAATCTGATGGCCGGCAGCGCCATCCGTGAATCGCACCGCGTCGGTGACGAGCGCGTGCAGGATCCGTACTGCCTGCGATGCCAGCCGCAGGTGATGGGCGCCGCGCTCGACGTTCTGCGCAAGGCGGCCGACACGCTCGAGACTGAAGCCAACGGCGTCACCGACAACCCGCTGATCTTCGCCGAGGACGACACCGCGCTCTCGGGCGGCAATTTTCACGCCGAGCCGGTGGCCTTTGCCGCCGACATGATCGCGCTTGCGGTCTGCGAGATCGGCTCGCTGTCGGAGCGGCGCATCGCCATGCTGGTCGATCCGGCGCTCTCCGGCATGCCAGCATTTCTGACGCCGAAGCCTGGCCTCAATTCCGGTTTCATGATCCCCCAGGTGACGGCGGCGGCGCTCGTTTCGGAAAACAAGCAGAAGGCCTATCCGGCGAGCGTCGATTCCATCCCGACCTCGGCCAACCAGGAAGACCATGTCTCGATGGCTGCGCACGGCGCGCGCCGCCTGCTCGGCATGATCGAGAATGCAACGGCCGTCATCGGCATCGAGCTGTTGGCAGCCGCGCAAGGTTGCGATTTCCACGCCCCGCTCGCCTCGAGCGAAGCGCTGGAAACGGTGCGCAAGCTGGTCCGGGCCGAGGTGCCGCATCTCGACAACGACCGGCATTTCCACCCCGACATGGAAAAGGCGATCGCCCTGGTCCGCAGCGGCGCGGCGGTTAAGGCGGCGGCTGCGGTGGCGCTGCCGGGGATTGCGTCATGAGATTGAATGCTCTGATAGGTCGCGATCCTTCACGCCCCCCTCTGTCCTGCCGGACGTCTCCCCCACAAGGGGGGAGATTGACAACTTTGACGCCCCGCTCCTTCTTGCAACGTGGACGATTGGCGAAAGCCGGCGTGATATCTGATCTCCCCCCTCGTGGGGGAGATGTCCGGCAGGACAGAGGGGGGCGCCGTAGAGCTCCAACCCTTGGAGCGCTCCAATGACCACGCCCTGGCTCACCATCACACGCGGTACGGCGCCGCTGCTGGTCTCGATCCCGCACACCGGCATAGACCTTGCGGGCCTCGACAGCCGGCTGGTCTCGACCTGGCTCGGCCGCCGCGACTGCGACTGGTGGATCGACAAGCTGTACGACTTCGCGAACGATCTTGGCGCCACAGTCGTCCACACCGCCATCTCGCGCACCGTCATCGACGTCAACCGCGATCCTTCCGGCGTCTCGCTCTATCCTGGGCAGGCGACGACCACGCTCTGCCCCACCGACACGTTTGATGGCGATCCGCTCTACCGCATGGGCGAGGAGCCGACGCCGTCCGAGATCGACCGGCGCCGCGAGACTTACTTCGCGCCTTACCATGCCGCCCTGCAGGCCGAGATCGACCGTCTGCGCGGCATGCACGACAAGATCGTGCTCTATGACTGCCATTCGATTCGCTCGGTGCTGCCGCGCCTGTTCGAAGGCACGTTGCCGGTGTTCAATCTCGGCACCAATGACGGCAAGAGCACCGAGCCATCGCTGCAGGAAAAGGTAGCCGCCATCCTCGCGGCGAGCGGCGAGTCCTGGGTGGTCAATGGCCGCTTCAAGGGCGGCTGGATCACCAGAAGTTTCGGCCGGCCGCAAAACGGCGTCCATGCGCTGCAGATGGAGCTCTCGAACCGCGGCTATATGCGCGAGCCGTCGGAAAAGGGCGCGCCAGACAACTGGCCGGTGCCTTACGACCCAACCTACGCGGCGCCGATCCGCGCCACGCTGAAAACCATTCTCGAAACCGCGATTGCCTGGGCGGCGCGCTGACGCTCCCGCCGCACCTGATCGAAAGGGAACTGCCGACATGACCGACCCTCGCCACAACATTCGTGAAGTCCGCGCGCCGCGCGGCGACAAGCTCAACGCCCGCTATTGGACGACCGAGGCACCGCTGCGCATGCTGATGAACAATCTCGATCCGGAGGTCGCCGAGAACCCGAACGAGCTCGTGGTCTATGGCGGCATCGGCCGGGCGGCGCGCACCTGGAACGATTTCGACCGCATCGCCGCGTCACTGAAGACGCTCGGCGAGGACGAGACGCTCTTGGTGCAGTCGGGCAAGCCGGTCGGCGTCTTCCGCACCCACAAGGACGCGCCGCGCGTCTTGATCGCCAATTCCAACATCGTGCCGCACTGGGCGACCTGGGAAAAATTCAACGACCTCGATAGGAAGGGCCTGATGATGTACGGCCAGATGACGGCCGGTTCCTGGATCTATATCGGCACGCAAGGCATCGTTCAGGGCACCTACGAGACCTTCGTCGAGGCCGGCCGCCAGCACTATGGCGGCAATCTCAAGGGCAAGTGGATCCTGACCGCCGGCCTCGGCGGCATGGGCGGCGCCCAGCCTCTGGCCGCTGTCATGGCCGGCGCCTCCTGCCTCGCCATCGAATGCAATCCGGACTCGATCGACTTCCGCTTGCGCACTCGCTACCTCGACGAGAAGGCCGAGACGCTCGACGAGGCGATGGAAATGATCGAGCGCTGGACCAAGGCCGGCGAGGCGAAGTCCGTCGGCCTGCTCGGCAATGCCGCCGAGATCGTGCCGGAGATGTTCAGGCGTGGGATCCGCCCCGATATCCTCACCGACCAGACCTCGGCGCATGACCCGATCAACGGCTATCTGCCCAAGGGCTGGACCATGGCCGAATGGCGCGAGAAGCGCGTCAGCGATCCGAAGGCGGTGGAGAAGGCGGCGCGCGCGTCGATGCGGGAGCATGTCGAGGCGATGGTGGCGTTCTGGAACGCCGGCGTGCCGACGCTCGACTACGGCAACAACATCCGCCAGGTCGCCAAGGACGAGGGTTTCGAAAATGCCTTCGCCTTCCCCGGCTTCGTGCCGGCTTACATCCGTCCGCTGTTCTGCCGCGGCATCGGCCCGTTTCGCTGGGCTGCGCTCTCGGGCGATCCGGAAGATATCTACAAGACCGACGCCAAGGTGCGCGAACTCACCCCCGGCAACACGCATCTGCACAATTGGCTCGACATGGCGCGCGAACGCATCTCCTTCCAGGGCCTGCCGGCGCGCATCTGCTGGGTCGGGCTTGGCGACCGCCACCGATTGGGACTCGCCTTCAACGAAATGGTGACCAAGGGCGAGATCAAGGCGCCGGTCGTCATCGGCCGCGACCATCTCGATTCCGGCTCGGTCGCCTCGCCGAACCGCGAGACCGAGGCGATGAAGGATGGCTCCGACGCCATTTCCGACTGGCCGCTGCTCAACGCGCTGCTCAACACCGCGTCCGGCGCCACCTGGGTCTCGCTGCATCACGGCGGCGGCGTCGGCATGGGCTTCTCGCAGCATGCCGGCATGGTGATCGTCGCCGACGGAACGCCTGACGCGGCCAGGCGCCTGGAGCGCGTGCTGTGGAACGACCCGGCGACCGGCGTCATGCGTCACGCCGATGCCGGTTACGACATCGCCATCGAGTGCGCGAAGGAGCACCAGCTCAACCTGCCGGGCATACTGGGTTGAACCGATGCGCATCCTTCGTGCCGCCGGCTATCGCGTCATGCCGTGGAAGAACGGCGGCGGCACGACCACCGAGATCGCCGTCTCGCCTGATGGCGCCGGTCTCGAGGATTTCGACTGGCGCATCTCCATGGCGCGCGTCGAGACCAGCGGGCCATTCTCCAGCTTCGCCGGCATCGACCGCACGCTGTCGGTGCTGGAAGGCGACGGCATTATGCTCGACATCGCCTCTCGACCGCCGGCGCGGCTGACGCCAGCCTCGGCGCCGCTTCCTTTTCCCGGCGACGTGCCGACCCGCGCCACGTTGATGGGCGGCCCGATCACCGATCTCAACGTCATGAGCCGCCGCGGCTGCATCAGCCATACGGTCGAGCGCTTGCCTGTTTCGGGTGAAGTCGAGATAAGGTCGACCGACGGCACGACGATTATCTTGCCGGTTGGCGGTGGCGTCACAGTCCTCACGGACACCGCTGCCAGCCTCGGACCGCTTGATGCGCTCGTCCTCGATCAGCAGAGCCAGAAACTGCGCCTCCAGCCTGAAGGGCATGAGCTGATTTTTGTGATCCGCCTGCGCGTCACCGCCGCCAATGGTTAACGGCTGTTGCCAAACATGATCGCGGCTCGGGCGAAATATCGCCTGGCCCCTTGCATGTATCACGAAAAAGCCTGAATCCTTTCCCTGATCGGACCCGGGGCGGGAAGCGAGGGGCGTTCGCCCTTGAGTTGTCGAAAGGGGACGCCCCTGTCATGGAGCGCAAACAAACTTTCGGCCGAACCTGCCATGCAACAGATTGCATTTGAACCGGTTTTAGGGCCATTGCCGTGGCGGTGACGCCGCATCGCGCCCCGCCTTACGGAATAATCAATGAACATCCAGACGAATCCCGCCAAGATCGAACAAACTAGTGCCGGCTTCCCGACCGTCACGGAAGCGCCGATACGCTCCAATTTCCTGCCGGAAGACCGGCTGCGCGCGCTGGGCGCAGCACTCGCCAAGGGCGATGTCAGGGACCTGTTCGGGCTTTCGCCGTTCGAATTCCAGGCCCGCATCCGCGATAGCGCCAAGAAGATTCTCGAAGTCTACCGTTCGACCAACGCCGCCCAGGCCAAGGGCGAGACGATCACGCCCGCGGCGCAATGGCTGCTCGACAACAACTACCTGGTCGAAGAGACCATATTTCAGGTCAAGCGCGATCTGCCGCGCCGTTTCTACCGCCAGTTGCCGACGCTCAAGCTTGCGGGCGGCACGGCGTTGCCGCGCGCCTTCGTCGTCGCCTGGAGCTATGTCGAGCATTCCGACAGCGCCGTCTCGGCGACCATGTTCAAGGCCATCGTCGAGGGCTTTCAATCGGTCGAGCCGCTGAAGATCGGCGAGCTCTGGGCGTTGCCGTCGCTGCTGCGGTTCGTGCTGATCGAAAACCTCCGACGCATCGCAGTGCGCGTCAACCGTACCAGAGAGATGCGCCAGATCGCCAACGAGGTCGCCGACCGGGTGTTGGCGACAGACGACAATGCCGACCGGACCAGGATCCTGTCGAGCTACGCCGCGCATGCGCAGGATACCACTTTCGCCACCCAGCTCCTTTATCGCCTGCGTGACGGTTCGCAGAACGCCGGCCGCGCGCTGGAATGGCTGGAGGGCGAGCTCGAGAAGACCGGCTCCGACGCCGAGGAGATCATCATCTCCGAGCATCAGACGCTGTCCAGCGGCAACGTCACCACCGGCAATATCATCCGCGGCCTGCGCCTCATCAACGACGTCGACTGGACGGTCTGGTTCGAGGGCGTCAGCCGCATCGACACGCTGCTGCGCGAGAAGACCGATTTCGCCGCGCTCGATTTCTTCTCGCGCGATCAGTATCGCACCGCGATCGAGCAGCTTGCGCGCCGCTCCGACCTTTCCGAATTCCGCGTCGCCGAAACGGCGATCGAGCTTGCAGGCCACATGCCTGGGGTCACCGATGCGTCCGGCGTGCCGGAAACTGCCGACCCCTCCGTGCATACCGATGTCGGCTTCTTCCTGGTCGGACCGCGTCGGCCGGAGCTGGAACAGGCGATCGGCTACCGGGCTCCCTTCTATGTGACTTTCAAGCGCGCCTTTGCCGCCACCGGCTGGCTCGGCATCGTCGTGCCGGTCTTCCTGCTGACGGTGCTCCTGCTTGTGCTGTCCGGCAACGCGCTTGCCAATCTCGGCCTCTCGGCGGGGGCGATCACGCTGATGCTGGCTTTGTTCGCGGTGCCGGCGAGCGAAGGCGCGTTGGCCTTCTTCAACACCGTCGTGGCGCTCTTCCTCAAGCCGACGCGGCTAGTCGGCTATGACTACAAGCACGGCATCCCCACCTCAGCGCGCACGCTGGTCGTCGTGCCTTCGCTCATCGGGTCGCGCGACGACGTCGAGGAAAACATCCGCAACATCGAGGTGCATCATCTCGCCAACACGGCAGAAGAGATCCATTTCGCGCTTTTGTCCGACTGGCCGGATTCCAAAACCGAAATCGACGCAGCCGACATCGAGATCCTGCAATATGCCCGCGACGAGATCGCCAGGCTGAACGCCCGCTACCCGTCGGAAGGTGCTCCGCGCTTCTATCTTCTGCATCGCCGCCGGCTCTACAATCAGGCCCAGGGCTGCTGGATGGGCTGGGAACGCAAGCGCGGCAAGCTGCACGAGCTCAACCTTCTGCTGCGCGGCGACAGCGATACCACCTTCCTGCCGCTCGATGTGCCGCTGCCGGACAAAGTCACCTATGTGATGACGCTCGACGCCGATACGCGCACCACCCGCGACGCCGTCTCGAGCCTTGTCGGCAAGCTCGCGCATCCGCTCAACCGTCCGCATTTCGATCCGGCAAAGCGCGTCGTCACAGCCGGCTACACCATCCTGCAGCCGCGCATCACCGCCTCGCTCACCAGCGGCGACGATGCCTCCTTCTTCCAGCGCGTCTTCTCGGCCAATCGCGGTCTTGACCCGTACGTCTTTGCCGTGTCCGACGTCTATCAGGACGTCTTCGGCGACGGCACTTTCACCGGCAAGGGCCTCTACCATATCGACGCCTTCGAAACGGCGCTGAAGGGCCGCATCGAGGAAAACACCATCCTCAGCCACGATTTGCTCGAAGGCGCCCTGGCGCGCGCCGCGCTCGTCACCGATGTCGAACTGGTCGAGGACTATCCGACCCGCTACTCGGTCGACGCCTCACGCCACCACCGCTGGGCGCGCGGCGACTGGCAATTGCTCGGCTTCATGTTCGATCCGCGCTCTGGCGTTCCGGCACTGTCGCGCTGGAAGATGGTCGATAACCTCCGCCGCTCGGTGACCCCGATCTTCTGGGTGATGGCCTGTATCGCCGGCTGGACGCTGCTGCCGTTCACGCAGGCCGCGCAGTGGCAGGCGCTGATGATCCTCAGCCTGTTCATGGCCCCGACTTTCGACATCGTCAACGGCATCCTGCCGAAGAGCGGCGACCAGACGCCTCGCGGCCATTTCTCGGCGCTGGCGCGCGACACTGTGTTCGGCACCGCGCTGGTGGCGCTGAAGGTGCTTTTGATGGCGCACCTCGCCTGGATGATGGGCGATGCCATCGTCCGCACTCTTTACCGGCTCTTCGTCAGCCGCCAGAACCTTCTGGAGTGGCGCACCGCCTCGCAGGCGCACAAGACCGGCGGCAGCGATCTCGGCGCTTATTACAGCATGATGTATGGCGCCGTGATCATCGGCGTGGTCGGCCTTGCCGTTCCGGTGCTGGCCGATTCCACCGGCGCGTTCGTCGCCTTCTTCTTCGCGATTTTCTGGATCGGCTCGCCCGCCGTCGCCTGCTGGATCAGCCGCTCGGCCGAGACCGAGGACAGGCTGCGCATTTCCGCCGCCGACATCCATGCGCTGCGCACCGTGGCGCGTCGCACCTGGCACTATTTCGAGACCTTCGTGACGGCCGAGCATCACCATCTGCCGCCCGACAATTTCCAGGAAAGCCCGGCGCCAGTGGTGGCGCCGCGGACCTCGCCGACCAACATCGGCGTCTACCTGCTCTCGGTGGTGTCGGCGCGCGACTTCGGCTGGATCAGCCTGTCGGATGCCATCACCCGCATCGACGCCACGATGACGACCATCGAGAACATGCCGCGCGATCGCGGGCATCTCTACAATTGGTACGACACGACGACGCTGAAGCCGCTTTATCCGCTCTATATCTCGGCGGTCGACAGCGGCAATCTCGCCGGCCATCTGGTCGCCGTGGCCGCGGCCTGCGCCGAATGGGCCGAGGCGCCTTCCGTCCACCTGCAGGGCGATTTCGAGGGCATCCTCGACACCGTCACCATCCTCGACGAGAGCCTGGAGGAACTGCCCGACGACCGCCGCCAGCTGCGGCCGCTGCGCCAGCGTCTTGCCGACCGCCTCGACGGCATGCGCCGGGCAGTGATGACCATCAAGGCGCAGCCCGAGATGGCCTCGATCCGCACGATCAATCTCGCGGTGCTGGCCGGCGAGATCCGCAAGCTCGCCACGGCCATCCACGTCGAGGCGGCGTCGCCCAAGAGCGACGTCATCGCCGACTGGGCGGCTAGGCTGGAGGCGACCTGCGAGGCGCATGTGCACGATTCGCACAATGACGAAAGCGCGGTCTCGGCGCTCCGCACCAAGCTGCTCGCGCTGCGCGGGCGCTGCCGCCGCTACGCCTTCGAGATGGATTTCTCCTTCCTGATGCGGCAGGAGCGCAAGCTCCTGTCGATCGGCTATCGCGTCGAGGAGCACCAGCTCGACGAGAGCTGCTACGATCTGCTCGCCTCCGAGGCCCGGCTGACCAGCCTGTTCGGCATCGCCAAGGGCGACCTGCCGACCGAGCACTGGTTCCGGCTCGGCAGGCCGATTGTCGAGATCGGCTTCAAGGGCGCGCTGATGTCCTGGTCGGGCTCGATGTTCGAGTACCTGATGCCGCCGCTGGTGATGAAGGAGCCGCAGGGCTCGATCCTCAACCAGACCAGCAAGCTCATCATCAAGCGCCAGATCCAGTATGCGCGCTCGAAAAACGTGCCCTGGGGCATCTCGGAAGCGGCCTACAATGCCCGCGACCGCGAGCTCACCTATCAGTACACCAACTTCGGCGTGCCCGGTCTCGGCCTGAAGCGCGGCCTCGGCCAGAACACCGTGATCGCGCCTTACGCCACCATCCTGGCGGCGCAGTTCAACCCGCGTGAGGCGATGCAGAACCTGATGCGGCTGCGCGCGATCGGCGCGCTCGGCCGGCACGGCTTTTACGATGCGGTCGATTTCACGCCGCAGCGCGTGCCGGAAGGTACCGACCACGCGGTCGTCCAGAACTACATGGCCCACCATTCGGGCATGTCGATCGCCGCCGTGGCGGACGCCATCTTCGAGGGTCGGCTGCGCGAACGCTTCCACAGCGATCCGGTGATAGAATCGGCCGAACTCCTCTTGCAGGAGAAGGCGCCGCGCGACATCCCGGCCGCTACCGTCAGGACCGAGGCCGACGAGCGCTCCAAGGACGAGACCGAGACCGAGAGCCCGGACAGCCGCATCATCCTTGATCCGATCAAGGCGCTGCGCGCGACCAACGTCATGTCGAATGGCCGTTACTCGGTCATGGTCACCGCCACCGGTTCCGGCTACAGCCGCTTCGGCGAGCTTGCCGTCACCCGTTGGCAACCGGACCCGAGCGAAGACCGTCTCGGCTCCTATATCTTCTTGCGCGACACCGCGACCGGCGACTGGTGGTCGGCCACCGCCGAGCCGAAGCGCGCCGAGGGCGAGCGCGTGCAGACGCTGTTTGCCGACGACAAGGCGAGCTTCACCAAATCGATCGGCTCGCTGCGTTCGGAGGTCGAGTGCATCGTCATTTCCGAAGGCAATGGCGAAGGCCGGCGCGTCACGCTTTACAATGACGGCCCCACCGACCGGCACATCGAGGTGACGTCCTTTGCCGAGCTGGTGCTGGGCAACGAAGCCTCCGACAACGCCCATCCGGCGTTCTCGAAGATGTTCGTCGAGACCGAGATCTCCGCTAACAACGGCGCGATCTTCGCCACCAGGCGCAAGCGCGAAAAGAACGAGCCCGACCTAACCATGGTGCATTTCGTCACCGATCCGTCGGGTCCCTCGCGCGACGCCGAGGCCGAAACCGATCGCCGCGCCTTCATCGGCCGTGGCCGCACCATCGCCGACGCTGCCGCCTTCGACCCCGGCGCCCGGCTCTCCGGCAGCCACGGCTTCACGCTCGACCCAGTGGCGGCACTTCGCCGCCAGGTGCGCGTGCCGGCCAACAAGAAGATCTCGCTGACCTTCTGGACCGTCGTCGGCGCCAACCGCGGCGAGCTCGACGAGGCGATCGGCCGCCTCGATCATCAGGAGAGCTTCGCCCGCCAGGCGATGCTCGCCTGGACGCGCAGCCAGGTGCAGACGCGCCATCTCGGCCTCAGCCTGACCGATGCCGCCAATGTGCAGAAGCTGGCGCGTTACCTGATCTATCCCGATCCGTTCCTGCGTCTGCCCGCCGACTCCATCGCCTCGGGCCTCGGCCGCCAATCGAGCCTCTGGCCGACCAGCATCTCCGGCGATTTCCCGATCTTCCTGGTGCGCATCGGCGACGTCGCCGATCTCGAGATCGTCGCCCAGGCGCTGCGCTTCCAGGAATACATGCGCGCCCGCGGCATGATGATCGACTTCGTCGTCGTCAACGAGCAGGCATCCTCCTACGTGCAGGACCTGCAGCGCGCAGTGGAGACGCTGTGCGAGAACAGCCGCCTGCGTGGTCGCGAGCTTGGCCCCCGTCAGCACATCTTCGCCGTGCGCCGCGACCTGATGGACGAGCCGACCTACAAGACCCTGCTGTCGGTCGCGCGTGTCGCGCTCCACACCCGCAACGGCACCATCTTCGACCAGCTCGAGCGGGCCGAGACGGCGGCATTGCAGGCCCGCGACGCGTTGCAGCAGGCGGAAGGCGTTCCGGCTCGCCAGCCGTCGCCGCCACTGCCTGAGCCGACGCGGGCAAGCGAGGGGGGAGCCGATATTGCCGCCGACGGCACCGGCCTCGGCCTCTGGAACGGCTTTGGCGGCTTCGATGGCGACGGCCGCCACTATGTGACGCGGCTGACCGGCCGTCGTGTGACGCCGCAGCCCTGGATCAACGTCATCTCCAACGCTTCCTTCGGCTTCCACGTCTCGGCCGAGGGCGCCGGCTTCACCTGGAGCCGCAACAGCCGCGACTACCAGTTGACGCCGTGGTCGAACGACCCGGTGTCGAACCGGCCGGGCGAGGGCTTCTATATCTACGACCAGTTGAGCGGCAAGGCGTTCTCGCCGATGGCCGCGGTGGTGCGCGATCCCTCGATGACCTACGAGACCTGGCACGGGCAGGGGTTCTCGACCTTCCGCTCGAAGCGCGGGCCGCTGTCGATGGATCTGACGCAGGTGGTCGACCCGGTGGATCCGGTGAAGATCACCCGGCTGCGCATCCAGAATGCCGGCCCCGCGCCGGCAAGGCTGCGCGTCTATGCCTATGCCGAGTGGGTGCTCGGCGGCCATCGCTCGCGCACGGCGGCAACCATCGTGCCGACCAGGGACGCCGCGACGGGGGCCATGCTGGCGCAGAACCCCTACGGGCTCGACTTCGGCGAACGGGTGGCTTTCCTTGCCGCGACAGCGCCTGTTCATTCGGTGACCGCCGACCGCGGCGAGTTCGTCGGCAGGCACGGCACGACCGAATATCCGCAGGCCGTGCTTGGCGGAGTTGCTTTGTCCGGCCGCGTCGAGGCAGGCGACGATCCGTGCGCGGTGATCGCCAGCGATATCGACATTCCGGCCGGCGGCGACGTGACGCTGTTCTGGCTGCTTGGCGACGCCGCCACGGCCGCCGAGGCGAGCGCCCTGGTCCAGACCCACAGGGAGAAGGATTTCGACCGGCGTCTGGCCGACAATGAGCGCGTCTGGCGCGGCTTCCTCGACACCATTCAGGTCGAAACGCCGGACAAGGCGCTCAACGCCATGGTCAACCACTGGCTGCCCTACCAGAGCCTGGCCTGCCGCATCCGCGCGCGGTCTGCCTTCTACCAGGCGAGCGGCGCCTTCGGCTTCCGCGACCAGTTGCAGGATACGCTGGCCTTGCTGGCGCATGATCCGAAGCTGGCGCGCGACCAGATTCTCAACGCCGCCCGCCGGCAGTTCCAGGAGGGCGACGTGCAGCACTGGTGGCTGCCCCGCACCGATGCCGGCGTGCGCACCATGATCTCGGACGATGTCGTGTGGCTGGCGCACGCGACGGCCCGCTACATCGAGGTGACGGGCGATGCCGCCATCCTCAAGGAGCAGATACCGTTCATCGACGGGCAGGAGCTTGGCGAGGGCGAGCACGACGCCTTCTTCACGCCCGAGATCACCAAGACCACAGCCTCGCTTTACGAGCACTGCGCGCGGGCGCTCGATCTGGCGATCAAGCGCAGCAGCCCGGCCGGCCTGCCGCTGATCCTCGGCGGCGACTGGAACGACGGCATGAACCGTGTCGGCGAGGGCGGCAAGGGCGAAAGCGTCTGGCTAGGCTGGTTCCTGCTGAAGACGCTGGGTGACTTCGCCCCCATCGCCAAGGGACAGAGCGATGGCAAGCGGGCGCAGGCCTGGACGAAGCACGCGGACCTGCTGAAGCGGGCGCTGGAGAGCACGGCCTGGGACGGCCAGTGGTACCGGCGCGGCAGCTTCGACGACGGCAGCCCGCTCGGCTCCCGCAATTCGGACGAGTGCAAGATCGACTCCATCGCCCAGTCCTGGAGCGTGCTGTCGGGCGAGGGGGATCCTGCCCGCTCGACCACGGCCATGGAGCAGGCGACGAAGATGCTCGTCGACGACAAGCACAAGATCGTCAAGCTGTTCACGCCGCCCTTCTCGAACAGCGACAAGGATCCCGGCTATATCAAGAGCTACCCGCCGGGCGTGCGCGAGAACGGCGGCCAGTACACCCATGCCGCCACCTGGTTCGTCATCGCGCTGGCCGAGATGGGACGCACCGACGAGGCTTATCGCTGCTTCTCGATGCTGAACCCGGTCAACCACGCCTCGGACGAGGCGGCGGCCGAGCATTACCGCGTCGAGCCTTACGTCGTGGCGGCGGACATCTACGCCGGCGAAGGAAAAGGCGGCCGCGGCGGCTGGACCTGGTACACGGGGTCGGCCGGCTGGCTCTACCGGGCCGCGGTGGAAGGAATCCTCGGCATCGAGCGGCGCGGCAAGCAGATCAGGTTTAGGCCGAAGCTGCCCGGCCATTGGGACGGCTACGCCGCCACACTCAAGATGTTCGGCGGCGAAATCAAGGTTCGCGTCATCCGCGACAAAAAGACCAAGTCGATCGCGCTTGAAGTCAATGGTTCGAAGACCAAATCATGGTCTTTCGAACCGAAGGCCGGCGAGATGACCGACGTCGTCGTCAAGATACCTGCGTAGGATCAACGACTTGCCTTGCAGGCCGCGCATCTCTCGGGATGCGCGGCCGAGCTTGGCGTTTTACTTTGGCCAATGGCCGGGCAGCGTGCGCCCACGCTGCTTCAGGCACGGCTAAGCAAGCGCCAAGTGATTAAAAATGTGGCAGCGCTGGGCAGGTGCCATTGTTTTGCCGCAAGGCTGACATTTCACCTTTTATCTCAAACCGTTAGGTGATCACGTCAGATTTCGCACCGTCGTCATCTTTTGTTCGCTAAATGGGAACGGAAGGGATAGACGACGCATTGTTTCGCGACACATAAACCGGTACGTGTCAAAAAATGGTGCGGCGCACAATACCGACATTGAGCACGGACAAGAGTTTGGCGGAGTAGCTGAAGTGTCACTTCTGCAGATCTACTTTAGAGCGCTGAGTTATCTGGCTGCGGACAAGAAGCGCGTCGCGCTGATCTGCGGCGCCAACGTCGCGCTTGCCGCGATCGCTATTCTCGAGCCGATCCTTTTGGGCCGGGTGATCGGCGCCATTTCCGAAAAAGGTCCGGTGTTTTCGACGCTCGCCGTCTGGGCTGCTCTCGGTGTCTTCAATGTCATAGCTTTCGTGCTGGTGTCGCGGGGCGCCGACCGCTTCGCCCATGCCCGGCGTTCGGAAGTGCTGTGCCAGTCCTTCGAGCGCGTCATCACCATGCCGCTCGCCTGGCACCACCAGCGCGGCACGTCCAATTCGCTGCACACGCTGCTGCGCGCCGTCGAGACCCTGTTCAGCCTGTGGCTCGAATTCATGCGCGTGCATCTCTCGACGGCCATTGCGCTGGTGCTGCTGGTGCCGACCGCGCTTTCCATGGACATCCGCATGTCCATCGTGCTGCTTGGCCTCGGCGTGCTCTACGTCGGAATCGGCCGTATCGTCATGCGCCGCACCAAGTCGGGGCAGACCGCCGTCGAGCGCCACTACCACACCGTCTTTGCCCATGTGACCGACAGCGTCAGCAACGTCGCCGTGCTGCAGAGCTATAACCGCATCGGCCATGAGACCGCGACGCTGAAGCGCTACGTCAAGGACCTGCTCGACGCTCAGAACCCGGTGCTCGACTGGTGGGCGATCGCCAATGCGCTGAACCGCCTGTCGTCCACCATCTCGATGATGATCGTGCTCTCGATTGGCGCTTATCTCGTCACCCGTGGCCAGCTTCGTGTCGGAGACGTCGTCGCCTTCACCGGCTTTGCCGGAATGCTGATCGCCCGTCTCGACCAGATGTCTGCCTTCACGACGCAGATTTCCGAGGCCCGCGCCAAGCTCGAGGATTTCTATCGCCTCGAGGATTCGGCCGCCGAAACCGCCGAGCCGGACGGCCTGCGCGAGTTGACCAACGTCACTGGCCGTGTGCGCTTCGAGGACGTCAGCTTCGAGTTCGCGAATTCGGGCCATGGTATCGAGAATGTCTCCTTCGAGGTGCCGGCCGGCAAGACCGTCGCCATCGTCGGCCCGACCGGCGCCGGCAAGACGACGCTCATCAACCTGCTGCAGCGCGTCTTCACGCCGTCCAGCGGCCGCATCCTGATCGACGGCATCGACACCCGCACGGTGACCCGCAAGTCGTTGCGCCACTCGATCGCCACCGTCTTCCAGGACGCCGGCCTGCTCAACCGCTCGATTGAGGATAACATCCGGGTCGGCCGCGCCGATGCGAGCAATGACGAGGTGCACGCCGCCGCCAATGCCGCCGCCGCACAGGACTTCATCCTGGCCAAGAGCAGCGGCTACGATACCGTCGTCGGCGAGCGCGGCGGCCAGCTCTCGGGCGGCGAGCGCCAGCGCATCGCCATCGCCCGCGCCGTGCTGAAGGATGCGCCGATCCTGGTGCTCGACGAGGCGACCAGCGCGCTCGACGTCGAGACCGAGGACCGAGTCAAGGAAGCGATCGACGAACTGCGCCGCAACCGCACGACCTTCATCATCGCCCACCGCCTGACCACCGTGCGCGACGCCGACTTGGTCGTCTTCATGGACAAGGGCAAGGTGGTCGAATACGGCGGCTTCACCGAGCTGTCGCTGCGCAACGGCCGATTCGCAGCCCTGCTGCGCGCCGGCGGCCTGCTCAACGACGAGGAGGTCCGTCGCCTCAGCCGTCCGGTGACGGAAGCGGCGTAAGCTTTCTTCCCTGTGGGACAAGGTGTCGCCGCAGGCGACAGATGAAGGTGTTCCAGGAAGACCAGCGTCTCACTCCGTCGCGCACCCTATCCGTCTCGGCGCTCGCGCGCCGATCCACCTTCTCTCACAAGGGGAGAAGGAGAGAGTGCGACAACCTTCCGATTGCCCCTGATGCATCGCCGGTCTATTTAGATCGGCATGAGCGACACCACCTCACGCCTCGCCGGCTGGATCGATCTCGCCAACCCGACCCGCTTCGTCGGGCTGGCCGACAAGGTTATTCCGTGGCTCGCGGCGACCGCGGCGATACTGCTCGGCGTCGGCCTCTATATGAGCTTCACCGCGCCGGAGGATTTCCAGCAGGGCATCACGGTGCGCATCATGTACATCCACGTGCCTTTCGCCTGGCTTGCGATGATGTGCTACACCATCATGGCGATCTCGGCGCTCGGCACGCTGGTCTGGCGCCACCCGCTGGCCGACGTGGCGCTGAAGGCAGCGGCTCCGATCGGCGCCACCTTCACCGCGCTCGCGCTGATCACCGGCTCGATCTGGGGCAAGCCGATGTGGGGCACCTGGTGGGTGTGGGACGCTCGGCTGACCTCGGTCTTCGTGCTTTTCCTCATGTATCTTGGGATTATCGCGCTGACCCGCGCACTGGACGACGCCGGCCGCGCCGCCTGGGCCGCCGCCATCATCACGCTGGTCGGCTTCATCAACATCCCGATCATCAAATTCTCGGTCGATTGGTGGAACACGCTGCACCAGCCGGCCTCGGTCTTCCGCCTCGGCGGCCCGACCATCGACCCTTCGATGCTGTGGCCGCTCGCCGTGATGGCGCTTGGCTTCACCGTGCTGTTCTTCGCGCTGCACCTGATGGCGATCCGCACGGAGATTTTCAGGCGCCGCGTGATCGCGATGCGCAGGGTTGCGGCGCGGCAGGCTGAGCGGCAGTAGATTTCGGATCAATAGCGGTCTGTCGCGTTCCTTCTCGCCCCCTCTGTCCTGCCGGACATCTCCCCCACAAGGATGGTGCGATTGCTTTCGCCAACTTTCAGCGTTTGGAGGAGGGCGCGACGCCCGAGCCGCCAATCTCCCCCAAAGTGGGGGAGATGTCCGGCAGGACAGGGGGGCGCTGGCCCGCCAGCCTAGACGAACTTAAAACATCTGCGTGCGTCTCAGGATCCTCAGGCCATCTTCCCCCGCGCCGCCACCGGCAGCGTTTCCAGCACCTTGTCGCCGTCGATCAGATGCACCTGGTCGAACAAATTCGTCACCACGCAGCAATGATCGGGAACCACGCGCACGCGCTCGCCAATGCGCAGGGCGCCGCCGTCTGAAAGCGTGACGTTGCCGTGCTCCTCGCTCAATCCAGTCACTCGCGCGCTGGGCACGCCGAGCAGCTCGCCGAAATCCGGCAGTCCTAGCGTATCGGAGGACAAAGCCTTGCTGCCGCTGTCGAGGATGGCGCGGGAGGGCGTCGGGTGGCTGACCACGGTGGCCAGCACCGTCAGCGCGCAATCGTCGAGCGTGCCGACGCCTTTGGCGACCTGGTAGCGGTCGAGATAGATGTAGGTGCCGGGCCTATATTCGGTGACGACGCTGTCCTCGCCCGAGCGCCACATGTCCGGCGTGCCTCCGCTGGAGATGCGCCGGCATTCGAGCCCGGCCGCCGCAAGCGTCTCGCGCGCGTTCTGCAGCCACGCCTCGGCTTCGGCGGCGCGGCCCGCCGCCGGATAAGTCATCAGCCCGCCGAAGGTTAGTCCTCTGGCCTGGTCGATCACTTTCGCCAGTGCAACCGCTTCGGCCGGGCTCTGCACACCGCAGCGGCCCATGCCGGTGTCGCATTCGACCAGCACCGGCAGCGGGTGGCCGGTATCGGTGAAGGTCGCGGCTAGCCCTGACAGCGTTTCGTGGCTGTCCGCCGTGACCGACAGCGTGACGCGGCCATGCAGTGCCTTCAGCCGCTCCAGCTTGGCGCGGCCGAGAATGTTGTAGGGCAGGAAAATGTCCTCAAGCCCGGCATCGGCCATCACCTCGGCCTCGCCGATCTTCTGGCAGGTTATGCCGACCGCGCCAGCCGCGACCTGCTTCTTCGCCCAGTAGGGCAGCTTGTGCGTCTTGATATGCGGGCGGAGCTTCAGCCCGTGGCGGTCGGCATGCGCCTGCGCCTTTGCGATGTTGGCTTCGGCGCGGGCCGCGTCGATCAGGATCGCCGGCGTGTCGAGATCGTCTATGCTTGCCATGAAGATCACCGTTCAAAAGCATGTCTCCCGAAAGTGGGAACCGGTCCGGGACAAAGACATGCGCAATCAAAAACCGGTTGGGGTTATGGGCTTGATCCGGCCGGATGTCACGAGGCCAGAGCCGTCAGTTTGCGTCGACAGCGGACCGGCATTGCGATATTCGGGTTGGCAGATTTCAGCAGGCAGCGGCCGGAAGGAAAACGACCATGAAGCGCTCCAAGATCAACGACATCATCCGCGAAGCCGACGCCTTCATCCGCTCGTTCGGCTACATCATGCCGCCCTTCGCCTACTGGTCGCCGGAAGAGATGAAGGCGCACAAGGCAGACTCCTCGGCCATTTTCAGCTCGCGTCTCGGCTGGGACATCACCGACTACGGCCAGGAGAAGTTCGATGAGCTTGGTCTCTTCCTTTTTACCGTCCGCAACGGCCGCTACGCGGACATGAAGCTCGGCATGGGCATGCTTTACGCCGAGAAGATCATGATCTCGCGCAAGGACCAGCTGTCGCCCATGCACCGCCACAACATCAAGGCCGAAGACATCATCAATCGCGGCGGCGGCAAGCTGGTGCTGGAACTGTTCATGCACGACCGCGACGGCGGCATCGATCCGAAGGCGGAAGTGTCGGTGCCGGTCGACGGCACCATCACCAGATTGCCCGCCGGCGGTCTCCTGAAGCTCGACCCGGGCCAGAGCGTGACGCTGCTGCCGGGCGTCTGGCACGCCTTCTGGGCCGAGGGCAAGGACGTGCTGATCGGCGAGGTCTCGACCGTCAACGACGACCTCACCGACAACGTCTTCCGCGACCCGATCGGCCGCTTCTCCAACGTCGAGGAGGATATGGCGCCGGTTCACCTTCTGGTGTCCGACTACGAGAAGTGGGTGGGGTAGGGGCGCCTTACGAGCGGCGGTTTCGCTGGCTATATCGTAAGCTGGCGCCGCCCCTCATCCGCCTGCCGGCACCTTCTCCCCGTACAGTGACGGGGAGAAGGGGACGCCTCTACGCCGGCGCCCATTTTGCAACGCCGGTGATTGGTGAAACCGCCTGCGACAGCGTCTTTCTCCCCGTCACTATACGGGGAGAAATGCCCGGCAGGGCAATGAGGGGCGGCGCTGACGTTTCTCGGCTATCGCCAAGACTCCTGGATCATCGCGCGTACTTGTCCGCCTTCCGATTGCCCAGCAGCAGCTTGCGCTCCAGGTGCGCGCGCAGCTCGCCGTAATAGGCGGTGAGGAATGCCCTTGAATCGACCGGCTCGACCCTGGCGCCGATCTTGCGGCCTATCGTTTCCGCCACCGCTTTCATCGCGAAATAGTCGTCGCGGCGCAGCACTTCCTCCAGCTTGTGCAGCTCGGCGATGCCATAGGCGTCGAGCTGCGCGGCGCTGAACTGGAAGCGGGTCGCGACCGGATCCTTGCGCAGCGACAGATCCTCGAGCAGCGCCACCTTCGGCGCCTCGACCACCCAGGTGCCGGCGAGCAGGTCGCCGATCCGCAGCCGGTCGCGGTTGAAGAGCGGGAATAAGGAGAACAGCAGCGCCCACACCAGGCCGAAGATGGTCGACAGCGTGTCGGCGACACCGGCGCTGCCGCGCGCCGCCAGGATCGACAGCGGCAGGAACACCTCGATCTCGCGCATCAGGTTGCGCGCGATGACCTGGTCGAGGCTGAGGCCGGCGCCGCTGCGCGAAGCGACGCGGACGCCGACCATCCGCTTGCCGGGCGTCGCCGCTCGCCGGCCCGCCTCGAAGGCGATGAAATAGACGTTGCGCAGCAGGAAGATGAAGATGATCCAGACGATGAACAGCGGTTCGGCGTCCCTCACGCCGAGTCCGCCCAGGCCGAAGATCGCGACAAGGCTGACCGCGACGGCGGCGACGACGATGATCACCACATCGAGCAGGAATCCCGAAGCCCGCGTCCCGGCATCCGCCAGCTTGACGCGCAGGTCCACGCCCTCCGGCGTGACCAGCGGGCGCACCAGCGCGGCGGGGTTCCTAGCCGTTGCCATGCCGCACCATCCGGAACAGGTAGAAATAAGAAATCCAGAGCGCCAGCATGCCGCCGCCAATCGAATAGCGGGCGATATCGCTTGTGATCGTCTGCCGGCCGATGCCTTCGAGCAGGCCGGCAAACAGCAACATCACGACGACGCCGACCATCGCGGTCGCCGCCACGCGGCCCGCGCGTGAGGCCGCGGCCACGCGCGTCAGCTCGCCGGGAAAGGCGATGCTGGTGCCGATTCGCATGCCGGCCGCGCCCGCGATGGCGATGGCAAAAAGCTCCGTCGTGCCGTGGATCGACAGCCAGCCGCCGAGCTCGAAACCGAGCCCCTTGGCGGCATAGATCTGGAAGATGGCGCCGAGCATGCAGCCATTCATCAGAATGATCAGCACGCTGGGCACCGCAAAGGCGAAGCCGAGCGCGAAGGCCAGGATCGACACCTGCGTGTTGTGGGTGAAGAGATAAGCTGCGAAGCCCGAGAGAAAGTGGTCGCCGCCGCCATAAAGCACGCTGCGCAGCATCTCGGCTGACGAATCCGGATTGCGCCCGCCGGCGAGGCTCGGCGCGATGATGGCGTCGTACCAGCGCTTGTCGGAGGCGACCAGCCAGTATCCGGCAATGGCGCCGATCACCGTCAGGGCGACCGATGCCCACACCTCGCGCCACAAGTCGCGGATCGCCGCCGGCCAGTCGTGCAGGAAGAAGTCGCCGATGCGCGTTCTCAGGGATCGCCGCGCGCCATAGAGGTAAAAATAGCCGCGCAGGCAGAGCGCTTCGAGATAGGCGACGAGCGCGCTGTCGAGCGAAGTGGCGCGTGCCACCGAAAGCGAGGACAGCGCCGAGCGGTAGAGCAGGGGCAGCGACAGCAGTTCGTCTTCCGACAGGGCGCGCGGCGCCCGCTTCTCGACGCGGGCAAGCAGCGCCTCGAACGCCTTCCAGTCGGCCTCGCGCTCCTGGCGGAAGCTTGCCAGCGACTGGCGGACGGCATCGGTGCCGGCGGGCAGCGTCATAAGAGGTTTTCCTCCTTGAGCTGGATATAGCGCTCGACCAGGGCGGGGCCGAGCCGCTGGTGGTCGGTCTCGATGACATGCGCGCCGAGCAGCCTGAGGCGTCCGATCACCACCTGCCGCTGTTTGAGCAGGTCGCCGGCGGTGACCGCGCGGGCCACGTCCTCCGGGGCGGTAGGCGCCATATCGGCCAAGGTCTCCAGCTCGACATCCTTCATCAGCATGAACAGCACCAGATGCCGCTCGGTCAGCCGCCCGACGGTGCGCAGCATCAGCTCGGCGCTGATCGGGTCGACGAAATCGGTGAACACGATGACCAGCGAGCGCCGGTCGAGCTTCGCGGCGAGCGTCGTCAGCGCCAGGGTGAAATTGGTCTCCTCGGTCGAATAGTCGATCTCGGCGGCGCGCTTCTGGATCATGGTGAAGCTCGGCGAGCCGCGCACGGCGCCGCTGGAAACGCGGGGCCTGGCGTCGAAAGAAAACAGGCTGACGAGGTCGCCGCCCTTGAGCGCAATGAAGGCGGACAACAGCGCCGCCGTCACGGCCCGGTCGACTTTCGGCACGCCCTCGACCGGCTCGCACATCAGCCGGCCACTGTCGATGGCCAAGACGATGTTGTTGTTCTCTTCGATGCGGAATTCGCGGGCAAGCAATTTGCCGTGGCGGGCGCTGCGCTTCCAGTCGATCATGCGCCGGCCCATTCCGGGCTGGTAGTCCTTGAGCGCCTCGAACTCGCGGCCCTGGCCGGCGCGCTTCTGGGCATGCCCGTCGGCAACAGCGGAGCGCTGCAGCAGCGTGATCGCCTCGTCGCGGGCGCGGCTGACATCGGGCAGCACCGCTATCTTGCGGTCCACCGGCAGCGCGGCCTGGTTCCAGACCAGCCCGAACGGCCCTTGCCAGCGCAGCCACAGCCGATCGAAGCTGGCGATGCCGCGCCGAACGGCGTCGAATTCGAGATCGAGCGTGCCGCCATTTGCCGGCAGTGTGCCGCCCGTGCCGTTGACCGGCGCCAGCCGCTGGTCATGCCCGACGCGCGCCTGCAGCCGGTGCGTTCGCGCCCCGAGACCGGCCGCGATGTGCAGCGTGAAACGTCCGCCGACGCCGACCTGCGGGGGTGCGGTGAGCGTGGCGGTGAGCAACGCGCGTCCGCGCCCGGCCGCCGCGTCGACCGCCAGAAAGGCAAGCAAAGCGCAAATCCAGAGCAGCCCGAGATACCAGACATGCGGCAGCGCGAGCGCGATCAGGAAGGCGGGAATCGCTCCCGCCGCCGCCGCCCATACCGCTCTGCCGCTCGGATAGATCAACGCGGCGCTTCCGTCTGGTCGACCAGGTCGGACACGATCTGCTCGACCAGCCGTCCGTCGATCTGCGCCGCCGGCGAGAGGATGACGCGGTGGCGCAACGCCGGCACGGCTAAAGCCTTGACGTCGTCGGGGATGACATAGTTGCGGCCGTCGAGCGCGGCCCGGGCTCGCGCCGCGCGCGCCAGCATGGCGCCGGCGCGGGGACTGGCGCCGACCTCCAGATCCGGGCTTTCGCGCGTGCCTCGCACGAGGGCAGCGATGTAGCCGACGACGTCGTCGACCAGCGTGACGGCGCCCACTGTGGCAAGCGCCGCCTCCAGCGTCTTGCGGTCGGTCTGCGCCTTGATGCCGTATTGCTCGATATTGTGCGAGGCGGAGCCGCCGCCGTGGTGGATGATGATGGCACGTTCTTCCTGCGCGTCCGGATAGCTGACCCGGTGCTTGAACAGGAAGCGGTCGAGCTGGGCCTCGGGGAGCGGATAGACGCCTTGATGCTCGATCGGGTTCTGCGTCGCCACTACCATGAAGTTCTTGCCGAGCGAATGGGTCGTGCCGTCGAATGTGACCGCGTGCTCCTGCATGGCTTCGAGCAGTGCAGCCTGCGTCTTCGGCGGCGTGCGGTTGATCTCGTCGGCAAGCAGCAGATCGCAGAAAATCGGGCCGCGCGTCAGCGTGAACTGGCCGGTCTGGAAATTGTAGATGTTGGCGCCGACGATGTCGCCGGGCATCAGGTCGGGCGTGAACTGGATGCGCCCATAGGCGACGCCGAGCGCCTGCGCGAAGCAGCGCGCGGTCATGGTCTTTGCGGTACCGGGCGGACCTTCGAGCAATATATGGCCGCCGGCGAACAGCGCCGTCAGCATCAGATCGACCGTGTCGCGCTGCCCGGTGATCGCTTTAGCCACTTCTTCCCTGATCGCGCTCGCCAGGGCTTTCACTTCATCGACGTTCACCGAGCCTCCTTGCCGTCCAGTCATGCAGCTCTTCCGCTGCTTCATGCATTGCGGCCAATGTGTTGGAACCGTTCGCAGCCTTAAACCGCACGGTGAAGCCGTTCGCTTCATTTTTGTCGCGGGAATCCAGCCAGCGGTCGAGCGCTTCACCCTGCAGCCCGTGTGGCGCGCCAAGCAGCGCGGCGGCGCGCTGGCGCATCAGCGTGGCATAGCGGTCGCCGAGTTCCTGCAGCCGTCCTGCCCGCTTCAGGAGCATTGCCGTGGTGTCGACCAGCGCCTGCTTGCCGAAGGCGATGGCGCGACCCTCGGTGCGCGGCGGCCCGAAGCGACCGAGCCCGTGCAGGAAGGCGAGGGCAGCCGCCACCAGCACCGACAGCGTCAGCGCCAGGAAGGGCGGTTCGACTAGGAGCTTGCCGAGATCGTGGTTCTGGCCGATGCCGTGAAGCGTCAGGTCGAACATAACCGCGCCCTTGGCGGGCTCCAGCATGGCGATCATGTCGAGCGCCGCTGCCGCCTTTTGCGGATCCTTCAGCGCCGCGTTGTTGATGAGATCGGGATCGGTGAGGATGTAGAAGGGTTCGCTGTCGAGTTCGGTGAGAACAGCCTTGCCGTCACCCGCGGCAATCAGCGGATGATTGTCGGCTACCCATTGCAACTCCTCGGGCACGGCGATCTTGCGCCCCTCTACATCGATCCGATCGACCGATGGCTTGCCGTCGCCGAGCTTGGCCTTGGCGAGGCGACCGAGCCAGTCGTTGACCGCCGTTGCGGGCAGCCGCTCGACTTTCGTCTCCCAGCCCTCCTGGCCCGGCTGCGGAAAGGTGACCCATTTGGGCAGCACGAAAAGCGTGTGCTTGCCCAAGCGGAGCTTGATGATGCGCTGAAGCGCCGCCGGGTCGCTGTTGGGCGCGATGGTGACGATCAGCAGGAATGTGGATGCCAGGGGAGATTGCAGATCCTTCTCCCCGCGCGCCATGGGCGGCGCCTGCCCGTTGGTGAGCTTCAGCCATTCCACGAGCCCGGCATAGCCGGTGCCGCCCTTGGAGAGCGGTGTTGCGCCGCCCTGGGGCTGACGAAAGTCCGGAGCGTAGGTCGAGAGCAGGAAGAATCCGGCGGCCGCGAGCAGGCTGGCGAAGATGCCCCAGAACAGCGTCCTGCGGCTGAACGGTTCTTGTGCTGCCTCCGTCGCCTCCGCGCTCATGCCCAGGCCTCCCGGAAGGCAAAGCGCTCATAGGCGCCGCGCGCTTGCTGCCAGCCCTCGGCGCCGACCGGCCGGCGAGCGAACAAGGCAGCCTCGACGATGCGCGCGATCTCACTGAAGGCAGCGCGGGGGCGGGACGGGATGGAACCTGCGGCGGCGATGTCGCGCGCGGTCAGCGACGGGCGCAGGAAGTCGGGCAGGCGGCTGGCGATGTCGGCAACGCTGCGGCGCAAGAGAAGATGCACCGCCTCGTCATAGTCGCCGCGCGCGGCGAGCGCATCGGCCTCGGAGAGCAGGATCTGAGCCGCGCCGGCATCCGGGCGCCATTCCTCCTTCGTCTCGTCCTCCTTGCCGGGGCGCCGCCATGGCAGCCGCCAGGCGATGCCCTTCGCCTCGAGCACGAGCAGGAACACGATGATCGCGGCGCCGATGATCACCGCGCCCCAGAACAGATAGATCATGTAGGGGCCAAGCTTTGCCAGGGCTTCCAGAAAAGGCTTAAGCCATTCCGGCGGTTCCGGCCGCACCAGCCCCGGCAGGTCAAACTGGATCGTATCGTCCGCCAGCAGCTGCTTGTGCATCTTGGCCAGCCATTCGGCGTCCGCTGTGGCCGGCTGTGCCGCTGTCACCAACTCGCTCCCCTGCTACCCACGGGTTCGACACTGGCAATACCGCAGGACAATTGCAAGTGATTGGACGCGTCTCAGCAATACTGGCAGATTTGCTTTGGGGCCATAGGCTGGCGTGGAGCGGCCAAGCAGGGGAGGGCGTCATGACTTCAGCCGCATTGGTACGGCCGGAGAATTTTCAGATCGGCCGAGTGTTCAACAATACTTTTGCGGTGATCGGTCGTAATATTGGACTCTGCGTTGGTCTTGCCGCGCTGTTTTCAGGACTACCGCAACTGGTCACGCAGCTCGTGCGTCTGAATTTCCATCCTGGAAATCCGGCGAATTTCGCCGCGGCTACCACGAACTACAAGCTCGGCTACATCACTGGAACTGCGGTCGTTGTAATACTTTATTTCGCTTTTGCGTTTCTGTTGCAGTCGAGCCTCGTCCGGGTGGCGATCGAGGACATGAACGGGAAGAAGCCCACTTTTAGTGATTGCGTCCGCATCGCAATCCGCTTTTTGTTGCCAACAGTCGGAATGGGCCTACTCGTCGGGCTCGGCGTAGGCGCCGCATCGATTGCCCTGCTGGTGCCGGGAATTATCCTCGGGCTCGGCTGGTCGATGGCGGTGCCAGTGCTGATTCAGGAGCGACTTGGCGTCTTCGGTTCTATGTCGCGCAGCCGCGCGCTGACCAAGGGGAGCCGCTGGGCTCTGTTGGGACTGTTCGTGATCCTGGTGATCATAGGGTTTGTGATCCAGTCGATAAGCGCGGTCGTTATCTATCTTTTTCACGGCATTGTCGCCGCGTTGTTGGCCGCCATGGTACAGAGTGTCGTTTCTATGGTGACTTCGGTTGCCACGGCGGTCAGCTATGTCGAACTGCGCCAGGTCAAGGAAGGCACTGGCGTCGATGAACTGGCGGAGATATTCTCGTAGTCTGGGATGCTGGCGAGGCCGGCCGAAGTGCTGGTGAGCGGCAGCCCCCGCTGAGAGCCTGCCTGTCCTGCAAAATCGCCTTCCTGGCCTCAAATGAGACCGCGACCGTGAGCTTTTGCTGCAGTCGGCGGTTCTGGCTGACACCGGGAATACCCGAAACAATGCAAGTCCACTGGACGGGGCCCGCCGTTCTTGGCAGATTTACTTTGAAGTTGCCGAATTGGATTCGGCAGCGGCTCGGGGGAAAGCTATCATGACCACTGCGACATTGGGACGACTAGGCAGATTCGAAATCGGCAGGGTGTTCAACAGCACTTTTGCCGTCATCACGCGCAACATAGGACTCTGCGTCGGGCTGGGGCTTTTGTTTGCCGGCCTGCCGACGCTGCTCATCAGGTTATGGACCCAACCGCAGATGGAAGCGGTGATGAATGGCGATCCGAGTGCCATGGCGGATCCGAACGCGATGCTGCGCAACTCCTATCTCAGCATCCTCGCGGGATTGATTTCCTTCGTCTTCACGCTGCTGCTCCAGTCGTCGCAGGTGCGGGCAACGATCGAGGATCTGAACGGAAGGCGGCCATCCTTCGGCGACAGCGTGCAGATTGCCATCCGCTTCCTGTTGCCGACGCTCGCGATCGGCCTGCTCGTCGGCATCGGGTCAGCGCTTGCGATGATCGCGCTGATCGTTCCCGGCATCATCCTGTGGCTCGGCTGGTCGATGTCGGTTCCCGTTCTCATCCAGGAGCGGTTGGGCGTATTCGGCTCGATGTCGCGCAGCCGAGCGCTGACCAAAGGCAATCGCTGGTCGCTGTTCGGCCTCTTCCTCATCCTGGTCATCATCGCGATGGTTATCCAGTGGGGGATTCTGGTGGTGCTGCTCCTCTTCGGCGGGATCCTCGCCGAACTGGGAGCCGCCGTGGTGCAGGCCGTCGTCTCGATGGTGCTCTCCGTCGCCACCGCGGTCAGCTATGTCGAACTGCGCCAAGTCAAGGAAGGCACCAGCGTCGACGAATTGGCGAAAATCTTCTCTTAGCAACGGCCGGGCCGCCTTCCACTTTGAGGGCGGCCGTACGCTGTTTCAGCGACAACAGCAGTGGTCTGCCCGCACGCTCGTGCGGCAGAGGCATGACGAAGTGATCGGCACGTCCGCCTTGGTCAGAGCCAAAGCAAGTTTCGCCTGCAAGCCCGGCAGCTCCTCGCTCTCACGGCGCCGCTTCAGGCATTCGACCAGCCCGTGCTGCGTCCAGACATTGTCCGGAAGCTGGGCGCAGCGCTGCACGGCGCCGCTCAGGCCCAGATCGTCGCGATCGGTCCTGGGAGGAATCAGGACTCCAGCCAAACCGTCTCGAAATGCTGCTCGAGCGCCTGGTGCTGCTCGCAGCCATGCACGCCCTTGCGGTAGGTGCGGTAGACCGAGCGCCAGTAGGGCTGGATGATGATGCCGGAGTCGCGCAAATTCTGCTCGATCTTGGCCATGATCTCCTTGCGCTGGGCGGCATCCGGGGTCGCAAGTGCTTTATCGAGAAGCTCGTCAAACTCCTTGTTCGAATAAGCGCTTTCGTTCCAGGCCGCGCCCGATTTATAGGCCAGCGCCAGCACCTGGACGCCGAGCGGACGGCCGAGCCATTCGGTGCAGGAGTAGGGGAACTTGCTCCAGTCGTTCCAGAAGGTGGCAGCCGGCAGCACGGTGCGCTTGATCTTGAGGCCGGCCTCGCGGATCTGGGCGGCGATCGCGTCGGCGGTGCTCTTTTGCCATTCGACGTCGACCGAGATCAGCTCGTATTCGTGGTCGGCCTTGCCGGATTCGGCCAACAGCTTCTTCGCGGCGTCGACATCGCGCTTGGCTGGGCCGATATCGGCGAATTCGGGATGCATCGGTCCGACATGGTGGTTATCGGCGGGCTTGCCCCTGCCGTCGAGGCCGAGCTTCAGCACGGCCGCATTGTCGACGGCAAGCTGGGCGGCACGGCGCACCTTGACGTCGTCATAGGGCGCGTTGCCGACATTGAAGCGCGCGACGATGGTCGAGCCGGTCGCGATCTCGGAATTCTCGAGTCCCATCTGCTCGGTCTGCGACACGGCGTCCGAGGCGGTCTCGTGGTCGGTGTCGATCTCGCCGGATTCGAAGGCCGACAGCATGGCGTTGGGATCGGAGCCGTAGTCGACCCACTTGATGCCGTCGAGATAGAACTCGCCCTTCCACCAAGGCTTGTCCTTGCGCTTCACCTCCGCACCGGTCTCGGCGTCCCAACTCACCAGCTCGCACGGGCCGGTGGTGATGGCCAAAGCCTTCTTCGGATCGGCATCGCCTTCATAGGAGCGGTGCATGATCAGCGCCGGATAGTCGGCCATGCCGGCGATCAGCGAGATGTCGGGCTTTGGCAGGTTGAGCTTGACGGTGTAGTCGTCGACTTTCTGGATGCCGCCGTCGACCGGCTTCTTGGTGTCGGCGTTGACCAGCGCGCCCATGCGCGCGGCGACCGAATTGCCGGCGACCGAGGCATCGCACCAGCGGTTGAGGTTGTGGATCACGTCGTCGGCGTTGAAAGTGTCGCCGTTCGACCAGGTGATGCCTTTGCGCACGTGAAGCGTGATCGTCTTGGCGTCGTCGCTGGTCTCCCAGTTTTCGAGCAGCCAGGGCTCGAAGGTGAAGTCGGTTTTCCAGCGCACCAGATATTCGTTGCAATGGCGCGCCACATTCGACATCTCGACGCCATCGAAAGTGCGCGGATCCTTGAAGCCCTTCACGTTCATGGCGACGCGCAGGACCCCGCCGCGCTTCGGCTCCTCGGCCCGAGCGGGCGAGGGAGTAAGGCCGCCCAGCGCCAGCGCGCCGGCGGCGCTGACGCCCAAGCCGGCCATAAGCGCCAGATACTCGCGCCGGCTGATCGCGCCCTTCTTGAAATCACCCGCGGTCGGCTTTGCCCGCGGGTGCAGTTTTCTGTCGGTCAGCATGAATTTCATTGTCGTTCCCTCTATTGTTGGTGCAGGTCGCCCGCGCGGCGGCTTTTGGCGGCAACGACCTGCACGAAACCCAGGGGCGCCCCCCTGCCGTCAGGCGCGGAGGCGGATACGGCCGCTGGGCGCCGTTGCCTGCGAGGGGATCATAGGTCCGCTTTCCGCGACGAAATGTTTGGTTTTCCGCAATTCTTGTGCGCTGTTCCGCAGGCTAAAGTTGGCTGACGCGCATAATTGCTGCGCCTTGCCGGGCGGCTGGGTCTCCGGTCTTCGCGGTCAGAGCTCTGCGTAAAGTTGCGCCGCATTCTCGAAGGTGAAGCGCAGCGGCACCGATCCCTCGACCTGCCACACGCTCACCGTGTCGCCTGCCATCAGCCGGCAAGCGTCGAGCGTGTTGGTCACGGCGCCGCCATAGAGGCGGTTGGCGAGGTTGAGGATGCCGGTCTGGTGCATGGCGCTGCTGCCGCTGCCGCAGGCATCCTTGACCAGGAGCACGCGAAAACCGTGCGCCACCGCGTCCTTCACCGTGGCGTCGATGCAGGCTTCGGTCCACACGCCGGCAATCACCAGCCATTCGATGCCGGCTGCTTCGAGCTTGTCGCCAAAATCGTTCTTGCCGAAGACGCTGGCTTCCTGCTTGACCAGAGTGGCTTCGCCGTTTTGCGGCGCCACTTCATGGCAGATCGCCGTCAGCGGATCGTCCTTGTCGGAGAAGGCCGACTTGCCGCTCTCGTCGAGCGGATGGAACGGCCGCGCCTCGGCGAGGTCGACGATATAGGCCCAATGATAGAGCGGCACGAAATTGCGCCGCGCCGCCTCCTGCAGGCGTTCGACGTTGGCGAGGATGTCGGCAAAGCCCTCGACCAGATAGCGTTTGTCCTTGCGATGCTCCTCCTGGAGATCGATGAACACCGCGGCCACCGTGCCGCGCCGGATGGAAATGGGGGATTTCATGCGGATGCTCTCAAAGGGGTGCGGCGGCGCGTCGGAATGTGCCGCAGCGTATCAGCTTCGTCATTCCAGCGCGAAGCAGCCGCGAAGCGGCGTCGCGAAGACCCTGGAATCCATTCCGTTACCTTGACCGAAGAGTGCGGCCCAACAGAATTCTGCACCGTTGCGGCGCTCGGACGTAACGGAATGGATCCTAGGGTCTGCGCCGCGTCGCTTCGCACCTTGCTTCGCCCGAGGATGACGACGACATGAGTGCTGCGGCCAATCTCGAACGCCTGCGACAATGTATGGGCGGCGCCAACACAGCGTATCGGCATCAAACCGCTCATTCCAGAAACTCATCCTCATAAGGAAACCGCGAAAGCAGCTCGGTCCCCGTTTCGGTAATGAGAATCTCGTCCTCCAGCTTGACGCCCTCGCGGCCGCCTTTCTCGCCGATATAGCTTTCGACGCTCACCACCATGCCCGGCACGATCATGCCGTCGCGGCCGTACGTCTCGTAATCCATCGCGTGGGCGATGAAGGGCGTCTCGCCATGCATGCCGACGCCGTGCATGACCGAGGTATAGCGCTGGTCGACGAAGCGGTCCGGGATTTTCCAGGCCCTCTCGGCGATCTCGCGGAAGGCCATGCCGGGTTTCACGATGGAAATGTTGTGCTGCACCTGGTCGTGCGCCATGCGGTAGAGCGATTTCTGGTAGGGCGTCGGCTTGCCCGGGCCGCAGCGGAAGGTGCGCGAGAAGTCGGAATAATAGCCGTAGCAGCCGATGGTGTCGGTATCGAGCGCGACCAGCTCGCCCGGCCTGATCTTGCGGCCGCTCGCCTCGTTGAACCACGGATTGGTGCGCTGTCCTGAAGTCAGCAGCCGGGTCTCGATGAACTCGCCGCCCTGGCGGATCACCTCGTGATACATAATGGCGAAGAGCTCGTTTTCGGAAACGCCGGGCTTGATCGCCTCGCGCACGGCGGCCACCGCGGCTTCGGCTCCGGCCATGGAAGCCTGCAGGCATCTCACCTCCTCCGGCGTTTTCACCGCGCGCACGGCAAGAATCTCGCCCTGGCAGTCCTTCACCTCGCAGCCGCGCTTTTCCAGAGCCACCGCCTGCAGATGGCTGCAGCGGTCGAGGCCGAGCTTCATCGAGCCGCCGCCATGCCTCTTCAGAAGCTCGGTGATCTCGTCGGCGAACGGCCCCGCCGTCTCGTCGTCGCGACCGGAGACGGAGGACCAGACGAGCTTGGAAGGACGCGCCTCGTCGATCGTGTCGAGCACCATCGAGACATGGTAGCTCTGCGGATATTCGAACAGCACGATTGGCCCATCGGTCGGGATGAAGAAGTAGCGGGTCGAATTGCGCAGGAAATAGCCGAACATGTTGCGCGAGCCGGTGGCGTAGCGCTGGTTATAGGGGTCGAACAGCACGACGCCGCCATAGCCCGCCTCGCGCATCCAGGCGCGCAGTTTGGCGAGCCGCCCCTTGCGCAGAGCGTCAGCGTCGATGAAGGACGGCTCGGTGTCGGAGAGCCACATGCCGCCGGCGGGATCGGCCGCGGCCGGATGGCGCATGCGGTCCTTGAAGTCCACATCCTCGGTGCTGTCGGGATCGAAAACGACGATGCTCATGGGTGCCTGGCCTTGAGTAGGTTGTAAATGCCGACCATGGCGCAGGAGGGGAGAAGGTATTGTGCGGAAAGCCGCTCATGCTGTGCCGGATGCCGCTGGCCGTGTGGAACTGCAACCGCTAAAATTCTGCTCGATGCCTCATCAGCTTTGAGACTTTGTGGTAAAGTCGCTGAATAATCTGGTATTGCGGACCACACCGTGGATTATCTAATAGCGCTTGGCCCCTTATACATCCTGCTTTTTTTCAGCTTCTGCCTTCTGGCCTATATTCAGCCGATTCTGCATTGGCTGGCCGACGATTTTGGCAACACAACCATGCTCGCATGTCTGGCGGCATATTTCGGCATTATCGTCGGATTGGTTTGGGCTATCAACAAAATCAACAAAGCATTCCCGACATTGGACCTTCCGCCTTCTTCCAATCGCCAAGGGGTGATCTGGGATGTCGCGGCGACCTATGAAGAGGCAAGGCCCAACGTCGCCGCCGAGAAATCGCCGCCTGTCAAAGTCCGGTCGGAAACTGGCAAACCGGACGTTGAACTCTGATCCTACCGCCGCCGCATCGCCTTCGGCGCCTGCCCATGCTCCTCCTTGAAAGCCCGCGCGAAACTCGACATCGAAGCAAAACCGCAGGCCAGCGCAACATCGCGCACCATCAGCGTCGAATGCGCCAGCAGATCGGCGGCGCGCTTCAGCCTGAGCCGCCGGTAATAGCCGTTCGGCGAGATATCCAGCTCGGCGCGGAAATTGCGCTCGAGCTTGTCGGGCGAGACCCCAAGCCGCTCAGCCAGCTCCGCCATGCCGAGCCGTTCCTCGACCGCGTCCTCCATGATGGCGATCGCCGACAGCACCAGCTCGTTCTGCACCCCGGTGCGCAGGCGCAGCGGCATCAGCTTGCGGTCGACGCTCGACCGCAGGGGAGAGTGCACGAACCATTCCGCGACACCAGCGGCAAGCTCGGCGCCGTAGTCGCGCGTGATGATCTCCAGCATCATGTCGAGGCTGCCGACGCCGCCGGCCGAGGTAAAACGCTTGCGGTCGATGACGAAGAGATCGCGCCTGAGCTCGATGTCGGGAAACGCCTCGGTGAAAGCGGCCTGGCTGGTCCAGTGCAAGGTGCAGGCATGGCCGTCGAGCAGGCCGGCGCGGGCGAGGAAGAACGCCGCATCCGCCACCGCGCCGATATGCGCGCCACCGCGCAGGCTTTTGCGGATCCAGCTCATCGCCTCGTCGGCCACGACATGGTCGGCATCGCCGCCCGAGCAGACGACGATGCGATCGACCTTCGGTGCGTTGGCGGCCGAGAAGCCGGGCTGGATGACGACGCCGTTGGAGGCTTCGACCGTGCCCTGATCCGCGCCGACGATCACCCATCGGTAGCAGTCGCGCTTCGCAAGAATGTTGGCGCCGCGCAGCGGCTCGATGACAGAAGAAAACGCCATCATCGGAAAGCCGGGAAAGACCAGCACCGCAAAGGTGAGCGGGGTCTCGCCTGCCTCCGGCTGCGCGCGGTCGCGTTTTCGGTTGGCGAGAATGGCGCTCACGACTTGTGTATTTCCCGCGCGCAGCATTGGTGGCAGATAAGGCCAAACTGTAGCGGGCGCTTCAGCGCCTTAGCAACGGAGAAACGACCAGGATGTTTGCGGCAACGGCCCTCGACACGAGCAACAAGCCGGCCTTCTACGATGAGCTGGCCAGGCAATTGAAAGCGCTGCTGGAAGGCGAGCGAGACTCGATCGCCAACGCCGCCAACACCTCGGCGCTCATCTACCAGATGGTGCCCGACCTCAACTGGGCGGGTTTCTATTTCCTTCAATCCGACGAAGAGCTGGTGCTCGGCCCCTTCCAGGGCAAGCCGGCCTGCGTGCGCATAGCGGTCGGCAAGGGCGTCTGCGGCACGGCGGTCGATCTCGATATGTCGATGCTGATCAAGGACGTGCACGATTTTCCCGGCCACATCGCCTGCGATGCCGACTCGCGCTCGGAACTGGTCGTGCTCTTGCGCGACGACGAAGGCATCTTCGGCGTGCTCGATCTCGACAGCCCGCTGCCAGGCCGCTTCGACAAGGAAGACCAGGCCGGCATCGAGAAGCTTGCCGCGATCTATGTGGCCGCCAGTTCCTTTGAGGACTGAACTCTTAGCGGACTGCGGTACGGCTCCGCCGCTGGCTCAACGACCCTGTCTTGCGTTGCCATACGCGCGTCGTTATCTCTGGCGGAATATGACGCTCGCCAAGCGCGCCGAAGGGAGAAGATATGTCGCACAATCTGCAGTTCTATATCGAAGGCGTGTGGGTCGATCCGGTGGTGCCGAACAATTTCGACGTCATCGATCCGTCGAACGAAGACGCCTTCGCGCAGATCTCGCTGGGCACCAAGGCCGATGTCGACAAGGCGGTCGCTGCCGCCAGGCGCGCCTTCGCTACTTTCGGCTTCAGTGAAGTCGAGGAGCGCCTCGACATCCTCAACCGCGTCATCGAGGTCTACAAGAAGCGCAGCAAGGACCTTGCGCTCGCCGTCTCGCGCGAGATGGGCGCGCCGCGCCAGATGGCGCTGGACAGCCAGGTCGGCGTCGGCCAGGCGCATCTGGAGAAGATGGCCGAGGTGCTGAAGACCTTCCAGTTTCGCCATGTCAAAGGCTCCTCGCTGATCGTCAAGGAGCCGATCGGCGTCGTCGGCCTGATCACGCCCTGGAACTGGCCGCTCAACCAGATCACCTGCAAGGTCGGCCCGGCGCTCGCCGCCGGCTGCACCATGGTGCTGAAGCCGTCGGAGATCGCGCCGCTCGACGCCATCATCTTCGCAGAGATCATGGACGAGGCCGGTGTGCCGAAGGGCGTCTTCAACCTGGTCAACGGCGATGGCCCAACTGTCGGGCAGGCTTTGGCCAGCCATCCGGATGTCGACATGATATCCTTCACCGGCTCGACGCGGGCCGGCATCCTCGTCGCCAAGGCGGCCGCCGACACGGTGAAGCGTGTGCATCAGGAGCTCGGCGGTAAATCCGCCAACATCCTGTTCCCCGACGTCGATCTGCAAAGGGCGGTGACCAAGGGCGTGGCCGGCTGCTTTGGCAATAGCGGCCAGTCCTGCAACGCGCCGACCCGCATGTTCGTGCCGCGCGACCGGCATGACGAGGCCGCCGGCTATGCCAGGACGGCGGCGGAGAAACTCACCGTCGGGCCGGCCGACGCGCCGGGAACGAAGCTCGGCCCGGTGGTAAGCCAGCTGCAGTTCGACAAGATTCAAGACCTGATCCAGAGCGGCATCGACGAAGGCGCGACCCTGATCGCTGGCGGCCCCGGCCGTCCGGCCGAGCTCAACCGCGGCTACTATGTCCGCCCGACCGTCTTCGCCAACGTGACGCACGACATGCGCATCGCGCGCGAAGAAATCTTCGGGCCGGTGCTGTCGATCATGCCTTACGACACGGTCGAGCAGGCGATCGAGCTGGCCAACGACACCGTCTTCGGCCTCGCCTCCTACATCCAGGCCAAGGACATCGAGAAGGCGCGCCAGGCCGCGGCCCGCATGCGCTCCGGCAACGTCTATATCAACTATCCGACGTGGGACGCCGGCCTGCCCTTCGGCGGCTACAAGCAGTCCGGCAACGGCCGCGAATATGCCGAATACGGTCTCGAGGATTTTCTGGAGATCAAGGGCATCGCGGGATACGCGGCGGCGGAGTAGGCGGAGCAGAGGCCGGCGCAGGCAGATAGGGAAAGGGCGCGATCTCGGCTTCGCCATTTGCCATGAGCCGCTTGCCGCGACAGCCGATCAGCTCTTCCTCGCCGCCTTCTTACCCGCGCCTTGCCTCGATGATGCCCACCATGGCGCGGGTGAATTCGACCACGCTGTTTGCCGTGATGGCGGCATTGTCGGGGCTCTGGCCGATTTGCTCGGCTGCTCCGCAGCACGAGCGGCGGATGAGGTCGTAATGAGCAAGTCTTTCATCGTCCGGCAACGCCGCCAGGTTCAAGGCTCGACGGTGAAGCATGCGCAACAGCTGCGCCAGCGCTGTTTCGACACTCATGCGTTTGGCTCCGCATCGGTCGAACGTCTCGGCACATAAAGCGCCGGATCGTCGATCAGGGGGCGGTTCTCGTCCCCGATCCGGCAAGGCTGCGCCTTAGTCGTTAATACATCGTTGATCGCTAATATGATCGGCGAAGCCTTTGGGGCGGATTCCCGGATGCTATCGGATGCGGCGGAGGCAGATCATCCCCGCGCGGTACGGCTAACATCCTCGACATTTCAAAATCTAACGATCGGCAAAATGCACCAGTAAGGATGCTTGGTAAGGGTTGATTCAACCCTTGCTGGTATGTAAAAGGTGGCGGCTCCGGCCAGGGGTAGGGTTGCCTGAAAGCCGGAGCCGCCTGCGCGGCCGATGGGTAGTGTCCGCGCTGTCCCAGAATAGGACAGCGCGGTCTACGATTCGTTAATTCGCTAATATATCGTCGTATGGGAAGCTCGCGGACAGCGATGCCGGCAAACGACATATCCCAAGCAATTGAATTCTCACACGAAGTTCTAGCTGCAAATCTGGATTCGAACCAGGACCGGCGGAGTTAATAGTCCGCTGGTCTACCCGTTCCCTATCACCAGCAAACGCTGCCAGCTCCCAGATAAGATCCACCATGTCTTTGGCCTTGTTTTCGGGGGGCGTTGGGATCGAGTAGGGATGGTGATGGGGTCGACAGACCGGCCCGGCCGTCATCCTGAATGATGATTGCATCGATGCACTTCGTCGCCCAATGCTCAAGCCCTTTGCCATGGTTAACGAGTCATGGGCCGGCGGGACCTTCATAAAGACTTTGCTAATATTAGAAAGAAGACAAGCCGTTCAGCGGAACAAGCCTCGCTGAACGCAGTTCGGTGCGACGTGGCGTCGGCTATTGCCGTCGCGTTGGGAGACAGCAGCGCAAGCGAACCCGACAGGAAGCCAAGCCTTCGCACGGCCTCTCGCGAGCTGCCAAGAAATGAGTGGAACATCACCCAGGTGCGCAATGACTACCTCCAAACACATTTCAGCGTTCGACCTCGATCAGTTGCGAGAAGCCTTCAAGCAATTGACTCGCGAGCAAGGTATCACAGTCGAAGAACGGGACGTATACGCCCAGCTTTTCCTGAAGCAGACCTGCGCCCCAGTTTTTCCGCTCGGGCCTGAACGGCGGCCGGTTCAGGCTTCGAGTTAGCTTGGTGTGCCGCATCGACGGTTGCGGGTCCACGGCAGCTTCCCGCAAAGTCCGGCGACACACTTGCGCCAAGCCAGGCTTGTCCGTCGAGATCATGGCCCGAACGCCGCTGCAGCTCTGCGATAGATCACCAGATGGTGGGCCGGGGGGCCCCCAACTGATCTGGACGCCCTATGAAGCGGCGCTAAATCAAGCCGATGCGGGTTGCGTTCAGTATATTTACTTTTCTTTTTTGCACCGCCTCTCTTCAGGCCCAGGAGTGGCAGCCGTTTGGGGTCCGGCAACTGGGCTTCACATTCGATGTTCCGCCTGGTTTCGTCCTCACCCAGCATTCGGATCAGGGTGCTGCATTCCAAGGCGAACAAGACGCGTTTCTTGCCGTGTGGGGCGCCAGACTTGGAAGAGCCAGCTTTCGGGCCGAGATCGAGCATCGCATGCTGGAAGACGAGAAGGCCGGCTGGAAGTTGACGTACCGGCGCCTGACCTCGACCTGGGCCAGCTATTCAGGGATCAACAACGGCGAGATCCGATATGTTCGCGCCATCAGGGTCTGTGATGACCGCGCCGCGCTTTTCACGATCAACTACAGCAGATCGGAGAAAACGCCTTATGATCGGATCATTGTGCGAATGGTAAGATCCCTAAGGGCCGAAGGCTGCTAGCCTTAGGCCCAGGGTGGGTTTCGATCTGCATTGCCGGCATGCCCTGATGCTATTTTTTACGAGCGACACGCATTTCAATGATGCCCGCATCCTGCGGATTGACCGGCGGCCTTTCGCATCGCTTGCCGAACATGACGAAGCGCTGATCTCTTTCTGGAACGAGACCGTCACGCCTGACGACGAGGTCTGGCATCTTGGCGACTTCGCGCGCCACGGCAAAGCAGGCGGGGAGGCACTTCTGTCGCGCCTCAATGGGCGCAAGAACCTGATCATCGGCAACAATGACCCGGACGAAACGACCGCCGCCGACGGATGGGCCAGTATTCAGCATTACGCGGAACTCAGGTTCAATGGGGTGCTTCTCATCCTGTGCCACTATCCGTTCCGCACCTGGAATCGGATGGGCAAGAAGTCGATCAATTTGCACGGTCACTCGCATGGGAAGCTTAAGCCGCTTCCACGCCAGTACGACGTTGGCGTAGATGCTTGGAACTTTCGGCCGGTCCCGCTTCCAGCATTGATCCAAAAAGGCGGTGCCCGGGCGCAAGCTTCGCTAGCTTAAAGTAGGTCAGCCGGCCAGCGAGAGCATCAGGGGCGGCCGTTCTTTTGGACCGCGCTAACCGAACACCCGAGTCCTTCATCATCGACGGCGAGATGATCACGCGGGATCCCGACGGACGGCCGAACTTCCATGCCATCCATTCGCGCATGACCTGGAACGCCCAGGCTCGCCTTCGTCGCTTTCGACCTTCTCTCCTCAACGGCGAGCACATTCGTGCTCTGCCGCTGATCGAGCGCAAGGCGAGGCACTGGAAACTGATCAAACCGTAAGACGGGGCGCTCACACGGCGCGATCCGGCGCGAAGACCGAGATCGCCTTTGGGTGAACCTTGAAATGGGCCGGTGTCGACGTGACGATCTCGCCATCGGTGTTGACCGGCATCGCCTTCCGCGTCTCGATGTCGAACTCGACGCACCTGGCCGTGCGCACCTCACGCCATGCGCCATGCGTTCCAGAACGGAAAGAGCGGAGCATCAGCGCCAGCTTCCAGAGGTTCGTCATTTCCAAGCTATAGAGATCGAGATGTCCGTCATCGATCTCGGCCGTTTCTTCCACGACGTTGCCGCCGCCGTAGTGCCGACCGTTTCCAACCGCGATCTGGTAGGTTTCCACCTCGATCGCCGCGCCTTTCTCGGTAATCTTCGCGTGAAACCGCGCGGCCCGGGTCAACACTTTCATCGCCGCCAGCGCATAGCCCAGCCTGCCGAAGCGCTTCTTCAGTGCGGGGTCAAGACCCTGCGCCAGTTCGGTGCTGAGTCCGATACTTGCGACATTGAAAAAGGCATGACCGTTGACCGTCCCGACATCGATCAGTCGGGTTCGGCCTCGCGCGATCACATCGGCGGCCTGCAGGAGATCCATCGGAATGTTGAGCGTACGAGCAAGGTCATTCGCCGTCCCCATAGGAATGATGCCCATCGGCAGGCCGCTTTCCATGATCGCCGTCGCCGCCGAGGACACCGAACCATCGCCACCGCACACGACCACAAGATCGGCCATATGGCGTAAGCGAACGATGTCTCGAGCGATTTCAGGCAACGCCTCGAACATCTCAACGGTGACGGAAAGCCGACCTCGCCCCAGCCGCTCCACAATTGGCGCGAGCATCTCCTGGCCGCGCCGAGCCTTGGGATTGAGGAGCAGCAACGCGCGCCTTTTGGCTGCTTCGCTCATTCAAAGATCGGTCCGACTGATCATGGCTCAACGCAAATAGGGTGGCTGCTTCCGGATTTCGACCGCAAACCGACGCGAAACGTCACGCCTGCCCCGCCTATGGCGCGCGGTTTCTAAGCGACAAGCGCGCCTTCGGCGTCGGATCATTCGCGGCCAAAAGGTCCACATTGGCTATGGCGAAGCGCTTTCTTGAGAAGGCGGGCTGAAGCGATCCGCTTTCTGCAGTAGGACTCCCGAGGAGCGAGAGAGCCTCTTTGGCTAGTGAAGTTTGTCCTTGGAAGGTTTGGCGGCCGACTCGCTCAAGATTTCTTTAAGCGCTTGCTCCAGCTCCAGCCCGATCATGGGCTCGGGAATCGCAATCACGTCATTCCGGTATAGTCGAGACCTTCGCTGCCCGTGGACACCCGTCGGTGCCTGTCTCTTCCGCATCGAAGCTGGCCCCCTCAGCGAGATCGTTGTCCGCCACCTTTTCGTTCCTCGAATGAAAGGCACGGGATACGCTGGCCCGCCGAGACGGAAATGAGGGCAAAACCAAGCTCTGGTTCCCGCGTGGCTCCTCTGTCCACCCCTCGGGCGGGACTCTTTGCAACTCAGTGATTTTCGCTTAGCCGCATTGTCTGGCGCCAAGCGGCCTTCGAGCTTGGCCATGTTCAGCAGTGTTAATCTAAGCTTGTCGTTCGCCAGCTTGCGGCTAAGCTTGCAGTATTGGGGAAGACAGGGAAACAGATTTGCCTCGTCGATCGGTACGAGCCCATCTGCTTGGACTAATCGCAGCGGCCGTGTTGCCGGTCTGGCTGTTTGCTGCCTATCTGTTCGTTGCCTACGCCCTGCATGAGCAGTCTCGTATCGAGCAGGAGGCGCTTTGGATTGCTCGTCAGGTGTCGCTGGTCGTTGATGGCGAACTCGTCAATCTCAAGACCCTTCTGGAAGGGCTCTCCAAGTCGCCTGCTCTCGCCAATGATGATCTGCAGGCTTTTAGCAACGAGGCGAGCCGCCTCGTCCAGGGTACGGATCAGGTAATCACGCTGCGTGATCTCGGTGGCCGCGCCTTGGCAAGCACTCAATCCGCCAAGGGCTCCGAGCCTTCGGCCGAACCGCTGACGCCCGAAGAGCGCGAGCACCTGGATCTTGCTGGCGTGCTGGTCAGCAACGTGTTCGCCGCGCCGGGATCGAACGCATACCGGATCGCAGTCACCAGACAAGTGTCGGGCTCGAAAGGCCAGGCGTTGCTGCTTTCGATGTCGGTCCCGACGGAACGCATTCGCCTTGCTATGCTGCCCGCGGTACCAGCAGGGTGGACGGTCGCTGTCGGTGATCGTGAGGGCAACTACGTTGCAAGGTCCAAGTTGCATGGTCAGGTGACCGGCAAGCCCGGTTTGCCGGAATATTTAGCAAAGGTCGTCGGTCGCTCCGGTACGTTCCGATCTCGCAATTTCGAAGGCACCACGCTGCTGGCCGGGTACTACCGATCGCCCTATTCGGACTGGTTCTACACCGCCAATGTTCCGCTCTCTGATGTTCAGGCACCTCTCTGGTGGTCTCTCGCACAGATTGGTGCAACAGGCTTAACAGCGCTGCTTATTTCGCTCACTCTGGGCTACGTGGTCGGTAAAACCTTCACCAAGGCGACAGTCGACCTCGCCGCGCGCGCCGATGCGCTCGGCAAAGGCAGCGAGGTCAAACCTATGTCGACGTCTGTCGCCGAGTTCGACACGATTGCCCAAGCCATGATCAAAGCCGGCCGTGCAATCGCGGAACGCACGCGCGAGTTGGAAACCGTTCTGGATACGGCGCCGGTGGCGGTCTGGTTCACCTATGATCCGCAAGCGCGACAGGTGATCCGCAACCGGTTCGCGGCGGAACTGATGGGCCTATCGACGGAGTCCCGGAGATCCTTTGGGACGCCCGACCTGGTGATCGAAACGCTGGCGTACAAAGACGGCCAGACCATCAGCCGGGAAGACCGTCCGCTGAGCAGAGCCATGCGCGGCGAGGAAACTGACAGTGAGGAATTCGCCTATACGCTGCCATCCGGGGTGCAACGTTACCTGCTTTCCAGCGCGCGGCCCGTCCGCGATGAGGCAGGCTCGGTAATAGGCGCTGTCCAGATCAGCCTCGACATCTCCGAGCGCAAACGGAGTGAGGAGCAGCGCCAACTGTTGATCAATGAACTAAACCACCGGGTCAAGAACACGCTGGCCGTAGTTCAGGCAATCGCGAGCCAGACCATGCGCAGCGCAACCAGCCTCGCGCTCGCAAAGGAGGCGCTTTCGGCCCGGCTGGTTTCGCTGGCACAAGCGCATGATATCCTCACCCGGGAGAATTGGAGCGGTGCCGATCTCAGCACGCTCATTGCCGCCTCGATCGACCCGCATGCCTCTCTCGATCGGTTCGATCTCACAGGCGAGCCGGTTTGGTTGCCCTCGAACGTGGCGCTTTCCTTCGCGCTGGCCATTCATGAACTTACCACGAACGCCATCAAATATGGGGCGCTCTCCAATCCTACCGGATCGGTCTCGATCTCGTGGCGGTTGGAATACGTCGATGGGGGCCGAATTCTGGTCCTGGAATGGTGCGAGGAAGGCGGCCCGCCGGTCGTGCCTGGCAAACACGGCTTTGGTACGCAACTCCTGCAGCGAGTGTTCGACAGCGAAAGAACGGGCGGGGTTGAGCTGGTCTACGATCGCTCCGGGCTGCGTTGCATTTTTAAGGTGGGATTGGACCGCAGCAAGTAGCGTAAGTGCCGACGCAAACACCAGACGGCGACGAGACCCGCGACGTCTTTCAGCACTACCACCTAGGAAGAATGGAGAGTTTGGCCCGGGAATTTAGGGGGGTGCCTGTTCCGACAACTTCCAAACGTCTAATGTGCCCAAATGCAGCGGTGTCGCATCGCCTTCGGTCCGTTCGTGCTCGATCCCGACATGGGGACGCTTCTTAAAGACCAGATCCCGATCACTGTTGGGCATCGTGGGCTGACGCTGCTTGCTGCGCTTACCGCACGGCCCGGTGAGATCCTGACGAAGGCCGAGCTGATGGACGCTGCCTGGCCGGGCACCGCCGTTGAGGAAGGCAACCTTACCGTCCAAATCGCGACGCTGAGAAAGGCACTCGGTCCGGCTGATAACGGCGGTGAGTGGATCGCCACAGTGCCTCGCCTCGGGTACCGCTTCACGGGGACTGTCGAGCCGGCTGCGAGCGCGTCCTACGGAGCGATCCCACCGCCCGGCAAGCCGTCGATCGCGGTGCTGCCCTTTGTCAACTCGGGCGGCGATCCGGACCAGCAGTATCTCAGCGACGGCATAACCGAGGACATAATTACGGAGCTGGCCAGGTTCCGCTCCCTGCTCGTCATCGCACGCAATTCATCGTTTCAGTTCCGTCACCCCGCATTGGACACTGCCGAAGCCCACCGCAAGCTCGGAGTTCGCTACCTCGTCGCAGGCAGCATACGAAAGCTCGGTGATCGCATTCGGATCACCACACAATTGATTGATGCCGCCACCGGCACCCACCTTTGGGCCCAACGGTACGACCGGGCCCTCAACGACATCTTCGCATTGCAAGACGAGGTTGCGGCTCTTATCGCCTCGATGGTCGAAGGCCAAGCGGAGGCCGATTCTGCGAGCCGCAGCAGACGCAAGCGTCCGACCGATTGGGACGCATACGACTACTACCTGCAGGGGCGCGCGCACTTCTACCGATATGAACTGGACAAGGCCGAGCCCCTCTTCGCGCAGTGTATCAAGCTCGATTCGGCATTCGCTCAAGGTCACGCCTTCCTGGCGCAGGCCTTCGTCGGCAGATTTTGGTACGACAACGATCTGCGGACGCTACAGAAGGCCTGGGACGCCGCTCGAACGGCGCTCGCTCTCGACAGGAACGATGGCGTCTGTCATCAGAGTATGGGGCTGGTGCTTACGCACATGCGCCAACACAGCGATGCGGGAGTGCATTTCGAGCGAGCGCGCTCGTTGAACCCGCTGGACGTGAACATAGCGGGGGATTACGCAAGCTGGCTCAACTACGGCGGACGGGCCGAGACGGCGCTCAACGTGCTCGAAACAGCGCTCCTGCGCGAGCCGGTACCACCGATGTGGTTCTGGGAGGTGAAGGGTAGCTCCCTGTTCCTGCTTGGAAGGTACTCCGAAGCCGTCGCTTCGTATCAGAAGGCTGGCGACCAATTCTTCGTCCATGCTTTCCTCGCAGCGTCTTACGCACATTTAGGCGAGACGGAGAAGGCCCGCGCTGAAGTCGAGGAAGCACTGACCAGGAAACACGACCTGACTCTCCGGCTGATTTCAAATCTCCCGTTCGCCGACCATGTCGCCCTCGGGCTTTTCACATCAGGCTTCAGAAAGGCCGGTTTTCCCGCCTGAACGCACCCCAGGGAAGGCTATTTTCACACTCGGAGGGGTGGATGCTTTCCCATCTCTCAAATTTGAATGCGGGTGCATCTCGTGCGGCCCACAATAATGCATGCCGAACTATCTGTTCGAAGTCTTCCGAAATGGGCAAAGCCTCGGCGATGCTTGGGTCGACCTCGGCAATCTCACCGACCTGCGACGAGAAGCGCTGAAGGCGCTTCACGATATCGCTGCAGACGAAATCGCCTCAAGCGACTTGGATGAGACTGTGACCGTTGCCGTTCATGACGAAGCCGGCAGGCCGGTATATTCTGCAAGTCTCACCGTCTCGCAGCCGCTGCCCGCCTTCAACGGCTAGGAGTCGTGCGCTCATCCTCCAGCGGCAGGGACGCGCCCGGTCGCAGCGAAGCCGGAACTGGCAGTTTGATGAAGGGGAAAGACGGTAGCGGAAGAGAGCGTTTCCTGCCGCTGATCCTGATCTCGCCGCTCGCGGCCCTGCGCACGCGAGTGGCGTTCCTCTGCAGCATATTGGCTTGGAAGACCGACCAGCCAGTTGAGGCTGAAGCCGCACATTATTCACCGTAGTGATGAGTGTTTCTGCGTTTTCCAAATTGGACGCGTACAACCTTTTTGGGCGATGTTCGTTCAGAACGCCTCTGCTCTCAACGCCACCAGCGAAGCAGGGCTGCGTGCCTGACGACCGATGGAGCAGACATCGATGCCTGTCGGGAACGCGCGATCGGGCCCACGCTGCAGCGGACCTCGATTGCGGGCTGGAGGCAGAAGGCACTGCTTGCCCAGGGAAGTTGAATAGGGAGTTGGTCGGCTCCCCTAAGAGTTGCCTTTCGACCAAGGAGTGATCGATGAAGTCGGCTTTCCGGTACCTGATGTTCGCCGCGGCCTTGCTGTCGCCAGCGGGAATGAATGCAGTCCAGGCAGCGGACGCTCAAATGCCACTCGTTGTTGCGAGGCCCCGGGAACCCTCCATCACCACGAGCACGTCCGAGACGTCCCGGGTCAACGGCCAGAGCGGTACGGTGCTCCATGTGAATGCGACGAAGCCTGGATTGCATGCCGTGTTGCTGCGGCTTGAGCCGCACAAACGCGTCATGCCGCTGTCGCACCCCGATTCCCGCTTCGCGACGATCCTGTCGGGAACCTTCCACGTTGCGTTTGGCGACACATACGACGCAACCAAGCTCAAGGCCCTTCCGCCTGGTGGCATCTACACTGAACCGGCCTAGGCAAAGGTTCGGTTGCCGAATGGTGTGAGTAAGAAAACCTGAAGGGTTGAGGCGACCTACACGCGTCATTGGTTCGCCTCAGGCATTGTTTCATGATTGCACTCGTCCGCATTGCCCTCAGCCGGCCCTACACCTTCATCGTATTGGCGCTGCTGATCCTGATCATCGGCCCGCTCGTGGCCCTGCGCACCCCCACGGACATCTTTCCCGATATCCGTATCCCGGTGATCAGCGTGATCTGGCAATATACGGGCCTGCCGCCCGATCAGATGTCGGGCCGCATGACGACGCCGTTCCAGCGTTCGCTGACCACCACCGTCAACGACATCCAGCATATCGAATCCACCTCTTACAACGGCTTCGGCATCATCAAGGTGTTCTTCCAGCCGAATGTCGACATCCGCACAGCCAATGCGCAGGTCACCGCAGTGGCACAGACCGTGCTCAAGCAGATGCCGGCCGGTGCAACGCCGCCCCTGATCCTCAACTACAACGCTTCCACCGTACCGATCCTGCAGATTGCCCTTTCGGGGCAGGGCCTGACCGAGCAGGCGCTGGCTGACCTTGGCCTCCAGACCATCCGCACACCGCTTACGACGGTGCCGGGCGCCGCCATTCCCTATCCGTTCGGCGGCAAGACCCGCCAGGTGCAGATCGACCTTAACCCTTACGCACTGCAGGCGCGCGGCCTGTCGGGGCAGGACGTCGCCAATGCGCTGGCCGCCCAGAACCTGATCACACCGGTCGGCACCGAAAAGATCGGTCGCTACGAATATGCGGTGCAGCTCAACGATGCTCCGTCTTCGCTGACTGACCTCGCTGATCTGCCGATCAAGTCGGTGAACGGGACGCTTGTCTATGTGAAGGACGTGGCGACGGTGCGGGACGGCAATCCACCGCAAACCAACATCGTCCATGTCAACGGCACCCGCTCGGTCCTGCTTCAGATTCTCAAGAATGGCTCGGTCTCGACGCTCGCGATCATCCAGGGCATCAAGGATCAACTCGCCTTGATGCGAGCGAGCTTGCCCGACAATCTTCAGGTGTCGCTGCTCGGCGACCAGTCGCTCTTCGTCCGCGGCGCCATCACCGGCGTGGCGCGCGAAGGCGCGATTGCAGCCGCGCTCACCAGCATGATGATCCTGCTGTTCCTCGGCAGCTGGCGCTCCACCATCATTATTGCCGCGTCGATCCCGCTCGCGATCCTCGGTTCGGTGATCGCGTTATCGATGATCGGCGAGACGCTCAACATCATGACGCTTGGCGGCCTGGCGCTCGCCGTCGGTATCCTTGTCGACGATGCGACGGTGACCATCGAGAATATCAACTGGCATCTCGAACACGGCAAGGAGGTTCGGACGGCGATCCTTGACGGTGCCCGGCAAATCGTGACGCCGGCCTTCGTCTCAATGCTGTGCATCTGCATTGTCTTCGTGCCGATGTTCTTCCTCGACGGCATTGCACGTTTCCTCTTCGTGCCGATGGCCGAGGCAGTGATGTTCGCGATGATCTCGTCCTTCATCCTCTCGCGCACCTTCGTGCCGACGCTGTGCAACTACCTGCTCAAACCGCATGTCGATCATAGGGAGCACGGCAAGCCGCGCAGCTACAACCCTCTGGTGCTGTTCCAGCGTGGCTTCGAGGCGACGTTCGAACGCATCCGTGTCGGTTATCACGGCCTGCTGGAGCTGGTGCTCGGCCACCGGATGGTGTTCGTTGCCGGGTTCATGGCCTGCGTCATGGGGTCCTTCCTGCTGACGCCCTATCTGGGACGGAATTTCTTCCCCGCTGTCGACACCGGGCAAATCCTGATGCATGTGCGCCTTGGCATCGGCACCCGCGTCGAGGAGAGCGCTAACCAGTTCGCCGACATCCAAAAGGCAATCCGCCAGCTGATTCCGCCCGACCAGCTCGACACGTTGGTCGACAATATCGGCGTCCCGGTCTCGGGCATCAATCTGGCCTACAACAACACAGGCGTGATCGGTTCCCAGGATGGCGACATCCAGGTCAAGCTGTCGCGAGACCACCGACCGACCGATGAATACGTCCGCAAGATGCGCGAAGAGCTGCCGCGCCGGTTCCCGGGCGTGACCTTCGCCTTCCTGCCGGCCGACATTATCAGCCAGATCCTGAATTTCGGTGCACCAGCACCTGTCGATATCCAGGTGCGCGGCAACAATCTGTCGGCGAACTTCAAATATGCCGGTCTCGTGCTGGACCGCCTGCGGCACATTCCCGGCGTTGCCGATGCCCGCATCCAGGAATCGCAGGCCAATCCGACACTGAACGTCGATGTTGACCGCGCCCAGGCCGAATATATCGGCCTTACCGAGAAGGACGTCACCAACAGCCTCGTCGTCGACCTTGCCGGTTCGAGCCAGGTGTCGCCGACCTACTGGCTCGACCCAAAGAGCGGCGTGTCCTATCCGATCGTGATGCAGACGCCGCAATACCAGGTGGATACGCTGGGCGCCCTGCAGACGACGCCGATCACGGCGGCCGGCATCGGGACGCTGCCCATCCTCGGCGGCGTCGCCAGTGTGAAGCGCTCGGTCAGCAACGCAGTCGTCTCGCAATACAACATCGTGCCGATGGTGCAGATCTACGCCACCACGCAGGGGCGCGACCTCGGCGCCGTCGCCACCGATATCAACAAGATCCTTGCTGACACCGCCGCCGATTTGCCGAAGGGCAGCTCCGTTTCCTTGCTCGGTCAGGTGCAGACCATGAACAGCGCCTTCGCCGGCCTGCTATTCGGCCTGCTCGGCGCCATCGTGCTGATCTATCTGCTCATCGTCGTGAACTTCCAGTCCTGGTCGGACCCCTTCGTCATCGTCTCGGCGCTGCCGGCCGGCCTTGCCGGCATCGTCTGGATGCTGTTCGTCACGCAGACGCCGATGTCGGTGCCTGCCCTCACGGGTGCGATCATGTGCATGGGCGTGGCGACCGCCAACTCCGTGCTCGTGATCAGCTTTGCCCGCGAACGCCTGGCGGAACTGGGCGACCCGATTGCCGCCGCCCTCGAAGCCGGCTTCGTCCGCTTCCGGCCAGTCTGCATGACCGCACTCGCCATGATCATCGGCATGGCGCCGATGGCTCTCGGCCTCGGTGAGGGCGGCGAGCAGAACGCCCCGCTCGGGCGCGCCGTGGTCGGCGGCCTGATCTTCGCAACCATGGCAACGCTGCTCTTCGTGCCCGTTGTCTTCAGCCTCGTCCACAAGCGTGAGGCCAAGCCGGCTGCAGCGCCTTCGGAGACCTTGCATCATGCTTGAGCACGCTACCGAGCAGAAGCTCGACACGAGCCCCGAAATCGCTCCCATGCCGCGACACGACACCGACAACGGGCATGAAAGCTCTAAAACACCTGACAAGTCGCTCGACACGGCTGGGACAACCGAGGTGACGTCCTCGGAACGCAAGCCTGGCCGCTCACCGGTCGGGCTCGGCATCTTCGGCGTCGTCGCCATCGCCGGTGCCGCGACCCTGGTCTACACCGGTGTCAGTGCTCGCCAAAGGAGCGCGGTCGAGCTGCGGCAATGGACGGAGGCGCAGGCGATACCAAGCGTTGCCCTGGTGACGCTCAACGCCAAGCCTGGCGTCGTCAGCCTAAATCTGCCCGGACGGCTGCAGGCCAACGACAGCGCACCAATCTATGCCCGCGTCAGCGGTTATGTGAAGGATTGGAAGGTCGATATCGGCGCGAGCGTCAAGGCGGGGCAGACCCTAGCCGAGATCGAGGCCCCCGATCAGGACCAGCAATTGCTGCAGGCCAAGGCCGACCTCGCCAACGCTAAATCGGCCGAGGTCCTGGCCGACATCACCCTCAAGCGCGAGCGTCCGCTGCTCGAATCCCGGACCGTCGCGCAGCAGGAAATCGACCAGCGCGTGGCAGATCTAGCCAGCAAGCAGGCCGCGGTGAATTCCGGCGAGGCCAATGTCGAGCGCCTTGAGGTGCTGTCCGCCTACAAGACCGTCGCCGCGCCGTTCGACGGCCTCATCACTGCGCGCAACACCGATGTCGGTTCGCTTATATCGGCCGGATCGAGCGCCGGGCAGGCGATGTTCGTGGTCTCGGACGTACATACGCTGCGCGTCTATATCAACGTGCCGCAGAACTACGCACCGGATGTGAAGTTGGGTTCGCAGGCCACCGTCTCGGTGCCGGAATATCCGGGCCGCAGCTTCCCGGCTACCATCGTCGCCTCGGCTCGGGCGGTCGACATCACGTCCGGCACGACGCAGATGCAGCTTTCCGTCGACAACGCCAAGGGAGAGTTGATGCCCGGCGCCTATGCCAATGTGAAGGTGGATCTCTCCGGGGTGGCCGGCACATTCCGCATTCCCGTCAGCGCGCTCATCTTCGACGAGAGAGGCCTGCGCGTCGCCACTGTCGGGCAAGACAATCGCGCTACCTTCAAGACGGTGACGATCGCCCGCGACCTGGGCAACGAGATCGAACTGGCCTCGGGCGTCGCTGCCGACGACCATGTCATCGCCACTCCGCCTGACGGTCTGGCGGAGGGCGACGAAGTCCATATCGTCAAGCTGTCACAGGCCAAGGAAGCCACACCCAAGGTCCCCTAGGCGAAGTGGCGAAAGACTATTCCCGAACCCGGCTGGCCGGGGGACTGGACGCCTACATGCGACCAGGTCGGGGCGGTCCTGCCGATTGCCGCCGCTAACGAGCCTTGATCGCGATCAGAGAGATCGAGACTGTCATCGCGATCACGACAAGCGTCCAAACCACCGCATTTGGCGTCAGGCGCCAACGGTGGCGTTCGGTCATCCGCTTGCGCCACAAGTCGGCGTGGTTCGCGCCTTCGTATTTTCCCGAAGGGCCAGGGCCGGGAGGTTTCTTGTGCTTGGCTCTAGCAGCCATGCCTAGCCGGCGACCGCAAGCACCAGGGCGATGCCCACGCCAATTGCGAGCCCAGTGGCGAGACTTTCTGCCATCCGCATGGCAAAGGCGCCGTAGCGCGTCCGCAGACTGGTTTGCGGGGCTGTCAGGATGCGAGCAAGATCATCGAGCGCGTCTTCCATGCCAAGATTCTAGATCGAAACGGATTCGCTGTGAATCCCCCATCCTCTGGTGCGAACACACCAGTTCTTAGCGAAGCGTCATCGGAATCCGATAACCCGCCGCTCGGTGTGCCCCCACACCCAGCGGCGGGCTAAGGTGACCGGCGCCTTTTCTCGTGGGGGAGAATTGCCTGAGAGCCCGGCGCCGGCCCAGCGACTAGTGGTCCGCCGCATATGCAAGATAGCTAATTTCTACCTCAAAAGGACATGGTGTGATCGCGTAACCTCTTTGGCAATCGCCCTGGCGATCAGGAATAAACCTCACCGGTGCGGCGGCCCCAATTTGCGAGGATCGCCATGGCAATGAAATTTCCCTTCACGGAAGTCACGCTCGGCAAAAAAGCTGGACGCCGGGACGGGCCTTTCTGTCTATTGCCTCACTTGCCGGCGGTCGGCGGTGCTGGACGTTGCCGCACTGGTGAAACGGCTCGGGCCAGACCATAAATGCCTGCTTTACGTACCAGTTGATGGGATCGCCTACAGTTGTTCGATGGCGCAAGAGTGATCGCGTAGGCGTTGAATTCGAGGGCACCGAGCCAAAGCCGAAGTGGTTAAATGCCGGTTCCCACCCTTCCTGTCTCTAGTGGCAGAAATGTCACGCAATCTGAATATGCAGCGCTTCAACTAGGGCGCGCTTATGATCCGTCTTACCGAGGCGTACCGTCTTGGCTGCGAGGGATGCGGGGACCACTGGAGCGCTCGCTGCGGCAACGCAGCGGGCGCTTCGCATGGGAGCTATGGCGATTTGCACCAGAGCAGGGTTAGCATCCGGCTTTCCGGGCCTTCTGTCAGCCCACTCTCCGGCTGGACCGCCAGCGCGCGGTCTCGATGTCGTCGCGGGAAATCCCCATGTCGCTGAGCATGTCGTCCGGTGAGTCGCTCAGATCGTCAGTTGCCTTCAATAGCGCCCTCTGATCGGCTCGGCGACCAAACCAATCGACAACGGGACCAGCTACGACAAGAGGAAGGTTCATAAGCATAGGAAGGTTCACAAGCATCAAGGCACTCCCTTCACCGCTGCACAAGCTAGGCCGATGCGCCACGAGCGTATGTGACAAGACTCACAGACCCGTTAGTGCCTGCTAATTCAAGAACGTGCCGAGAACATCACGGCCATTCCGTGTTCCATGGAGTGAGCGGGAATGTTTTGCAATGCACGGAAAAACAAGGACTTAGGTGAGAGCGTGCTGCAAATGAGATGTAACACGGTCCGGAGACCATGTTTTCATTAAGGCATAGTTCTGCTTGGATATTTCGTTGGCTGGGGAACCTGGATTCGAACCAGGACTAACGGAGTCAGAGTCCGCTGGTCTACCGTTAACCTATTCCCCAGCAGGCGCGGTTGGTGCCGCGCGAAGCGGGCGGCTCAAGCGCCGCGAGCGCTGCCTTGTAGCCGCCATCCGAAAATAGTCAACCCCGCGCCGCAGTTCAACCGCAGCCTTTTTCTCATTCGATCGCGGGCCGCATGGGGACGCTCAGCCTTCGCCGCGGCTGTATTGCGAATGCTCGAAGAACAGCACCACGCCGAGCCCGATCAGCAGCGGGATGATCAGGTAGAACAGGCGGAACACCAGGAGTGCGGCGAGCACGCCGACCGGATCCATGTGCGACAGTCCGGCCAGGAAGACCACCTCGAAGACGCCGAGGGCGCCCGGCGCATGCGACAGCAACCCGACCGAAAAGGATATCATGAAGACGCCGAGCACGACGAAATAGCCGGGATTGCCGGCCGCCGGCAAGGCAAAGTAGATGATGGCCGCCGCCGCGAGCAGCTCGACCGGGCCGATCAGCAATTGCCGCGCCACGATCGGCAGTGCCGGGTAATGCAGCTGGAAGCTGCCGACCTTGAGCGGGCTCAGATGCAGCCAGCTGCAGAACACATAGACCGCAACCAGGATCAGCATGGCGAGGCCGGCGGCTGTTGCCAGCTCGTGGTGCGGGGTCGTGGTAAAACGGTCGACGATCTGCGGCTCCAGCACCAGCACGAGGCCCCCGACAAGCAGGCTGGAGAGCACGAAGGTGATCCAGCAGATCGCCACCAGAACGCCGACATCCTGACCGGTCAGCCCCCTGGTGCCATAGGCGCGGTAGCGGATCACCGCGCCCGACAGCACCGAGCCGCCGATATTGTGCGACAGCGCATAGGTGGTGAAGGAGCAGAGCGTGACGAACAGCCACGAAACTTTCTTGCCGATGTGGAGCAGCGCAATGTGGTCGTAGCCGGCGAGGGAGGCATAGGCGACGACTGAGCTCAGCGCCGCCAGCACCCAGGCGCGCGGGGGGATGGCGACGATACCGGCCCAGACGTCGTCGAGTGAGATGCCGCGCAACTCATGGATGAGCAGCCAGAGCGAGAACACCACGGCCGCCATGCCGATGACGGGCCAGAAATAGCGCGTCCAGTTCATGGCGTCGTCGTCATGCGATTTAAGCTCATTGCTATGATGTCGCCCAAACCCGTTCCAAGTCTCATTGAGACATGCCTGATTGAAGCCGGCTATTCAACCGGCATGAGGTGGCCCCTGCGTGACGGCGCCAAAAATCGGGGCATGCGCTCTTGGTGATTGCAAAGCGCGCTGCTAGTCTGTTCTCAACTTGAAACAAATCGAGGTGCCTGCTGCGTCCTTGCTGGTTCGCGCGGCGCCGAAAGGAATTGAAGTGGAAGACCACGATACCGGCGCGGGCGCGTCGGCAGTGGGCGTGTCCGGGGCATCGCCGGCGGTACCGGCGGGCCCGCCCGCGGGGCGTTTCAGCCGCCATGCGGGCGCTCACGCAAGACATGCCGACAATCAAGGCGAGAACCAGAAAGGCAAAACGCGCAAGCGCCGCAAGCGCAGGCGAGGCCGCAAGGTTTTCGCACGTGATGAGAACGGCGGAATACCCTCGCCGGGGTCCGTCGCCGCTCCCGCCAGCCTCGCGCCTGAACCCGCGCCGATCGTCCCCCAGCCGCGACCGTCGCTTCCGAATGGCGCGCGCCCGCATCAGGAACTGCCGGTATTCGCAGCGCTCGATCTCGGCACCAACAATTGCCGGCTGCTGGTCGCGGTGCCCGCCCGCCACGGCCAGTTCCGCGTCATCGATGCGTTCTCGCGCATTGTCAGGCTGGGCGAGGGGCTTTCGGCCAGCGGCCGGCTCGGCCAGGCGGCCATGGACCGTGCCGTCGAGGCGTTGAAGGTCTGCGGAGACAAGCTGCGCAACCGCAAGATCAGGAAGGCGAGGCTAATCGCCACCGAGGCCTGCCGCTCGGCCGAAAACGGCGTCGAGTTCCTCGAACGGGTCGAGCGCGAGGCCGGTCTGAAGCTGGAGATCATCGATCGCCAGACCGAGGCCCGGCTGGCCGTCTCCGGCTGCGGCTCGCTGGTCGAGCGCGAAACGCGCGGCGTGGTGCTGTTCGACATCGGCGGCGGCTCGTCCGAGATCGCGTTGATCGACCTCACGCGCGGTCAGCGCTCGCCGCAGCTTGCCAACCACATCGTCTCCTGGACGTCGCTGCCCGTGGGTGTCGTCTCGCTCGCCGAACGTTTCGGCGGCCGCACGGTGACGCGCGAGACCTTCGCCGCCATGGTCGATGACGTTGCGGTGCGGCTCAAGGCCTTCGACGGGCGCGACCGGCTCGCGCATGTGCTCGCCAGCCCCAATTTCCATCTGCTCGGCACCTCCGGCACGGTGACGACGCTGGCCGGCGTCCATCTCGACCTCGAGCGCTACGATCGCCGCCGCGTCGACGGGCTGTGGATGGACCGTCAGAGCGTCGACCGCATGGTGGAAAAACTGATCGGCTGGGATTTCCAGCAGCGCGTCGCCAATCCCTGCATTGGCGCCGACCGCGCCGACCTGGTGCTGGCCGGCTGCGCCATCCTGGAAGCGATCCGCGGCGTGTGGCCGTCGGAGCGGCTGCGGGTCGCCGACCGCGGCCTGCGCGAAGGCATATTGAGCGAACTGATGGCCGATGACGGCGTCTGGCGTCATGACGGGCGTGGCCGATAATGAGCAGGAAGCCAGAGAAGCCGGGCTCGGCCGGCATGCGCGTGCTGAAGACCCGGATCAAGAAGAAGAGCGGCCTGAAGGAATCCTCGCGCCGCTGGCTCGAGCGGCACATGAACGACCCCTATGTGCAGCGCTCCAAGGCCGATGGTTACCGTTCGCGCGCCGCCTACAAGCTCACCGAGATCGACGACAAGCATCATCTTCTGAAACCCGGCATGAAGGTGATCGACCTCGGCGCCGCGCCCGGCGGCTGGTGCCAGGTGGCGGCGGCCCGCACCAAATCGAGCGCGGAAAATCCGCACGTCGTCGGCATCGACTATCTTGAGATGGACGCGGTGCCGGGCGCTGTCATCCTGCAGATGGATTTCCTCGATCATGATGCGCCGCAAAAGCTGTCAGAGGCGCTCGGCGGTCAGCCCGATGTCGTGCTGTCGGACATGGCGGCCCCCACCACCGGGCACCGCCGGACCGATCATCTGCGCACCATGCATTTGTGCGAAGTGGCGGCGGATTTCGCGCTGCAGGTTTTGAAGCCCGGCGGCCATTTCCTCGCCAAGACCTTTCAGGGCGGGGCCGAGAACGAGCTGCTCTCGCGGCTCAAGCAGAATTTCCGCTCGGTTCATCATGTGAAGCCGCCGGCCTCGCGCGACGAGTCGGTGGAGCTTTACTTGCTGGCGAAGGAGTTCAAGGGTAGCGCCTAACCTTCCCCCTTGTCAGGGGAGAAGTGAAGGTGGCGCTCATTTCCCTGCGGTCCCCACCGCCTCTAGCGTCTTCGGCGTCGTCAATTTGCCATGTCCCGACACGGCATTGCCGGCGTCCGGCGCCAGCCGCATGAAGGTCAGCGATGCCGCCGCCGAAACCGCCGCGACGATGAAGAAGGCGATGTGGAAATCGCCAAGCATCAGCGGGCCGCCATGGATCGAAGTCGACACTTCGAGGATGCCGCCGGCCAGCGCCACGCCGAGCGCGATCGACAACTGCTGGAACACGGCAACGATCGGCGTCGCCTTGCTGGTGTCGGCGGTCGATACTTCGGCGTAGGACAGCGCGTTGACGCCGGTGAAGAACATCGAGCGGATGAAGCCGCCGACCAAAAGGATCGCGAGCATCAGCGCATAGGGGGTTGCGGGGGTGAAAAGGCCGTAGATGGCAATCGAGCCGGCGGCGATCAGCGATCCCCAGATCAGCACCCGCCGGAACCCGGCGAGCCTGAAGAGCAGCGCGGTGACGAACTTCATGCCGATGGCGCCGACCGCGGAGACGAAGGTGATCATACCGGACTGGAACGGCGTCAGCCCGAAGCCGATCTGGAACATCAGCGGCAGCAGGAAAGGCACCGCGCCGATGCCGATGCGGAACAGCGAGCCGCCGAGCACGGAGGAGCGGAACACCTGGTTTCTGAAGAGCTCCAGCGCCAACAGCGGGTTCCTGGCGCGCCGAGCATGCAGCAGATAAAGCACGCCCGAAACCAGGCCGACGGCAACGGTAATGAAGCCGGCGATCGGCGGCAAAGCGGGGAGGCTGACCACCGAGAGGCCGAAGACGATGCCGGACGCCGCGAGGCCGCTGAGCACGAAGCCCGGGAAGTCGAGCGGCGGCGTTTTGGCGGGGTCGGTTTCCGGCAAATAGCGGGTGGCAAGCCAGATGCCCAAAAGCCCGATCGGCACGTTGATCAAAAAGATCCAGTGCCAAGTGAAATAGGTGGTGATGAAGCCGCCGATCGGCGGGCCGACCAACGGCCCGACCAGCGCCGGCACCGTCAGCCATGACATCGCCGCGACGAGCTCGCTCTTTGGCGTCGCGCGCACCAGCACCAGGCGCCCGACCGGCGTCATCATGGCGCCGCCCATGCCTTGCAGGAAACGCGACACCACGAAGGCCGGCAGCGAATTGGAGAAGGCGCAGGCGACCGAGCCGGCAATGAAGACGGCGATCGCGGCGCGAAACACGTTCTTGGCCCCGAACCGGTCCGCCATCCAGCCGCTAATCGGAATGAAGATTGCCAGCGACACGAGATAGGCCGTCAGCGCCAGCTTCAGCGCGATCGGGCTGGTGTGGATGTCGATGGCGATTGCCGGCAGCGAGGTCGCGATCACGGTCGAATCCATGTTCTCCATGAAAAGTGCGACCGCCAGGATGAGCGGGATGATGCGGTTCAAGGGGACGCCCTGATTTGACTTCGCGATTCCGGGCCTGGCTTTGGGGGCGAGCCGGCACGCCGGGGCGGTACCACCAATTGGCCCGGATGTCGCATTAATTTGCTGTCACTTTTGTGCGACCGCAACCCTCGCTGGGAATCATCGCGCGCGCCGCTTGATAAACAGAGCCTCTGGGTTATTGTAGTGAAAATAACTACAGGTTATGCAGCCATGGACGAAACCGTTTCGGCAGCCGATGCCAATCGCAGGTTCTCCCACATCCTGCGTGATGTACGCGAGGGCCACAGCTACGTCGTGACCACCCATGGGCGGCCGGTGGCGCGGATCGTGCCTGCGCAGAAGCACGAGGGCGTGGCCTCCCGCTCGCACGCAGCATTGCTGTCGCGCCTCGAACGGCAGCCGATCCTCAATGCCGGACACTGGACCCGCGATGAACTTTATGAGGACGATCGGTGAAGGTCGCCATCGACCCCAACGTCCTGGCCTATGCTGAGGGCGTTAACAACGCAGAGAAGCGCGACGTCGTTATCGAACTGCTACGCAACGTTCCACGAGAGGCCGCAGTCATTCCGGTCCAGGTGCTGGGCGAACTGTTCAATGTTCTCGTCCGCAAGGCCGGAAGACATTCCCAGGAAGCTCGGGATAAGCTGCTTAGCTGGAGCGACGCCTTCGCGGTTGCCGGAACGACGCCGGAAGTGATGATGAAGGCTGTCGATCTTGCGGCAGACCATCGTTTCGGCATCTGGGATGCTGTCATTCTTTCGACTGCTTCGCAAACGGGTTGCCGGCTACTCCTGTCGGAAGATCTGCAGGATGGCTTTACCTGGGGCGGTGTAACAGTCGTCAATCCTTTTGCATCGCCGCGGCACGCTCTGCTGGATGCTCTCCTAGGTGCGGAATAGGAACCTGAAGCGTCTCGCAACGATCGGCTTTTCATCGCCTGCGGGACGTGTTACCAGCCAGCGCCAATCCTGAAAGGGAAGATGAGAGTCGGCGCTGGCCATTTCGGCCCAGCGCCTTTTCCGCATTCAAAAAGGACTGGCCATGGCAAAAATCATCGAGACGTCCACCGGCGCATTGGCGCTGACCTTCGACGACGTGCTGTTGCAGCCCGGCCATTCCGAGGTCATGCCCGGCGAGACCGATATCCGCACCCGCATCGCCACCGACATCGACCTCAACGTGCCGATCCTCTCGGCCGCCATGGACACGGTCACCGAAGCGAGGCTGGCGATCGCCATGGCGCAAGCCGGCGGCATCGGCGTCATCCACCGCAATTTTTCTCCGGCCGAGCAGGCCGAGCAGGTCAGGCAGGTGAAGAAGTTCGAATCCGGCATGGTGGTCAATCCTGTTACCATCGGCCCCGACGCCACGCTCGCCGACGCCCTGGCACTGATGCGCGCTCATGGCATTTCCGGCATTCCGGTAGTCGAGAACGGCGGCACCGGCGGTCATACGGTCGGCCGGCTGGTCGGGATCCTCACCAACCGCGACGTGCGCTTCGCCTCCGATCCGTCGCAGAAGGTCTACGAATTGATGACCCGTGAGAACCTGATCACGGTGAAAGAGAATGTCGACCAGGACGAGGCCAAGCGCCTGTTGCACAAGCATCGCATCGAGAAGCTGGTGGTGGTCGACCGCAAGGGCAATTGCGTCGGCCTGATCACCGTCAAGGATATCGAGAAGTCGCAGCTCAACCCGCACGCCACCAAGGACGCTCAGGGGCGGCTGCGCGCAGCGGCCGCCACCAGCGTCGGCGACGACGGCTTCGAGCGCGCCGAGCGCCTGATCGATGCCGGCGTCGACCTTTTGGTCATCGACACCGCGCACGGCCATTCGCAGCGCGTGCTGGACGCGGTGACGCGGGCGAAGAAGCTCTCCAATTCGGTGCGCATCCTGGCCGGCAACGTGGCCACCGCCGAGGGCACGCAGGCGCTGATCGATGCCGGCGCCGACGCCGTCAAGGTCGGCATCGGCCCCGGCTCGATCTGCACCACCCGCATCGTCGCCGGCGTCGGCGTGCCGCAGCTCTCGGCGATCATGTCGGCGGTTGAGACGGCTGAGAAGTCGGGCGTGAGCGTCATCGCCGATGGCGGCATCAAATATTCGGGCGATCTCGCCAAGGCGCTCGCTGCCGGCGCAAGTGCCGCCATGATCGGCTCGCTGCTTGCCGGCACCGACGAGAGCCCGGGCGAGGTCTATCTGCACCAGGGCCGCTCCTTCAAGGCTTATCGCGGCATGGGTTCGGTCGGCGCCATGGCGCGTGGCTCGGCCGATCGCTACTTCCAGGCCGAGGTGCGCGACACCTTGAAACTGGTTCCTGAGGGCATCGAAGGACAGGTTCCCTACAAAGGACCTGTGGCTGGCGTGCTGCACCAGCTTACAGGCGGCCTGAAAGCCGCTATGGGTTATGTCGGTGGGCGCGATCTTGCCGAGTTCCGCGAACGCGCCACCTTTGTGCGCATATCAAACGCCGGACTTCGTGAAAGCCACGCCCATGACGTCACGATCACCCGCGAAAGCCCGAACTATCCGGGCGGACTTTGATCAGGCGGACGAGCGGCCGGATCGCTTGGGGCTATGGCGCAACCTGATCGTCACGGTGTTGCGCCTGTCGCGTCACGCGGCGGCGCTCTCGATTGCGTCCGCGGCGATCTTCATCGCCATGACGGCGCTCGAGTTGTTTTATTTCCGCCACCTGAGCGGCGGGCTCCCTTCGCTCGACATGCGTGTTACCGGCTTCACGCCGGATGAGGGCATGGCATGGCTGACGGCGCTCGGCCGGCGCGGCAGCGAGATCATCATCGTTTGGCATTATCTGACGTTTGATCTGCTCTTCCCGGCGCTGCTGTCGCTCACCTTGCTCAGCCTGATCCTGGCCTTCGGCAGGCGGCTGAGCACTTTCCGCTCCATGCCCGCGCAATTGAAGGCGCTGTCGGCACTGGTCCTGGTGTTGCCCTATACGATCGCCGACTACGCGCAGAACTTCGCCGTGGCGCGGCTTTTGTCGGATTTCCAGTCGGCCAATCCCGACTCGCTGGCCTTCGCCTCGTCGCTGACCGTGACAAAGTTCACGCTTTTGGCGATCCCCTTCGCGGTCGTTGCGGTCCTGGCGCTTGCCGGGCAGCGGCGGCGTTAAACGGTAGGGGCAAGATGAACCAGACCGCCATCTTCTGGCCGATGCTGGCGCAGGTGCTGCTGGTCTACATCGTCTATCTGGTGATGCTGAAGCGGCGTTATCTTGCCGTGAAGTCCGGCGAGGCCAAGATCAGCCAGTACAAGGTCCGCTCGACCGAGCCGGCCTCAAGCGTTACCGTCGCCAACAACCTCATCAACCAGTTCGAGCTGCCGGTCCTCTTTCACGTGCTATGCTTGGCGCTGTTCGTTACCGATGGCGTGAATTACCTGACGCTGACGCTGATGTGGCTCTTCGTCGTCACGCGCTATGTGCACGCCTGGGTGCATCTCACCAGAAACTATCTGCTGCACCGCAGCCGCGCCTTCTTCCTCGGCGCGGGCATCCTTCTCGTCGCCTGGATCTGGTTCGCGCTGCACCTGCTTGGGGCGGTGTAGATTGATGCATGTCGCCCAGAAGCGTGCGCGGTTCTGGGACAACGACACGCCATGAAATTCAAGTATTTGAAGCGGTTGCCGGAATCCGTTTCGGCGCGACGCGCTTTAAAGGTCGAATACCGCTATCCTGCGCTTGTCGAACTTGATGCCGATCTCGCCGCGCACCAGTCTAAGCGCCTGCTCGCCGAACACGGCACGCCGCCAGCCTTGCAGCGCCGGCACGTCGGCGGCATCACCCTCGGCGGCGATGCGGTCGATGTCGTCGCTCGAGGCGAGCACCTTGGAGGCGACGCCTTCCTTCTCGGCGACGATCCTGAGCAGCACCTTGAGCAGTTCCGCCGCCGCGCTCGAGCCCTCCGGCGGCTGGAACGTCTTCGGCAGCTTGGGCATCGCTTCCTTCGGAAGGGAAAGGGCGGTGTTGACGGCGCTGAGCAGCGCGGTTGCCGTCGCCGAACGCTCCCAGCCCTTCGGCGTCGTCCGCAGCCGCCCCAACGCAGTCGCGTCGCGCGGCGCCTGTTGCGCGATTTCGTAGATAGCATCGTCCTTGAGCACGCGGCCGCGCGGCACGTCGCGCTCGCGCGCCTCGCGTTCGCGCCATGCCGCCACCGCCTGTACGATCGCCAGCTCCTGCGGCTTGCGCAGCCGCATCTTCAGCCGCTTCCAGGCATCCTCCGGATGCGGATCGTAGGTCTGGCGCGAGGTGAGGACGTCCATCTCCTCGTTGAGCCAGTGGGCGCGGTCCTCGCGCCTCAGCTCGGCGCTGAGGTGCTCATATACCTTGATCAGGTGGGTGACGTCGGCGAGCGCGTATTCGAGTTGCTTGTCGGAGAGCGGCCGGTGCCGCCAGTCGGTGAAGCGCGAGGATTTGTCGAGCCGCGCGCCGGTGATGCGCTGCACCAGCTGATCGTAGGAGACGCTGTCGCCGAAGCCGCAGACCATGGCCGCCACCTGCGTGTCGAACACCGGATGCGGCACCAGATCGCCCAGATGAACGATGATTTCGATGTCCTGGCGTGCGGCGTGAAAAACCTTGACCACCGCTTCGTTGGCCATCAGCCGGAAGAAGGGTTTGAGGTCGATGTCGGGCGAAAGCGGATCGATCAGCGCCGTCACGCCCGGCGCGGCCATCTGGATGAGGCAGAGGATCGGCCAGAAGGTCGTTTCGCGGATGAATTCGGTATCGACGGTTACGAATTCGGACTTTTCGAACGCCGCGATGACGCTCTCGAGTTCTTTCTGGGTGGTGATGACGTGCATCAATTCGCTTTTGGCATCATATCAGGCCTCTTTCAATTTCAGCCGCAAGCGCTTTCGTCAAGCCGCAGTTAGAGCAATTCCAGGAAAAGTGACGAACGGTTTTCCGTCCGGAATTGCGTAAAAACAAAGAGATAGAGCGGTTCGGCGCTTCCGCGAAACGCTGAAAAGCTCTAGTCCTGCTTGTCGGAATCGCCGCCCCGCCGCGCCAGTCGCGCGAACAGCGTCGACGTGCGCAAAAGCGCGGTGAAGCGGCTGCGGCTGCCGGCCGGCACACCCGACCGCACCTGCATGCGGTAGAGGATCACGATGATGAGAACGGCATAGACGACGGCGTTGAAAACGAACAGCGCGCTCGGCCCGAAATGTTGCATCACCGCCGAGGCCGCAATCGGACCGCCGATCGCGCCGAAGGAGTAGAACAGCATCAACGCCGCGTTGATCAGCACGAATTCGCCTTTGCCGGCGCGGTCGTTGGCATGCGCTGCCGATAGTGAATAGAGCGGCATCGCGAAGCTGCCGAAGATGAAAACGATGATGAAGTTGAGGAACGGGTCGGCGCGCGCCACGAAGGCCAGCGCCAGCGCGGCAAGCATGGCGCAGCACGTCGTCGCCAACAGCACCGAGCGCCGGTCTCGGCGGTCGGAGAGATAGCCAAGCGGATATTGGATGAGGGCGCCTCCAAAAATACCGACGCTGACGAAGGTCACGACATCGGCAACCGACATGCCGATCTCCTCGGCATAGACCGGCGACAGCGTGCGAAAGGCGCTGTTTGTGAGGCCGACGGCGATGCAGCCGATCGAGCCGAGCGGCGAGATCCGCCAGACGCGCGGCAGGTCGAGCTTGACGTCTTCCGGAGGCGCCGGGTTCGAGCGGTCCCCGAGCGAGACCGGCACCAGCGAAAAGGTGATCATCATCGACATGACGGCGAAGATGGCGAAGCCGCCGGCGCCGAAGATCGGAATCAGGAATTGCGCGCCGGTAACCGAGCCGATGTCGACCATGCGATATATGGCGAGCACCCGGGCGCGGTCCTTGTTGCCGACGCCGGAATTCAGCCAGGCTTCCATGACGGTGAACAGGCCGGCGAAGCAGAAGCCGCCGGCAAAGCGCACCGCGCACCACATGACGGGGTCGATGACGAGCACCAGAAGCAGCGTGCCGACCGAGGCGATCGCGGCCAGCGCGGCAAAAGTCCGGACGTGGCCGACCGCCTTCAGGATACGCGTGACGGCCAGGCAGCCGAGCAGGAAACCGGCGAAATAGAACGTGCCCATCAGGCCGATATCGGAAGCGGAAAAGCCTTCCTGCGCGCCGCGCAAGGCAATCAGCGTGCCCTGCAGCCCGTTGCCGCCAAGCAGGATGCCTGCGGCAATCAGGAGCGGAATAAGCGGGCGGATGGACGACATTAAAGAGAGGCAATCACGGATCTGTGACCTCTTCTTGGACCATAGATCCTGTCAACGCCAGCCCAAATGCAACTTCACATCCTTGCACCCGGTCGAGGAGATGGGCTGCCAATTGGGGTAGGGGTGTCCTAAGCCTTGCCGGCCCGTATTTCTATCTCCAGCTCGACCGTAGCAGGTGTCTCGCCCGGAAACGCATGGATGTTCTCCGCGGCCGGCCTCCGGCCAAGTGAACCTACCGTCAGCAGGCTGAGCGCGATGAAGGGGATGCCGATGCCATAGGCGGAGCGGATGCCCCAATGGTCCGATACGAAGCCGAGCAGCGGCGGGCCGAGTAGGAAAGCGATGAAGGAAATCTGCGAGAGCGCCGCGACGTTGATCGCCGCCGGGCGATCCGTCCGTTGCGCGGCGGCGGAGATCGCCAGCGGGAAGAGGGCGCTGCTGCCGATGCCCAACAGGGCAAAGCCAAGCATCGAAACGGCCGGCAGCGGCGAGAAGAAGACGATGAGCACGCCGGCCGCCATCGCTGCCAAGAGCACGCGCGCGACCCCGCTTGGCGAGTGGCGGTCGACGAAGGAGTCGGCGAAAAAGCGTGTGGTTGCCTGCGAGAGGGCAAACAGCGCCACCGTCAATCCGGCGACGAAGGGGCCGGAGTCGAAGACGGTGCGCATGTAGATCGCCGACCAGTCGATGCTGGCGCCTTCGAGGAGCATCGCCGAAAGCGTCACGGCGACCAGGACCAGGATCGGCAATGTCGGCCGTGCGAACATCGGCGCCTTGTCGCCGGAGTTGGCGAAGCGGGCGGGCGCCGGCTCGAAGCCGCCGAGAAACAGAGCCGTTGCAATGGTCACCATCGGCACCACCAGCGCCAGATGCAACTGCGGCGACAGGCCGAGATGCGCCATGGCGCCGCCGAACAGCCCGGCGCCGAAGAAGCCCGCGCTCCAGAAGGAGTGCGCCCGGTTCATGATTCGGCGCTTGAGCAGGAACTCCGTCCGGTCGGCCTCGACATTGAGGATGATCTCGACGCTGCCGATCATCAGACCGACCGGCAGCAGCATCAGGAACAGCCCAAGCGGCCCCGGCGCGTGCACCGCGACCGAATAGGCGAGCGCCAGAAGCGGGACGAGCCAGAGCAGCGCGCACCGAAAGCCGACACGCTCAAGGACGGGCGTCGCGAGCGTCAATGCGGTCAAAGTGCCGATCGGCGTCCCGATTAGGCTGAGCCCCAGCGTGCCGTCCTCGATCGCCATGGCGTGCTTGATGTCCGGCAAGCGCGGAAAAATGTTGCCCATCGCGAAGGAGTAGATCGCGAAACCGGCATAGACGCGATGCTGAGGGGCGAGTTTCAAGCCAAAGGTCATTGCGACTTTCCATCGGGGAAGGGCGGACGGCACTGCGCATTTTCTTGCATGAACACGCAAAACAGGCAAGAACATGCACAAAGAAATAGGATCGTGCATGCTCACCGAGGAACGGTATCAATTTATTCGCGACCGGCTGGCAGCGGAAGGCAAGGTCCTGGCCGGCGAGCTCGCCAGCCGCTTCGGCGTTTCGGAAGACACGGTTCGCCGCGATCTGCGGGAACTGGCCAAGGCCGGGCAGTTGCGTCGCGTGTATGGCGGTGCGGTAGCGCCGGCGCCTTTCGCAGCGGCAACGATCAGCGAGCGCGCTCGCCACGCCCCTGAGGAGAAGCTACGCCTTGCGAAGGCCGCAGTCGGTATGCTGAGATCCGGACAGGCCCTGTTCATTGACGGCGGTACGACCAACGAAGCGATCGCCAGGGCCATCCCGCGCGATATCGAGCTGACGGTCGCTACCAATTCGCTGGGCGTCGCATCGGCACTCGCCGATCTGCCCCTGGTCGAGCTGATTGTGCTGGGCGGCCGGTATGTCCGCGACCTCGGCACCTGCGTAGGCGGCGATACGCTGGCTGCCGTGGCGCAGCTTGGCGCCGATATGTTCTTCCTTGGCTCCTGCGGCCTCGATGCCTCGCGTGGCGTCACCGCCTTCGATTCGGCGGAAGCGGAGGTCAAGCGCGCCATGGCCAGGAATAGCGCCGGCATCGTGATCGCCGTCACCAACAACAAGCTCGCCACCGCGGCGCCTTATCGCGTCGCCGCGCCCGAGGCGATAAGCCATCTGGTGGTGGACAAGACGGCGCCTCCAGCCATCCTTGCCGATTTCGAGCGCCTGGGTGCCGAAATCCACTTTGCCTGACCTGGGGCACCGCGCCTGCGTGTGACCGCTTGCCTTGACAAAGACGGCCTCTCATGCGCTTTTCGCGCCAATTTTCGAGCCGGGCTTTCGCCCGCAATTCCGGACTCCACCAATGACAATGCATCGTTACCGCAGCCACACCTGTGCCCAGTTGAGAAAGACCGACGTCGGCAATTCGGTCCGCCTGTCCGGCTGGGTGCATCGCGTGCGCGACCATGGCGGGCTGCTGTTCATCGATCTGCGCGACCATTACGGCCTGACCCAGATCGTCGCCGACCCGGACTCGCCGGCCTTCAAAGTCGCCGAGACGGTGCGCGGCGAATGGGTGATCCGCATCGACGGCGAGGTCAAAGCGCGCCTGCCGGAGACCGTCAACGCCAATTTGCCGACTGGCGAGATCGAGATTTTCGCGCGCGAGATCGAAGTGCTGTCGGCGGCCAAGGAGCTGCCGCTGCCGGTGTTCGGCGAGCCTGAATACCCCGAGGACATCCGCCTGAAATACCGCTTCCTCGACCTGCGCCGCGAGACGCTGCACAGGAACATCGTTGCGCGCACCAAGATCATCGCCGAGATGCGCAAGCGCATGGACGAGGTTGGTTTCACCGAGTTCTCGACGCCGATCCTGACCGCGTCGTCGCCCGAAGGCGCGCGCGACTTCCTGGTGCCCTCGCGCATCCATCCCGGCACCTTCTATGCCCTGCCGCAGGCGCCGCAGCAGTATAAGCAGCTGATCATGGTCTCCGGCTTCGACCGCTACTTCCAGATCGCGCCCTGCTTCCGTGACGAGGATCCGCGCGCCGACCGCCTGCCCGGCGAGTTCTACCAGCTCGACCTCGAGATGAGCTTCGTCGAGCAGGATGACGTGCTCTCCACCATGGAGCCGGTGCTTCGCGGCGTCTTCGAGACCTTTGCCGCCGGCAAGCCGGTGACTCAGCAATTCCGCCGCATTCCCTTCGACGAAGCGATGCGGACCTACGGCACCGACAAGCCGGACCTGCGCAACCCGATCGAGATGCAGGCGGTCTCGGATCATTTCCGCGATTCCGGCTTCAAGGTCTTCGCCAACATCCTGGCCAACGATCCGAAGGCCGAAGTCTGGGCTATCCCCGCCAAGACCGGCGGCAGCCGCGCCTTCTGCGATCGCATGAACTCCTGGGCGCAGGGCGAGGGCCAGCCGGGTCTCGGCTACATCTTCTGGCGCAAGGAGGGCGACAAGCTCGAAGGCGCCGGACCGATCGCCAAGAACATCGGTGAGGAACGCACTGAGGCGGTGCGCCAGCAGCTTGGCCTTGCCGATGGCGACGCCGCCTTCTTCGTTGCCGGCGACCCGAAGAAGTTCGTTTTCTTCGCGGGCGCCGCGCGCACCCGCGCCGGCGAGGAGCTGAACCTCGTCGATCGCGATCGCTTCGAGCTCTGCTGGATCGTCGACTTTCCGTTCTTCGAATGGAACGAGGACGAGAAGAAGATCGACTTCGCCCACAATCCGTTCTCCATGCCGCAGGGCGGCATCGACGCTCTCAGCGGTCAGGAGCCGCTGGGCATCAAGGCGTTCCAATACGACATGGTCTGCAACGGCTTCGAGATCGCTTCCGGCGGCATCCGCAACCACCTGCCGGAGACCATGGTCAAGGCCTTCGAGATGGTCGGCCTCGATCGCCAGACGGTCGAGGAGCGCTTCGGCGGCCTCTACCGCGCCTTCCAGTATGGCGCGCCGCCGCATGGCGGCATGGCGGCCGGCATCGACCGCATCGTCATGCTTTTGGTCGGCGCCAAGAACCTGCGCGAGGTCACCATGTTCCCGATGAACCAGCAGGCCTATGACCTACTGATGAACGCGCCTTCGGAGGCCACCCCGCAGCAGCTTCGGGAGCTGTCGCTGCGCGTCGCCGTCGCGAAGAAGGACTGACGCGGGGGCTCATCCTGAATCGATGGTAGCTCCGGGAGCGATTGGCGGCTGGCCATCGCTCCCAGAGCCATTTTCTCAAGGATTGGGTCGGAGCGTGTGGGCGACCACCCGGATTTCAACCAATTGCTGCGGGAATGCCAAGCCCGAGACCCCGAGGAGGGTCACGGCGGGGCGGTGTGGTCCGACATACTCCATGTATAGAGCGACGAACGCCTTCGTCGAGGAGGTCAGGCCCCGATCGTAGGAAAACGGCGATCCGGATCATCCGAACCGCCGTTGGATAATGCTCGCAGGTGCGAAGCGCCCCGATCAGTCCTCGTTCGCCTTGACCTTCACGCCCAGCGTCTTCGGCAGGTCGAGCGGGTTGGACATGGCGCCGGCCATGATCAGCGCGAACGGCACCGACGCCGGCGGTTCGGCCGAGATCTCGAGGCTCTTGGGGTCGTCGAGGAACTTGTTGACCGCGGCCGATACCTCGGCCGTCAGTTCGGGATTGTTGAGCTGCGCCATGCCGAACGGCACGATCGCCTTGGCCTGGTTGGCGACGTCCTTGCCGGACATGCCCTGCTGCTTGCCGACATAGTCGAGCACCTTGCCGGTCAGCGAATCGTCGTCGAAGCGCACCGAGGCGCCGTTGAAGGACAGCTGCTGCAAGAGGCCGAGCATGGCCATGCCCTGCGCGGAATTGTCGGCACCCTCGGGCTGTGCGGCGAACTTCTTTTGCATCTCCTGCATCGACTTGATGAAGTCGAGGGTGTAGCCGCCGAGATTGAAGGTCATGCCGAGCGTGCCGGCATTCTCGACCGAGATGTCATATTTCGACAGCTCCATCTTGCCGTCGCTGGGCTGCCAGGTGCCGGCCATCGAGACCGTACCGGAGATGTTCTGGTAGCCGAGCGCTTGGATCGCCTCCTTCGACTTCGGGTCCTCGACGAGTGTCAGGTCGGCGTTGAACTTTTCCGTGTTGGCGGTGAAGTCCATCGCTTTGCCGTCGGCCGGCGGGGTGATCTGGACGGCCAGCCCGTCCATCGAGAAGGCTGTCTTGTCGCCGACCTTGACCGTCATGTTGGAGAGCTCGGCCGACTTGTACATCATCAGCGAGCCGAGCGGGTCGGTGCTGCCTTCGGCCGGCACCTTCATGCCGTGAATGACAACGGGGCTGAGATTGAGCGTCACGCCGTCCTGGCTGCGCTCGAAGGCCGAGCTCGAGACGGTCGCGATCTCGAAGCCGCCATTGGCCTGGGTGATGCCCTCCAGCTTCACGTCGCCGATCGGCACGGCTTCCTTCTCGGCTGCCGGCTTGATGGAGACGCCCTGCAGCACCGCGTTCGAATTGTCGCCGGAGACGCCGGTCCAGGAAATGTCGACGCCCTGGGCGGCAAGGGCCGCCTTGACGCGGTCGGCCACCGCCGGATCGGCGGCGAAGGCGGTGTTGAGCGGCAGGGCCAGCAGAATGGTTGAAAAAGCCAGTTTCTTGAGCATTGAGCGTTGAATTTTCATGGCGAGTTCCCTGTCCTGAAAAGTGTTTTTGAATTCTACTCCATCACCATTCCGCGACGAACGGGTCGGGAACAAGGCGTTTCCCGGCACATTTGTCGAAAACGGCGATGAAAAGCAAACCCGGCCGGCACGCTTTGCATGATGCGGTGAATTTGTCATGAAGACCGCGGCTCTCCCGCGCCGGCGCGTTGCCTGCCCAGATAGAGCGCGCATGTAACAGATTGATGTTGGCCGGTTAGCCCGCTTGCTGCCGGGGCCGGTTGCAGAATGGGCAAACTGGAATGTTCAACTTGCCGCTTCCGTGAAATCCTTCACGTCGCCATTTGCGACGAATCCGCCGACTGCCAACCCGGCGCTTGCCGCGAATCACCCGCTCGGCTAGTCCAAATCCATGGGCAAAAGGCATTTGCCGCCTGAAGACAATGGCGGCGGCGACAACATCGAACCGGTCGATCTGAAGGAAGCGCTCGAGAAGCGCTATCTCGCCTATGCGCTGTCGACCATCATGCACCGGGCGCTGCCGGATGTGCGGGACGGACTGAAGCCGGTCCATCGCCGCATCATGCATGCCATGCGGCTCTTGCGGCTCAATCCGGATCAGGGCTTCGCCAAATGCGCCCGCATTGTCGGCGAGGTGATGGGTAAGTTCCATCCGCATGGCGACCAGTCGATCTACGACGCGCTGGTGCGGCTCGCGCAGGAATTCTCGATGCGCTACCCGCTGGTCGACGGGCAGGGCAATTTCGGCAATATCGACGGCGATAACGCCGCCGCCATGCGCTACACCGAGGCGCGCATGACGGAGGTGGCGACCGAGCTGCTTGCCGGCATCACCGAGGACGCCGTCGACTTCCGGCCGACCTATAATGAGGAGGACGAGGAACCCTCCGTTCTTCCCGGCGCCTTCCCGAACCTGCTCGCCAACGGCTCGTCCGGCATTGCGGTCGGCATGGCGACCTCGATCCCGCCGCACAACGCCGCCGAGCTTTGCGACGCGGCACTTCATCTGATCGAGCATCCGGACGCGCCGGTGACGAAGCTGATGGATTTCGTCCAAGGGCCGGATTTCCCGACCGGCGGCATCATCGTCGACAGCCGCGCCTCGATCCTCGAAGCCTATGAGAGCGGCCGCGGCGGTTTCCGCGTGCGCTCCAGATGGAGCCAGGAGGACCAGGGCAGGGGCACCTGGAGCATCGTCGTCACCGAAATCCCCTATGGCGTCCAGAAGGCCAGGCTGATCGAGAAGATCGCCGAGCTCCTGATGGCGCGCAAGCTGCCGCTGCTCGAGGACGTCCGCGACGAAAGCGCCGAGGATATCCGTATCGTGCTGGTGCCGAAGAGCCGCAGCGTCGATCCAGGCATCCTGATGGAATCGCTGTTCAAGCTGACCGAGCTCGAAAGCCGCTTCCCGCTCAACATGAACGTGCTGTCGCGCGGCAAGGTGCCGAACGTCCTGTCGCTGAAGGGCGTGCTGAGGGAATGGCTCGATCACCGCCGCGACGTGCTGATCCGCCGCTCGAGACACCGGCTGGGCGAGATCGAGAAGCGGCTGGAAATCCTGGCCGGCTATCTGATCGCCTATTTGAACATCGACGAGGTGATCAGGATCATCCGCGAGGAGGACGAGCCCAAGCAGGTGATGATGGCCCGCTGGTCGCTCACCGACAATCAGGCCGAAGCCATCCTCAACATGCGGCTGCGCGCCCTGCGCAAGCTGGAAGAGATCGAAATCCGCAAGGAGTTCGACGGCCTTACCGAGGAGAAGAAGCAGATCGAGGCATTGCTTGCCTCCGACGCCAAGCAATGGGCGACGATCAAGTGGGAAGTCGCTGAGGTTCGTAAGAAGTTCGGTCCGGAGACAGAGCTCGGCAAACGCCGCACCCAGTTCGCCGACGCGCCCGAGCATGACCTCACCGATATCGCGCACGCCATGATCGAGCGCGAGCCTGTCACCGTCGTGGTTTCGGAAAAGGGCTGGCTCCGCGCGATGAAGGGTCACCTGACCGACTATTCGCAGCTTGCCTTCAAGGAAGGCGACAGCCTGAAGCTCGCCTTCCACGCGCAGACGACCGACAAAATCCTGGTCTTCACCACCGGCGGCAAGTTCTACACCATCGGCGCCGACCGGCTGCCGGGCGGGCGCGGCCATGGCGAGCCGATCCGCATCATCGTCGACATGGAGAACGACCAGGACATCGTCACCGCCTTCGTGCACGACCCGAAGCGCAAGCTGCTCTTGGTTTCCTACGACGCCAACGGCTTCCTCGTCTCCGAGGAAGAGGTGATCGCCAACACCCGCAAGGGCAAGCAGGTGATGAACGTCAAGGCGCCGGACGAGGCCAAACGCTGCATTCCGTTTGCCGGCGACCATCTCGCCATCGTCGGCGAGAATCGCAAGATGCTGATCTTCCCGCTGTCCGAAATCCCGGAAATGGCGCGCGGCAAGGGTGTGCGCCTGCAGAAATACAAGGACGGCGGCGTGCTGGACCTGAAGACTTTCGCGATTGCAGCGGGGCTGACCTGGCAGGATTCGGCCGACCGCACCTTCACCAAATCGCGCGAGGAATTGGCCGAGTGGATCGGCGCCCGTGCAGCCGCAGGTCGCATGGTGCCGAAGGGTTTCCCGAGGACGGGGAAGTTCGGCTAGCCAGGCTCCCCCTTCTCCCCTGTAGGAGAAGGTGTCGCCGAAGGCGACGGACGAGGGTGTTCCAGGGAACACAGACATCTCACTCCGCTGGAACATCCCTGATCCGTCTCGGCGCTACGTGCCCATCCACCTTCTCCCACATGGGAGGAGGCTAGGCGCAAACATTTGGACTATCGTCACGATTGCTGCACTATGATGGTGCATAAGCAACCATCGGAGCTGGCAGGGGAGAACCGCAGGGTTGAAGCGGGCTGAGATCCAGAAACCAGGGCAGCGCCTGTTCGGTCTGTCGGCGCCGCTGAGGGCAGCCGTCATCCCGCCGCTGTCGGCGGCGCGCTGGCTCCTGGTGCTGATCGTCGCCGCCGGCGTCTATTTCTTCCACGGCTTCCTGTTCCCGGTGCTGGCGGCGCTCGTCATCGCCTTCGCCAGCTGGCCGCTCTACCGCCGGCTGCTCGCCGGGGTCGGCGGCAATCGCACGATCGCCGCGACCCTCGCGATCCTGTTCATCCTGACCTTCCTGGTGGTGCCGATAGCGCTCGCCGGCACTTACGCCATCAACGAGCTTCGCGAGTGGGTGGTGTGGGCGATCGAGACCAACCGCAACGGGTCCGCCACGCCGCAATGGATCGCCACCATGCCGGTCGTCGGTGAATGGCTGAACCAGCAGTGGACGGCCAATCTCGGCCATCCCGGCGGCATCGGCGAACTGATCCAGATGGTCAGCGGCTCCAACATCGGCACCATCTATCGCGGCGCGCTGGCCGCCGGCGGCAGCGCCTTCGGCCTGCTGCTCACGCTGCTTTTCATGCTGATCGCGCTGTTCTTTGCCTATCGCGACGGCGAGGGCTTCGCGGCGCAGGTTGATCGCCTCGGCGAGCGCATCTTGCCGACGCGCTGGGAGCGCATCTCGCGTGTCGTGCCGGCCACCATTTCATCGACCGTCACCGGCATGACGGTCATCGCCATTGGCGAGGGCGTGGTGCTGGGCGTCGCCTATTGGCTGGCCGGCGTGCCGTCGCCGGTCACGCTCGGGGCGCTTACCGGCATCATGGCGCTGATCCCGGGCGGGGCGCCGCTCTCCTTTACGCTGGTGTCGATCTACCTCGCGGCCAGCGGCAAGTTGTTTGCGGGCCTCGCGCTGTTCGTCTGGGGCGCGGTCGAGCTTTTCATCGTCGACAAGACGCTGCGCCCGAAGCTGGTCGGCGGGCCGATCAAGCTGCCTTTCCTGCCGACCTTCTTCGGCCTGATCGGCGGCGTCAAGACGATGGGCTTCCTCGGCCTGTTCATAGGCCCTGTACTGATGGCGCTGCTCGTCGCCATCTGGCGCGAATGGCTGCGCGAGGTCGAGCTGATGGATGAGCTTCCACCTACCGCTGAAGAAGGGAACGGGCCGCCACGGATCGAGACGGCGCCTGAGACCAGGAAAATTCAGGCCGGGTAGGCGACGGCGAGCGCCGCGCGGCGCCTGCGGCCTTCGTGCAATTGCCAGAGCGAGTGGGCTACCAGCGCCACGATCAGGATCGCGCCGCCGATCAGGCTGTTTCCCGTCGGAGCCTCGGCAAAGACCAGCCAGACCCAGACAGGCGCGAGCACCGTCTCCAGAACGTAGAACATCGCCACCTCCGGCCCTGAAATATATTTCGGGCCGGCGGCGAGACAGAAGAACGAGATCGGCATGATCACCGCGCCGTTGAAGATGATCCACCACGGCGCGTTGACGTGCAGTCCTTCACCCGAGACCATGAATGCGGCGAGCGCCAGCGGAAAGACGACGCCGACCAGCGCGGTGAAGCCCATGTCCTTGCCGCTGGCGCGCGAGATGGTGATGGCGAGTGCGACGAAGAAGGCCGAGCAGAGCGCCATGAAATCGCCGAACAGTTTTCCGGTGCCGACCGAACCCCCGACAATGATCAGCACGCCGACGATCATCGCCAGCATTGCGATCACGGTGCTCAGCCGCGGTCGTTCTCTGAGGAACAGCCAGGAGAGCAGCGCCGCGAAGACGGTGTTGAAGGCTAGGATGAAGACGAGGTCGGCGGTCGAGGTATGATAGACGGCGGTGACGAAAGTGATGGAAGTCAGGCCGTAACAGATCGCCGCCGCCAGGCCCGACCAGCCGGGGATGAGCTTCGGCACGTTGCCGCGCACCGCTCGCCAAACGACCCAAATCAACAGGGTGGCGACAAGCGTTGTCCCGGTCCGCAGCGCCATGATGGTCCACGGGCTGCCATCCGCGAGCCGGATCAGGGGAATGTCGAAGGTGAGCACCAGGCCGCCGATAGCGGTGATCAGCAGGCCTTTCTGATGGTCGTGGTGGGAAGACATGATAGGTCTCGCAATGATTTGCAGGCGGTGGCTGGCTCGATGGCGCACTCTTCCAGCGAGTGGCGGAAACATCAGCTTCCTGCCCCTTGAAACAGTTTAAGAACGGGCTTTGGAAAAAACGTCAGCGACTGACCGCTTCGTGGTCGTAGCGTTCCCAGCCTTTCGGGCCGAGATGCTCCTGCGGCATGAAACGCATCTTATAGCTCATCTTGCGCGAGCCGTTGACCCAGTAGCCGAGATAGACGTGGGGCAGTCCCATCGCCTTGGCGCGGGCGATGTGATCGAGGATCATGAAGGTGCCGAGCGAGCGGTCCTCGAAATCGGGATTGAAGTAGGAATAGACCATCGACAAGCCGTCGGCCATCTTGTCGGTCAGCGCCACCGCGATCAATTCACCCTGGCCCTTGCCGGTGATGAAGGTGTCGGGGCCGCGGCGCCGGTATTCGATGATCTTGGTGTCGACATGCGTGTCCTCGACCATCATCGCATAGTCGAGCACTGTCATGTCGGACATCCCGCCGCGGCGATGGCGCGCGTCGAGATAGGCGCGAAACAGCGAATATTGCTCGGTGGAAGGCTGCGCGTCGTGCATGGCGCCGATGAGGTCGGCATTGCGCTGGGTGACGCGGCGCATGTTGCGGCTGGCGGTAAACTCCTGCGCCAGGATGCGCACCGACACGCAGGCGCGGCAGGATTCGCAGGCTGGCCGGTAGGCGATGTTCTGGGAACGCCGGAAGCCGCCTTGCGTGAGCAGATCGTTCATCTCGGGCGCCTTGTCGCCGACAAGGTGCGTGAACACCTTGCGCTCGAACTGGCCCTCCAGATAGGGGCACGGGGACGGCGCGGTCAGGAAGAACTGCGGCGACTGGGTCGGATGCTGCGTCATCGATTCTTGGACACGCTCCTGCGAATCGCCCTACCTTTGGCCCGGCCGGCGAAAAATTCAACAGGATTGTGCTGTCTCGGCCGGCCCAAGCTGTTCATAATCTAGCACAACCGGCGCGGCGAGGGCGGCCGCACATATCGTCAGCTATCGGTGCGGGTGACGACGGTGCCGAGAAGCAGGTCGTGCAGCGTGCGCTTGCGATCGGAAAACAGCGTGACCAGCAGCACCAGCGGCGTCAGGATGACGTTGCCGGCCCAGAACAGCACCGAATGCACGACGGCGGTCAGGCCGTCGATGCGCGTGCCGTCGAGCCTCTGAAGCCGGATGCCCATGATCTTCATGCCGGTTGTGGCCTGGTCGCGGCTGCCCAGCGTGTTCCAGATATAGAGGATGGCAACCGCCGGAAGCAGGACGGAGAACAGCGCCCAGCCCAGGCCGAAGGTCAAAAGCCCGAGTAGGGCGACCAATATGGCGAAGGGGATGGTGAGCAGCGCCACGAAGAAATAGTCGAGGATGAAGGCGAAGACGCGCCTAGTGCGCACGCCGCGGTAGGCGCGTGTATCCTCGAGCCTTGTGGTGATAATCTCGCCGTCCAGCACGCGCGTGTTCATGTGTCATGCCCTCGCAACAGACCAGAAATCAGTCTCGGCCATTCGCCACTGAAATGGTGAAAGCCGGTGGCGGAATCAAGATGGACTGCTCGTGACGCCCGCGCGGCAGGCTGTGGCGAGCGGCACTGCGGCGATTGAATTCATGGCGCGGATCGCGTTAGCCTGCTGCGGCGCAAAAAGACGCCGAGGGGATGGGGAATATGGACTACGACATGTTGGTCATCGGCAGCGGCCCCTCCGGGCGCCGCGCCGCGGTGCAGTCGGCCAAGCTCGGCAAGTCGGTTTTGGTCGTCGATAGGGGCCGGCGTCTCGGCGGCGTCTCCGTGCACACCGGCACCATTCCATCCAAGACGCTGCGCGAAACCGTGCTCAATCTCTCCGGCTGGCGCGAGCGCGGCTTCTACGGGCGCGGCTATCGGGTCAAGCAGGATATTTCGGTCAGCGACCTCGTCGAGCGCCTGCGCAAGACGCTCGATCACGAAGTCGAGGTGCTACAGCATCAGTTCATGCGCAACGCGGTCAAAAGCGCGCGGGCCACGGCCAAGTTCATCGGCGCCAACAAGGTCAGCCTGACCACCGACAAGGGCGACTACAGCGAGATCGGTTTCGCCAATGCGCTGATCGCCGTCGGCACCAGGCCGCACCGCCCGCGCGACGTGCCGTTCGACAAGACGCGCGTCTTCGACAGCGACGAGATGCTGGAACTCGACCGGTTGCCGCGCACGCTGACCGTCATCGGCGCCGGCGTCATCGGCGTCGAATACGCGACCATCTTTTCGGCGCTCGACGTGCCGGTGACGCTGGTCGAGCCGCGCAACACCATCCTCGATTTCGTTGATCGCGAAATCGTCGACGACTTCATCCATCAGATGCGCGACCGCGGCATGACCATTCGCCTCGGCAGCACGGTGAAGGAAATCGCCTCCAAGCCCGATCATGCCGAAGTGACGCTTGCCGATGGCCGTACCATTCGCTCCGAAATCGTGCTTTACGCTGCCGGCCGCAGCGGCAATCTTGGCAGCCTCGGGCTCGACGTGGTCGGCATCGAGGCCGACAGCCGCGGCCGCATCAAGGTCGATCCCCAGACATTTCAGACCAGCGCGCCCAATATCTATGCCACCGGCGACGTCATCGGGTTTCCGAGTCTGGCCTCGACCTCGATGGAGCAGGGCAGGGTGGCTGCCTGCCATGCCTTCGGCGTGGCGCTGCCACCGCCGCCGGAAACCTTCCCTTACGGGATCTACGCCGTGCCGGAAATCTCCACCGTCGGCCAATCGGAGGAGCAGGTGCGCGAGAGCGGGATCGCCTATGAGGTCGGCGTGGCGCGCTTCCGGGAAACCTCGCGCGGCCACATCATGGGCGTCAACTCAGGTTTCCTGAAGCTCCTGTTCTCGGTCGACACGCGCCGCCTGCTCGGCGCCCATATCGTCGGCGAGGGCGCGACCGAGCTCATCCATATCGGCCAGGCGGTGATCAATCTCGGCGGCACGGTCGACTTCTTCGTCAACAACACCTTCAACTATCCGACGCTGGCCGAAGCCTACAAGATCGCCGGGCTGGATGCCTGGAACCGGATGGGGCAGGGCTAGCCTCGGCAGCAGCGTCTATCTCTCGTCAGGCGGCCGGCGTCGAGGTCGCGGCAAGCCACTGCCGGGCGATCGCGGCATCCGCGGCGCCGAACTCGTGGCCGGAGGCGACGATGCGCGCATCGACCTCGGCACGGCGCTGGCTGAAGAGCGTCACCAAGGCTGGCGCGAACGGGCCGTAGGTCTGGTCGGCCGCGCCGGCGATGATCAGCACTCGCGTTGCGGCAAGGTCGGTCGCCGGCGCATCGTCGAGCACCGGCATCGCCCTGAGCAGCGCCGCCTGCCTGACGAGGCCCGGGTGAAGCAGCATCAGCGTGGAAACCAGATTGGCGCCGTTTGAGTAACCCAGGAAGGTCGCGCGAGTGAGATCAAGCTCGTGGTGCCGTGCGGCTTCCACCGCGAATTGGGCGAAAGCGGCCGTCTCCGCGCGGATGCTCGACTGCTCGAAGCTGGTCGGCGTGATTCGCTCGAACCAGCGAAAACCGTCCTCCTGGCGGATGCGGCCGCGTGCTGCGACAACCACCGCGCGCGGCGCGATCCGCCTCGCCAGCGGCAAAAGTGTCGCTTCGTCCACGCCCGATCCATGCAGCACGAAAAGGCATTCGCCGCTCGCATTTTCCGGTCTGATCAGACGATAGGAAAAGGGCAGATCACGCTGCAGCTCGCTGTTTTTGCTGTCATGTTCGGACATGATCAGATCCTTTTGATTCTACGGTGATTTCGCTGATTTGCCGGCTTCAAAACGGAATGTTTTCAAGCTCCGCGAAAGTTGATTGAACCCGGCGCATTTCGGGCCGTTTCTGCGCCGATACACTCCCGAACGGGAGGAATCGAAGCGGTGCGTCGGGGGTCGCATTGCTGGACATGAAACACCAGCTCTGAGGCCTTTTGTCGATGACCATCCCCGTTTCTCAACGCGATACGCGTATCGATGTGCTGCGCGCGCTCGCCTTGCTCACCATTTTCGTCGACCACGTGCCGGGTACCGTCTTCGAAAACCTGACCTACAAGAACCTCGGCTTTTCCGATGCGGCAGAGGCCTTCGTTTTGATCTCCGGCATCTCGGTGGCGCTCGCCTATGGCACCAAGTTCAAGCCGGGGGGCAGGCTGCTGGCGACCCTCAAGATGTGGCGGCGCGCCGGCGTGCTCTACGTCACCCACATCGTCATCACCATGCTGGTGATCGCCCTGTTCTCCGCCACGGCTGTGTTCGCCCACCGCCCGGAGCTGTTGAAGATGATCAACATCGAGCCGCTGATGGAGAACACGCCGGAGGTGCTTTTCGGCATCGTCACGCTCGGCCATCAGCTCGGCTACAACAACATCCTGCCGGTCTATGCGGCGCTGCTTCTGGCGGCGCCGGCCTTCGTTCTGTTCGTCAGCTACAGGCCCGTGGCGGCACTGACCGTATCCGGACTGCTGTGGCTGGTCGCCGGCATCTGGCAGATCGCGCCGCCGAATTATCCCGAGCCGGGTCTCTGGTTCTTGAACCCGCTGTCCTGGCAGTTCCTGTTCAACATCGGCCTTGCCGCCATGCTGCATGTCAGGCGCGGCGGCACCATCCCCGTAAACCGGTGGCTGGTGGGTTTCGCCGGCATCTATGTGGTGGGCGCGGCGATCTGGGTGCACAGCCCACTCTGGGGGCAGATCACCTGGTTCAATCTGCCGGTGGTGATCGGCGGCTTCGACAAGACCTTCCTGTCGCTGGCACGGCTGCTGCATATCCTGGCCGTCAGTTATTTGATCGTCGCCCTGCCGGCCGTGTCGAACCTTTTCCGCGCCAAGCCTGACAATCCGCTGGCGATCCTCGGCAAGCGCTCGCTGCCCGTTTTCGTTGCCGGAACGCTGATCGCCATGGCCGCTCAGGTGCTGAGGCTGATCAATCCGGGCGGCCTCGCCTATGACACGCTGCTGATCGCTGCCGGCATCGCCATGCAGTTCGCGCTGGCGCTCTATCTCGAATGGCTCGCCGGTCTCGGCCCGACCCGCATCAAGCCGGCGCGTGCGGAGCCGGCGCGCACCGGGTTCGCTGCGCCGCCCATGCCGGCGCGGGTCGGCGGATATTGAGATGTGGTTCTAGGATATGGGAGCAGGGCCCGTTGAGGCCCTGACGACGAGCTCAACGCCCATCGTCTCGCGCCGCACCGCGCCGTCATAGTCGAGGATCATGCGCGCGGCCCGCCGGCCGATCTCGGTGATCGGCTGCGCGATCGTGGTCAGCGGCGGGTCGCAGAGCGCGCCGTCGGGCACGCCGTCGAAGCCGACAACGGAAACGTCTTCCGGCACTTTCAGACCGCGCGCAGTCAGCCAGTCGATGGCGATCATGGCCATCCTGTCCGACATTGCCAGGATAGCGGTCGGCCGCTCGCCGCCGGCAAAGATCGCTTCGAGCCCGGCCCAGGTGCTCCTTTGCTCGTTCTCGGTCTCGAAGACCGGGATGCTCTTCGTGTCGACACCGAAGCCGGACAGTTCCTCGAAATAGCCGGCCAGACGATCGCGCGTTCCCGTGTAGACGGCCGAGCGGACCATTTCGGGCGTGACGAAGCCGGTGCGGTCATCGCCGAGAGTAAGCGACAGCACGGCGAAACGGCGATGTCCGAGTTCGGCAAGATGCCGCGCGGCGAGCCGTCCGCCGGCGATGTTGTCGACGCCGATGGCCGAGATCGTCTCGTCGTGAAAGCCGAGCTCCAACGCCACGAAGGGCAGCCTGCGTTCGCGCGTCAGCTCGACGAGACGCGAGCCGCCTTCGATGCAGAACAGGATGAAACCGTCGACAAGCGCGCTCTGGATGTTCCAGGCGAGCTTCTCCTGGTTGGCCGCCGAAACCAATGCGATGCCGGCGCCGGTGGCGTCGCAGGCCTCGGAAATGCCGGCCATCATGACGCGCGCGAAGGGATCCTCGAAGAAGTAGGAAAGGGGCTCGGTCGTGCCGACGCCGATGGCATTGACCTTGCCGGCGCGCAGCAGGCGGCCTTTCGGATCAGGCCCGGCGTAACCCATCGCCTCCGCCACCGCCCTGACCCGCTCGCGCACCTCGGCGCGCACGACCTCCGGGCGACTGAAGACATTGGAGGCCGTCCCATGCGAGACGCCCGCCGCCTTGGCAATATCCGCCAGCCGGATGGGGCGTGCCTGGCCTTCGATGAGTGATGCCATGTCTGTTCTCCGAATCCGGTCGCATGTCGAACATGGACGCGGAATGTCCGACGGTCCACTTACCATTTTTGTTGGATCGATTCAAATTTCTCCTTGACTTCGGCGGTGCAGGGCTTATGATTGAATCGATCCAAGTCACCTGACATGAAGCAAGATACGAGAAGGAGGGTGCCATGCATCCGGTCAACTTTTTGTTCGAGGACGTCTACCGCAACGATTGGGGCATTGCTTCGGCCGCGCAGAGTGAGCGGCGCCGCGGCAAGGCAGGCCCGTGGAAGCGTCAGCCCCGCTTCATCGTGGAGCGCAAGCGCGCCTGAGCAGCAGTCTTTTTCGCGTCGATCGGTTGGATCGATTCAATTGAAGGAACCAAGCCATGCATCCCATCAGCCATCTTTTCGAGGACATCTATCGCAACTATTGGGGCATCTCGCCGGCAACCGACCGGCCGGAAGCCGGCGCACGGCGGAGCCGGCGTCGCGCCAGCGGCGCCTGCGTCGGGGAGGGCGGTAGTCGCGGCCCATTTTCCGACGAGCCTCAGCAATGGCAAGGCGGATCTAGGACCCTGGGCGCCACAGCGCCGAGACCGCAATCGCCAGCCAGCCGACGATAAGCAGCGTGCCGCCGATCGGCGCCGACATCGGAAACAGTCGCGAACCGAGGAAATCCCGGGCGAGAAGATCGACCGAGAACAGCAGCAGGCCGACAAGGAGCGCCAGGCTTGCGATCCGGAGATACCGGCTGCCGCCGATAAGGCCGATGGCGAGGAAGACCGGCGCATGCATCAGCAGGAAGGATGCGGCCGTGCCGGTGAAGGCGCCGCCGCGATGCGCGGCCGCCGCCGACAGCGCCACCCCTGCCGCGCCGACGAGACCGCCTGCCAGTACGAGGATGCGGCTGCCGCCGTCTGATGGTTGCCCGGCAAGACTCATTTCGATGCTCCGTCTTCGATCGCGCGCGGCTCAGGATTCGCCGGCCTCGAGCAGCATATGCCGTGCGCGCCGCGTCTGGACAATCCAGTTATAGACCGCCCCCAGCGCCATCAGCACCGATGTGCCCAAGAACACCGCCCGCATGCCGAAATGGCCGCCGACGAAGCCTCCGGCGAGCGGTCCCGCGACCTGGCCGACATACTGCGCCGAGATCGATAGTCCGAGCACATTGCCGCCGACGCCGTCGGGGATGTTGTGACGGATGACGCTGGTGATGCAGGGCAGGAGGCCGCCCAGCGCCAGCCCCATCAGGAAGCGCAACCCGATCAGCTGCCAGCCGTCGATGACGAAAGCTTGCGGGACAAGCAGCAGGGCCGAAACGGCGAGCGCGCCGACGACCACGTTCCAGTGGCCGACCCGATCGGCAAGCTTGCCCAGCCACGACGAGGACAGGATGGTTCCAAGCGCGGCCGCCGACATCACCACGCCCGCGACCATCGTCACCTTGTTCTGGTCCACCACGAGCTGCTGCACATAGACCGTGATGATCGGCTCGATCGACATGGTTGCAAAGGCGAGCAGCATGCCGGTCGTCAGCATCGCGACGACCGGACGCTTGTCGGGGATCTGTGCCCAGCCGCTCTTCGGCTTTGCCGACGAGACAGCTTTGGGAGCCGGCGGGTTTTCCTTGATCAGGAAAGTCGTGGCCAGGAAAGCGAGAAAGATGACAGCGCCCGACAACAGGAAGGTGGCGCGGATGCCGATCAGCGGCGGCAGCATGCCACCAAGCAGCGGTCCGACCAGCGAGCCGGCCGTGATGCCGGCCGACAGCACGCCGAGCGCCCAGCCGGAGCGCTCCTTTGGCGTCTGCATCGCCACCAATATCGTCGATCCCGAGGAGTAGCCGCCGGCAAAGCCGATCAGGAGCCTCAGCAACACCAATTGCCAGACGCTTTCGACCATACCGGTCAGCGACATGCAGATCGCCATGCCGAACGAGGCGCGCACCAGCATCAGCTTGCGGCCGTAAAGGTCGCCGAGCCGCCCCCACAGAGGGGCGACCAGCGCCGCGGCAAAGAAGGTGGCACCGTAAGCAACTCCTGACCATTGCACGATTGCCGCGTGCCCTTTGGCACCCAGCTGTTCGACATAAAGCGGCAGGAACGGCAACAGCAGCGTCATGGCAATCAGCGTGCTGAACGAGCCGGCGAAGCAGACGGCGAGATTGCGTCGCCAATGGATATTGTAGCCGCTCTGGGTGCTGTTTTCTGCCATGTCATGCCTACTTGGTTGTCCGGGATTGTTCCGGATACCATTTTGGGATACCAGATCGGTATCCGTCATGAACCTCAACCCCGCCGCTGTCAATGCGGCGCCGAAGAGCGGAACGACAAATGTCGCAAATGCAGAATGTCGAAAGGCAGCTTCGCGAAATGATCCTCGGGCTCGAGATCGGCCCGGGCGAGCGGCTGACCGAGCGTTGGATCGAAAGCCGCTTCGGCGCCTCCCGCACCCCGGTCAGGGCGGCGCTGCTGCGCCTCGAGACCGAAGGGCTGATCGCTCGTGACGGCCGCGGCTGGACGGTGGCGCCGATCAATCTCGCCGAGCTCGGCCAGATCGCCGTCTACCGCGAGGCGGTCGAGGTGGCGGCGGTGCGGTTGACGGCGTCGCTGGAAGATCGCAGCGGGATCGAGGTGATCGCGGCGATGCTCGATTCCTGCGACGCCGGTACGCCGCGCGAGGAATGGCACCGCGTTGGTCTGGATTTTCACATCGAGCTGGCCAGGCTTTCCGGCAATGAATTCCTGCTTAGGGGAGTCCGCGATGCAATGACCAGGCTCTCCCGCGCGCGTTGGCTGGAAGTGCGCGACGAGGCGGCGCTTGGCCGCGCCTGGGCCGAGCACCACGCCATCCTGGCTGCCGTGCGAAAGGGTGACGCCGAAAAGGCGGCACGGCTGCTCTCGGCCCACATCGCCGGCAGCCGCGACCGCCTGGTGACTTCGCTGCATGACGACCGGCGCGGCCTGCGCGCCAGGGGCTTTGCCGTCGTCGCTGCCTGATCCTCGCCCATCGTCGAATATTAGAACTTCAACAAGTTCGTCAGCTTGGGCGGGCTTGCAAGATGTTCGGCACAATGCTGTAGGAGGCGACGGACATCTTTAAACGACGGACGCATGGCCTCGCCCTTACGCACCGCAGCGCGGGTATTTTATTTCATACGCAACATCACGCGCGATGTGGCGCCGCAGGCTCTCTTTCGCCAGCGGCTTGCGCGCCGGCTGGACCAGGCGAGGCTCTCCAGCAAAACGGTCCGTGATCGGGTCAACTACTACAACCGGCTCGACCATAGCTTCGTGCCGAGCGCGGCGGCCGTGCCGGCCAGTCAAATACCCAAGTTCGGGAGTATGTACTATTACGACCTGAAGGAGTTCGCCCGCTACTTCGATCGCCACCTGCTCATCGATCTCGAGTTCGGCGACGTCGTCGACGTTCCGGCGGTGCCGTCAATCGTCAAGGACCGGCCGATCCGTAACGACAACGGCAACGCCGTGATCATGAAGCTCGACAAGTTCCGCCATTTCAACATGCCAAAGGACAATCTGTCCTTCGCCGACAAGCGCCCGATGGCGGTCTGGCGCGGTCATTTCAACAATCCGATCCGCAAACGGTTTGTCGATGCCGTGCGCGACCTGCCATCTTGCGATGCCGGCTCGCCCAAGCCAAGCGCCCCGGAGAACTATCGCAAGCCGTATCTCACGATCGCGCAGCAGCGGCAGTTCCGCTACATCGTCTCGCTCGAAGGCAATGACGTGGCGACGAACCTCAAGTGGATCATGAGCTCGAATTCGCTCTGCCTGATGCCGCCGCCGACCTACGAAACCTGGTTCGCCGAGGCTGAGCTCGAGGCCGATGTCCACTACGTGCCTCTGGCGTCGGATTTTTCGGACGTCGCCGACAAGATCGCCTATTTCGAAAAGCACCCGGCGGAAGCCCAACGCATCATAACGGCGGCCAACGCCTATTGCCGCCGGTTCAGCAACGAAAAGGACGAGCGGGCGGTATCGCTGCTCGTCCTCTACAAATATTTCGTGCTCAGCGGCCAGATCGAACCCGACCCGGAGGTCTGGCGTTTTATCGCCGGCTGACCTCCGCGCGTTTTCGGGCGCGGAGCACGGCGCGAATTCTCAGATATCGCTGCGGTCGAGCACCAGGTCGGCGGGGCCGAACCGGTTCTTGGCGGTGAGCTGCTGGTGCCAGTAGGGATAAAGCACCGGCGGCCGGCTGACGTCGTCGAGGCGCAGGCGCTCGTCCAGGGACAGCGTCAGGCTGGCCGCGGCGAGGTTGTCCTTGAGCTGGGCTTCGTTGCGGGCGCCGATCACCAGCGAAGAAACGGCCGGGCGGCCGAGCAGCCAGGCAAGCGCCACCTGTGCCGCCGAAACGCCGCGCGCCTTGCCGATTTCGACCAGAACGTCGACGATCCGCCACAACCTGTCCTCGTCGCGGATCGGCGGTTCGGACCAGCCGCCAAGCTGGCGGGCCGTCGGGCTGTCGCGGCGGTATTTGCCCGACAGCAGGCCGCCGGCCAGCGGGCTCCACACCAGCACGCCAAGACCCTGGTCGACCGAGATCGGCAGCAACTCGTACTCCGCCTCGCGCGCTTCAAGCGTGTAGTGGATCTGCTGCGTGACGAAGCGCGGCTGATGATGGCTGTCGCTGATCGAGAGCGCCTTCATCACCTGCCAGCCCGAATAATTGGAACAGCCGACATAACGGACCTTGCCCTGGCTGACCAAAGTGTCGAACGCAGCGATCGTTTCCTCCAGCGGCGTGACCCCATCCCACTCATGCAGGAAATAGATGTCGATGACGTCGGTCTTGAGCCGCTTCAGGCTCCGCTCGCATTCCCGGATCAGGTGATGGCGCGACAGGCCTTCGTCGTTGGGGCCGTTTCCGATCCGCATGCGCGCCTTGGAGGCGATGAGCACATCGTTCTTGCGCTTGCCGCCGAGCGCCTCGCCGACGATCTCCTCCGACAGGCCGTTCGAATACACGTTGGCGGTGTCGATGAGATTGATGCCGGCATCGATGCAGGTATCAACGATGCGGCTCGCCTCCGAGAGATCGGATTTGCCGACGGCGGCGAACGGGCCCGTCCCGCCGAAGGTCATCGTGCCAAGGGTCAATGTCGAAACCTTCAGTCCGGAACGGCCAAGCGTGCGGTATTCCATGTCAGGTCCTTGCGATTTGTTTTGAAGAGGCGCGCCGTCGCGGGCGCCGGAAGACGCGAGGTGTATTTGTAGGACAATTCGGGCGGCTTGTCGCCCCGCCATCGATACGGGCCGATCACATATCGGCTGGTCCAGCGTTGCCGGCTCCTGCTCGCAATAAAACCGTCATTGCGCGTCTGTATCTCAGTCGGCTTACGGAGTTGTGCTTCCGGCCGCGGCCGGAGCGCATCCGAGGCGAAAGTGGCTGACAGGCAGGAGCTGCGCAATGAACGAGGTCAAGACGAATTCCGGAGCCAAGGATTGGCTGGAAGCCGAACTCGAGGACACGCTCGACGAGGACTACGAGCTGGAGATTTCCGAACCCGCGCTCTCGCTCGAGATCGCCAGGATCTACAAGAAGTCGCATCCGCCCTCCATCGAGCGAATTACCTATTTCCGCGAGCTGCTGCGGCTGCAGTCGGAGCTCATCAAGCTGCAGTCCTGGGTTGCCTACCACAAGAAGAAGCTGGTGGTGATCTTCGAGGGACGCGACTCGGCCGGCAAGGGCGGCGTCATCAAGCGCATCACCCAGCGCCTCAACCCGCGCATATGCCGCGTCGTCGCGCTGCCTGCGCCGACCGAGCGTGAAAGATCGCAATGGTATTTCCAGCGCTACGTGCCGCATCTGCCGGCGGGCGGCGAGATCGTGCTGTTCGACCGCTCCTGGTACAACCGATCGGGCGTCGAGCGGGTGATGGGCTTTGCTAATGCGGATCAGGTCGAAGACTTTTTCCGCGACGTGCCGGAATTCGAACGCATGCTGGTGCGCTCCGGCATCACGCTGGTGAAATACTGGTTCTCGATTACCGACGAGGAGCAGCAGATGCGCTTTTTGATGCGCATCCACGATCCGATGAAGCAGTGGAAGCTGTCGCCGATGGACCTGCAGTCGCGCGTGCGCTGGGAACAATACACCAAAGCCAAGGAAGAGACCTTCGCCCGTACCAACATCAAGGAAGCACCCTGGTTCATTGTCGAAGGCAACGACAAGAAGCGGGCCCGACTGAACTGCATCGATCACCTGCTGCAGCAAATGCCTTACGAAGACGTGCCGCATGAGGAGATCACGCTGCCGGAGCGCGTCTTCAACCCGTCCTACGAGCGCCAGGTGCTGCCGCGCGAGCTTTATGTGCCGGCGAAGTATTGAGCACTTCGCCATTTCCCACAGAGGAAGAAGGGGGAGCCGAGCTTACGCCCGCCCGATCATCACATGCGTCGCGTCGGCGGTCGCGACCTGGCTGGTGCAGCGGTAGCCGAGCTTCGGCATGTCCAGTCCAGCGAAAAGATGCTCGCCGGAGCCGAGCAGGATTGGCGAGATCGCGAGATGCATCTCGTCGATCAGGCTTTCCTTCAGATATTGCCGGATCGTGGCAACGCCGCCGCCGACCCGCACATCCTTGTCCTTGGCGGCCGCCTTTGCCTGTTCGAGCGCCGAATGGATGCCGTCGGTGACGAAGTAAAACGTCGTGCCGCCTTCCATTAAGATCGGCGCCCGCTTGTGATGGGTGAGCACGAAGACCGGCACGTGATAGGGCGGGTTGTCGCCCCACCAGCCTTTCCAGCTCTCGTCCGGCCATTCGCCGCGGACCGGCCCGAACATGTTGCGGCCGAGGATCCAGGCGCCGACATTCTCGAAACTGCGCACGGCGAAGCTGTCGTCGATGCCCTTGGTCCCGCCCTCTTTGCCGATCACCATCTCACGAAAGGTGCGCGTGCCGATCATCCATTTATGCAGTCCTTCGCCGCCGACGCCGAGCGGGTTTTCGAGAGTCTGATCGGGGCCGGCGCCGTAGCCGTCCAGCGACAGGGTAAAAGCGTTGACGCGCAGCTTTGACATGATCGCCTCGTGAACTAGTTGTATTTTGCAAGCAGTCATGGGGTAACTTAACTGGTTGCATAATGCAAGCGGAATTTTCCGGCGAGCGATCGTCTCGTCGGGCGGCGCCCAGGTGACGCTGCGAGAATTTAAGATTTCGCCTGGGCCTAGCCCCTCAGCATCTCCGCTACGGTCGGCGCGAAATAGGTGAGGACGCCGTCGCAGCCGGCTCGCTTGAGGGCGAGAAGCGATTCCACCATCGCCTTTTCGCCGTCGATCCAGCCATTGGCGCTGGCCGCCTTGATCATCGAATATTCGCCCGACACCTGGTAGGCGAAGGTCGGCATCTGGAACTCGTCCTTCAGCCGCCGGATGATGTCGAGATAGGGCAGCCCCGGCTTCACCATCAGCATGTCGGCGCCTTCGGCCAGATCCTGCTCGGCCTCGCGCACGGCTTCATCGGAATTCGCGTGGTCGATATAATAGGTCTTCTTGTCGCCCTTGAGCAGGCCGGCGGTGCCGACTGCCTCGCGATAGGGGCCGTAGAAGGCCGAGGCGAATTTCGTCGCATAGGACATGATCGCCACGTCCTGGAAGCCGTTGGCGTCCAGCGCGTCGCGGATCGCGCCGATGCGGCCGTCCATCATGTCGGACGGCGCGATGATGTCCGCCCCGGCGGCTGCCTGGATGACGGCCGCGGCCGTGACCTGCTCGACGGTTTCGTCGTTGACGATGATGCCGTCGCGCAGGATGCCGTCATGGCCATGGCTGGTGAACGGATCGAGCGCCGCGTCGGTGATGATGCCGATCTCCGGCACCGCATCCTTGATGGCGCGGGTGGCCCGGTTGATGACATTGTCGGGATCGAGGATATGCGAGCCCGTCTGGTCGCGCAGCGAAACCTCGATGTTGGGAAAAGTCGCGATCGCCGGGATGCCGAGCTTGGCGGCGCGCTCCGCTTCCTTCACCGCGAGGTCGACCGACAGGCGGTAGACGTCCGGCATGGCGGCGATCGGCTCGCGCACATTTTTACCCTCGACGACGAAGATCGGCCAGATCAGATCGTTCACCGAGAGCTGGTTTTCCTGCACCAGCCGGCGCGACCAGTCGGCCTTGCGCATGCGCCGCAGCCTGCGGCTGCCTGTGATCTCGTCGACGCTGCGGGCGCCGGCAGGCTTTGCGGGGGTGAACTTGTTCATCGCCAGAACTCTGTTGTCGTCCCGGCTTTTACCATGCGCCCCTGCCGCTGACCAATGCGACACGATTGTGCCAGTTGCTTCCGTGAAGAACGGGGAGAGGCGATCGCCGGCGCTGGAGCACTTCCCTTCTCCCTTGACGGGGAGAAGGTGCCGGCAGGCGGATGAGCGGCAGCGCCGACGTTTACGGCTGTCCATTCCCCGACAGAATCTGTGCCGCGCCCTTCACAGCCACGCGAAAAGCCTCGTCGAAGCTGACGCCACGCACCTGCCATTGATAGGTCTTGCCGTGTTCGGCCAGCCGCCAGTCGGCGATCCAGCCCAATTCCTTGTCGTTCCACACGATGCTGCCGGCGAGCGCCCGGTCGGCACCCGCCTGCCGGGCGAGCTGGTCGAGCTTTGCCATATCGGCAGTGCGCAGCGCCTTGTCGTCGAGGCCGGCGAGCTGGTTAGCCTCTGGAAAGCTGACATGCACCGAGAGCGGCGCCGTGGCATTGGCAAAGGATTCGCGCATTGACTCGCCGCGATCCTCGTCGGCCGTCAGCACGAAATGTTGCGCCCCTTGCTCGGCCGTTATGAAGACGGCAATCAGCGGCCGCTCGCCCTGCCATGGCCTGCTGCCGAGCTGCGCCAGGAGCTTGTCGACCACTGTGGGCTTGTAGAGGCAGGTGAGGTCGTGCGGCCGGTCATGCGTGCCTTGCTCGTCATGGATCGGAACGCCTTCCAGCCGGTCGCGGTAGCGGAAGGATTGGACGAAGTCAGCCGCCTTATTGCGCAGCGCCAGCATCTCCGGCTTCTGCGTCAGCCGCTGATCGCCTGAAACCTTGACCAGCACCTTGTCCAGGCAATCCCTGAAGCCGATCTCGCGATTAGGCTCGCCGGTGCCGGTGACGATCGTCTGCGCCAGGTAGAGTTCGGAGGCTGCCTCGGCGGCGGCCGGCGCAACTCCCAGAAAGAGGAGACCTGCCAATCCAGCAACGAGACGAGAAACCCCAGCCATGTCGATTAGCTCGAAATCTGTCGCGCCGCCTACGCGCGACACTTTGCCGGTTACCTAACACCGGAAGCGGCTGGCCGCCAGCGCGGCGATGCTGCCATTGACGCATCCCTATGCCGCCTTTAGCACTTCAATCCCTCTGGAAGGGCGGAGAGGAGGATTCTCTGGCGATGGATTTTGGCGGAGGCGACGAGATTCGCTTCGAGCGTCTAGGCAAGGCGGGCGTCGTCACACTGACGCGGCCGCAGGCGCTCAATGCCGTCACCCATCGCATGGTCAAGGCGCTTGGCAAGGCGCTTGACGCCTGGGAGGGCGATGCCGGCGTCGCCGTCGTCGTCGTCAAGGCTGAGGGCAGGGCGTTTTCCGCCGGTGGCGATATTCTGCACATTTACGAGGCGGGCCGCGCCGGCAAGCCGCCGGTCGACTTCTTCGCCGACGAGTATCGTCTCAATGCCCGCATCGCCCGCTTCAGGAAACCCTATGTCGCGCTGATCGACGGCATCGTCATGGGCGGCGGGGTCGGCATTTCCTTCCACGGCTCGCACCGCGTGCTGACCGAGAACGCGCAATTCGCCATGCCGGAAGTCGGCATCGGCTTCTTCCCCGATGTTGGCGCCAGCCATTTGCTGCCCGATCTCGGCGGCAGCTTCGGCATGTATCTGGGGCTGACAGGAAACCGCATCCGCTATGGTGATGCACTGTGGTCGGGCCTCGCCACCCACACGATCAAGGCCGAGGACCAGGCGGGGCTGCTTGACGAGCTGGCCACAAGCGGCGACGCGAACGCGGAGTTGCGCGATTTCTTCACACCCGCAAGACGCGAGACCGAGCGGCAGGATCTGGAATCGATCGCCCGCCATTTCTCGCAACCCTCGCTCGCCGCTATCGTCGCCAGCCTGGAGCGGGCATCCGCCACCGACGCTTTCGGCGACAAGACGCTGGCAACGATCAGGACGCGTTCGCCGACCAGCCTCAACGTCGCCTGGCGCGAGATCAGCGCCGGGTCGACGCTGTCGATGGACGAGTGCATGAAGATGGAGTTCCGCATCCTCAACCGCATGCTGGCCGGCCACGACTTTTATGAAGGCATCCGCGCCGCCATCATCGACAAGGGTTCGAAGCCGGAATGGCGGCCCGCCAGCCTCGATGCGGTGAGCGCAGCCGATGTCGACGCGTATTTCGCGCCGCTCGGGGCCGGGGAGCTGGAGCTGTGAGCGAGGTCACCTCCAGGCGCGTGGTGCTGCAGCCCTCGACCACCGAGATCATCTTCGCCTGGTTCCAGCGGGTCATTGCCGGCTACTGCCTGCTGTTCGGTGTCCTCTACTGGGTCCGGCTGATCGGCATCTATCCGGGCGAGCTCTGGCGCTTCGATCTGATGCCGGTGCACTGGCAGGTGGCCGCGGCCACGCTTGCCGTTTTCTTTCCTTTCGCCGCCGCGGGCCTTTGGATGCTTGCCTCCTGGGGGCCAGTGATCTGGTTCATCTGCGCGGCGACCGAGACCGTCATGTATGCCGGTTTTCCCAATCTCTTCGGCCACCGGATCCTGATCGTCGTCTCACATGCCTGCGTGGCGCTGCTCTACATCGTCTTCCGCGTGGTCATCTGGCTGCAGAAGCGCCAGCTCAGGCAATAGCTTGCCGGGCGGCGTAAGGAACCTAGATACGGGGTCGGCGACTGCCCCAAAACCCTTGGCTAAATCTTTAGGTTAATTGTTCTTGCTCGTATGACCGTTCGTTAAGCCTCTTTCGAAACCTCTTACCGGTAAGCTCTTGTTAGCCCTGGCGTTTAAGTCGAATTTTATGAGTATTCGATAGTGTCGCGATCAAGGTGAAGAACAAAAAATCACCGGGCGACAAACGAGAGGCAAAGACAATGATCAATTCGCGTCCGGCGGCGAAGACCGCCAACGTTTCCGACGATCGCCGCGAGGCGATCCGTTCGCTGTACATGGAATCGCTGCAGCTGGTGGAGCGTCTGCATCGCCGTCTGCTTGACGTGATCAAGGACGAGTTCGACCGCAACGGCCGCTCCGACATCAACGCCATCCAGGCGCTTTTGCTCTTCAACATCGGCAATTCGGAGCTGACCGCCGGCGAGCTGCGCTCGCGCGGTTATTATCTCGGCTCGAACGTCTCCTACAATCTGAAGAAGCTGGTCGACCTCGGCTTCATCAACCACCAGCGCTCGCGCATCGACCGCCGCTCGGTCCGCGTCTCGCTGACGCCGAAGGGCAACGAGGTGGCCGAGGTCGTCGCCGGCCTCTACGAGCGCCATGTCGGCTCGATCGAGGCCGTGGGCGGCATCAACACCGACGAGTTCAAGCAGATGAACCGCGCGCTCCAGCGTCTGGATCGCTTCTGGAACGACACGATCGCTTACCGGATGTAAGCGGATTCGAAATCTGAGACGATCGAAGTCGCGCCGAAGAAGCGCGGCCGGAGGAAACAATCAGGGCCGGTGCCGACAGGTGCCGGTTCTTGTCTTTTGCGAAAGCGCGCTGCAGCAGGGCGCTTGACCGCTGAGCAGCGCGCGTGGAAGCTCTGCAGGCAAAAGAGGAGGGCCTCATGCGTCATATCCTGCTTGCGATTTGCGCTGTGATCCTTGTTTCACCGGCCGCTGCCCGGACCCTCGGTTATGGCTCCAAGGCCGGAATGGAGGTTACGGTCGTCAAGAAATCCGGCATCAACACCTCGCATGCCAGCATCCTGACCAAACATACGAGGCAGAACGCCATCGGATCCTGCCGCGACTATGTCGGTGAGGTGACCGAGGATTGCATCGCTAAGGAAATGAAAACGCCCTTGCATCTGGAGATCACAGCGGACTGCAAGAGCGGAAAATTCACCACCTTTTACGGCGCCAACATGCTGTTCCAGGGGCGCAGCCCCGCCGGAAGCGAGACGGATTATCAGATCACCGACACCGACGAGAACGTGGTGCTCGATGGCTCGGGGGCCTCGGGCTACGACTACACGCTGGAGCAGTTCAAAGCCCTCTGCCCGAACCGGGTGAAATAGGGGCAAACCGAGGATGACGGCGGGCATCTGGTGAACCCGCCGCTATCGGCGATGCCAAAATGCCTCGGTCCCATTTTTTGATCATCTTGCCGGATGCAAATCGCGGGCCAAGGTCACGTTGCCGCCATAATCGCAGTGAAAGCGAGAATGCGGGTGATGCTGCGGGCCGAGGCCCTGCGCTTCCTGGAGCAGGTGTCGTGGTCCTACGTTTTCACGCCCTGCTGACGCAAGTCATGGTTGGCTAATTGTTAAGATTGCCGACCCTAGAGTGCGGGCAACCCGCCAGTAGAGCGAACTGAGCGAGATTAGATATAGCTAAAATGTCTGGAACATCCATGAGAACCAGCCGCCGTTTCTTCCTGACCGGAGCCTCTGCGCTCGCCGCCGCCGTCGTCGCCGGCCATGCCAGCGCGCAGGATGTGATCGGCGACATTCTGAAATCCTCGACCCGCGGCAATTGGGACGACCAGTTCGACGCTCGTGCCAGCGAGACCGGCAAGGTTGCCTCGACGCTGCCGATCTTCAGCCTGCAGACCGTAGCCTTCACCGAGCAGGCGGTGGCGCAGTACCAGGGCATTGTCGGCCAGGGCGGCTGGGAGCAGGTTCCGGCAACCAAGAAATTGCAGCTCGGCGTCGACGATCCGGATGTCGTGCCGCTGCGCAAGCGGCTGATGGTCTCGGGCGACCTGTCGCAGAGCGCCGGCATTTCGACGGCGTTCGATTCCTATGTCGACTCGGCGGTCAAGCGCTTCCAGCTCCGTCACGGCCTGCCGGCTGACGGCTCCATGGGCAAATACACTTATTCGGCGATGAACGTGCCGGCGCCGATCCGGCTTGGCCAGCTGCAGACCAATCTGCAGCGGCTGCGCGAGAAGGCGGGCACGCTCGGCGACCGCTATGTGCTGGTCGATATTCCGGCCGCGCAGGTGGAAGCCGTTGAGAACGACCGCGTCGTGCTGCGCCACACCGCGATCGTCGGCAAGATCGACCGCCAGACGCCGATCGTGAATTCCAAGATCAACGAGATCATCGTCAATCCTTACTGGAACGCGCCGGTCTCGATCGTGCGCAAGGACATCATTCCGCTGATGCGGAAGGACCCGAACTACCTCAAGGACAGCCACATCCGGCTGTTCGCGCCTGACGGAAGCGAGGTCGATCCCATGACCGTCGACTGGTCGACGGACGATGCCGCCAAGTACCGCTTCCGCCAGGATCCCGGCGCCGGCAACGCCATGGCCTCGGTCAAGATCAACTTCCCGAGCCCGGACGGCGTCTACATGCACGACACGCCGCAGCAGAGCCTGTTCGGCAAGCTGATGCGCTTCGACTCTTCCGGCTGCGTGCGCGTCCAGAATGTGCGCGACCTCGTCACCTGGATCCTGCGTGATACGCCCGGCTGGGATCGCCAGCATTTCGAGGCGGCGATCAAGACTGGCGAGAATACGCCGGTTCAGGTGGTCAACCCGGTGCCGGTCCACTTCCTGTATCTGTCGGCATGGTCGACCGGACCCGGCGTCGTGCAGTTCCGCGACGACATTTACGGCCTCGACGGCAACAGCGAGCTGCAGATTACTTCTGCGCTGTAACCGATTGATATAAATCACGAAAAGGCCGCTCTTGGAGCGGCTTTTTTGTTTGCATGTCCCAAACAGTGCGCAGCGGTTTTGGCAGAGCGACATGCGTCGAAAAGTGAGACTTAAAGCGCGAGCAGCTGGAATAGCATCATGGACGTCGCCGTCTTCATTCTCGTCGTGCTTGCTTTCGTGGCGCTTTCCGGCGCTCTCGTGCGGCTGGTGCGGGTGCCGCTCCCCGTGCTGCAGATTGCGATCGGCGCCGCGCTTGCCTGGCCGGCCAAGGGACTGCATGTCGAGATCGATCCGGAACTCTTCCTGCTGGTGTTCATTCCGCCGCTTCTGTTCGGTGATGCCTTCGCGACGCCGAAACGGGAGCTGATCGAGCTGCGCCGGCCGATCCTCGATCTCGCCATCGGACTTGTCTTCTTCACCATCGTCGGCTTCGGGTATGCTCTGCACTGGCTGGTGCCAAGCATCCCGCTGGCGGTTGCGTTCGCTTTGGCCGCCGTGCTGTCACCGACCGATGCCGTTGCCGTGTCCTCGATTGTCGACCGCAATGTCGTTCCGGCTCGGCTGATGCACATATTGGAAGGCGAATCCCTGCTCAATGATGCCTCCGGCCTGGTCATGTTCCGCTTTGCCGTTGCGGCGGCGCTGACCGGCAGCTTTTCGTTCGCCGCCGCCTCGTTGAGCTTTCTTTACGCCGTGGCGGCCGGCATCCTCGCGGGCATTGCGGCGTTGTTCGTCGCCGCCAAGGCGCTGCAGGTGCTTGGCCGCATCGGCGGCACTCCGGCGGGGGCGCAGGTGCTGGTGATGGTTCTGCTGCCCTTCGTCGCCTATCTGATTGCCGAGCATGTCGGCGCTTCGGGCATCCTGGCCGCGGTCACCGCCGGCCTGGTTACGGGCACCTCCGGCATTTTCCGCCATCTCTCGGTCTCGGCGCGGATTCAGGCGATGTCGCTATGGTCGATGCTGACCTTCGTCTTCAACGGCGCTCTCTTCATCCTGCTCGGCCTGCAGCTTCCTGACATCATCCGCAGGGTCCCGCCGGAGCTCACCAGCCGGCACTGGCTGTTCGAGCCGGTGCTGACCGTGCTCATTTTGACGCTCTGCGTGATCGGCCTGCGCTTCCTCTGGATCTGGATCGGCGACATGGCATCGATGATCGCCGCGCGGCTCGGCAAGCGCAAGGCAGAGCCCTTTGGTTTCCGCGTCAGGCTTGCCGGATCGGTGGCCGGTGTGCGCGGCGCGATCACGCTTGCCGGCATCCTGTCGCTGCCGCTCGCGCTGCAGGATGGCTCGCCCTTTCCAGCGCGAGACGTGGTGATCTTCCTCGCCGCCGGCGTCATCATCTGTTCGCTGGTCATCGCCAGCCTTGCGTTGCCGAGGATCGCCCGCGGGCTGGTCGAGCCAGGCGAGGATCCGGGTGCGGCCGAGGAGCGGCGGGCGCGTGCGGGCGCCGCCAAGGCCGCCATCGCCAAGATCGAGCGCCTCGCCAGCGAGGGCGGCGAAGGCGAGGCGGCCGAGGCCCGGCTCGCGGTCGCCGACAGCATCGTTGCCGGCTACCGGCGCCGCATCGCGGCTTCCGACGAGGCCGAAGAGGCGCGCGCCGAGGCGCGCGAATCCGGGCGGCTGGAGCTTGAGCTCAGGCACGCCGGCATCGAGGCGGAGCGCGCCGCCGTGCGCGCCATGTTCCGCACCCGCCAGATCAACGACCACACGATGCGGGCGCTGCTTTCCGAGATCACTTTGACAGAAGCGCTGCTCAAAAGCCGGCGCGACCGGAAATAGTGTTCAGCCGATTTGCTTGGCGCAATCCGGCCAGCAAATTTCGCGCCGCAAACGTGGCGGGCTCCAAACAACTGTGTTAATGGCGCGGCGACCTCGCAGACCTCCGGCCCCAAGGGAAAGCAAGCCATGTCAAATGCCGCGGCAGCCGCCAACAAATTCGAATCCTTCTTCGAGACCACGCTTGCCGACGCCGATCCGGAAATTTTCGGCGCCATCCGCAACGAGCTTGGCCGCCAGCGCCATGAGATCGAACTGATAGCCTCGGAAAACATTGTGTCCCGCGCCGTGCTCGAGGCGCAGGGGTCGATCATGACCAACAAATATGCCGAGGGTTATCCGGGCAAGCGCTATTACGGCGGCTGCCAGTTCGTCGACGTAGCCGAAGAACTCGCCATCGAACGCGCCAAGAAGCTTTTCGGCTGCAACTTCGCCAATGTCCAGCCGAACTCCGGCAGCCAGATGAACCAGGCCGTCTTCCTGGCGCTTCTGCAGCCCGGCGACACATTCATGGGCCTCGATTTGAACTCCGGCGGCCATCTCACGCATGGCTCGCCGGTCAACATGAGCGGCAAATGGTTCAAGGTCGTTTCATATGGCGTGCGCAAGGACGACCACCTGCTCGACATGGACGCGATCGAGAAGACCGCACATGAGACGAAGCCGAAGCTGATCCTGGCCGGCGGCACCGCCTATTCGCGCATCTGGGACTGGAAGCGTTTCCGCGAGATTGCCGATTCGATCGGCGCCTATCTGATGGTCGATATGGCGCATATCGCCGGTCTGGTCGCCGGCGGTATGCATCCGTCGCCGCTGCCTTATGCGCATGTCGTGACCACGACCACGCACAAGTCGCTGCGCGGGCCGCGCGGCGGCATGATCCTCTGCAACGACGAGGAGATCGCCAAGAAGATGAACTCGGCGGTCTTCCCAGGCCTCCAGGGCGGCCCGCTGATGCATGTCGTCGCGGCCAAGGCGGTGGCGCTCGGCGAGGCGCTGAAGCCGAGCTTCAAAGCCTATGCCGAGAGCATCGTCGCCAACGCCAAGGCGCTGGCTTCGAGCCTGCAGGAAACTGGCCTCGACATCGTGTCGGGCGGCACCGACAACCATCTGATGCTGGTCGACCTGCGCCCGAAGAACGCCACCGGCAAGCGCGCCGAGGCGGCTCTCGGCCGCGCCAACATCACCTGCAACAAGAACGGCATCCCCTTCGACCCCGAAAAGCCGTTCGTCACCTCCGGCGTCCGTCTCGGCACGCCGGCCGGCACCACGCGCGGCTTCGGCCAGGCCGAGTTCCGCGAGATCGGCAAGCTGATCGCCGAGGTGCTGGACGGGCTGAAGGCGGCGAATTCCGACGAGGGCAATGCGGCAGTCGAGGCCGCGGTCAAGGCCAAGGTCACGGCGTTGACGGATCGCTTCCCGCTCTATCCTTATCTCGGTTGACCGGAAGCCGCGCGTCATCTTTTATCCGCCGGCAGTGCGCCGTCCTGATTGGGCGGCGTCGCGAACTGGAGACTTGATGATGCGCATTTTCCATCTTGCCGCCTTGGCCCTGGTCGGCTCGCTGGCCGGTTTCGCCGTGTCCGGCGCGGCCGGGCAGGAGCAGGCGCAGCCAGAACCGGCCACAAACACCTTCGGCAGATGGACCACGATCATCGACACGCTCGACACCGGGCAGGATGCGCACAAGACCTGCGCGGCCTCCGCAGCTTTCGTCGATGGCATCGGCAATGCTGGCACGCTAACGCTGTCGATCTCGACCGGCGACGCGCTGCCGCCGGATGCCTATCCCGCGATCATGATCGCCGTCGACAACAAGGACCTGCCGACCGGCAAGGACATCGCGGCGACCTTCGGCGACCCCGGCATCAAGGTTTCCGCGAAAGTCTATTCGAATGCCGTCGGCGGTCGTCCCAGCTGGACGGTCGACAACCAGGCGAAGACAAGTCTCGCTCTGCTGCGCGCCATGCGCAAAGTCACCTCGCTCGATGTTGTTTTTGGCAAGCAGACCGTCGCCAGCATTCCGATGGACGGCTTCACCAAGGCCTACCGCAACCTCGGCACGTCCTGCGGATTCCCGACCAAGGACGTCGCGCCCTGAACCGACCGGGCACGACAGGGGCAGGGCGCTGGCAATCTTTCTCGCGCCTCGCTATCTCTGAGAAATGAAAGGCTCTAAGCCTTCCGCTCACCAGAGCGAGATGACGCTTCCTTGAATCGCCATCTCGCTCTAAGATTTTGTTTTTGAAGCATGATCTTCTCCGAAGAGTCTGCAACTTTTCGGGATCATGCTCTGAATCGCAAACCCAAGGCTCTCCATGCGCTGCCCCTATTGCCAGTCCGAAGATACGCAGGTGAAGGATTCGCGTCCCGCCGAGGATGGCGCGGCGATCCGCAGGCGCCGCGTCTGTCCGGACTGCGGCGGCCGCTTCACCACCTTCGAGCGCGTGCAACTGCGCGATCTCGTCGTCATCAAGAAGTCCGGCCGCAAGGTGCCGTTCGACCGCGACAAGCTGCTGCGCTCGGTCGAGATCGCGGTGCGCAAGCGCAATGTCGACCCCGAGCGGATCGATCGCGCCGTGACCGGCATCGTGCGCCAGCTCGAAAGCTCCGGCGAGACGGAAGTGGCCTCCGGCGAGGTCGGTCGGCTCGTCATGGAAGCGCTGAAATCGCTCGACGACGTCGCCTATGTCCGCTTCGCTTCGGTCTATCGCAATTTCCGTGAAGCCAAGGATTTCCACGAGTTGCTGGGCGAACTGAAGGGCGACGAAGAAAAGACCGAAGAGGACGCCGGCTGATCATGGCGAAAGCTCAATTGGGCGGGGCCGAGCAAGCAGCCCTTGATCGCCGTTTCATGGCGGCGGCCATCAGGCTGTCGCGCCGCAATGCCGGCCGCACCGCGACCAACCCTTCCGTCGGCACCATCATCGTGCGCGACGACGGCGCCGGCCCGATGATCGTCGGCACCGGCGTCACTGCTGTCGGCGGCCGCCCGCACGCCGAGGCCGAGGCGCTGGCCGAGACCGGCGAACTGGCCCGCGGCGCCACCGCCTATGTGACACTTGAGCCCTGCGCCCATCACGGCCGCACGCCGCCTTGCGCCACCGCGCTGGTCAATGCCGGCATTGCGCGCGTCGTCGGCGCGGCGAACGATCCCGATCCGCGCGTTTCCGGCAAGGGCTACGCCATGCTGCGCGCCGCCGGCATCGAGGTCGTGGAGAAGGTGCTCGCCACAGAGGCCGCCGAGCAGATGGCCGGCTATCTGATTCGATCTTTGAAGAAACGTCCCGAAGTGACTCTGAAGCTTGCGCTTTCGAGCGACGGCAAGATCGGCCGCAAAGGCGCCGGCCAGGTCGCCATCACGGGCGAGATCGCCAGGCGCGAAGTCTATCTTATGCGCGCGGAGGCCGACGCTATCCTGGTCGGCATCGGCACGGCGCTGGAGGACGACCCGGCGCTGACCGTGCGCCTGCCGGGGTTGGAGAACCGCTCCCCGGCTCGCATCATCCTCGATCGCCAGATCCGGCTGCCGGAGTCGTCGAAGCTCGTTTCCGGGGTGGATCGTGTGCCGCTCTATGTCGCGGCATGCGCCGAGGCCGATCCGCAGCGGCGGGCTGCGCTCGAACGCGCAGGCGTGCACTTCATCGGCACCGAAACCTACGAGAGCGAAGTAGCCCTGCCGGAACTGCTCGAGGATATTGCAGCGCTCGGCATGGCGAGCGTGCTGGTCGAAGGCGGCGCCAAGGTGGCCAATGCGTTCCTGACGGAAGACCTCGTTGACCGCATCGTCCTGTTCCAGGGACCGGAGGCGATCGGCGAGGATGGTATCGCCTCGCCGATCGACGCTGCGCATATCCCGCCGGGTTTCCGCAAATTGCGTGAGATGCGCTTCGGCGAGGACAGCTATGCCGAGTGGGTAAGACCATGATCCCAAAAAGTCGGAAATGGTTTTCGGATAAGAGCATGGTCAAACTGGAAGACACGATCTGATGTTTACGGGAATTGTTACGGATGTCGGCACTGTCGCTTCGCTGAAGCCGCTCAGCGAAGGCGTCGGCCTGCGCATCGACACGGCCTATGACCCGGAAACGATCGCGATCGGTGCTTCGATTTCCTGCGGTGGCGTCTGCCTGACTGTGACGGCGCTGCCCGAGAACGGCTCGAACGCGCGCTGGTTCGAGGTCGAAGCCTGGGAAGAGGCGCTCAGGCTGACCACTGCATCCGGTTGGAAATCGGGCACCAGGATCAATCTCGAACGGGCGCTGAAGATCGGCGACGAGCTCGGTGGCCATATCGTCTCCGGCCATGTCGACGGCACGGCGGAAATCGTCGAGCGCAAGGAAGAGGGCGATGCCGTGCGCTTCACGCTGGAGGCGCCGCGCCACCTGGCGAAGTTCATCGCGCCGAAAGGCTCCGTCGCGCTCGACGGCACCTCGCTTACCGTCAACAAGGTCGAAGCTACGCGCTTCGATGTGCTTTTGATCCAGCATTCGCTGAGCGTCACCACCTGGGGCGAGCGCCAGGCTGGCGACCGCGTCAACATCGAGATCGATACCATGGCCCGTTATGCCGCGCGCCTCGCCGAGGCGGCGAAACAGGGGCTTTGAGCGCAGCCGAGGGGTTCCGGCGAGGCGGCGCGGATCGCTGAGGTGCCAGGTCGCGCCGGCGCCTCAGCTTCCCTTCTCGGACTGAAGCTTGAGCGGGTGATGGGCCCTCGAGCATCGATCTCGATCCTCGAGCCTTCGCCTGCTAGCTGAAGAAAGCCCGGAAGATCGCGATGCTTGGGATCCGGACCTGTCGGAAGATGCTGGACCTGTGTCGGGCGGCAATCTTGTGCTTGCGATCAATCCGGCTTCGGCCTAAGTCACCGGCAACCCCCCGGAGACTTTTATGGCAGGCATATCCCAACACGGCAAAGCGTTCATTCGTCCGCAGGCGAAGGCGCATCTGCTTATCGTCGAGGCGCGTTTCCACGACGACCTCGCCGACGCGCTGCTCGAAGGCGCGACCAGCGCGCTGGACGAGGCCGGCGCCACTTATGACGTCGTGACTGTTCCTGGCTCGCTCGAAATTCCGGCCGTCATCACCTTCGCGCTGGACGGTGCCGGCGAGGGCGGCGTACACTATGACGGCTTCGTCGCGCTCGGCACCATCATCCGTGGCGACACCTATCATTTCGACATCGTCGCCAATGAATCGAGCCGTGCGCTGATGGATCTTTCCGTGCAGGAAGCGGTCGCGATCGGCAACGGCATCCTGACCACCGAAAACGATGCGCAGGCCTGGACGCGGGCCAAGCGCACCGAAGGCGACAAGGGCGGCTTTGCCGCCCGCGCGGCGCTGACCATGATCGCGCTCAAAGAGAAATTCGGAGCCCAATCGTGAGCGATCCTGCCCAGACCGGTGCGGCGCGCCACGCCAACAAGCGCGGTGCCGCCCGTCTTGCCGCCGTCCAGGCGCTCTACCAGATGGACGTGGCCGGCAGCGGTGTTTTCGAGATCACCGCCGAATACGAGGCCTTCCGCCTCGGCAAGGAAGTCGACGGCGCGCTTTATCGCGAGGCCGACGCGCAGTGGTTCCGCGCCATCCTGACCGGCGTCGTCGAGAACCAGAAGACCATCGATCCGATCATCCGCCAGGCGCTGACCGACGACTGGCCGCTGTCGCGGCTGGACTCGACGCTGCGCGCCATCCTGCGCGCCGGCGTCTATGAGCTGATGAAGCGCGAGGACGTGCCGGTGGCCGTGATCGTGTCGGAATATGTCGACATCGCCAAGGCTTTCTACGAGGAAGACGAGCCTAAGCTGGTCAATGCCCTGCTCGACCGTGTCTCGCGCCGGGTACGTGGCGAGGGTCGCGGCAAGGACGCAACGTGACCGCCACGGCAGTCGTCGCTGACGCCGGCAGGGAAGCGCGCCGCACGGCAGTGCTCCTCGCGGCCGCGCAGGCGATCGTTGGTTCCGCCGCGCCGATCGCCATTTCGATCGGCGCGCTTGCCGGCCAATATCTGCTCGGCCCCGACAAATCTCTGGCGACGGCGCCGGTTACCGGCTTCAACCTCGGCGTTGCGCTCGGCGCCCTGCCGGCGGCCGCCATCATCCGCCGGCTCGGCCATCGCGGCGGCTTCATGGCCGGCACCATCGTCACTGCCCTCGGCGGGCTGATCGCGACGCTCGCGCTCTTTCAGGCAAGCTTCTGGCTGTTCGCCTTTGGCCTGGGCGTGATCGGTGTCGGCGGCGCCTTCGTGCAGCAGTTCCGCTTCGCCGCCGCCGACAACGCGCCGCCGCAATTCAAGGCGCGCGCCATTTCCTTCGTGCTGGCTGGCGGCATCGTCACCGCCATCCTCGGGCCTCAGATCGTCATCTACACCGGCGACCTTCTGGCGCCGGTGATGTTTGCCGGATCCTTCGCCTCCATCCTGGTGCTGGCCGCCATAGGCGCGATTATCCTTTCCTTCCTGCATACGTCCAGGCGGACGAGCAGCGCCGCCGAAGCCGCCGCAAGCGACGCACGTCCGCTGGTCGAGATCGCCACCCAACCGCGTTTCGTCGCGGCGCTGTTCTGTGCCGTAGGCAGCTATGCGCTGATGAGCTTCGTCATGACCGGCGCGCCGCTCGCCATGGTCGGCTGCGGTCTTTCGACCGACGATGCCACGCTTGGCATCTCCTGGCACGTTATGGCGATGTTCGGGCCGAGCTTCTTCACCGGTTCGCTGATCCACCGCTTCGGCGCCGAGCGCATCGTCGCTATTGGGTTGGTGCTGCTCATCGCCTGCGCAGTGGTGGCGCTCTCAGGCCTTGCGCTATGGCAGTTCTGGACCGCGCTGATCCTGCTCGGCCTCGGCTGGAATTTCGGTTTCATCGGCGCGACCGCCATGGTCGCCGCGAGCTACCATCCATCCGAAAAAGGCAAGGTGCAGGGCTTCCACGACTTCGTCCTGTTCGGTTCCGTCGCCTTCGCCTCGCTGATGTCGGGTGCGGTCTACAATGCCTGGGGCTGGACCATGCTGAACTGGATCGTGTTCCCGGTCGTTGTGCTCTGCTTCCTGGCGCTCGGCACCCTGAAGCTGCCGGGCTTGCGCCGCGCCAACTGACATTGCGCCGTTTGCCGGCGCGCAATCGATCTAAATGCACGGCGGCCCCCTGCCGGTGAGTCGCGGCGTTCGTCTTTCCGGCGAAAGCCGGGCAAAAACCGAACAATATCTTGACGTTCCCAGCCCTGTTTCGCATACACCTTAGCCAAGGGGTGGATTCCGCGTGCGGCGTTCATCTCCGTCCCAACGGCCCAGGGAGGGGTTCTTCTGGGCCATCAATCGAGGAAAATTCGGCAATGACCATCATTACCGCCGTCATCGCCTGCGGCTTGCTGTCAGTCCTGTACGCCATCTGGGCGACACGATCGGTCCTGGCGTCCGATCAGGGCAACCAGCGCATGCAGGAAATCTCCGCCGCCATTCGCGAAGGTGCTCAAGCCTATCTGGCGCGCCAGTACACCACCATCGCCGTCGTCGGCATCGTCGTGCTTCTTCTCGCCTGGTGGCTGCTCTCCATCACGTCCGCGATCGGCTTCCTGATCGGCGCGGTGCTTTCGGGCGCTGCCGGCTTCATCGGCATGCATGTCTCGGTGCGCGCCAATGTCCGCACCGCGCAGGCTGCTTCCAACAGCCTCGCCGCCGGCCTCGACATCGCCTTCAAGTCGGGCGCGATTACCGGCCTGCTGGTGGCGGGCCTGGCGCTGCTCGGCGTCTCCATCTATTACCTCATCCTGACCGGCCCGATGGGCCTGCAGCCAAACGACCGCGTCGTCATCGACGCGCTGGTCTCGCTCGGCTTCGGCGCCTCGCTGATCTCGATCTTCGCCCGTCTCGGCGGCGGCATCTTCACCAAGGGCGCCGACGTCGGCGGCGACCTCGTCGGCAAGGTGGAAGCCGGCATTCCGGAAGACGATCCGCGCAACCCGGCCACCATCGCCGACAATGTCGGCGACAATGTCGGCGACTGCGCCGGCATGGCCGCCGACCTGTTCGAGACCTATGCGGTGACGGTCGTCGCCACCATGGTTCTGGCTGCAATCTTCTTCGGCGGCACGGCAGTGCTGGGCGCCGCCATGCTCTATCCGCTCGCCATTTGCGGCGCCTGCATCCTGACGTCGATCGTCGGCACCTTCTTCGTCAAGCTAGGTTCCAACGGCTCGATCATGGGCGCCCTCTACAAGGGCCTGATCGTCACCGGCCTGCTGTCGATCGTCGGCCTGGCCGTCGCCACTTCGGCGACGCTCGGTTGGGGTGAGGTCGGCACCGTCGCCGGCATCGTCATCACCGGCAAGAACCTGTTCATCTGCGGCCTGATCGGTCTTCTGGTGACCGGCCTCATCGTGGTGATCACCGAATACTACACCGGCACCAACAAGCGCCCGGTGAATTCGATCGCCCAGGCCTCGGTGACCGGCCACGGCACCAACGTCATCCAGGGCCTCGCGGTCTCGTTGGAATCGACGGCGCTGCCGGCCATCGTCATCGTCGGCGGCATCATCGCCACCTACCAGCTTGGCGGCCTGTTCGGAACGGCAATCGCCGTCACCACCATGCTCGGGCTCGCCGGCATGATCGTGGCGCTCGACGCCTTCGGCCCGGTCACCGACAATGCCGGCGGCATCGCCGAAATGTCGGGCCTGCCCAAGGAAGTGCGCCACTCCACCGACGCGCTCGACGCGGTCGGCAACACCACCAAGGCCGTGACCAAGGGCTATGCCATCGGCTCCGCCGGCCTCGGCGCGCTGGTATTGTTCGCGGCCTATTCGAACGACCTCAGGTTCTTTGCCGCCAATGGCGACAAGTACCCGTACTTCCAGGGCATGGGCGAGATCTCCTTCGACCTTTCCAACCCGTATGTCGTTGCCGGCCTGATCTTCGGCGGCCTCATTCCGTATCTGTTCGGCGGCATCGCCATGACCGCCGTCGGCCGCGCGGCGGGCTCGATCGTCGAGGAAGTGCGCAAGCAGTTCCGCGAGGACAAGGGCATCATGGCCGGGACCTCGAAACCGAACTACGCGCGCGCCGTCGACCTGCTGACCCGGGCAGCGATCCGGGAAATGATCATCCCGTCGCTGCTGCCGGTGCTGGCGCCGCTCGTCGTCTATTTCGGCGTGCTCCTGATCTCGGGCTCGAAGGCCTCGGCCTTCGCGGCCCTTGGCGCCTCGCTGCTCGGCGTCATCGTCAACGGCCTCTTCGTCGCCGTCTCGATGACCTCCGGCGGCGGCGCCTGGGACAACGCCAAGAAGTCGTTCGAGGACGGCTTTACCGACAAGAATGGCGTCAAGCACCTGAAGGGCTCCGAGGCGCATAAGGCCTCGGTCACCGGCGATACCGTCGGCGATCCCTACAAGGACACCGCCGGCCCGGCGGTCAATCCGGCGATCAAGATCACCAATATCGTGGCGCTGCTGCTCCTGGCCGTGCTCGCGCACGGCTGAGCCACATTCTTTCTGCACCAAGTGACCCGCGGGAGCGATCCCGCGGGTTTTGTTTACGGCCAAGCCGTTTCGGCGAAACAAAAAACCCGCCGAAGCGGATTCGGCGGGTCTTGGTCCGTGGACGTCGCTGACAGCGAACTCAGGGCGTGCCGCCGCCCGGGATGCCGGGCGCCAGCTTGCTGGCGCCGTTGATGATCTGGCTGAGGAAGTTCTGGTCCTTGCCGCCCGTCGGCGTCGTCCTCGAGATGAAGTCGAAGACCTTGCCGTCCTTCAGGCCGTAATTGGCGATCTGGGTGACGCGGCCGTCGGCGCCGAAATAGACCGCCAGCACGTGCTGGTCGACGATGCGCGGGTTGTCGAAGGCGACGTAGCGCTTGCGCGTCTGCGAGATGTAATAGAACGCCTCGTTGTCGAAGGTCGCCGTCGTCGACGGCGTGCCCAGCGCAAGAAGAACCTGCTCGCGACTCGATCCGACCGGCACCGAGTCGATCGCCGCCTGGTCGATGACGTAGCCTTTCGTCAGCGTCTCGCTCGGACGCAGATCACCGAACATCTTGGACGAATTGCAGGCGGAAAGCGCGGATACCGCCACCAGCAGAGTGGCCACGCCCGCCCGCACAGGCATGAAAAACGACTTGAATTTCAGCGCACCCAACAACAATTCTCCATCACATCCCCGCAGCTTGCGCTGGGCCGCAAAACCGGTAAACCAGCTTGCATGCCGATGCAACAAGGCCAAATCAAACAAAAGGTCCCCGGGAGACCACCCTCAATGTTCCAGCGCCTTTTTGGTCGCGAACGTCACGCCAACCGCGCCATCACCGAGGCGCTCTACGCACAAATCGTGGCGGCGGCGCGGCAAACGGTGTTTTATTCCGACTGGAATGTGCCGGATACGCCGCTCGGCCGCTTCGAGATGCTGTCACTCCATATGTACCTAATCCAGCACCGGCTGCGCGGCGAGGGCGGAGCCGCGGCCGAGATCGCTCAGGTGCTGATCGACGAGTTCTTCCTCGATGTCGACCATTCGCTGAGGGAACTCGGCATCAGCGATGTCGGCGTGCCGAAGCGCATGAAGAAGCTGGCAAAAATGTTCTATGGCCGCACTGCGGCCTACGACGAAGCCTTGCGGGACGACGACGGCGCGGCGCTTGCCGCGGCGCTCGCCCGCAATGTCAGGCCCGATGCCGGCGAATGGCCTGAGGCGTCGCTGCTGGCGAATTATGTTGGCGCGGCGACCGGGCAGCTTGCCGCTCAGCCGACCGAATCGATCATGGCCGGCGTCGTCGCTTTCCCGGCCGCCGGAGCCGCCTGAAGGAGGCGAGAATGAAGCACGCCGAACCGCAGAGCCCCGTATCCTTTGTCGCCAATGTCGCCCGCCTGCCGCAAAAGGGTTTGCCGGTTGCAATCGAGGCCGACGAAAGGCAGCGCGCTGCGCTTGCCGCCGAACATGACCTGCTTTCCGTCGAGAGCTATCGCGCCGAGCTCTTGGTGGCGTCCTGGAAACGCAACGGCGTCAAGGTCAGCGGCCGCATCGAGGCCGACATCACCCAGGCCTGCATCGTCACACTCGATCCGGTCGCGGCTCACATCGACGAGCCCGTCGAGGCGCTGTTCTTGCCGGAGCAGTCGAAACTCGGACGCGAAGGCTTCGACGGCGGCGGCGAGATCGTCCTCGACGCTGACGGGCCCGACAGCCCGGAAACTTTTTCCGGCGACACCATCGATGTCGGGGCGCTCGCCGAGCAGTTTTTCGGCCTGGCGATCGACCCTTATCCGCGCAAACCCGGCGCCTCGCTCGAGGGCGCGGGTGATGATCAGCCCGAGGAAAGCGAATTCCAGAAAAAGCTGCGTTCGCTGCTCGGAAAATCCTGAAGGCGGCCTGGATTTTGGAAAAGTTGGTTGTGCGGCAGCCCAAAACCGCTATTTTCGCCGAACCTTCGCGAGCCCCCTTACCTCGGCAGGCGCCCGCCGCTAGCCAGGCAAACCGTGAGAAAAACACCGCGTGATCAGGATTTCCATCGATGCCATGGGCGGGGATCACGGACCAGGCGTCGTCATCCCCGCGCTGATGACGGTCGCCATCCGCCGCCCTGACATCCGTTTCGTCATCTATGGCCGCGAGGACGCTGTGCGTCCCGAACTGGCCAAGTTTCCCAAGCTCGCCGAGGTGAGCGAGTTCGTCCATTGCGAGATCGCTGTCAGGATGGACGACAAGCCGAGCCAGGCGCTGCGCCACGGCCGCTGGAAATCGTCGATGTGGAAAGCGGTCGAGGCGGTGAAGAACGGCGCCGCGCAGGCCTGCATCTCGGCCGGCAACACCGGCGCGTTGATGGCGATGTCGAAATTCTGCCTGCGCACCATGGCCACCATCGACCGCCCGGCGATCGCGGCGCTTTGGCCGACGACGCGCGGCGAGAGCGTGGTGCTCGATGTCGGCGCCACCATCGGTGCGGATGCGCATCAGCTCGTCGATTTCGCCATCTTGGGCACCGGAATGGCGCGCTCGGTGTTCGGTATCGAGCGGCCGAGCGTCGGCCTGCTCAATGTCGGCGTCGAGGAGATCAAGGGCCAGGAGGAGGTCAAGGAGGCCGGGCGCATGCTGCGCGAGGCCAACATGGCCTCGATGAACTATCGCGGCTTCGTCGAGGGCGACGACATCGGCAAGGGCACGGTCGACGTGGTCGTCACCGAGGGCTTTGCCGGCAACATCGCGCTCAAGACCGCCGAGGGCACCGCAAGGCAGATCGCGGGCTATTTGCGGGCCGCCATGAGCCGCACGCTGATGGCCAGGATCGGCTACGTCTTTGCCAAAGGTGCCTTCGACCGGCTGCGCGAAAAGATGGATGTCGGCCGCTCCAATGGCGGCGTCTTTCTGGGCCTGAACGGCATTGTGGTGAAGAGCCATGGCGGTGCCGATTCGGATGGCTTTGCCGCGGCGATCGAGCTCGGCTACGACATGGTGCGCAACAATCTGCTTGACCGGATCGAGGCCGATCTCGATCTGTTCCATGCGCGCAATCCGACTGCCCAGGCAAACAGGAAATCCGGCGTCGCCGTCGAGGCCGAGGAATAGGAACGAACCTTGATCAGATCAGTTGTGCGCGGCAACGGTGCCGCGCTGCCCCGCCGCATCATGAAGAATGCCGATTTCGAAGGCATGGTCGAGACCTCCGACGAGTGGATCGTCCAGCGCACCGGCATTCGCCAGCGCCACGTCGCGGCCGATGACGAGACGACGGCCTCGCTGGGCGAGGCGGCGGCGCGCGCCGCGCTCGACAGCGCCGGCCTGACGCCAGCCGATATCGACCTGATCGTGCTGGCGACCTCGACGCCTAATAACACGTTCCCGGCGACGGCTGTCGAAATCCAGAACCGCCTCGGCATGCATCACGGCTTTGCCTTCGACATGCAGGCCGTGTGTTCCGGCTTCGTCTATGCGGTCGCCACCGCCGATCTCTATATCCGCGGCGGGCTGGCAAAACGCGTTCTGGTGATCGGCTCCGAAACCTTCTCGCGCATCCTAGACTGGAGCGACCGCTCGACCTGCGTGCTGTTTGGCGATGGCGCCGGCGCCGTGATGCTCGAAGCGGCGACAGGGGCTGGCAACATCGCCGATCGCGGCGTGCTGGCCGCCAGCCTGCGCTCGGATGGCGTCCACAAGGAAAAACTCTTCGTCGACGGCGGCCCGTCCACCACGGGAACGGTCGGCCATCTCAGGATGGAAGGCCGCGAGGTGTTCAAGCACGCGGTCGGCATGATCACCGACGTGATCGAGGCCACTTTCGCCGAGGCCGGCATCACGGCGGAAGACCTCGACTGGTTCGTGCCGCATCAGGCCAATAAACGGATCATTGACGCTTCCGCCAAGAAGCTCGGGATAGCCGAAGAGAAAGTCGTGGTCACCGTCGATTTGCACGGCAATACCTCGGCTGCCTCCGTGCCGCTCGCCTTGTCGGTGGCCGTCGCCGACGGCCGCATCAAGAAGGGCGACCTTGTTCTGCTCGAGGCGATGGGCGGGGGTTTTACCTGGGGCGCGGTGTTGCTGCGCTGGTAAGTGCCGAACGCGGGGGTTCGGTCCTTGACCTTGCCGGATCAATTACTTACGCTCTGCCGCTGCCTGTATCGATTTATGTTTTTGAGCTGATGGGACGGTCGCATGGGGGGAAAGACACTGACGCGTGCCGACCTAGCCGAAGCCGTTTACCGCAAGGTTGGTTTGTCGCGAACTGAATCGGCCGAGCTGGTCGAGGCCGTCCTGGATGAGATTTGCGAAGCCATCGTTCGCGGCGAGACGGTGAAGCTGTCTTCCTTCGCGACTTTCCATGTCCGCTCCAAGAATGAGCGCATCGGCCGCAATCCCAAAACCGGCGAAGAAGTGCCGATCCTGCCGCGCCGCGTGATGACCTTCAAATCCTCGAACGTGCTGAAGAACCGCATCTTGCGTTCGCACCAGAACAGCAAGGCCAAGGGCGTCAAGTAACCCTCGAATGCCGGTTGAAAACCGCGGCCCCTTTGACGCCGGGCTTGAATATCGCTTCATAAACCGCTGAAATAAGGTGCGATTCGGATCAACTCCGGATTGCGGTCCAGCGTGAGGATTCGCCCATGGACAAGAGCCCCGATGCTTTCCGTACCATCAGCGAGGTTGCGGATGATCTCGACCTGCCGCAGCACGTGCTGCGTTTCTGGGAAACCCGTTTCAACCAGATCAAGCCGATGAAGCGTGGTGGCGGCCGCCGTTACTACCGGCCGCAGGATGTCGAACTGATCAAGGGCATCCGGCACATGCTTTATGATCAGGGCTATACGATCAAAGGCGTGCAGAAGCTGTTGCGCGAGAACGGCAACCATTTCCTGGTCGCGATCGGCAATGGCGACATGGCAGCCGTCGAGGCGATCGCGCAGCGCCGCCAGGCCGAGCAGGTGCCGCTGACCGCGGCTGCCCAGCCGCGCGGCGACGAGGATGCGCTGGTCGGTCAGCCCAAGGTGAAGCCCAGCCGCCGTTTCTTCGGCCTTGGCAAGGGAGACGACGAAGGTCCCGTGCAGCCGGACTCCTCGAAATTGTCGCGCGACAACCGGGCCTTGCTGCAGGAGGCGCTCTTCGACCTTCTGGAGTGCAAGCGCCTGCTCGACCAGGTGCGTTGAGCTTCGGTTGCCGCTCCCGCGGCTTGGACGGCCGGCGTCCCTGACAGCCGGAACTGCTGTCGCATCCATGCGTTAGCCCTTCTCTGCAAGAGAAGGACATCAGGCATGGCGTGGTTTTCGACCCTTTCCGATCTCGATCTGGACAGGCAGGTCGCGGCGCTCTCGCGTCAACTTGACGATGTCAGGAAAGCCTTGGCAAAACGCGGCGACACCTATTACGAGGACGGCCGCGAGGCGGCGTCCGTTTATTATTCGCAGCTCGCCGACCGCTTTCACGAGGCGCTGCCGGCAATCAGGCGCCGGAGCAGGGCGCTCGAGCACACCGCGCGCGAGCATCCCGCTACCGTGGCCGCCGTCGGACTGGTCGTGGTCGGCCTGCTTGCCGGCCTTCTGATCAGCCGGCGCTGACTCCGGGCTGCGAAACAGAAATGGCGACCGTTCGTGCCGGCCGCCTTCCGTCAGCACGAGAGCCCAACCGAATGAAATCGGGATGGAGTGGGCTCCGGCTTCGATCAGTTCGCGAGCTTGATCCGGCTCTTGGGATCGACCTTCATGACTTGGCTGCACTTGCCGTAGACGGTGCCGTTCTTATCGGTGGCGTCGGTGTAGGTGCCCTTACAGTCGAGCTGCAGCACCAGACAGGAGCCGGAGCCTTTGCAGACCGCGCCGCCGTCGCCGGTCGGATGCGTGCCGGCAAAGGCCGGCGCGGAAACCGAGCCGAAAGCCGAGACGACGAAGGCGGCGGCGAGCGAGATACGCTTGAAGTTGTTCATTTGAGCATTTCCTTCCATTGGTTGCTGGGAGCGCTTTCTGGCGTCCCGGTCGGGTTGAGGAACGCCTTCGTGGCGTCCATGACCGCTTGGTGCGGCCTCCAATGGAAAGGTTCATGGCCCGCGCGATTTTTGTCGCCTGGCGAGCATTGCTGTGAAGGTGTCAGGGTTCAGGGATTACCGTAGTTGCCGGATCTGCCAGCAGCGCTAAGCGCTCGTTGGGCAGTGGCGACTTGATGCGGCAAGAGGTCGGGACCGCTTGAAAAGCGATCGAACCCGGCTGCGCGCTCATCAGGAGACAGCGGGTGCTCAAAGGAGAGGCTTGTCCCACGAAGCGAAAAATTCCGATGGGAAGACTTGCGCGACCAATACAATGAAGGCCTGTCTTCCCATCGGCAGGTGGGAAGGATCAGGCCTTCTTCTCAACCACCTTCTTATGGTGGTGATGGTGGTGGTGATGATGATGATGATGGTGCCGGCGATGATGCTTGTGATGGTGGTGCTTTACCACCGGGGCCGCATCGGCGCTGGTCGTGCCGAGGATCGGCATGGTGAATGCCAGGGCCAGAGCCAGCCCGAGCGCGGAGAGGAGGGACTTCTTCATGATTTCGTTTCCTTTTACGCGGGCGTTCCGGAGTTCACCGGACCAAATCGGTGACCCAAGCCCCGCGATCGGCACTATCCTCCTGGATTTTTTCGACACTTTTTCCGGACTGTAGATTTTTGTTTCTGGATTGTTTCTGGCGAACCACGATCGCGCCGCGCGCTCTTGCGGGCGCGCATGGACGGCTCGACATCATGCTTTTCGAGCCTGATGCGTCAGCTGCGCGCCTCACATCGGCGGAGCCACGCCATGATTGCCGACCACCACCCGGCGCGAAACGAGCTTGCCGCCGCTGCCGCGCTCGGCGCTGACGAACACGGTCATGCCTGGCTTGAGATCCGCAGGCGCAGCGGGCGCGAATTTCACGATCGGCGTCGATTGCGGGATGGCGATCTCTTTCTTCTGGCCATTGCTGTAGGTCAGCGTCACGGTCCTGCCGTTGACCTCGGTCACGTCGGCGACAGTGCCGTTGGTCATTCGGCTGTTGGGCTGCAAATCCCAATCGCGGTCGCCTTCTCCGGTTCCCTTTAACGCCGCCGGGAAGATCACTACTTCCAGCGCGCCGCTGCCGCCGTCGGCCTTGGACACCGATGCGATGCCGAGGAAATCGCCCTGTTTGATATCGGCGGCCGACGCCTTGGCGACACCGGAGATCATCCAGTCGGGGGAAAGGGTGATCGTTTCGGTCTTGCCGTCGCGGGCTTTCACCGTCAGCGTCGTACCGGCGAGGTCGACCACCGTGCCGCGCAAGCGCACGGTGTCCGCCTGAGCGGCGCCCGCAAAGCCTGAAATCATGCCGAGTACGATAGCGAATAGCTTCAGTTTCATGGAATCCGATCCTCTTCAAAGGGGCTGGCGTCGCCCGCCTTCCGGCAAGCGACGGAGAGCTAACGAATCGGAGTGGGCAAAATGCCGGCGGGTGCGGCCTTCGGCGCTTCAAAAGATCTTGATTGGGCCTCGCGCCACCTTACATGTCGGTGGCCTGCGGCCTCGGCTCCCAGCCGATGAAGCACGGTCACGATGGCGTGACGGCCAAAACGGCCTCTTGGCAAATCATCCGTTAACGGCCATTCTCCCGCCCGTCTCAGGCAACGCCACATTTCATCTGTGTTGTTTCATCCCAAGGAGTTGCCATGCCCAACACCGCAAGAAACGCTGTTTCCAACAACATTATTGCCGCGTCCGGCCTCAATCCGCTGAAAGCCGTCCGCGAAACGAGGGGATATACGATTGAGGAGCTTTCCTTGACCTGCGGCCTGGCCGTGGGCGAGATCGTCGACATCGAGGACGGCAAAGACGCCGACCCCGCCAAGCTCAGGCGTATCGCTTCCGCGCTGCAGGTGCCGGAAGAGGAATTGATCATGATGCCGACCGAAGAGAATCGGCCCACACAGCAATAGAGACGCTGAAGCGTCCGCGAAAAAAGCCCGCCATGGCCCGCCCTGGCGGGCTTTTTTGCGTCTTCCACAGATGATCCCCTGGCCCTTGCCAACTGCCGGCGCGCCATGCGGCAATCCCGGCCGCTGCCACGATTCGGCGGCATCGACTGGCCAACATGCCTGATTGAGGTTTCGCTCATGAGCTTGGAATCGGTCCGCGCCTTCTTTGCCGAACATGCACCCGACATCGAGGTGCTGGTCACCGAAGCGAGCTCGGCGACCGTGGCACTGGCGGCCGACGCCCATGGCGTGCTGCCGGCGCAGATCGCCAAGACCATCTGCCTGCGCGTCGGCGACGAGACCATGCTGGTCGTGACCAGCGGCACTGCCAGGCTCGACAACCGCAAATGCAAGGACACGCTCGGCGGCAAGCCGCGCATGCTCGACGGCGAACAGGTGCTTGCCGCGACCAGCCACCCGCCGGGCGGCGTCTGTCCCTTCGGTCTGCCGGCGCCGCTGCCGGTCTTTTGCGATGTGACGCTCAAAGCCTTCGACGAGGTCGTCCCCGCCGCCGGCGCGACGAATGCCGCCGTGCGGATTGCGCCGCAGCGGATGGCCGAACTTGTAGACGCCAAATGGGTCGACGTGTGCCAGTAGGAGATTGGAGGGGACTTCTGGGGGGCAAGTCTCAGGCTTGAAAAATGGTCGGAGTGGCCGGATTCGAACCGACGACCCCTTGACCCCCAGTCAAGTGCGCTACCGGGCTGCGCTACACTCCGGACCGGGTGGCGATGTATCGTGATAACCCCGTGCGGGTCAACCGAATTCGGCGGCTAATTCGCCGATGACAGTGCCGCAGCAGGGACGGCGCGCGCCAACCGCAATTCCTTCTGGTGCCGGTATTCCAGCGCGCTCGCGCCCCAGATCAGCCCGAGCAGCAGATAGAGATGGCGCCAGTGATCGATGTCGATGAAGGTGCCGAGCCCGATATTGCCGAGATAGGCGACATAGGCGCAAAGCAGATAGGGCTGCCAGGGACGAGCGCGAAGGAGGATGCGGAAGCCGGCGCAGATCGTCCACAGGGTTAGCGTCAGGAACGAGACGAAGCCCAGCCAGCCATAGTCCATCAGCGCCTTCAGCCAGATGTCGTGCGTGTCCTCGCCGTAGATCGTGCCGAAGACCAGCGGGCCGATGCCGAACGGGTGTTCCAGTGCCAGCTGGAAGCCGATCGTATAGCGTGCGAAGCGGCCGAGCCGCGCGGTATCGTAGCTTTGCTCGAGATGCGCGCGTTGGGTGAACATGTCCGACACGCCGGGCAGCTGCAGGATGACGAGGATGGCGATGATCAGCAGCGCGAGCGCGGCGATCGTCATCACCACGACCCGCAAGCGGAACATGCCGCTGGCGCTCTGCAGGAAGAGGCATGCGGTGAGCAGCACCGCCGAAACCGCGAACATGCCCCAGGCGCCGCGCGAGAAGGAGAAGAAGATGCCGGCGGTGATGATCAATAGCGGCACCGCCAGAAGCGGCATGCGCGATGCCGGGCCGGTCAAGAGCAGATAGAGCAGGTAGGTGCCGGGCAGCACCAGGAACGGACCGAACACGTTCGGGTCCTGAAAGGCGCCGGCGGCGCGGTCGTATTTGGTGAACATCTCCGCGCCCGGAAAGGTATGGAAGTAGCCGGCGATGCCGAGCAGCGAGGTCGCCACAGCCGAGACCACATAGGCGATGAAGATCAGCCGGTAGAGGTCAGGCTGGACCGATGTCACCGAGGCGAAGAAGACCGCGCTGAAGGCGAGAAACAGCGAGACCGCCAGATAGAGCGGTGTGTTGGCAAGTTCCGCCATCTGCGTCATTGCGATCATGCCGCCGATGTTCATCGCCACCAACAGCACGAGCAGCGGCAATATCGCTCGCGATATTCTGAGGCGAAACAGCGCCCAGACGGCGATCAGCCCGGCCATGTAGAGTTCGTAAGGCGCCGGCTCGCTGATGACGAAGCCGGAAAGCAGGATGCCGACGACGATAGCGGCCGACGAGATCAGCGCGATCAGCTTGGCGTTGACCGCCTGCGGCGACAACTGGTTGACCGCCTGCGGCGACAACTGCTTGACCGCCTGCGGCGGCAACTGGTTGACCGCTTGAGGCGGCAACTGGTTGACCGCGTCCGCTGGCAACTCCTGCGCGAGCGCGCTCAATAGGCGTTTTCCGTATTGAGCAGGCGCACGGGTGTCAGGAACAGGATGCGCAGGTCGAACAGCATCGACCAGTTCTCGATGTAGTAGAGATCGTATTCAGTGCGCATGCGGATCTTTTCATTGGTGTCCATCTCGCCGCGCCAGCCGTTGATCTGCGCCCAGCCGGTGACACCCGGCTTGACCTTGTGGCGGGCGAAATAGCCGTCGACCACCTCGTTATAGAGCAGGTTGTGCGACTGGGCGGCGATGGCATGCGGGCGCGGCCCGACCAGAGACAGCGAGCCGAACAGCGAGTTGAAGAACTGCGGCAGCTCGTCGATCGAGGTCTTGCGGATGAAGCGGCCGACGCGGGTGACGCGCGGGTCGTTCTTGGTCACCGTCTGCTTGGCGGTCGGGTCGGACCTGTCGGTATACATCGACCTGAACTTGTAGACCTCGATGACCTCGTTGTTGAAGCCGTGGCGTTTCTGCTTGAACAGCACCGGCCCCTTGCTGTCGAGCTTGATGGCGATCGCGGTGGCGAGCATCACCGGCGAGAATACGATGATGCCGATAAGCGAGAAGATGATGTCGAAGCTGCGCTTGGCGACCGAGTCCCAGTCGTTGATCGGCTTGTCGAAAATGTCGAGCATCGGCACCGAGCCGATGTAGGAATAGGCGCGCGGGCGGAACTGCAGCGCGTTGGAATGCGCCGAGAGCCGGATGTCGACCGGCAGAACCCAGAGCTTCTTCAAAAGCTGCAGCACGCGCGATTCCGCCGTCAGCGGCAGCGACACGATCAGCATGTCGATGCGGGCGATGCGGGCAAACTCGATCAGCTCGGAAATGGTGCCGAGCTTCGGGTAGCCGGCGACGATCGGCGGCGAGCGCTTGTCGCCGCGATCGTCGAAGATGCCGCAGATGCGAATGTCGTTGTACGGCTGCTTCTCGACCGAGCGGATCAGCATTTCGGCCGACTTGCCGCCGCCGACGATGAGCGCGCGGCGCTCCATGCGCCCGTCGCGCGCCCAGCGCCTGATCAGCCTGGACATCACCAGTCTGAGCCCGAAGATCAGCACGAAGCCGACCACGAACCAGCTGCCGAACAGGAGGCGCGAATAGTCCTCCGAGGCCTTCATGGCGAAGGCCGTGAGAGCCATCAGCGCGAAGGTGCCGGCCCAGACGAGGAGCACGCGGCCGAAATTGGCGAGGGGGCGCATCAGCGCCGCGATCTGGTAGCTGTCGCTGACGTCAAGCAGCACCACCGCCAGGAACGAAGCTGCCGCGATCGTCAGCGGATATTGCCAGGCGAGATAGTTGAAGAACCCGACATAGTAGAAATAGAGGCACATGCCTGACACGAAGAGCACGGCGAATTCGACCATGCGCAGCACGCCGCTGACCATGATCGGCGACATCGTATCGCGCCGGTACTGCGAGGCGACCTGTCGCGCCACGTCATTGATGCCGGGCACTTGAGCTTCGGCCGGGCCGTCGAATTTGCGCACCGCCTCCATCGAAAAGCGGTGCGCGGGGTCGATCTCGTTCATGGGGATTGTCCGCGAGCTTCGCGCGAGTGAATAGCAAAAGAGAGCTAAGAAAGCCTTGAAACAACAGGTGGCTTTGAATGCGTATTGTTGCTTGCGACGACTGGTGGCTTTTTCGCGCGTATTGCTGGATTAGTAAATTCTAAAGCTTTAGCGCCGCGAAGTAAGCCTTCTCGATCTCGGCCGCCATCACGTCGGCCCCGAATCGCGCCTTCAACTCGGGGTTCTGCGGCATCAGCTTGCGGTAGGCGCCGCGATCGTCGAGAGCCGTTCTGAGCCTGTCGGCGAGTTGGCGGGCATCGGGCCGGATCAGGGCAGGGGAGTCTTCGCCGAAGATCTCGGGAATGCCGCCCACGGCGGTGGCAATCATCGGCATGCCGGCTGCCAGCGCCTCGAGCACGATATAGGGCATTGCTTCCGCGCGGGACGGGACGACGATCAACTCGGCCAGGGCGAAGGCTTCTCTGGCCGGCATCGGCGGCAGGAAGCGGACATGGCCCTTAAGTCCTAGTCGCTCCACCTGAGCGTGGTAGCGTGGCAGGTCGTCGCCGGCGCCGACCATCACCGCGCTTAACCGGCGGCCGAGCGCCCTGCCGGCCCGCGCCAGCGCGTCGATGAAGATGTCCGGGCCTTTGAGATCGCGCATCATGCCGATGTATATGAGATCGGCCGCATCGGCCGCCGGCGCCACCGGTTCGAACTCGACGGCCCGCAGGCCGTTATAGACCAGCCTGTTGGGGATGGGCGGCTCGCCGACCTTCCGTCGATAGGTTGTCCGCTCATAATCGGAAACGAACAGAAGGCAGTCGCTGAAGCGGGCCATGAAACGCTCCAGCGCGAAGAACAGCCTTCCGGTGGCCGTCGTTTCGTCATAGTGCAGCGAGCCGCCATGCGGCGAATAAAGGCGGGCCACGCGAGACCTTGAAACCCGCAACAGTGAGCCGAACAGACGGGCATAGGCGCCACCCTTGGCGCCATGCCCGTGCAGCACGTCCGGCCGCAATTCCTTGATGATTTGATAGGTGCGCCAGGCCGCGGCGATGTCGCCCGGTCCGATATGCCGCTGCATGGGCGTGCGATGGATGCCGAGCGCCAGGCGCTCCTTCATCGCTCCGAACAGCCGCTCCTCATAGTCGCCGCCCGTGGTTGAATCGCAGACGATGCCCACGGAATGGCCGGCGGCGACCTGCGCCTCGGTCAGGTCGCGCACATGCCGGAAGATTCCCCCGACAGGTGAGCGGAAGCAGTGGACGATCCGGAGGTGAGCCGCCACGTTGATTTTCAGAACAGGCGTTCGCGGACGTAGACGGTGTCGCCGGGCAGGAGCGGATCGGATGTCTGCACCCTGCCCGTCATCACCTTGCCGTTGATATCGCGGGTGATGTCGACGCTTTCCTGGTTGGCGCGCGGCGTGAAGCCTCCGGCGATCGCGATCGCCTTCTGCACCGTCAATCCCGGCACATAGGAATATTGCCCCGCGGCGCCGACTTCGCCCATGACGAAGATCGGCCGGTAGCGGTCGATCTCGACCGAGACGTCGGGATCGCGCAGATATCCCTGGCGCAATTTATCGGCGATTTCCTTTTCGAGCTGCTGGGCGGTGTGGCCGCGCGCCGGCACGGCGCCGACGAGCGGGAAGGAGATGTAGCCGGACTGGTCGACGCTGTAGGTGTTGGTCAGCCCGTCCTGCTCGAACACAGTGACGCGGATGCGGTCGCCGGCGCCGAGTCTGTATGGCTGGTCGAGCACTTCATGAAAGGCGGCGGGCGCCGGCCGGTAGCTGGAACAGCCGGTAAGCAGCGACAAGGCGAGCATGGCGCGAAAGAGATGAGCAGTGCTTTTCATGATCGGACACGAACCTTCGTCGCTCTCGCCACCGGTGAGGCGGCCAACCCCAGGAAGTGCGCCCGTTATCATCCTGTTAGGGTTAATGGTCGGTAAAGGATGGGCCTTCGACTCATCGGCTGCTGGCAAAAAAGCCAATTGTTCTATTGCTTTCGCAGGACGTTCTTTGAGTGCGTTCTAATAAGTACGCATCCTGATCTTAACGGCTGAGTTACCATAGTTGTTTACGGTCCATCCTCGACTCAAAGTTCGGAGCAGGATGCATGTCCGTTCAGTCCGCGGCCGCAGATGTCGATGTCGACCTGAGACAGCTCTTCGCCAGCCTGGCGAGGAATTGGCTGCGCATTGTTCTCGTCACGCTTGTCGTGACCGGGCTGGCGTTAGCCTTCGCCTGGCTGGCGACGCCGCAATATAAGGCAGTGGCCAAGCTGGAGATCGGGTCGCGCGAATCGGTCTTCACTCGGCCGGCCGGCACAACCAGCGACGACAAGCCGGCGACCGATGAGGAGGCTGTAGCCACCGAAGTCCAGATCATATCCTCGCCCGATATCCTCAAGAAGGTTGCCTCGGACCTCAACCTGGAAAAACTGCCGGAATTCGACGAAGCGCTAAAGATGTCGGCGCTCAGTCGCGCGCTTGTGCTTGTCGGCCTGAAGAGCGATCCCTTCGACATCCCGCCGGAAGAGCGCGTGCTCAAGGCAATGCACGATAAGCTCAACGTCTACGGCGTTGAAAAATCCCGCGTAATCGCCGTTGAGTTCTCCTCGAACGATCCAAAGCTCGCCGCCCAGGTCGCGGACGCCATTGCGCAGGCCTACCTTGCCTCAAAGGGCAGTGCAAAGATGGAATCGAACACCGCCGCCACAGGCTTCCTTGGCCCGGAAATCACCGATCTGCAGAACCGGGTGAAGGATGCCGAAGCCAAGGTTGCCGCCTATCGCGCGCAATCCGACCTGTTGATGGGCGGCAACAATTCGGTGCTCGCGACGCAGCAGCTCTCGGAACTGTCGAGCGAGCTTTCACGGGTGCGCGCCAACCGCGCCGCCGCAGAGGCGACCGCCGACAGCGTCCGCAAGGCGCTGCAGAATGGCGGCACGCTCGACAGCGTGCCGGAAGTTCTGTCTTCCGAGCTGATCCAGCGCCTGCTCGAGCGGCAGGTAGAGCTCAGGACCAATATTGCCGATCTGTCGACGACGCTGCTCGACAACCATCCTCGCATCCGGGCGCTGAAGTCGCAGCTTGCCGATCTCAACGGCCAGATCCGCAACGAGGCGCAGAAGATCCTCAAGGGATTGGCGACTCAGGCACAGACCGCCAAGGCTCGCGAGGACCAGCTGGTCCAGGAGGTCAACACGCTGAAAGCCGCTTCGGCCCGCGCCGGCGAGCAGCAGGTGGAGCTCGATGCGCTGCAGCGCGACGCCAATGCCCAGCGCCAGCAGCTCGAATCCTATATGGCAAGCTACCGCGAGGCGGCCTCGCGCGCGGACCGCAACTATCTGCCGGTCGACGCCCGTCTGCTTTCCAAAGCACAGGTGCCGACCGAACCGTATTTCCCGAAGATCGGCCCGATCACTGGTGCCGCCGCCGCCGCGTCGCTGCTCCTGATGGCGATTAGCACGCTTCTGAGGGAATTGTTCTCCGGCCGTGCCATGCGTCCGGCCGCCGGAGCCCGATTCGAGCCGATCGAACAGGTGGCAATGCCGGTGGCGCGCACCGAACCGGCGCTTGCCGATGCCGAGGATGAAGCTAGCGACGATTCGGTCGCTGACGAGCGGATCGGGCAGGGCACCGTCATGGAGGCAGCGCCTGCCGAGCCGGTAGATCCACCAGACCCGGCACAGCCCGAAGCGCGCCGGTCATGGCAGCCGAGACTTGGCGAGATCGATGTCGAGAAGGCGGCGGAAAAGCTGATTGCCTCGGGTGCCGCGCGCGCCATCTTTGTCTCCCCGGAAGGTGACGAGGCCGCCGCCACCGCCGTGCTGGTGGCGCGCGAAGTGTCGGATGCGGGCCTGCGGGTGCTCCTGCTCGATCTCACCGCCTCGGGCGCCGCCTCGCGCCCGATGCTGGACAGCGGACTGCTTCCCGGCATCACCAATCTGCTGGCCTCCGAGGCGCAGTTCAGCGACGTCATCCATCCCGATCTCTATTCGGACGCGCATGTGATTCCGGTCGGTACCGCCGATCCTATCCGCGCCATGCGCGCCGCCGACCGGTTGCCGATCATCATGCAGTCGCTGACCACGGCCTACGACCTCGTCGTCGTCGAATGCGGCCCTGCCGACGCACAAGGCATCGGCCGCCTGGTCGGCGATGGCACGGAAGTCTTCCTGTCGATGCTCGAAGCCGATGACGAGGTCACGCAGGCGGCGGTCAAGCTGATCGAGAACGGCTATCCGGACGTCACGCTGGTCACGCCGGTTGGCCATGAACCGGGAGATCCGTTGCCCGGACGCCGGTCGGCGGCCTGAGCAGATATCGCCCGCGAAGCCCTCGGATTTGAGTCTCGGGCTGACGGACGACGGTCAGGCGTCGTCCTCGGCAACAATAGGGGCGGCCTGTCCGGCAGCCTTCCGGCGCAAGCTTTTGGTCAGTGTCCACACCGTCGGATTGTTCTTGATGAAGGCCTTCGCCCGCGCGCCTTGCCGCAGCCCTGTGGCTAGCACGCGACCTTTCAGCGTCAGCGGCATCAGCACCTCGAAATGCCGGACCTCAATGTCGCACCAGAGCCGCTTGTAGGGCTCGTCGCCGACCGAGAAATCATAGAGGTCGAAGCCTTGCTCGCAGGCTTCCTGGATGTTGTCGAAGAACAGGAAGTCGCCGGGGCTGGTGAAGGCGAGATCATCCTCGGCGATCGCGCCGAACTCGCAGATCAGGCGCTTGCCTGAGCGGCTGGTGCCGGTAACGGCGCGAAGTTTTCCCGCTACCTCCAGCCCGTGCAGCAGGAAGGATGGCTCCTGCTCGGCAAGCGCATCGGCAAACAGCGCCCGGAAGAAGGCGCGCACGCCTTCATCGCCGAACACGTTGGCGATGCCCATCTTGGCGAAGCGCGCCTGCTTCATGTCGAAGAAGGCGTCGAGCAACCTGTCGACCTCCTTGCGGCTTCGCCCCTCGATACGGCGGAAGCTGCCGACGGCCTCGAACTTGCGCGTCTGCGAGCGGTGCTTCTTGCGCTTCCGCTTGCCGCTCGCGCGGCTGAGCAGCGCCTCGAAGCCGCCATCGAGGTCGACGGCCAGCGCAAGGTTGGGACTCGCAAAATTGGGCAACGCGGCGAGCGGGTTGGCGGTGCCGTCGAGATCGGGCAGCAGCCGCTCCAGTGAAACGAGGTCGATGTCGGGCCGTGCCGTGGCGATTGACGAGAGCAGGGAGCGGATCGCAGGACCGTTTACAGCAGGCAAAAGCCGCGGGTCGGTTGCGGGGAAATTGCCGTTGGCATGACGTCCGCCGGTGAAACGAGCGACGCGGAACGGGCCGTTTCGGACCACTTCCAGCGCCAGCGAAAGAGCCGGTCGACCCTCGATGCTTAGCGTGGCGACCGCCATATCGGCTTTGGTCTTGGCCGCCCAGTTGCTCACCCAGGACGCGCTCTGCGCCGGAGCAAACAGCGCCGAAGCGCAGAATTCTGCATAGCCCGCAAGACCGGTGCCGTCGGTCACCGCCGCCGTCAGTCTGCCTCGGCTCGAGGCAGGCGCACGCGCCGGCGCTTCGTTGGCCGCGACCCGATTGCCGTCAAATGACGCGGCGGCGTCAACCATCCCTCAATCCTTAAGACGTATTGGTTGCAACCTGGGGTTCGCGTAGGCGCAAGTCCTTGGGTGAGCCTAGGCGCAAAAGGTGAATGAATGATCGACGGGGCCGAGGCAATCCGGAAGCTGGCGTTGAACGTTGCCCGCTACACCGGTCTCGCTCCGCTGGCGAGGCCGTTTGTCGGCGGCATCGGTGCCATCTTGATGTTGCATCGCGTGACCGCGACGCCCGAGAAGCCGAACAGCGTCAATCGCCATCTGAACATCGCCCCTGCCTTCCTCGACAAGCTGATCGCCGACATGAAGGGAAGGGGCTATGCCTTTGTTACCCTTGATGAAGCGATCGAGCGCATCGAAGCGGGCGGCAAACACGGCCAGTTCGCCACCATCACCGCCGACGATGCCTATCGCGACAACATGACGGAGGCGCTGCCGGTATTGGAGAAGCACGGTGCGCCGATCACCATCTATGTCGCGCCCGGCCTGATCGACGGTGCCGTCGACCTGTGGTGGGAAGTCATCGAGGATATCGTCGACACCGGCTCGCACCTGATGCTGAAGACGAAGAGAGGATCGACGGTCGTCGATTGCTCGACACCCGGCCGAAAGATCCAGACGATTGCAAGGCTGAACGCATGGTTGACCCTAGAGGTCCCCGAGGAAGAACAGGGCGCCGCGCTGCGTGAACTGGCGCGCTCCAACGGCATCGAGCTCGGCACCGGCCGCCCCGGCACCCTGATGAGCTGGGATGAGATTCGCAGGGTGGCCGCCCATCCGCTGGTGACGATCGGCGCGCACACCGTCAACCACCGCAACCTTAAGCGGTTGTCCGAGGCGGAAGCGCGTCACGAGATCGGCGACGTCCGCCGTATCCTCATGGAACGGCTGGGCGCAGAGCCGCGCCACTTCGCTTACCCCTACGGTTATCCCAGCGCGGTTGGCTGCCGCGAGGTCGGCTTCGCTCGTGATGCCGGCTATGTCTCGGCGGTGACGACCCGGCATGGCGTCCTGAGAGCCGAGCATGCCGGCTTCCTGCATGCGCTGCCGCGCATCTCCGTCAACGGCCGCTACCAGAGCGTCGCCCATATCCGCACGATGCTGTCGGGTGTGACGACGCCGCTTGCCAATGCCGGCAAGATGGTCGTGACCATTTAGCCCGAAGGGGCGTCAGCATCTGTGGAAATAGCGGTAGGTGTCCGGCGCGCTCATCCATTTGAGCTGTGACGCAAGCCCGCCATGCGCGTTGATCCAGCCTCGGATGTCGGCGGCATAGGCATTCCACAAGACGGCGGTCATGTCGGTGCGGTGCGCCAGATGGAAGCCGAAGCTTGCCGCAGGCATCACGCAGATGCGGCTGCGGGGAATATAACCGAGCAGCACCGTGCAGGCCGACTGGCATTTGCCGACGATGCGGACATTGACGCCGCGCGCGGCGAGCCCCTTCCAGCGCTGGCTGTACGCGGCGACGCTGCCGCCATGATCGTCCGACACGTTGATGGTTTCGGCGGCTGCCATCGAGGCCGCCATGCAGGCGATGATCAGGATCAATCCCGCGAACGAGGCTTTTGGCATGACGCAAGCCCTCCCTGCCATGCGGTCAAGCCAGGCAAGTTAGTCCCAATGCGCAATCACGTATGAATCACGTTAGCGTTGGCGCGGCCGCGCTCAGCCCTTCTGAGGCGGCTCCAGGATCAGCCATTTGATGATGCCCATCGCCGGCAGCACCCAGAACAGGCCGCTGAGCAGGAAGAACAGGAAATGCGCCAAGGAGCCGTATTCGGCGAGCCTTGTGACCGCGATGGCCGAGGCGATCAGCGCGTAGATGACGACCAGCGCCACCAGCAGGATGGTTCCGATCAGCTTTCTCAGGCGAATGGGCATGTCGCGGTCCCGTTGACCCGCTTCGCTTAGGCCGATTGGGGAGCGGGCGCAACCGCCGCGGGCCGGCGCGACGGCGTGCCGCGCTGTCCGGTCTTGCCAGCCGGGCGGCCATGGTCCACCAATCCCGCGATTTTCAACTGCCGGGAAACCCCCATGGCCGCCATAACCACCACGGCCCCATACGCCGCCCGCGATCGCGATCTCCACAACCGCGCGCTGGTGCGCGGCTGGCTTTATTTGGTGCTGGTCGTGCTGGCCGCGCTGGTGCTGGTCGGCGGCGCCACAAGGCTCACCGGTTCCGGCCTGTCGATCACCGAATGGCAGCCGATCCATGGCGTGATCCCGCCGCTCAACGATGCCGAATGGCAGGAAGAGTTCCAGCGCTACCAGCAGATCCCCCAATATACAGAGCTCAACAAGGGCATGAGCTTAGAAGCTTTCAAGTCGCTCTTCTGGTGGGAATGGGTGCACCGCATCCTCGCCCGCAGCGCCGGCGCGGTCTTCGCATTGCCGCTGCTGTTCTTCTGGGCGACGCGCCGCATCGAACGCGGCCTCGGGCCGAAGCTTCTAGGTATACTTCTGCTCGGCGGCCTGCAGGGGGCCATCGGCTGGTGGATGGTGGCCTCGGGTCTAGTCGACCGTGTCTCGGTCAGCCAGTACCGGCTGGCGACGCATCTGACGCTCGCGGCGCTAATCTTCACCGCCACCATGGTTGTCGCGCGAGGATTGGCGCCGCACTCCGAGCGCGCCGCCGACCGCTCGACCCAGCGGCTTGCCGGCGCGATCGTGCTCTTGGCACTGATCCAGATCTATCTCGGCGGCCTGGTTGCCGGCCTCCACGCCGGCCTCTCCTACAACACCTGGCCGCTGATGGACGGCAAGGTGATCCCGGCCGATCTCCTGCTCTTGAAACCTGCCTGGCTGAATTTCTTCGAGAACCCGAAGACTGTGCAGTTCGTGCACCGGCTCGGCGCTTACACGCTCTTTGCGGTGGCGCTCTGGCACATGATCGCCACCTGGCGGCGTCAGCCCGGCACCACGCATGCCCGCCGCGCCACGCTGCTGTTCCTGCTGGTGCTGGCGCAGGCCTCGATCGGCATCGGCACGCTTTTGATGCAGGTGCCGCTGCACATGGCGCTCACCCATCAAGGCGTCGCGCTGATCGTGCTCGGCTTCGCCGCCGCGCACTGGCGCGGCACCAAGGGTGCCTATCCGCTGCCCACCGAGATCGCCGTCAGAGGCTGAGGCGCGCCTTGCGCATCGTCGCTCAGTGCTTGTTGCCGAGCATCAGGTCCAGATTCTGCACGGCAGCGCCGGAAGCACCCTTGCCGAGATTGTCGTAGACGGCCAAGAGCAGCGCCTGCGCCCGCTCGTCATTGGCGAACACATAGACCCTCATCCGGTTGGTGCCGTTATAAGCCTCCGGATCAATCTCCGGCATGCGCTCCATATGCGTATAGGGCGCAACCTCGACCACGCCGCCGCCGACCGATGCATAGTGATCGGCGATCGCCGCATGAAGCTCGGCGCCGCTCGGCACACGGTCGAGGCCGCCGAGCTGCAGCGGCACCACCGTGATCATGCCTTGCGCGAAATTGCCGACGGCGGGCTGCATGATCGGATCGTGCGACAGCTTCGCGTAGGTCCTAAGCTCCGGCACATGCTTGTGCTGCAACGTGAGCCCATAGGGCAGGAATTCAGGCGCGTCCTCGCCCTTGCCGACATAGTCCTCGATCATCGGCCGGCCGCCGCCGGAATAGCCGGAGATGCCGTTGACGGTGACGGGGAAATCGGCAGGCAGCAGGCCGGCCGAGACCAGCGGACGCAGCGTCGCGATAGGGCCCTGCGGCCAGCAGCCGGGATTGGCGATGCGTTTTGCGCTGGCGATCTTGTTGGCCTGATCCTTGTCCATCTCGGCAAAGCCGTATTCCCAGCCTTCGGCCACACGATGCGCACTCGATGCGTCGATGACCTTGGTCGTATCGGTCTCGATCAGCGATACGCTTTCCTTGGCCGCGGCATCCGGCAGGCAGAGGATTGCGACATCGGCGGCGTTGAGGAATTCGGCCCTGGCCGCGGCTTCCTTGCGGCGGTCGGCGGGAATGGAGATGATCTCCAGATCGCCGCGGTCGGCCAGCAGCGCCCTGATCTGTAGGCCTGTCGTGCCATGTTCGCCGTCAATGAAGATTTTCGGTTTCATCGGTTGCCAAAATCCCTGCGATTCCAGAGCTATATGCCTTGAGCGTTATGTAGTACGGCATGAGTGCCGTTGTTCAGGTCGTCGAGCCGCGCCTTCCTTTCGGCCACCAGGCCGAGATAGTGCATCGCGATGATCGATCCGGCGATCGCCGTAATATCGGCATGATCATAGGCCGGCGCAACCTCGACGACGTCGGCGCCGATGATATCGATCTGGCCGAGTTGGCGCAGCGTCGAAAGCATCTTGGCCGAAGATGGGCCGCCGGCCACAGGTGTGCCGGTCCCCGGCGCGAACGCCGGGTCGAGGCAATCGATGTCGAAGGTAAGATAGGTCTTCTTGCCGCCTGTGCGCTCCACGATCGCGTAGGCGATGTCGGAGGCGCGCATCTCCTCGACCTCATGGCCGTAAAGGATCTTGATGCCGAACGTGTCCGGCGCATGGGTGCGGATGCCGATCTGGATCGAGCGGTCTGGATCGATGATGCCTTCTTTGACTGCACGGGCAACGAAGGAGCCGTGATCGATGCGCCTGCCGTCGTCCGGCCAGGTGTCCTGATGCGCGTCGAACTGCACCAGCGCCAGCGGCCCGTGGATCGCTGCATGCGCCTTCAACAGCGGCCAGGTGACGAAATGATCGCCGCCGAGCGTCAAAAGGAATGCGCCTGAGCTCAGGATCTTGGCCGCCTCGCGCTCGATCGTACCGGGCGTCTTCTGGTGGTTGCCGCTGTCGAGCAGGCAATCGCCGTAGTCGACCACGGCGAGCTGTTCGAACAGGTCGCGCGAGAACGGATATTGCGGATCGTTGTCGAGGATCGCCGAGGCGCGGCGAATCGCCTGCGGCCCGAAGCGCGCGCCGGGACGATTGGTGACCGCGGCGTCGAAGGGAATGCCCCACACGACGGCGTCCGCGCCCTTCGCATCCTTCGTATATTTGCGTCGCATGAACGACAGCGCGCCGGCATAGGTCGGCTCCAACGAAGCGCCCGTTTTGGAACGGGCGGTGAAGGCGTGGTCGATCTCTTGGTTCGCCATTACGGGTCCTCGGTTGTCATCGGGGAGCCACAACTACAGAACCGGCACGCAACTTGCCAGTCACAGCTTGCCGATATCGAGCGGCGCTCGAGGAGTGCCACGGCAACACAGGATTTGTCTCGCCATGACGCCTCGCCAGGCGGATTTGAGCAAACACCTAGCCGGCTTCGTTCACCTCCCTGTCATGGGCATCGCCTAACCGGGTCCCGACCCGGAACGGAGCGATTCCCCGATGCGAACACTCTGGCTGAGCCTTCTTCTGTCCGCCGCGCTTGCGACGGCCTCGAGTCAAACCTTAGCCGGTGAGACGCGCGCCGCCCAAATCCTCGACCGCTTCGAACACGCCAACCAGTGGCGCGACCATGTGATGATCGCGGCGCATCGGGCCGGCAGCATGCAGGCCGGCAAGACGCTTTATGCCGAGAATTCGCTTGCCGCGGTCGAGGGCTCGATCGCGATCGGCGCCGAGATAGTCGAGGTCGATGTGAGGCGCTCGAAGGACGGCGCGTTCGTCATCATGCATGACAGCTGGCTCGACCGTACCACGAACTGCAAGGGCGAGGTGGCGGAATATACGCTGGCGGAGCTGAAGAAGTGCCGGCTGGTGATCGAGGGCACCGGCGCCGTCACCAGCGAGCCGGTGTCGACGCTGCGCGAAATGCTGCTGACGACCAAGGACAGGATCCTGATCAATCTCGACAACAAGCTCGAGGTGACGGACCTGCCCGGCATGATCGCGGTTGCCCGCGATCTCGGCATGGCCGATCAGGTGATCGTCAAGGAGAACCTGTGGAACCAGGCGCGCATTGAAGCCGTGAAGGCCGCGCTCGCCCAGGCGGGCGGCGGCTTCCAGTTAATGCCGATCCTTGCCGATGACGCCGTGCAAGATGCCGCCTTTGCCGGCGAGGTCGACAAGGCGTTCGCGCCACGCGCTATCGAGCTGATCAACTGGCGCAACGGCGCCGAGACGCTGACCGCAAACGGCGGCCCGCTGTTCAGCACGCGCATGCGGGCTACAGCCGTCCGCGGCGACTGGCACCTCTGGGCCGATACCTATGCCATCGTCAACAAGCCGGGCGGCTTCCTTGCCGGCGGCCGTGGCGACGAGCTGGCGGTCGCTGCCAGCCTGCCGCGCGAGGCTTGGGGTTTCTGGGTCGATCGCGGCGCCACCATCATCCAGACCGACGAGCCAAAAGCGGCGATCGAATGGCTGGCTGCCAATGGCTATCGCGTACCGTACACGACGGACATCAAGCAAGCCGAGTCGGCGCATACGGCCAGTATCAATTAAGCTGACGTCGGCGCTTCACCCCGCCCGCCGCTTCGCGCCGACCTCCCCATCGAGGGAGCTAGAGCGTCGTGCCAGCCTGCCGTCGCTGCATGCCTGCGACATTCATGAAATGCTAAACCCGTTTGAGCGTAAAGCGCGGCGCCTTACCTCTCCTTGATGGGGAGGTCGCGCCGCAGGCGCGGGCGGGGTGCTGCGCCAACCTACGCCGCTTTCGCCACCCCATCCAACTCGCGCAGCACATCCGCCGACAGCTCCAGCTCCGCTGCCGCAAGGTTCTCGCGCAGATGCCCGACCGACGACGTGCCCGGGATCAAAAGGACGTTGGGCGAACGCTGCAACAACCACGCCAGCGCAACCTGCATCGGCGTCGCGCCGAGCCGCTCGGCCACGCCGGACAGCGTCGACGATTGCAACGGGCTGAAGCCGCCAAGCGGAAAGAACGGCACATAGGCGATGCCGTGGCGCGCCAGTTCACCGATCAGCGCGTCGTCGTCGCGATGCGCCAGATTGTACTGGTTCTGCACACAGACGATGTCGCAAATCTTGCGGCCTTCCTGGATTTGCGCTCGGGTGACGTTGCTCAAGCCGATATTGCGCACCAGGCCCTTGCGCTGAAGCTCGGCGAGCTTGGTGATCTGCGCCTCGATGGAGCCCTCCGCTGGACCATGCATCCCGAACATGATGCGCAGATTGACGACGTCCATCACCTCGCGGCCAAGATTGCGAAGATTATCATGTACGGCCTGTTCGAGCTCATCGGCTGTGAAGGCCGGCAGCCAGGAAGCATCTTCGCCACGACGGGCGCCGATCTTTGTGACGATGGTGAGGTCGTCGGGGTAGGGCGATAGCGCCTCGCGGATCAGCTTGTTGGTGACGTGCGGGCCATAGTAATCGCTGGTGTCGATATGGTTCACGCCTTGCGCTATCGCTTCGCGCAGCACGGCGATGGCCGCGTCATGGTCTTTCGGCGGACCGAACACTCCTTTGCCTGCGAGCTGCATGGCGCCGTAGCCGAGGCGGCGGACCGACCGCTCGCCGAGTTTATAGGCGCCGGATTTGTTTACGCTGGACATCGGGTTCTCCTTCATTGTCGGCGAGGGAGATAAGACATAGCCGCTGTTCCGATAACCAGCTATATTCGGCACAGCTTGAACGAAATTTAGGACAATGGCGGCCGAACTCAACGATCTCCAGGCATTCATGGCCGTGGCCCGCGCCGGCGGCTTTCGCGAAGCAGCTCGCGCCACGGCCGGCAGCGCGTCAGCGCTCAGCGAAGCCATCCGCCGTCTGGAAACCCACCTCGGTGTTCGGCTCTTCAACCGCACCACGCGCAGCGTTGCTTTGACCGAGGCTGGTGCCAGCCTGCTGGCGCGGCTCGGCCCCGCATTGGGCGAGGTAGAAGCTGCGCTCGATGTGGTGAACGGCTTTCGCGACCGGCCCGCCGGAACGTTGCGTCTCAACGTGCCGATAAGCGCCTCGCGGCTGGTGCTGCCCAAAATCGTTCCGGGATTTCTCGCGGCCTATCCCGCCATTCGCCTGGAGGTGATCGCCGAGGAGAACTTTGTCGATGTGCTGGTGGCCGGCTGCGACGCCGGAATCCGCTATGACGAGCGGCTGGAGCAGGACATGATCGCGGTGCCGATCGGACCGCGCGCGCAGCGCTTCACGACCTCCGCCGCGCCGTCCTACCTTGACCGGCACGGTCGGCCGCAGCACCCGCGCGAACTGCTTGGCCATGCCTGCGTGCGCGGCCGCTTTCCGAGCGGGGTCATGACGCCCTGGGAGTTCGAGCGGGTCGGCGAGGTGGTGCGGGTCGATCCCACGGGGCCATTGGTCGTCAGCATCGGTGGAGGCGTCGATCTCGCTGTCGATGCGGCGATCGCCGGCGTCGGCATCCTTTGGCTCTTCGAGGACTGGGTGCGCCCGTATTTCGACAGCGGCGTTCTGGAACCGGTGCTCCAGCCCTGGTGGCAAAGCTTCTCGGGGCCGTTTCTTTATTACCCTGGCCGGCGCTTGGTGCCGGCACCGCTGCGCGCCTTCATCGACTACATAAAAACGCCGGCCGGGCACTGGTGACGGAAACAAAAAAGCCGCCCGGAGGCGGCCTTTTCGAAATGCTTGGACTTCGCAGCGCTTAGCGCTTCGAGAACTGGAAGCTGCGGCGGGCCTTGGCCTTGCCGTACTTCTTACGCTCGACCACGCGGCTGTCGCGGGTGAGGAAGCCGCCCTTCTTGAGCACCGAACGCAGGCCCGGCTCGTAATAGGTCAGCGCCTTGGAGATGCCGTGACGCACGGCGCCCGCCTGGCCGGAGAGACCGCCGCCGATGACGGTGGCGACGATGTCGTACTGGCCGGCGCGGTTGGCGGCGACGATCGGCTGGTTGAGAATCATCTGCAGCACGGGACGCGCGAAATAGGTCGCGAATTCCTTGTCGTTGACGATGATCTTGCCGGAGCCCGGCTTCACCCAGACGCGCGCGATGGCGTTCTTGCGCTTGCCGGTGGCATAGGCGCGGCCCGACTTGTCGAGCTTCTGGACGTGGACAGGCGCGGCCGGCTGCGCGGCGGTCGTGACAGTCCCGAGTTCTGCGAGCGAGGAAAGCTCAGCCATTACGAGGCCCTCTTGTTCTTGGAGTTCAGCTTGGCCACGTCGAGCGTGACGGGCTGCTGGGCCGCGTGCGGATGCTCAGTGCCTGCATAGACGCGGAGATTCTTCATCTGGCGGCGGCCAAGCGGGCCGCGCGGGATCATGCGCTCCACAGCCTTCTCGACGACGCGCTCGGGGAAGCGGCCCTCGAGCAGCTGGCGCGCGGTGCGCTCCTTGATGCCGCCGGGATGGCCGGTGTGCCAGTAATAGACCTTGTCGGTGTACTTCTTGCCGGTGAACACCACCTTGTCGGCATTGATGACGATGACATTGTCGCCATCATCGACATGCGGGGTGAAAGTGGGCTTGTGCTTGCCGCGCAGATGGTTGGCGATGACAGTGGCAAGGCGGCCGACGACGAGACCCTCGGCGTCGATCAGCACCCACTTCTTCACCACATCCGCAGGCTTCTGCGAAAAGGTAGCCATGTTTTGCTCTCAGGTTGACCGTCCTGTCCGCGAACGGCAGGAACAGGCGTTTTTTGTTGCTTGAATTGACGGAGAGGCCAAGCCGTCCGGCAATAACAAAACGGCGGCCCTTGCGGCCGCTGTTTCGTGACGGCTTATAGGCGAGGGTGCCGGATGCGTCAAGCCAAGCGGAAACTCTACTGGCGCTGAAAATAAAGCAAAAACAATCAATTGGCGAAACGGTATTATTTTACCTCATCCATTCGCTTCGGCGGGATCGAATAGGTCCCTGTGGCGTGGGCCACCGTGTGCCGGTCGGCCCCGGCGACGATGTCGATGTCGAAGACCATCAGGCTCTTTCCGAGCTTAAGGATACGGCAATGGCCGTCGATCGGTCCGGCCTCGGCCTTGCGCATGAAGTTGATGTTGAGATTGGTCGTCACCGAAAGCGCATCCGGCCCGGCATGGCTGAGCACGCACACATAACCGCCAATGTCGGCAAGCGTGAACAGCGCCGGACCCGAGACGGTGCCGCCGGGGCGCAGATGGCGCTGGTCGGCATTGAGCCGCACCGTGCAGCCGCCCGGAAACACTTCCAGCGCCTCATAGAAGGAGAACTGGTCGTTGAGCTGCGGATAGACGTTTGCCATCAGCGCGTTGACTTCGGCCGCGGTCAGCACCGGCTTGAGATTGCTTTGAGCGGGCATGCGCGATTCCTATATACGGGAAGTTCCAGACGGCGCGCCTGGACCAAACGGTGCCACGGAGAAAACACGTCTCGCGGCTGTTCTTCAATCGGCAGCATGTTAGTTCTGTTGCTCCATGACCCGGGACCGCTGATCGAGAGGTTCAAAAATGGCCGAAGTCGTTGCCATCAAGCCCGCCGTCGCCGACGGCCCGGTTCTTGTCAGCCAAGACAAGGGCGTGCTGCGACTCACCCTTGCAAGCCCGCCGGCCAACGCGCTGTCGCTGGCGACGATGGCGGCGCTGCAGGCCGAGTTCGACCGCGTGAAGGACGACAAATCCGTACGCGTCATCATCCTGGCAGCGTCAGGCAAAGTGTTTTGCGCCGGCCACGACCTCAAGGAAATGACGGCGCACCGCGCAGAACCGGATCGCGGCCGCGCCTTCTTCGAAAAGACCTTTGTCGCCTGCGCAAAGCTGATGCAGACCATCGTGCGCCATCCGAGGCCGGTGATCGCCGAGGTCGACGGTTTGGCTACCGCGGCCGGACTGCAGCTTGTCGCGAGCTGCGACCTCGCCATCGCCTCGCACGAAGCGACCTTCTGCACGCCCGGCGTCAATATCGGCCTGTTCTGCTCGACGCCGATGGTTGCGCTGTCGCGCAACGTCTCGCGCAAGCAGGCGGTGGAAATGCTTCTCACCGGCGAGACGATCGATGCGGCGACGGCCAAGGAGTTCGGTCTCATCAACCGGATCGTGCCGCGCGAATATCTGAATCAGGTTGTCAACAAATACGCGCAAACCATTGCTTCAAAATCGTCTTTGGTGGTCAAGACCGGCAAGGAGGCGTTCTACGCCCAGGCCGAGATGGGGCTGGCTGACGCCTACGCCTATACCGGCCGTGTGATGGTGGAAAACATGCTGGCGCGCGACGCCGAGGAAGGCATCGGCGCCTTCATCGGCAAGCGCAAGCCGGAATGGGCCGACGAATAATTGACCCGAGAATGCAGCGCGCTTTTTCATGATTGACGGTCCGACGTGGCTGCCCGCAAGCAACTGACGCGGCTGAAAGCGCCCTATCTCAAGCGCATTCTGCTTGAGCCTTCGCGCGTCGCGGATTGGGATGGATATCCATGGAGCCTGCCGATCTTCCGGGATCGCGAGTTCGAGTTCGAATTCACGTCGGCCATCACCATCATCGTTGGCGAGAACGGCACCGGCAAATCGACGCTGCTCGAAGCCATCGGCGCGCTGGCCGGCTATGACGAGGCCGGCGGCGGCAAAGGCTATATGCCCGTCGACCACTCAGGCGCCATCGACAAGAGTGGTGCTGCACTTGCCGCTGCGCTGCGCTGCCATTGGCTGCCGAAGGTCACCGCGGGCTGGTTCTTCCGGGCGGAGTCCTTTTACTCCGTGGCTCGTTATCTTGACCAGGCGGCGCTGGAGTCTGGCGGAGCGCCGCCGGACTTCCTGTCATGGTCGCATGGCGAAGGGTTCATCCGCTTCTTCGAGGAACGCTGCCGACGACAGGGCATCTACATCCTCGACGAGCCCGAAAGCGCGCTCTCGCCGACGCGACAGATCGAGTTGCTGAAGCTGCTTCAGCGCATGGAGCGGTCCGGCACCGCGCAGGTGATCATGGCGACGCACTCGCCGTTGCTGATGGCCTGCCCGAACGCGCGGCTCTTCCGCATCAGCCGCATCGGCCTCGATCTGATTGATTTTCAGGACACCGATCATTTTCGCATAATGCGTGACTTCTGCAGCGATCCGGCTGCCTTTCTCGCCGATGCGCTGTATGAGGACGAGCCATGAATCACGACGCCTACGACAACAGCGCCATTGCCGGCATTCTGAACTCGGTGAAGACCATTGCCATGGTCGGCGCCTCGCCCAACGACGTGCGGCCGAGCTATTTCGTGCTGAAATATCTGCTGACCAAGGGTTTTTCGGTGTTGCCGATCAATCCCGGTCATGCCGGCAAGCAGATCCTTGGACAGACGGTCTATGCCAGCCTGGCCGACCTGCCGCACCCGGTCGACATGATCGACATTTTTCGCGGCTCGGCCGCTGTCCCTGGCATCGTCGAGCAGGTACTGAAGCTCGATCCGCTGCCGAAGGTCGTTTGGATGCAGCTAGGTGTTCGCCATGACGAGGCCGCCGCGCGCGCCGAGGCAGCCGGCATCAAGGTGGTCATGAACCGCTGTCCCAAGATCGAATATGGCAAGCTGTCGGGCGAGATCGGCTGGACCGGCGTCAACTCCGGCGTGCTGTCGTCGAAGAAGCCATTGATGCGCAAGGGTTTCCAGAGTTTTGGCGTGCGCCAGAAATAGACGGACAACCAGGCGCGCAAAATTATTCCGGGAAGAAATGGATTTTCCCGGGCGTTCGCCGCAGATCGCACGCCGAAAGGTATTTTGTTCTTTGCATTCACGACCGCGCTTGGCCAAGAATGCCCGGCGATTTTCGCAAGTTTGAGAGGGAGGCTTCGATGACCCGTACGCCCGGTTTCAACACGCTCGCCGTCCATGCCGGCGCCAAGCCGGACCCGGCGACCGGCGCGCGCGCCACGCCGATCTATCAGACCACCTCCTATGTCTTCGATGACGCCGACCACGCCGCCTCGCTGTTCGGGCTGAAGGCCTTCGGCAACATCTATACCCGCATCATGAACCCCACGCAGGCGGTTCTCGAGGAGCGTCTCGCCGCGCTCGAAGGTGGCACTGCCGCGCTGGCCGTCGCCTCCGGCCACGCCGCCCAGGTCATCGTCTTCCACAATCTGATGCGGCCGGGTGACAATTTCGTATCTGCCACAAAGCTTTATGGCGGCTCCATCAACCAATTCGGCCACGCCTTCAAGAATTATGGCTGGGAGGTTCGCTGGGCCGATACCAACGATCCATCGACCTTTGAGAGCCAAATCGACGACAACACCAGGGCGATCTTCATCGAAAGTCTCGCCAATCCGGGCGGCATCTTCGTCGACATCGAGAAGATCGGCGACATCGCTCGCAGGCACGGCCTGCCGCTGATCGTCGACAACACGCTGGCCTCGCCCTATCTCGTGCGGCCGATCGAGCATGGCGCCGATATCGTGGTGCATTCGCTCACCAAGTTCATCGGCGGCCACGGCAATTCGATCGGCGGCGCCATCGTCGACGGCGGCACCTTCGATTGGTCGAAGTCGGGCAAATACCCGATGCTGTCGGAGCCTCGCCCTGAATATGGCGGCCTCGTCCTGCACGAGACTTTCGGCAACTTCGCCTTTGCCATTGCCGCGCGCGTGCTCGGCCTGCGCGACCTCGGCCCGGCGATCTCGCCCTTCAACGCCTTCCTGATCCTGACCGGCCTGGAAACCTTGCCGCTCAGGATGCAGCGTCATTGCGACAACGCAGCGAGCGTCGCCGCCTGGCTTTCCAACCATCCGAAAGTCGCCTGGGTGAACTATCCCGGACTGCCGAGCGACAAGAACAATGCGCTGCAGAAGAAATACTCGCCGCAGGGTGCCGGCGCCGTTTTCACCTTTGGCCTCAAGGCCGGCTACGAGGCCGGCGTCAAGTTCGTCGAGGCGCTGGAACTGTTCTCGCACCTCGCCAATGTTGGCGACACCAAGTCGCTGGTCATTCACCCGGCTTCGACCACGCACCGGCAACTGTCCGACGAGCAGAAGGTAAAGGCCGGTGCCGGCCCGGACACGGTCCGCCTGTCGATCGGCATCGAGGACGTCAACGACATCGTCGCCGACCTCGAACAGGCGCTGAGCAAGGTCTGAGCGCGATGTCCGCCTTTCTCGCGGTTGATCCCGAAACTGTCGAGCCGGAGGCCGGCGCGCCGGCCCCGGACCGCTTGATCTCCGGCGATCCGAAATTCCGCACCTGGAATGTCGAGGAGCGGGACGGCAGCCTTTATGCCGGTATCTGGGAAGCGACGCCGGGCAAGTGGCGCATCGTCTATGACGAATGGGAATTCTGCCACATCCTGTCCGGCGTCTCGGTGATCGCCGAAGACGGCGGCGACGCGCGCACGGTCAAGGCCGGCGACAGTTTTGTGCTGCGGCCGGGTTTCAAGGGAACCTGGGAAGTGCTGGAGACGACGCGGAAGGAATATGTGATCAAGCTGTGAAGCGCGCTTGCCGGGCTGTTAGAGCAGCCGGTCGACATCCGCTCCGGAGAAACCGAATCCGGCCATCAGGTCGCGGTGCCACCGGCTTCCAAGCAGGTCGCCCAGACCGTCATCGACACGCCGCCTCAACGCGTCGTTGCCTTTAGCGACCGCAAACGCGCCGGCGGCGGGCAACCGTTCGGACGCGGGAACGTCAATGACATCGGCCAGCGCAGCCGGTCGCCGCGCAATGTAGCCGCGATGCGCCATGGCAACGCTGGCATAGGCCTGCACCCTGCCGATAGCCACCGCCTCCGCTGCCTCGGCCTGCGTGGCGAACACACTGATCCGCTCCGGCGGCACGCCATTCTCAAGGGCCGTCCGATGCTGGATCTGGTTCGATATCACGCCAAGCCTCGCGGAAGGGTGGCCTGCAAGAGAGCGATAGCCCTCAAGGTCGAGCGGGTTGCCCTTGACAACCATCAAGCCGTCCGGCAGCGACCAGATCGGGCGACTGAAGTCCACCAGCTTGCTGCGCTCTTCGGAGATGAACAGGCCGGTGGTCATGTTCCAGCGGCCGTCGGCCAGTCCCGGCAGCAACTCGGCGAATTCGGTCTCGACGGGCGTGAAAGCCGTCGTTTGGGACATCGCGAAGATCTTCTCGGCCAGCATCGCGTCGCAGCCGCCGACTTTCCCGGATGCATCGGTGAAGCAGAAGGGCGGTTCCTGCAGAAAGGCGAATCTCATTTTCAGATCTTCGGATTATTGCGGTTCAGAAGCGCACCGAGAGCGCTTCCAATCCATGAAAATGATAGGTGTCGCGGAAGCGCGGCTCTTCCGTCAGGCCTAGATCCGGCAGCCGATCGAACAGCGTCTTCAGCGACACCTGCAACTCCAGCCTGGCCAGCGGCGCGCCGATGCAGAAGTGGATGCCGGCGCCGAACGACACGTTCTTTTGGTCGGTTCGCGCCGGGTTGAATGTGGCCGGTCCGGCGAAAGCCAGCGGGTCGTGATTGGCCATGCCGAGCAGCAGCGCCACCGTCTCGCCGGGCTTGAGCAAAATGCCCGGAGCAGCTTCCATCTCTTCATAGGCATAGCGCAGGAACATGTGCAGCGGCGCATCGTAGCGCAGGCATTCCTCGACCGTGGCGGCATTGGCCTCCGGTGTTGCGAAGAAGCGGCGCGCATCGCCGCCCTGCGCGAGGATCGTTCTCACGGCATTTCCGGTCTGATGCACAGTCGCTTCGTGCCCTGCGTTGAGCAGAAGGATAGCTGAGGAAACCAGCTCGTCCTCCGAGAGCTTCTGGCCGTTGTCCTGGGCCTCGATCAGCAGCGAAAGCAGATCGTCGCCGGGTCTCTTGCGCCGCTCGGCGACATAGCCGCGCAGGAACGCCGCGAAATCGCGCGCGGCGCGGTTGGCCGTCTCCTCGGTCTCGCGCGTGCGGCCGTGCATGTACATGGCGACCATCTGATGCGACCAGTCGAGCAGTTGCGGCCCCATCTCGACCGGAACGCCGAGCATCTCGGCGATGATGGTGATCGGCAAGGGCGAGGCGTAACCGGGCAGAAGATCGACGGAGCCCGGCTCGAAGCGGTCGATCAGCTCATTGGCCACAGCCTCGATGCGCGGCCGCAGCCGCTCGACCTGGCGCGAGACGAAGGCCCGATTGACCAGTGTCCGCAACCTCGTGTGCACCGGCGGCTCGAGCTCAAGCATCGAATTGGCTTCGATGGCGTCGAAGGCGGTCAGGTGCGAACGGTCGTCGCCAACCCCGCGGCTGTCGGGAATGCCGGCCGGGTTCTGGCGGCCGAGGCGACGATCGCGAAGCAGGCGGTTGACGTCGTCGAAGCCGCCGAAACACCAGAAGCCGTAGTCTTCCCAGAAGAAGGCGTTCGAAGCGCCGTGCAAGAAGGCGTAGGCTTCATAGGGATTTTGCACAAAGGCCGGTTCATGCGGGTCGAGGCGCAGGCGGCGGCTGACGGGGTCGAACGTGAGATAGGGTGGCATCATGTTCGACCAATAGCGCGCCTTGCCGGCCCGATGCCAGACCGCATCGCCGAGCCGGTCGTGCCGATGTATTGAGCCAGGCTGGCCGCTGGAGAGGAAGAGCGGGTGGCGCGCCATGGCTCCGGCGGAGCGCTTCAGCGTCCCGTTTTCAGGATACCGGCCACCTTGGTGGCGATCGCGGCATCGAGCGCCTGCCAGTTCCCGAGCAACTCGCGCGGGAAGCGGTAGGTGAGGCTGAGATCATCGCCGACCTGGATGTCGCGCTCGCAGGGGGCCAGCGAATCCTCGGCACTCGGGCCGCTCAGGCAGCGGGCGACGAACGGGTCTTTGCCGGGGCGCTCGGCGACCGCCAGGACCTCGTTGAGATAGCCCGATTTCTCGGTGAAGCCGTAGAGCCTTGTACCGGCCGGGCCGGGCGTGCCCGGCGTGACGATCAGGGCGCTGTAGATTGGGGCGAAACGGCCGCTCATGTCGCGCGACATCATCCGCGGCTCGAATGACAGGAAGATGATCTTCCTGGTCGTGACGTGGTTGAAGTCGTCGCGCGCGGCGGTGCTGTAGCCGTCCATTTCGGGATAGCGCAGATAAAGGTCGAAGCGCGAGGCGATGCCGTCGCGCCTGGCCTGGTCGAAGCGGATGAAGTTGGCCGGCACACTGATCACATTGTTGCCCATGACGACCTGGCGCACGGTCGTGTCGTCGGTATAGCCGGCCATGGCGATCGACCGGCCGAGCCATTTGCCGCCGAGACTGATAGCCACTGAAAGCAGGGCGAGCGCCGCGAAGACGTAGAAGACCCGCTTCATCAAGGTCGAGTCGACAACCTCGAATTCCTCCGCGGCGGCTGCCTCTCTCATCGCGATTCCCCGATCCGCTCACCTGTCCTCAGGTGGCACAACTGGCGCGGCATGGCTCTTGCAGCGCGTCGGCACGACTGTGCGGTCTCATGGTAAACGGTTGGTAAAGATGGATCTCATGCTGCTCCCTCTCTACGCTTTTGCGGTCGGCCTGACGGCTTGCGGCCTCGCCGGCTCGGCGATGGAAATCGTCTGCGGCCGCCGGCTGGCCTTCGCCGATCCCTATGTCACGCCTGCCCATATTGTGCGCTCGCTCGCGGTGACCGCCTGCGCCGGCCCGTTCATGCTCACCAATGATGCTCTGGCTGCGCGGCGCGAGGGGCGCATCGGCACGCTGGCGCTGCTTTCCTGCGGCTGCACGGCGATTGCGTGGGCACTGGCGCTCGGGATCGTGCTGATCACCATTGCTTCCTGGGCAACGGGTCTCCTAAGCTCCGCCGAATTCTCGGCTTGAGACGAATCGGAGAAAAGATGCCGATCTATGCGATCGACGGGAAGGCGCCCCGGTTCGAGGACGCTGAAACCAATTGGGTGGCGCCCGACGCCACGCTGATCGGCGATATCGCGATAGGCCGCAATGCCGGCTTCTGGTTCGGCGTCGTCATCCGCGGCGACGGTGAACCGATCACCATCGGCGCCGACACCAATGTGCAGGAACATACGGTCATGCACACCGACCCGGGCTATCCGCTCACCATCGGGCAGGGCTGCACGATCGGCCATCGCGCCCTGCTGCATGGCTGTACGGTCGGCGACAACAGCCTGATCGGCATGGGCGCCATCGTGCTCAACGGCGCGAGGATCGGCAAGAATTCGCTGGTCGGTGCCGGCGCTTTGGTGACGGAAAACAAGGCTTTCCCGCACAATTCGCTGATCGTCGGCTCGCCCGCCAAGGTGATAAGGGTGCTGGATGACGCGGCAATCGAGAGGCTGCGGGTATCGGCCGCGCACTATGTCGCCAACGGCAGGCGCTTCAAGGCCGGATTGAAGGAGCTCTGAGAGCGGTTCGGTCTGCCGTTTCGCCTGCGGCCTATTAATTGCGTCTGGACATCGCCTCACGCAGCAGCGACGCGCCCGCTTCGAAACCGGCGTGGTCTGCACCTTCCAGGGCGGTTTCATAATCATCGATGCGCGTCCTGAGCGACGGATCCGCGCCCGACGCCAGCAGCAGGCGGATTGCCTCGGCGTCGCGCAGCGCCACGGCGTAATGCAGAGGCGTCCAGTCGTTGACCCCGCGCATGTTCGGGTCGGCGCCCTGCTCGAGCAGGATTTGGATAAGCTGCAGCCTGTCCCGCCGCTCGGTGGATAGCGCGGCGATGACCGACGGGAAGCCGGCGGGATCCTCGTAATTCGGATTCGAGCCTGCATCAAGCAGCGTGGCGATGAAGCCGGTCGGGCTCCAATAGATCGCATATTCCAACGGATGGCCGAGGCCGAGCTCGAACGGCATCCTCTCGTCGTACCATCGTGCGGAGCCGCCCAGCGCCTTGCCAAGCCCCTCGAAATCGCCCGCCTTGAAGGCGTCGTCTATTGCCTGGAACAGCTTGGCGCGCTCGCACCGTTCGTCCGGGATTTCCAGCATCGCCGTCCATCCAAAAATAAACGGCGATATTGCTCCGGTCTGCCGTTACGAGAAAGGCCCGCAGGCGGCGGCAAAAAAAGCGGAGCCGGCCCGGGGACAGGGCCGGCTCCTAAAACCCGGTCGTTGGGGACGGGGAGGGTGGGGACTCGACCGGGCTTTTTCCAGGCACGCCGTATGAATGCGGCGTGCTTAATCTCTTCGTGTGTGCCGTTGCCCCAAAAGCCCTGCGCATCTTGGGGCAGCATGCATTGGGGTCCTAGCGGACGCTGGCGACCGCGTCCTCGCGGCCGTCGTTGATCGAAACCCAAACGCCTGAATTCTCTGTCGATTGACGTTTGAGGTAGGTGTAGACCGTGTCGTTCCAGGCGAGCACTTTCGGCTCGAGATTGTCGAGGATGAACTCGCCGAGGCTGGTGCGCACCGTCAGCACCGCGTGGCCGTCGCCGTTCGGCTGGCGCACGACCGTCATCAAAAGGTCGCCGGCGGGGACACCGGCGGCCATCAATTCGCGGCGCTTCTCCAGCGCGTAGTCCTCGCAGTCGCCGAAACCGTTGTCGGGATAGGCCCAGTATTCCTCGACCCCGTAGATCTCCATATCGGTACGTGGCTTGACGCGGGTGTTGACCGAATTGTTGACCTTGATCATCGTCGCCCACAGCTTGCGGGTCAGCTCGACAGGAGGCCCATTCGGCGTCGTCTCATTGCATTCGATGGGGATACGCTGGCAGAGTTCATAATGGCCGACGGGCTGGGTGGTGCGGCCACCCGTATGCATGAACAGCGGTCCCGCGCTTGCCGTGCCCCAGGCGGAAAGCTGCATCGCCATTGCCAAGAGCAACAGCTTGCCCCTCGTCATTTTCATTATGGTAGTCTCCCCGTTTGAGAGAGACTGTGCCACGTTGGGATTTATTTGACGCAAAAACCGGAAGTAGAGATTGAGTAAAACGCCCGTAGATTAAATATAAAATTTGAACTATCTCGACTGCGGATTGTTGAGAATCTAAACCGGCCGCCGCACCCGGATCACGTGGCGTCTCGACATGCCGCCCGGCTGCTGGAAGGCGCTGATCCGGCCAACAAAAAACCGGCCGCTGGGGGCCGGTTGGATGCATGTCCGCATTCTAAGCGGTCAGGTCCGCGGCGCGTTGAATTCCGAATCCAAGGTTTCCGGCCGCTGGATGACGGCGAACTCAATGGCGACGCCGTCCTCGAAGTGACGCACAACCTGGCCGCGCATCGTTCCCAGCATGACCTGCACGCCGATTGCTGGTTTGACGTCGATCTCGATCGCCGCGCCCGAGAGCGACAGGTCGATGATGCGGCACTGATACTGTCGCCCGTCGGTGAGCTGCAGCACGCTCATCGGGTTGCGCGGCGCGACGCGCTCGTGGCGACGGTCTTCCGGCAGGTCGAGCTCATGCTTGTTTGCAAGCCAGGTGAGCTGCGCGGCGAGCTTGTCCTTCTTGCGGTCCGAAGCGATGACGGTCATGGCGAAACCGTCCTGCGAGGTGCGCGTCACGATGCCTTCGATGCGACCGATGTGATCGATATAGGCAATGACCTTTTCCCCCGGCATGCCGACGCGATCGGTGCGCAAGGCGACATTGCCTGGCGACATGTCTATCACCTGGCACGCGTGTTCCGTGCGGTCCTCCAGCATGAAGCGTCCGTAGATTTTCACCCGGACACGCTGAAAATTGCGCCGCTCCACACGGGACGGCGCAAATTCCGCCGCTGACCTCATGACTGCCTACACCCCGTTGGCATTCCGCGCGACGTGCGAGGAATTTCACCGGAAAAGCTACAGCAAAGCAGGTTAACAAACGGGAAAAAGCCGGCCCAAATGGGCTGGGGGCGGCCCCGCACGCAAGGCAAAGGCCTGGACCAGATCGGGGCAAAATCTCGCGATCCGCTCTACTCGTTGCGCCCGCCGTCGAAGACGACGAGATGCCGTATCCGGCGTACGCGGCCGAGCGCCGAAATGGTCTCGGGCGCGTCGAACTCCGTCGGCACGAGCGACGGAACATCGATCGCCGGCCGGTTCTTCAGGAACATCGGGTCCTTGTCGGGATCGATGACCCGGATCGCGTCGATCAGGGCGTCGGCGAGCGGGTCGGCACCAAGCCAGAACGGCCGATCCGCGGCGCTGACGATGCCGAGGCAGCGAGGGCTCTCGACGCCGCCATCGAGCGGCAGCGCCAGCAGCTCGAACTTGCTGGAACGACCATTTCGGCTGAATCCTTCATAGGTCAGAAGCAGCACCGACTTCTGATCGAAGACGCCGTGGATAAGACGCGACATAAGCCGCTGGTCCTTCTCGCGCCAGAGCGAGGGGAAGGAAAACCCTTTGAGCTCGCGGCCGTAATAGGCGCAGAGCCTGGTGCCGGCCAGCCGGAACACGGCCTCTCCGCGTGTGTCGCGCTCCAGGATGAACGTATCGGCCAGGAGCGTCTTGATGTCCGCCGGCTCCACTTCCGAGCGTTTCGGAGCCGGGCGGCCATCACGCAGCCGGTTCCAATATTGGAACAGCGCGATTGATCCGTTCTGATTCATTTCCATTCCGCTCCGGCAATCTGTCTTTCTTGTTGTCCCATCGGCGAACAGACAGGGCGCCCTCCGATGACTTTCATGCGGTGCGGAGCAGGATGCGTGCCAGCATCGTTAACGTTTGTTCACGTCTCGGGGTCGTTAAGGTTAACAAGTGGTTTACGTTGCACGCCGTTGGGACCTGTGGCACATCAAAAACCACTCCAAAACGGTCGTTTCAGCAGCGATCGGCAGCACTTCAGTCAGTTTTCGGGGAGCAGGGGACTCGACCGGCCGTTCAGGGAAACCTGGACGGCTTTCTTTTGATTCGCGTCGCCGATCCAGGCCTATCCGTTCAGCTTGAGCGATTCGCGATTTGTGATTCGATCAGGCGTGAACTACATGCTCGGCCGAAATCGAGTCTCCAGCCAGCTGCGAAGAGGCCATGAGCGAGCCGGTAACTCCGACCGAATCCGAAATGCAACCAGACGACGAAGCGCCGGAGCCGCGCCGCGAGCCGGTGTTCAACTTGCCGCCGGTTGTGCTGGCGGTGATGGGGATCTGCGGGATCGTCTTCCTGCTGGAGCGATATGTGCTGAACGACGACCAGCAAATAACGCTGCTCTACGACGGAGCCTTCATTCCGGTGCTCTACACTGGTCAATACGGCTTCGACTGGTTCTTGTTCACGCGCCCCTTCACCTATGCCTTCATGCATGGGGGCCTCGCCCACATTGCCGTCAACATGGTCTGGCTTGCCGCTTTCGGCTCACCGCTCGCCAATCGTTTCGGCGCGGCCCGGTTTGCGGTGTTCTACGCCGTGACCGGGCTGGCTTCGGTCGCGCTGTTCTGGGCGATGCATCCTTATGGCGAGATGCCGCTGGTCGGCGCGTCGGGCGCGATCTCGGGCATGATGGGAGCTGCGGCGCGCTACGGGTTCCGGATCGATCGCTCGTCAGGCCAGGCGGCCTTCGCCGGCGAGCCGTTGCCGATCGCAATCGTGCTGCGTTCGCGCGGCGTCATGACCTTCCTCGGCGTCTGGATGGTGATCAACCTCGCCACCGGCCTTCTCGGCTTTGCGCCGGGGATCGAAGGACAGATCGCCTGGGAAGCCCATATCGGCGGCTTTGTCGCAGGCTTTTTCGGCGTGCGTTTTTTCGATCGGCCCCAGCCGTCCGAGTAGCGCTGCGGCGCACTTGAAATGCAACCAATCACGGCGCACCATGTTCACCGGAACGTGAATGCCGGTCAGGGCAGGAGCCGGCGGCAAGGCACAGGAGGACGCCATGACTGTGAAGGCAATTCTTGAGCAAAAAGGCCATGACGTGTTCACACTCGGGCCTAATGAAAAGCTGAGCGAAGCTATTCGCATCCTGACCGAGCATAGGATCGGCGCGCTGGTCATCACCAACGGCGACCGCAAGATCGTCGGCATCCTTTCCGAGCGTGACATCGTGCGAGTGCTGGCCAGGGAGGGCGCGGCCGCGCTCGATATTCCGGTCCGTTCGGCCATGACGCCGAAGGTCAAGATCTGCAACGAGAACCACACGGTCAACGAGGTCATGGAGATCATGACGAAGGGTCGCTTCCGCCACCTGCCGGTGGAGAAGGACGGGATGCTCGACGGCATCGTGTCGATCGGCGATGTGGTCAAGCGCCGGATCGAGGATGTCGAGCGCGAGGCTGAGGAGATCCGGGCCTACATCGCCACCGCCTGATACAGGCGGAAAGGAGCCGCCAGCACAGCCCGTGGGCTTACAAGCGCAAGCTGCCTGGAGGCCTGCGCGCGGCTTTGGACTTGTCTCAAGGAACGGTTTGCACTAGCGAGTGATGCGATTTTCGCAACGCGATAAGCAAAATCGCGCCAGCCACGAATGCGACCCATAGGCCTCCATGAGCATCATCGATACCCGCACGCCCGACCCGAAACGCCTGATCTCCGGCGCCACCGGCGACTGGGAAATCATCATCGGGCTCGAAGTGCATGCGCAAGTGACGTCCGAGGCAAAGCTGTTCTCCGGCGCCTCGACCTCTTTCGGCGCGGCGCCCAACGCCAATGTCAGCCTGGTCGACGCGGCGATGCCCGGCATGCTGCCGGTGATCAACGAGGAATGCGTCAAGCAGGCGATCCGCACTGGGCTGGGCTTGAAGGCCGCGATCAACCACAAGTCGGTCTTCGATCGGAAGAACTATTTCTACCCGGACCTGCCGCAGGGCTATCAGATCTCGCAGTACAAGCAGCCGATCGTCGGCGAAGGCAAGGTGATCGTCTCGGTCGGACCGGACCGGCAGGGCGAGTTCGAGGACATCGAGGTCGGCATCGAGCGCCTGCATCTGGAGCAGGATGCCGGCAAGTCTATGCACGACCAGCATCCGACAATGTCCTATGTCGACCTCAACCGGTCCGGCGTTGCGCTGATGGAGATCGTCTCCAAGCCGGACATGCGCTCTGCCGACGAGGCCAAGGCCTATGTCAGCAAGCTGCGCACCATAATGCGCTATCTCGGTACCTGCGACGGCAACATGGACGAGGGTTCGCTGCGCGCCGACGTCAATGTCTCGGTGCGCCGCCCGGGCGGCGCGTTCGGCACGCGCTGCGAGATCAAGAACGTCAACTCGATCCGCTTCATCGGCCAGGCCATCGAGTCCGAAGCGCGCCGTCAGATCGCCATTCTCGAAGACGGCGGCGCGATCGAGCAGGAGACGCGCCTGTTCGACCCCAATAAGGGCGAGACGCGCTCGATGCGCTCCAAGGAAGAGGCGCATGACTACCGCTATTTCCCCGACCCCGACCTTCTGCCGCTGGAATTCGACCAGGCCTATGTCGATGATCTGGCACAGCATCTGCCGGAACTCCCGGACGAGAAGAAGGCGCGGCTGATCGGCTCGCTCGGCCTCTCGCCCTACGACGCCTCGGTGCTGGTGTCGGAAAAGCCGATCGCCGACTATTTCGAGAAGGTGGCCTCGGGGCGCGACGGCAAGCTTGCCGCCAACTGGGTCATCAACGACCTGCTGGGCGCTCTCAACAAGGCTGGCAAAGATATTGAAAACGCTCCGGTTTCGCCTGAGCAGCTCGGTACCGTCGTCGACCTGATCAAGGAAGGCACGATCTCCGGCAAGATCGCCAAGGATCTGTTCGAGATCGTCTGGAACGAGGGCGGCGATCCGCGCCAGCTGGTCGAAAGCCGCGGCATGAAGCAGGTGACAGACACCGGCGCCATCGAGAAGGCGGTCGACGAGGTCATCGCCGCCAATCCGGACAAGGCCGAGCAGGCGCGCGCCAAGCCGACCATGGCCGGCTGGTTCGTCGGCCAGGTGATGAAGGCGACCGGCGGCAAGGCGAACCCGCAGGCGGTCAACGAGCTGGTCAAGGCCAAGCTCGGCATCGAATAGAGCGATGTTCGTCCGCACCGCCAGCGAGCGCGATCTTGTTGCGATCCGCGCGCTGCTGGTCGAAACGTGGCATGCGACCTATGACGCCATTTACGGCGCCGAGCATGTAACGGCGATCACCGACGACTGGCATTCTCTTGCTTCGCTCAAGGCGCAGCTGGCCCGGCCGAATTCCGAATTCCTGGTCGCTGACGATGGCAAGCGGCTTGGCGGCATGGCTTTCGCGGCCGCCACCACCGACCCGAAGATCGTCCTTCTGAACCAGCTCTACGTATCTCCGGATTGTCAGCGGCAAAGGATCGGCCAGGCGCTGCTCGACGAAGTCGAGGCCAGTTTTCCGGAGATGCGGACGCTGCGTCTGGAGGTCGAGGAGGCGAATGCGGCGGCGATCGCCTTCTACGAGGCGAACGGATTTCGGACGGCAGGCAGGACAGCGGATTGCGGCGGCAGTTCCGGATGGCCCGCGCTCATCCTGGAGAAGCGGCTCGGCTAAAGCGCCGGCGGAGCGGCTGGGACTTCCACATTGTCGATCAACCTGGTGGTGCCGAGCCAGGCCGCCGCGAGCAGGCGGCCGTCGCGGTCCCGTCGCCAGGGCGCGAGCGTTGCGGCCTCCCGCGCGGCGACGTAGTCGACCTTCCGAAAGCCCGCGCTGACGAGCGCTTCCGCAGCCGCATTCACCGCACGTGCCTGATCCGCGCCGGACGCGAGTTCGGCCGCGGTCTGACGCAGAACCACGTTGAATTTGCGCGCGATCTCGAGCTCGGCCGCGCCGAGATAGGCGTTGCGCGACGACATGGCGAGGCCGTGGGAATCACGCACGGTCGGCGCGCCGACGATCTCGACCGGCAGATCGAGATCACGGCACAGCTGCCTGACAACGCAAAGCTGCTGGTAGTCCTTCTCACCGAACACGGCAGAGTCGGGCGCTGCCTGCAGGAAAAGCTTGGCCACGACAGTGGCGACGCCGTCGAAGAAGGCAGGCCGAAAATCCGTCTCCAGGCCGGAGGAGGGGCCTCCGACCGAGATTTTGGTGGCGAAGCCGGCCGGGTACATTTCCGCCACGCCTGGCGTGAAGGCCAGATGCACGCCTGCTTCCCGCAGTTGGTCGAGATCGCGGGCCAATTGGCGCGGATATTTGTCCAGGTCCTCGGTCGGCGCGAACTGGGTCGGATTGACGAAGACGGAGACGACGCAGCGCTCCGCCTTTTCGAGCGCGATCCTGACCAGCGAGATGTGGCCGTCATGCAGCGCGCCCATGGTCGGCACCATGGCGATCTTGAGGCCAGCCCGGCGCCAATCCCGGATCTGCGCGCGAAGGGCCGCAACGCTCTCGACGACGATTGGCCCGCTCATGCCTGGTCCTTACCCGATGCCGCCGAAAAAACGTGGTCAGGTCCGGGAAATGCGCGGCTGCGCACCTCGTCGGCGTAACGCGCCGCCGCATCCGCAATGGTGTCGCGCAGCATTGCGTATTCCTTGACGAATTTCGGCACGCGGTCGACGGTCATGCCGATCATGTCGTCTACGACCAGGATCTGGCCGTCGCAGTCGCCGCTGGCGCCGATGCCGATGGTCGGGATCGCGATATGGCGGGTGAGGTCCGAAGCCGCCGCCTCGACCGTGCCCTCGATGACGACCGAGAAGGCGCCGGCCTTTTCGACCGCTTCGGCGTCGCGAAAAAGGGCGGCGACGTTTTCCCTGCTCCTGCCCTTGATCTTGTAGCCGCCCTCCTTGTCCACCGACTGCGGCTGCAGGCCGATATGGCCCATGACCGGGATGCCTTCCGCGACGATTGCAGCGATCTGGGCGGCCATGTCGACCCCGCCCTCGAGCTTGACCGCCTGGCAGCCCGTCTCGCCGATGATGAGCCTTGCCGAGGCAACGGCTTGCGCCACCGAGGCCTCGTAGCTGCCTGCCGGCATGTCGACCACCACACAGGCCTTCGCCGAGCCGCGCATCACCGCTTGTCCATGCGCGATCATCATCTCCGGCGAAGCGCCGAGCGTCGTGGCATGGCCATGCAGCACCATGGCGACACTGTCGCCGACCAGAAGCAGGTCAACATGCGGATCGAGCATGCGGGCTATCGGATAGGTATAGGCGGTGAGACAGACGATCGGCACGCCGCCCTTGCGGCGGCGAATGTCTTCGGCGCCGATCCGATTGCCGGTGGACCGTTCTGGGGCCAATCGTCACCTCCCTCAACCGGCGCGGGCCGGCCGCCCGCTTGCCGGGCGTGCGAGCTTTAGAAACTGCGCAAACGCTTGGCAAGCCGAGGTGGCGATATCTCCACGCGTGAATCGATTTATCGCACGAAGCATTTACATCGCAGGCTGGGCAAAACCCTTGCCTTCGGGTTGACCTGACGCCATAAGCAGGAAACGGCGCGGCCGCTGCCGCAACGAGGATCTGGATGAAGACTTTCCTGCTGCAGTTTTTCACCTGGTGGAACAGCCAGACGCTTGGCACGCGCTTCCACACTTGGCGCTTCGGCCACAAGGTCGGCGAGGACGAGGTCGGCAACGTCTATTACGAGGGCGGCATCGATTCGGAAGGTCGCACCCGCCGCTGGGTCATCTATCGTGACTATTCCGAAGCCTCGAAGATCCCTCCGGGCTGGCATGGCTGGATGCATCATCGCGTCGACACGCCTCCGTCGAGCGAGAGCTATAAGGCTCGTGATTGGCAGAAGCCGCACCGGCCCAACCTCACAGGAACGCCGAGCGCCTATCGCCCGCAAGGTTCCATTCTGACCAACCAACATCGCCCGCAAGTCACCGGCGACTACGACGCTTGGACGCCCGGTTCGTAAACGCGTTTTCGGTCTTTTGTCGCCACAATTGGCGTTTAGCTGCTTGCTGATAGCGCAGCCCTGACTAGCCTTGGGCGATTGAGAGAATCACCCGGGCGCAACCACCGGTATCCTGCATGAACTCTTTCGGCCGACTCTCGACGGGACTGTTCGCGGCAGCGTCCGTTCTGGCTGCCTCGACGGCAGGGTTCGCCGCCGCGCAGACACCGGCGGCGCCGGCGGTGTCCGACCGCATCACCAATCCGGTCGCCGAATTCGCCGGCATCGACAAGATCACCGGCCGCATCATCACCTTCGACGTCTATATCGACGAGACGGTGCAGTTCGGCGCCCTGCAGGTGACGCCGCGCGTCTGCTACTCTCGGCCCGAGACCGAACAGCCGAAGACCGATTCCTTCGTCGAGGTCGACGAGATCACGCTCGATCGCAAGATCCGCCGTATCTTTACCGGCTGGATGTTCGCCGAAAGCCCCGGTCTCAACGCGGTCGAGCACGCCGTCTATGACGTCTGGCTGAAGGGCTGCAAGCAAAAATCGGACGTGCCGCCGCCGACCGCCGCCAAGGCCGATACGGGCAAGCCGAAGACGAATACCGCCAAGCCGAAGCCGCCTGCCGAGGCAGCGCCTGAGCCGTCGGATGCGGCGCCCGCGCCGGATGGCGCCGACACCACAGACACGAACTGATCTCGGAACTCTCGGAACCCTCTTTTTCGCAATCCGTTGGATAAACGGTGATGGCGACGGGAGATTTCCATGGCAACGATCAGGCCGATCACTGCCAGCACGAAAGAGCTTCTCGATATCGAGAAAGGCTTCTGGACTGGCGATTCCGCCTATTTCGCGGCCCACGCCGATGTGGATTGCCTCGTCGCCTTTCCGGAGATGGCGCAGGCGATGACCAATGCCGATCTGGCCAAGACCGCCACCAAGCCCAATCGCTGGCGCGATCTCGACATTCGGCTGAAAGGCATGGTCGAACCCGGCAGCGATATCGTCATGCTAACCTACGAGGCGCGCGCGACGCGGGAAAACGGCGAGCCCTATGCCGCTCTCGTCAGCACCGGCTATGTTCATCGCGCCGATGGCTGGAAGATGATGTTTCATTCCCAGACGCCAATTGAAACTGCGAGCGGGTGACCGCTTACCTCAGGGATAAAAGACCGCGTCGCCCTTCAGGGCCTCGGCCAGCATTTTTTCGTAGCGGCTGCGCGGCACGTCGATGGCGCCGAAGCGCTTCAGGTGCTCGGTGGTGAACTGCGTGTCGAGCAGCGCGAAGCGGCGTTCGTTCAGCCGCTCGACGAGATAATAGAGGCAGGTCTTCGAGGCGTCGGTTTCCCGGGCGAACATGCTTTCGCCGAAGAAGACGCGCCCGAGTGACACCCCATAGAGACCGCCGGCCAGCCGGCCCTCGCGCCACGCCTCGACGGAATGGCAGTGGCCCAGCCGATGGAGCTCGACATAGGCTTCGCGGATCGGCGCGTTGATCCAGGTCGAGCGGCGCTCGTCGCGCCTTTCCGCGCAGCCGTCGATCGTCGCCTCGAAGTCGAAATCGTAGCGGATGTCGAAAGGGTGCCTGCGGATCGTCTTCTTCAGACTGCGCGGCGTGTGGAATCCGTCGAGCGGGATGATGCCGCGCGTCTCCGGCCGCACCCAGAACACTTCCGGGTCGGTGGCGCTCTCTGCCATCGGGAACACGCCCGAGGCATAGGCTTTCAGCAGCAGGTCGGTTGGGATGCGGTAGCCGGGCGCGTAGGGACGAGTCATTGCGCCATTATAACCGCAAGATCCTATTCCTCCTTGGCCAAATATTTCTCGAGCCAGTGGATGTCGTAGTCGCCGTTGGCGATATCCGGATTGCCGACGAGGTCGCGGAACAGCGGCAGCGTCGTCTTGATGCCGTCGACGACGAATTCGTCGAGCGCCCGGCGCAGCCGCATCATGCATTCGACGCGGTTGCGCCCATGCACGATCAGCTTACCGATCAGGCTGTCGTAATAGGGCGGGATCCGGTAGCCGGAATAGACGCCGGAATCGACGCGGATGCCGAGGCCGCCCGGCGTGTGGAAATGCGTGATCGTACCGGGCGACGGCGTGAACGTGCGCGGATCCTCGGCGTTGATGCGGCACTCGATGGCGTGGCCGTTGAACTTGATGTCTTCCTGCTTGACCGACAGTCCGCCGCCGGAGGCGACACGGATCTGTTCATGCACGAGGTCGATGCCGGTGATCGCTTCGGTCACCGGATGCTCGACCTGCAGGCGTGTGTTCATCTCGATGAAATAGAATTCACCGTTCTCGTAGAGGAATTCGATCGTGCCGGCGCCGGAATAGCCAAGATCGGCGATCGCCTTGGCGCAGATGCCGCCGATGCGCGCACGTTCCTCGGCGTTGAGGGCCGGTGAGTTCGCTTCCTCCCACACCTTCTGGTGGCGGCGTTGCAGCGAGCAGTCGCGCTCGCCGAAATGCACGCCGCGTCCGGCGCCGTCGCCGAACACCTGCAATTCGATATGGCGCGGCTTTTCCAGATATTTCTCGATGTAAACGGCGTCGTCGCCGAAGGCAGCGCCGGCTTCTGATCTGGCGGTCTGCAGCGCCACTTCGAGGTCGGCTTCGGTGCGGGCGACCTTCATGCCGCGGCCGCCGCCGCCGGCCGAAGCCTTGATGATCACCGGATAGCCGATCGCGGCGGCAATGCGCTTTGCTTCCTTCTCGTCGCTGATCGCGCCGTCCGAACCAGGCACCACCGGGATGCCGAGGCGCTTTGCCGTGCGCTTGGCTTCGATCTTGTCGCCCATGATGCGGATATGGTCGCCCGAAGGGCCGATGAAGGTGATGTTATGGGCGGCGAGGATATCGGCGAACTTGGCGTTTTCTGACAGAAAGCCGTAGCCCGGGTGCACGGCATCGGCGCCGGTGATCTCGCAAGCGGCGACGATCTGGTGAATGTTGAGATAGCTTTCGCGCGACGGCGGCGGGCCGATGCAGACGCTTTCGTCGGCAAGCCGCACATGCATGGCGTCGGAATCGGCCGTCGAATGGACCACCACCGTCTGGATGCCGAGCTCCTTGCAGGCGCGCAGCACCCGAAGCGCGATTTCGCCGCGATTGGCGATGAGGATTTTTTGGAACATCTGCCCGCTGTTCCCGGCTCTACTCGATGACCACGAGCGGCATGCCGTATTCGACCGGCTGGGCGTCCTCGATCAGGATCGCCGTCACCGTGCCGGCGCGCGGCGAGGGAATCTGGTTCATCGTCTTCATCGCTTCGATGATGAGCAGCGTCTGGCCTTCCTTCACCTTCTGGCCGATCTCGATGAACGCCTTGGCGTCGGGCGAGGGCGCGAGATAGGCGGTGCCGACCATCGGCGAGGGCACGGCGTTCTTGGAAGGATCGGCTGCCGTCGCGGGCGCGGCCGCTCCCGCCTGAGCCGGCCCGGCAACCGCCGCGGACGGCATAGGAAGCGGAGCAGCGACCGCGTGGACGGCCTGAGACTGACGCGACACGCGCACTTTCAGATCGCCGAGCTCGACCTCGATCTCGGTCAGGTTGGTGTCGTTCAGTATGCCCGCCAGGTCGCGGATCAGCTGCTGGTCAACACCGTTCTTCTTTATCGACATTTTCGAGCCTTCTGTTTGGGAGCCGGTCACAGGCGCGCCGCCAGTGCCTGCAGCGCAAGCGTGTAGCCGAGTGGCCCGAACCCGCAGATCATGCCGACGGCGACCGGCGCGACCATGGAGACGTGGCGGAAAGGCTCCCGCGCGTGGATATTGGAAAGATGGACCTCAGCGACGGGCAGCGGCGCGACTGCGCGGATGGCGTCGTGAATGGCAATCGAGGTATGGCTGTAGGCGCCGGGATTAATGACGATGCCTGCGGCCTTTTCACCGGCTTCCTGGATCCAGTCGACGAGATCACCTTCGTGATTGGACTGACGAAAATCGATCTCGAGCCCGAGCGCCGTGCCGGCGGTCTTGCAATCCTCGGCAATGGCGGCAAGCGTCTTGCCGCCATAGATCCCCGGCTCGCGCTTGCCGAGTGCATTGAGATTGGGACCGTTCAGGACGAAAATCGTTTTCAAATATGCCGACCTCTTCGGCGCCGGCCTCAAGCCGGCGCGCCGGACCTCTATAATGGGCATAGCCGCCCGCGAAAAGAGCGCAAGTACGTTCTTTCGCTGTCCACAACAGGCGGAAAACCGCCTGTTGTCGCGACTCGCAATCGCTTAGAGCATGATCCCGAAAACTGTGCAGCGGTTTTCGGAAAAGACCATGCCCAAACCTAGAGCGCGCTCTTGGCCTGCTCGATCTTCTCCGCCAGAACCTGCTGTCCGAGCGCGCCGAACACCACCTCATTTCCGACCACATAGGATGGCGTGCCGGTGATCGACAGCTTGGTGGCGAGATCGTAGGTGCGCGAGAGCGCTTCGTTGATGCTCGGATCCTTCATCTTCTCGCGCAGCTTCGCCTCGTCGGCACCGAGCGAAACAGCGACCTTCATGGCGGTGGATTCGGTGGCACGGCCCTGGCTGCCGAGCAACGCAGTGTGGAACTCGCTGTACTTCTCCGGCATCATCAGATGGAAGGCCATCGAGACCACGCTGGCCTTTTGCGAATCCGGGCTGAGGATTGGAAACTCCTTGAGCACGAAGCGCAGGTCCGGATCGGCCTTGGTCAGCGCCTTCATGTCCTCAATGGCGCGTTTGCAGAAGCCGCAATTGTAGTCGTAGAACTCGACGATGGTGACTTTGCCCTTAGGGTTGCCGACCACGCCGTCGAAGGTGGAGTTGAAGATCTCGTCCTTCGCGTCCTTGATGACGCCGAGTGCGGCGAGCCGCTGCTCTTCCTTCTGCTTGGCCTCGAGCGCGTCCTGGACCTCGAGCAGGACCTCGGGGTTTTTCAACAGATAGTCGCGGATGATGCCTTCGACCTCCTTGCGGTCGATCTTGCTGTCCGCCGAGGCCACCTGGATGGCTTGCGTCGTGTCGGCCCTAGCGGCCTGCGGGCTTCCTGCCACGAAGCCGAATGCCAGCATGCCGAGCGCCACCGCCACGCCGGCGCTGCCGAGCAGGATTGCCTTGTTCATGATCAGTTCCTTCTGCCTGTCCCGGTCCAACCTGGTCGCCGCGCGCGCCCGGGAGGTTCACTTGAGTTTGTTAGATGGCGTGTAGTTTATGATATCCTGCGCGCGAAGCCAGCGGGGCTCGCCGCGCTTCAATTTCTGTTGAGCGCGCATGGCGAAGATCTTCGCGTTCTTATAGTCGGCCGAATAGAAATGGCCCTCCGCCGTCGCAAGGTCGGCGGCCGGGATTTGCCCCAATTCGCCATAGGCTTGAGCCAGATAGCGGTAGGCTACGGCGTTTTCCTTGTCGCGCCCGATCCCGTTGTTGAGCTGCGCCACCGCTTTGTTGATTGAGTCCGGCGTGCCGACCGCCATCAGCGCCTGGCCGAGCGAGACCAGCAGCAAGCCGGACCGCGCCGCGTCGAGGCTCGCCGCTTTGGCATAGGCATCCGCGGCGTCCTTGGGCCTGTTGGCCTTCATCAGGATGTCGCCGCGAAGTTCCTGGAAATAGGGGTTTTTCGGCTGTTCCTTGATCAGCGCCGCGGTTTTCGTCAGCGCGGTGCCAGGGTTGCCGTAGAGATAGGTCTGCTGCGCGTCGCCGTAGCGCGAGGCCAGACTGGTCGGGTTCTTGCGCATCAGCCGCGCCACCGCCGCCTGGCCTTGCATATAGGCCGCGATCTTGATGCGCATCATGTCATGCCGCTGCTGCAGCGCCGGCGCGTCGACCTGGCTGACATAAGGGCTCGCCTTGACCAGCACCTCGAGATTGGCGATGCGCTCCCGGGGCATCGGATGGCTGATCCGGTAAGGATCGAGCTGGGTGCCCGACAGCGAAAGCGCGCTCTGGAATCGCCCGAAGGTCTTCAGCATGCCCATGCCGGACTGGCCGGTGGCATTCAGGTAGGTGATCGCCGAGCGGTCGGCGGTGATTTCTTCGCCCCGCTGATAGGCAAGGATGCTGCGCTGCGCCATCTCGCCGCCGCCGGCCGCGACGCCCATGCCGGCGCCGGCAAGGCCGCGGCTGTTGGTGGTGGCGCCGGCCACGATCGCGCCCGCCCCGAGCAGCGTGGCGATGATGGCCATGGTCTTGGCGCGATCGAGTTGATCGCGCAGCTTCTGCTGGTGGCCGCCGGCAATATGGCCGGCCTCGTGCGCGATGACGCCGATGATCTCGTTCGGCGTCTCGGCCGTCACCAGCGCGCCGGTGTTGATGAACAGGCGGCGGCCGGTCACGAACGCATTGAAGCTCTGGTCGTTGACGAGAACGATGTCGATCCCGTCATTGGCGAGGCCCGCCGCCTTGAAGATCGGTCGGGCATAGTCGCGCACCAGCGCCTCGATCTCGGCGTCGCGCACCACCGGCACGCCTTGCGCGAAGGCGCTCAGCGAAGTGGACACCGCGACGGCGGCGGCAAGCAGGAGCGTCGCAAATCCGCGCGCGGTTCGCCCTATTGCGGTCGATCTATCCATCATCGTTCGGGTCGGCTCAACATGACAGGTCCACTGGTAGACGAGCGGGCGAAGGATGAAAAGTCGGCGCCATTAACTTCCTGCGCGCTTGTGATCCCCACACCAATCGGGCATTTGTGCGGCGCTGCCGTCGAACTCCCGGCAGTTCCAGGGCAAGCGAGCGATGGTTTGCCTGTGGATTTGCCAACCAAAGGCAGGCTGAAGAGTCAGATGGTCGTTTCGCTTTCACGCCGCGGCGAGGTCGAGCCGTTCCACGCCATGGATATTCTGGCCGAGGCCAACCGGCTGAAGGCGATCGGTATTCCCGTGGTGTCGATGGCAGTCGGCCAGCCGTCGGACCCGGCGCCGGTCGGCGTCCGCGAAGCCGCCGCTCTCGCGCTGAAGCACGGCCGCATCGGCTACACCGATGCTCTGGGCCTGGCGGAGCTGCGCAAGGCGATCGCCGCGCACTATGGCGAGCATTACGGAATTGATGTCGCGCCGGCCCGTATCGCCGTCACAACCGGATCGTCCGCCGCCTTCAACCTGGCTTTCCTGGCGATGTTCGATCCCGGCGACCGCGTCGCCATCGCCGCGCCCGGCTATCCGGCCTACCGCAACATCATGGCCGCGCTTGGCATCGAGATCGTCGAGATCGAGCTTGGCTCGGACGCCTATCTGCATGCCGACCACCTGAAGAGCGCACACCGCGAGAAGCCGTTGAAAGGCGTGCTGTTTGCCAGTCCAGCCAATCCGACCGGCGCGGTCATTCCAGCCGACGAGCTTTCCGCGTTGGTGAAGACCGCAGGCGAGCTTGGCATCGCGGTGATCTCGGACGAAATCTACCACCGGCTGGCCTATGCCGCGCCCGATGTCACTGCACTTGCCTGTGGCGCCGGCGTGACGGTGATCAACTCCTTCTCGAAATACTATTGCATGACCGGCTGGCGCATCGGCTGGATGGTGCTGCCGGAGGAACTGGTGCGGCCGGTCGAGCGCATCGCGCAGAGCCTTTACATCTCGCCGCCGGAACTGTCGCAGGTCGCGGCGATCGAGGCCTTCAATGCCACGCAAGAGCTCGAAGCGGTGAAGGCGCGTTATGCCTGGAACCGCGACCTGCTGATAAAGCGTCTGCCGAAGCTGGGCTTCCCGCTCGCAGCGCCCATGGACGGCGCTTTCTACGCCTTCTGCGATGTCACGCGGCACGCCAATGACAGCATGGCCTTCGCGCGCAAGATGCTGGCCGAGGCGCATGTAGCGGCTACGCCCGGCCGTGATTTCGATCCGCTCCAGGGCCATCGCACCATGCGCTTTTCCTATGCCGGCAGCCATGACGACATGGTCGAGGCGCTGGCGCGCATCGAAAGCTGGCTGAAATAGACGCCATGCCCGAGCTTGAACAGGCGCTGGCGGAAGTGGCCGCCGAAATAAACGAGCGCAGCGATCGTGGCGATGTCGCCACCTATATCCCGCAGCTCGGCAAGGTCGATCCGAAGAAATTCGGCATTGCCGCCGTGACCAATGACGGGCGCATCATCCTTGCCGGCGATGCCGACCAGCCCTTTTCGATCCAGAGCGTCTCGAAGGTGTTCACGCTGACCCTGGCGCTGGGCAAGGTCGGCGATGCGTTGTGGCAGCGTGTCGGCCGCGAGCCGTCGGGCAATCCGTTCAACTCGATCGTCCAGCTCGAGCATGAGAGCGGCATTCCGCGCAATCCGTTCATCAACGCCGGCGCCATCGTCGTATCCGACATCCTGCTTGCCGGCCACCAGCCGCGCGAGGCGATCGGCGAGATCCTGCGCTTCGTCCAATTCCTGGCCGACGACGACACGATCATCATCGACCGCGAGGTCGCGGCCTCGGAACGCGCTACCGGCTACCGCAACTTCGCTCTGGCCAATTACATGAAGTCCTTTGGCAATCTCGACCATGAGCCGGAGCTGGCGCTGGGCGTCTACTTCCATCATTGCGCCATCGCCATGAGCTGCCGGCAGCTCGCCATGGCCGGCCGCTTCCTCGCCAATGGCGGTCGGAACCCGGCGACCGGGCTGTCGGTAGTGTCGACCGAGCGTGCGCGCCGCATCGGCGCGCTGATGCTGACCTGCGGCCACTATGACGGCTCCGGCGATTTCGCCTTCCGTGTCGGCATTCCGGGTAAGAGTGGCGTCGGCGGCGGTATTCTTGGCATCGTGCCGGGCGTCGCCTCGCTCGCCGTCTGGTCCCCCGGCCTCAACGAGAACGGCAATTCCAAGCTCGGCTCCATAGCGCTTGAGAAGCTCGCCAGGATGATGAACTGGTCGATCTTCGCGCCTTAGCAGGTGCTGGGGCGCAAGATTGGAAGGCCAGAAAACGAAATCCCGCGCCGGGCGGCACGGGATCTTCTGTTTAACAACTAAGCCTAATGAGCTGACAGAGCTTAGAAAAAACCCTTCCGCTGCCACCAGCCGGCACGCTTCGGCTTTTCTTCGGTCTTGGCTTCCTCGCTGACGTTGGACGAAACGACGGGGACAGCCGGCGTGTCGATCGACTGCGGTTTGCGCCGCGTTGGATGGGCATTGACCTGCGCTTCGGCCTCGGTCGGAGCAGCAGCGGCCGCTGCCAGCTCCGGTTCGGCGGCCGCAGGTTCAGCGGGAAGTTCCGCCGCCCGCTCGGGCGCTTTCTCGGAGACGGTTTCCTCGACAGCCTTCTTCGATCGCGGTGCACGGCGAGGCTTCTTCGGCTTCTCCGTTTCCGCAACATCGTCATTGGCGGGCGAGGGTGCGGCCTGCTCTTCGGCTGCAGCGACCGGCGGCGCGCCCTCGGGAGCTTCGACTTCCGCTTCTTCGCCTTCGAGACCATCGCCGGCATCGGCATCGGCAGCGATTTCGCCTTCCTCGCGGCGATTGCGCTTGCCGCCGCGCTTGCCGCGACGGCGCTTCTTGCCCTGCCCCTCTTCGGCTGCTTCTGCCCCGGCCGGTGCTTCAGCCGTTACCTCGGCTGTCGCTTCGCCTGCAATCGTGCCGGCGTCCGCAGGTGCAGCGGCCGAAACGGCATCGCCATGGCCCTGATGCTCGCGGTCGCGATCCTTGCCGCCGCGCCGCCGACGGCGTTTGCGGCGCTTGCGGCCGCCTTCGCCGTCCTCGGACCGCAGCGGATGCTGTCCCTGCTGTGGATGGCGCGGCTGTTCGGCCTGGACCGATACCTCCTCTTCCTCCTCGACGACGATCTCGTCCTCGGGTTCTTCCGGCTCGACATAGGTCGGCAGGCTGCGCACCTCGACGAAGCCTTCCGGCTTCTCAGCCACCGCGCCGCGGAAGATCGCGTAGTGTTGCGCGCCCAGCGTCTCGTCGGCTTCGAGCGTGATGCTCAGGCCGAACCGGGCCTCGAGCTCGACCAGATTGGCGCGCTTGTGGTTGAGCACATAAAGCGCGGTCGCCGCCGGCGTGCGCACTGTGATGTGGCTGCGCGAATCCTTGAGCAGGAATTCCTCGATTGCCCGCACCACCATCAGCGCCACCGAGGAGTCCGATCTCACATGGCCCGTGCCGCCGCAATGCGGGCAGGGCTTCATCGTCGATTCCAGCACGCTGGCACGGATGCGCTGGCGCGACATCTCCATCAGGCCGAAATGCGAGATGCGACCGACCTGGATGCGGGCGCGATCGTTCTTGAGGTGATCCTTCAGCCGCTTCTCGACCGCGCGGTTGTTGCGGTTCTCCTCCATGTCGATGAAGTCGATGACGATCAGGCCGGCAAGGTCGCGCAGCCTGAGCTGCCGCGCGACTTCCTCGGCGGCCTCCAGATTGGTGTGGAGCGCGGTGTCCTCGATCGAATGCTCCTTGGTGGAGCGGCCGGAGTTGACGTCGATCGAGACCAGCGCCTCGGTCTGGTTGATGATGATGTAGCCGCCGCTCTTCAGCGTCACTTGCGGCTGCAGCATCCGGTCGAGCTGCGCCTCGATGCCGTTGCGCACGAAGATCGGCGTGGTGTCGCGGTAGGGCTGAACCACCTTGGCATGGCTCGGCATCAGCATCCGCATGAAGTCCTTGGCCTCGCGGTAGCCGTCCTCGCCGGAGACCAGGATCTCGTCGATATCCTTGTTGTACAGGTCGCGGACCGAGCGCTTGATCAGGCTGCCTTCCTCATAGACCAGGGCAGGGGCCGTGGACTGCAGCGTGAGATTGCGGACATTCTCCCAAAGCCGCATCAAATATTCATAGTCGCGCTTGATCTCGGCCTTGGTGCGGCTTTCGCCGGCGGTGCGCAGGATGACTCCCATGCCCTGCGGCACCTCGAGATCGGCGACGACCTCCTTCAGCCGTTTGCGGTCCTGGGCATTGGTGATCTTGCGCGAGATGCCGCCGCCGCGCGCCGTGTTCGGCATCAAGACCGAATAGCGGCCGGCGAGCGACAGATAGGTGGTCAGCGCCGCGCCCTTGTTGCCGCGCTCTTCCTTGACGACCTGGACCAGCAGGATCTGGCGCCGCTTGATGACTTCCTGGATCTTGTACTGGCGGCGCACCGGCTTGCGGCGGTTGCGGACCTCTTCAAGCGCATCCTCGGCGCCGACCGATTCGATTTCGTGTTCGTCCAAATGCGCGGACGAAACCTCTTCGAGCATGCCGCGATCATCGTCGCTTGGAGCGGCTTCCTCGGCCGGAGCGACCTCGCTGGTGGATTCGGCCGGCACCGGTTCCGAAATCACATCCGCATCGATGCTCGCGGCGATCGAAGTGGGGCCGCCCTCCGAAGGCTGGCGATTGTCGCTGTCGGTCGCATCGGCTGCTTGGGTGTCGCTGCCGGCTTCGGGCGCCTTGTTCTCCTCTTCGCTGGCCGTCTCGGCTACGGTCTCGAAGCCCATTTCGGCGGCTTCGGTCGAGACAACGGCCGCAGCGCCTGGCTCATCGGCGGAAGCGCTGGAAGCTGCGACCTCCTCGGCGCTTTCGCCGCCTTCGTCGGCACCGGCAGCATCGGCGCCGCGCTTCTGCTCGGCCCGGTCGCGGTTTTTGCCGCCGCGCCGGCGGTTGCGGCGGCCGCCGCGATCGCGCGCCTGCTGTTCCTCGCCGGCCTCGGCCTCCTCGTCCTCTTCGTCGTCCGCCTCCTGCGCTTCGGCGCGCAGCAGGGCCTGACGGTCGGCGACCGGGATCTGGTAATAGTCGGGGTGAATTTCACTGAAGGCGAGAAAACCGTGACGGTTGCCGCCATATTCGACAAAGGCTGCCTGAAGGGAAGGTTCGACGCGGGTTACGCGGGCGAGATAGATGTTTCCTTTGAGCTGCTTCTTGTCCTGGGATTCAAAGTCGAATTCTTCGATGCGGTTACCGCGAACGACAACAACGCGTGTTTCCTCCGGGTGGGAGGCGTCTATCAGCATCTTGTTGGGCATTATTTCGTTTCCTCCCGGCAGCCATCAGCCGCAGCTGGCGAGGCAGGCCCCGCCGCTGTGTGCCTGGATTTGTGTGGCTGCCGGATAATTGAATGTCCGCCGGCCGGAGCTTGAGCGCGATGGCGGTGCCGCCCGCAGCCACAATGGCGCGGTTCGATGCGGACCTTTCCATGATTGCGCTTGAAGCCATCGGCACCCAGCAGAACCTTTTGAACCAAAGCCCGGGCTTGGCCGGACCAGCTTGTTTGCTCGCACAGAGCCGGCGCGGGAGATCCCGGCCGTTTTCATCGCGCAAGCGATTCCCCCGCCACGGGAGCACGCCTGCGAAAATCGTCGCGATCACCTGAAACCCGGAAGCGCCTTGCACATCTTACCCTGGCGGGAAGCTGCAGGGCGGGCGGTTCCGGGATTGCAGTGATCCAATGTCGCTTTTATGATTTGGCGGGGTGGAAGGCAACCCCGATTTCGGATGCCGGCAAAAAGCGCTTCCGCAGGGGAAGGTCGCGCTCCACCTGCTGCATGAAAAGGCTTGGTTAACCTTCTCTGGATACCAATCGTTAATCGGGTTGGCCGCCAGACAGGCCGTTCTGCCAAACAGGCCGGCGCGAGGCGCCTAACGGGGAGCGACTGGAATAGAGATGGGACTGGCAGGCACCGCAGACAAGGAGCGTGGCGCCGCCGGGCATCTGCGGCTCATGGCAAGGGCTGTTTTCCTGCTGGTGATCCTGCTTGGCCTGACCGCCGCCTCGCGGGCCGACGGGTCGCTTGGCGCCACCACCTACAAGATGGCCGGCGATGCCACCAAGATGCGCATCGTCGTGACCTTCGACAGAGAACCGGACGTGAAGTGGTTCCTGCTGCGCGGTCCCAGCCGCCTTGTGGTCGATCTGCCGCGCACGCGATTCGCCCTCAACGCCAAGGACGTGAAGCCGCGCGGGCTGGTGCGCGCCGTTCGCTACGGCGATCAGGGCAAAGGCTCGCGGCTGATCCTCACCGGCAAAGGACCGTTTGCCGTCGACAAGCTCGAGGTGCTGAAGAATGACGATGGCAGCGGCTATCGCGTCGCCATCGACATGTCGGCCGCATCGGAAAGGGAATTCGACGAGGCTTTGGCCAACCAATCGCTGACGACCGGCTCGACCGTTTCCACCGACAAGGGCGGCCGTGTCGGGACCGGGCCGATTTCGGCGCCTGGGCACCGCTTCACAGTGGTCATCGATCCGGGTCATGGCGGCGTCGACGGCGGCGCGGAGAGCGCCGGCGGCACGGTCGAGAAGAACGTCACGCTCGCCTTTGCCACAGAATTGCGTGACAAGCTGGCCGCGGTCGGCAGCTATGATGTCTATATGACGCGGGACAGTGACGTATACCTGCCGCTCGACGAGCGCGTGCGCATCGCTCGCCAGCACGAAGCCGATCTGTTGATCTCCATCCATGCCGATACGATCGCAGTGAAGGGACTCCGCGGCGCCACGGTCTACACGCTCTCGGACAAGGCCTCCGATCCCGAGGCACAGGCGCTCGCCGATCGCGAAAACCTGTCCGACCAGTTCGCCGGTCTGAAGATCGAGGACGACAACAAGGAGGTCACCGACATCCTGATCGACCTGATCCGCCGCGAGACGCACGGCTTTTCGATGAGCTTTGCGCACACGCTGGTCGGCCAACTGTCGACCAGCGTCGGTCTGATCAACAATCCGCAGCGCTCGGCGGGCTTCAAGGTGCTGAAGGCGCCTGACGTGCCCTCGGTTCTGGTCGAGCTTGGCTATCTCTCGAACAGTAAGGACGAGGCGCAATTGCTCAGCGCCGACTGGCGCGGCAAGGCGGCTCAGAGCATAACCAATGCCGTTGCCCTGTTTGCCGCGGCAAAAGCGGGAGCCAGGGCTGGGGGCTGACGGGGACCGAACCCGCCCACAACCTTGAGCCGTCCTACAACCGCAAGCAGCGTTGCGCGACGACAACACGTGGCGTTATTATTTGACGGACGGAGTTCCTGAAACTTCGTGCTGCCGTATTTTGTCCACATGGTCGCGACAATGGGTTTCCATTGCGGATTGGGACCGCCCCTGAAGCTTGCGCGACTGTCGGCTTCGTTTAGGAAATCCCGGACCTCGGACTGGAGCGGGCATGATTCGTCTCATCGGCTATTTCTTCGGCATCGGCACGACGCTGGCGCTGCTGGTCGCTGCGGGCCTTGCCATCTACATCGGCCATCTGACGAAGGATCTGCCCGACTACGAGGTTCTGGCCAAATATGAGCCGCCGGTGACGACGCGCATCCATGCCTCGGATGGCTCGCTGATGGCCGAATATGCTCGCGAGCGGCGCCTTTATCTGCCGATCCAGGCGATCCCGGACCGCGTCAAGGCTGCCTTCATGTCGGCCGAGGACAAGAACTTCTATAACCATCCCGGCATCGACATCACCGGCCTCGGCCGCGCCATCATCGTCAATCTGCAGAACTTCGGCTCGGGCAGGCGTCAGGTCGGCGCCTCGACGATCACGCAGCAGGTTGCGAAGAACTTCCTGCTGACCTCCGACCAGACCTATGAGCGCAAGATCAAGGAGATGATCCTGGCCTTCCGCATCGAGCAGGCCTATTCGAAGGACCGCATCCTCGAGCTCTATCTCAACGAGATCTTCTTCGGCTTCGGCGCCTATGGCGTGGCCGGCGCTGCGCTGACCTATTTCGACAAGTCGGTCAACGAACTCACCGTCGCTGAAGCCGCTTACCTTGCTTCGCTGCCCAAGGGCCCCAACAACTATCATCCCTTCAAGCATGCCGACCGGGCGATCGAGCGCCGCAATTGGGTCATCGACCAGATGGTCGAGAACGGCTACGTCACGCGCGAGGAGGGCGACAAGGCCAAGGCCGAGCCGCTCGGCGTGAAGCCGCGCCGCAACGGCTCCTACCTGTTCGCGGGCGAGTATTTCACCGAGGAGGTGCGCCGCCAGATCATCGCCCGCTACGGCGAGAATGCGCTCTATGAGGGCGGCCTGTCGGTGCGCACCACGCTCGATCCGAAAATCCAGCTCATCGCCCGCAAGGCGATGCAGAACGGATTGCTGAAGTACGACACATTGCGCGGCTATCGCGGACCGGTGACCCATATTGACGTTTCCGGCGACTGGGGCGTGCCGCTCGGCGCGGTCAAGGGGCTGGAGGACGTGCCGGAGTGGACGCTCGCCGTCGTGCTCGACAGTTCTGCCGATGGGCTGACGATCGGCATTCAGCCGGCGCGCCAGGTCTCCGGCGACCTCGTCAAGGACCGCGTCGAGGGCACCGTCAGCAAGGACGACATGGGCTTCGCCATGCGCCATTTCGTCAACGGCAAGTCCGTCAGGGCGAAATCTCCGGCGGAAGTGCTTGAACCCGGCGACGTCATCTTCGTGCAGAAGAACGAGGGCTCCGACAACGCCTATAGCCTGCGCCAGGTACCCGAGGTCGAAGGCGGCCTGGTTGCCATGGATCCGCATACCGGGCGTGTGTTGGCCATGGTCGGCGGCTTCTCCTACGCGCAGTCGGAGTTCAACCGCGCTACCCAGGCGATGCGCCAGCCGGGCTCCTCGTTCAAGCCGATCGTCTATTCGGCGGCGCTCGACAACGGCTACACGCCGGCTTCCGTGATCATGGACGGGCCGATCACCATCCAGAGCGGCAACACGACCTGGACGCCGAAGAACTATGACGGCACGGCCGCCGGCCCGGCCACATTGCGCTCGGGCATCGAGAAGTCGCGCAACCTGATGACGGTGCGGCTGGCCAACGACATGGGCATGAAGCTGGTCGTCGAATATGCCGAGCGCTTCGGCGTCTACGATCATCTTGCGCCCTATCTGCCGATGGCCCTGGGCTCCGGCGAGACGACGGTCATGCGCATGGTGTCGGCCTATTCGATCATGGCCAATGGCGGCAAGTCGATCAAACCGTCGCTGATCGACCGCATCCAGGATCGCTACGGCAAGACCGTGTTCAAGCAGGACGAACGCGGCTGCGAGGGCTGCAACGCCGCCGAATGGAAGAACCAGCCCGAGCCGGAACTGGTCGACAATTCCGAGCAGGTGCTCGATCCGATGACCGCCTATCAGATCACCTCCATGATGGAGGGCGTGGTGCAGCGCGGCACCGGCGCCACCATCGCCGAGCTCGGCCGCCATATCGCCGGCAAGACCGGAACCACCAATGATGAGAAGGACGCCTGGTTCATCGGCTTCACGCCGAACCTCGTCGTCGGCCTCTATATGGGCTACGATACGCCGCGCGGCCTGGGCAAGGGCGCCACGGGTGGTGGCCTCGCCGCGCCGATCTTCAAGGACTTCATGCGCGTCGCGCTCGACGGCACGCCCAATGTCGACTTCCAGGTTCCGGAAGGCATGAAGCTGATCGCCATCAACCGCAAGACCGGCATGCGCGCGGCCGAAGGCGACCCCAACACCATCATAGAGGCGTTCAAGCCCGGCACCGGCCCGGCCGACAGCTATTGGGTCATCGGCATGGGCGCGGACGGCTCTAATGGCGCCGGCGGCGCGCTGTCGCCGCAGGCCAATCAGGCGATCCAGGACGGCGGCGGCGGCCTTTACTGACTTCCCAGGTTTCGAAATGGGCCGGCAGCTAAACGCCGGCCCATTTCGCTTTACAGGCGGCGGTGCCGTGCCTATGTATCGCGCCGATTCCAAAAAAACGACAAGAACAGGACAGAACGAAGAGCCATGCGCGCGGAAACGCAGAACATTGTCGACGAGATCAGGCAGGCGATAACCCTGCTGAGGAGGCATCTTTGACTGGGATCCGGCCCTCAAGCGGCTTGAATATCTGAACTCGCGCGCGGAGGATTCCAGCCTCTGGAACGACCCTGCGGAAGCGCAGAAGCTGATGCGGGAGCGCCAGAGCCTCGATGAGGGGATCGCGGCGGTCAAAGGCCTGACCCAGGCGCTCGAGGACAATATCGGCCTGATCGAACTCGGCGAGGAAGAGGGCGACGAGGGCGTCGTCGCCGAAGCCGAAGCGGCGCTGCGTTCGATGCAGGGCGAGGCCAAGGCCCGTCAGGTCGAGACCTTGCTGTCGGGCGAGGCGGACGCCAACGACACCTATCTTGAAATCCATGCCGGCGCCGGCGGCACCGAGAGCCAGGACTGGGCATCGATGCTCTTGCGGATGTATACGCGCTGGGCCGAGCGGCGCCGCTTCAACGTCGAGGTGCTGGAAGTCCATGAAGGCGAAGAGGCCGGCATCAAGTCGGCCACCGTGCTTATCAAGGGGCACAACGCCTATGGCTGGCTGAAGACGGAATCCGGCGTTCACCGCCTGGTGCGCATCTCGCCTTACGACAGCAATGCGCGCCGCCATACCTCCTTCGCCAGCGTCTGGGTCTATCCCGTCATCGACGACACGATCGAGATCAACGTTTCGGAATCGGACGTGCGCATCGACACCTACCGTTCGTCCGGGTCGGGCGGCCAGCACGTCAACACCACCGACTCGGCGGTGCGTATCACCCACCTCGCGACCGGCATCGCAGTTGCTTGCCAAGCCGAACGCTCGCAGCACAAAAACCGGGCCAAGGCCTGGGAGATGCTGCGCTCGCGGCTCTACGAGGAAGAGCTGAAAAAGCGCGAGGCCGTGGCGAACGCCACCGAGGCGTCGAAGAGCGATATCGGCTGGGGCCACCAGATCCGTTCTTACGTCCTCCAGCCCTATCAGTTGGTGAAGGATCTGCGCACCGGCGTCGAAAACACCAGCCCGTCAAGCGTGCTCGACGGCGATCTCGACGAATTCATGGAGGCCTCGCTGTCGCATCGCATCGAGGGCGGTGCAGGTGAGGCGGTGGCGGACCTCGACTAGGTATTCCGAAAACTTTCCGCCGGGTGGCGGCTGGCAAGGGGTGAGACCTTGGCAAATCCGGAAAAGGCAGGTGCTCGTACGCTTGCCGGGCAATGCTTCTGCGGCACCGTCCGCTACGAGGTGACCGATGAATTCGCCTACGCGGTGAATTGCCATTGCTCGAACTGCCGCCGTACCACAGGCTCGGCTTTCAAGCCCATTGCCGGCATCGCGCGCGACAAGTTTCATCTCACCGCGGGCGACGACAGGCTGCTGATCTATGGCGATGCCGGCGGCCACGACGCGCATTGCGGGCAGTGCGGCTCCCTGCTCTACTCCTTGGTGCGGGAGGGTGCCTACGTCCATGTTGCCATGGGGACCCTGACGGGCGATCCGAGCATTCGCCCAAGTGCACATATCTTCGTCGGTTCCAAGGCGCAATGGTTCACGATTACGGACGACCTGCCGCAATATCGTGAACATGTCACCGGCTGACGGTCGGAACTTCCGTCGGCAGAATTTCGTTCTTAGGCACCCCTGGTCGCAGGCTTGTCGTAGTTATTGTTAACCAAGTCGGCGCACCCTTTTCTGCGGCCGCTGCTGAACCCCGGTGCGATTCCGAGGGCACGCCCAGTTCTTGCGCCGGCCAAGGAATCAGCCCAGCATTCGGGCTGGGTATAGAAGCATGTATGGCCGGACGCGGCATATCTGCGACTGACGATCCGGCCACTGGGAAGACACGTTCCGGGAACGGGCAAGCGACAAAACGCTTGATGCTCGAAAGGAACGCTTCGATGTCTGCTGCCAAGTCAAGATCGGCCCGAGCCGTTCGCCCGGCCGGCCGGCTCCTGTTTTCCCTGTTCGCCACCTTCGGGACCATGATGCTGACCGCTACTGCCGTCGCGCACGACGCCAAACCTACGGCGGTGCTTCCGCAGGCCTGGAGCTATCCCTTTGCCTGCTGCGCCAACTACGACTGCAAGGAGGTGCCACAGACATCGATCGGCGAGCGGCCGGAAGGCTATGTGATAAAAGGCACCGGCGAGGTGGTCGCCTACAGCGACAAGCGGGTCAAGGATTCGCCTGATGGCGAATATCACTGGTGCGCGCACCAGGCCGGATTGGACGCCGGCAAGACCATCTGCCTGTTCGTGCCGCCGCCCTCTTACTAGGATTGCCGCGGCCAGGCAGTGCCGAAAGCATGTGAGCCTCTCGACCGGGCGCTACTGCGCCTGCTGACGAACGGTTGTCAGGACGACGTCTTTATGTTGCCTTGCTGCCACGGAAGTTCCGCGGCGTCTTCCGCACGGAACTGTGCGGGGCGGGCGGCGGACAACGGAGAGATCCATGATCATCAAGGGAAGCTGCCACTGCAAGGCCACGACTTTCGAAGTCTCCGAGGCGCCGCAGACGGTGACGCAATGCACGTGCTCATTCTGCTCCAAGCGCGGGTCGCTCTGGGCGTATTACGTCCCGTCGCAATTCAAGCTCACCAGCCCGCCTGAGAACGTCTCCTTCTACCGCTGGGGCTCGAAAACTATAAAGCATGGTTTCTGCTCGACCTGCGGCTGCGGCACCTTCACCGAAACGCCGGACTGGTCGACGGGCCAGCCCGACTTCGACAACCCGAGGATCAGCGTCAACTCTCGCCTGTTCGACGACTTCGACCTGGACAGCGTCGAAGTGGTGGTGATCGACGGCAAGAACCTCTGGTAGCTTTGCCGTTCCGCTTTTTGCCGCAATTCATGGTACAACGCGTGCGGAAGGGCTGATTTGGCGCGGCTGCAACGGCCGCGATTTGGAGAGGGACAATCTTATGAAGAAGACCGTGCTCGTCGCCGTGGCGACGGCTGTGCTCGTGAGCGCCTGCACCACCACCGATCCGTATACCGGCGACCAGAAGATCTCCAACACCGCGGCCGGCGCCGGCCTCGGCGCGTTGGCGGGTGCCAGCCTTGGTCTGCTGGCCGGCGGCAACGACCGCCGCAACGCGCTGATCGGTGCGGGCATTGGCGCCCTTGCCGGCGGCGCGATCGGCGCGACGATGGACCAGAACGAGGCCGAGCTTCGCCGTCAGCTGCAGGGCACCGGCGTCAGCGTCACCCGCAGCGGCGACCAGATCATTCTCAACATGCCGTCCGACATCACCTTCAACGTCGACCAGGACGCGGTGAAGCCGGGCTTTTATCCGGTGCTGAACTCGGTGGCGCTGGTGCTGAACAAGTTCCGCCAGACGACCGTCGACGTCTTCGGCCACACCGACTCGACCGGCGGCGACGAGCACAATTTCGACCTGTCGCAGCGCCGTGCGCTGGCCGTCGCCAACTACCTGTCGGGCCAGGGCGTCGATTCCCGCCGCTTCGCCGTCACCGGCTTCGGCAAGACACGTCCGGTTGCTTCCAACGCGACGGCTGCCGGTCGCGCCCAGAACCGTCGCGTCGAGATCCAGCTGTCGCCGCTGACCTGATAGAAGCTGCTGCCAGGAGAACTACTCTACTATGCAAAACGGCCCCGCGAGGGCCGTTTTGTTTTTGAAGGCATTGGGGCCTTAGCTAGTTCTAATTGATGCCTTTCCATCGCCTTGGAAAGGACTAGCATCGACGCTGTCCAGCGGGGACGAGGCGGTACAACCGGCCGCGCAATCAGCATTTTTCCGCCTCGGTCTTGCACGGCCAGTTCAAGAATCTGGGAGGAATGCATGACAAGAACGACTCGTCTTGGGCGCTGCGGCGTCCTCGTTTTAACCGGCCTCTTGGGCGCATGGGTTGGAGCCGCCACGGCCCGGGCCGAAGACGCCAACAAGGCCGACATCGAAGCTCTGAAAAAATCGCTGGCCAAATATGAGGATTACACGGCCGCCGTTCGCGACCTCTATCTGTCGACCGTCGGATGCGTCTATTACTCGGGCGAGAAGATTCCGGGCACGATGGAGTATCCGAAGGGCGCGATGGGCATCCATTTCGTCAACGTTCCGAGCGTCGGCCAGAAGCTCGACCCGATGAAGCCCAACGTGCTCATTTACGAACCGACCAAGAAAGGCTTGAAGCTGGTCGCCGTAGAATGGCTGGTGCCCTTGATCCCGGATGTCAAGGAACCACCGAGCCTATTTGGCCAGAAATTCATGGGTCCGATGGAGGGGCATTATCCGCTCATCCCGAAGGAGTTCGTCCATTACGATCTTCACGCCTGGCTGTTCAGGGACAATCCGAACGGCATGTTCAGCCCGACGAACCCGAAGGTGAAATGCAGCGACGCCGAGTTTCCGATGCTGGAGAAGCCGACCAAGATGATGCCCGGGCCGATGTAAGCGGCAGCAGGACAATCCCGGCAAAGCGCTTCCTTCGAGCGAACCGGCAGTAGAGGAACGGCCCCATTCGGGGCCGCCTCGTTGTTGCCGACGCTGTATTGAGGTCAGACCTTCGCGACGATGCGCATGAAGGCGGGCACGTCATCGCCGAAGCCGACGGTCGCGTCGTCCTCTTCGTGGCGGTGGCGGGCAGGGCGGTTGTGGTCGCGCTGGGGACGCGCAGCCCCGCGCTGCTCGTTGGGGTTATCGGAACCCTTGCGGTCGTTCTCGGAACGGATCGCATCCTTGCGGGCGCGGCGCTCGGCAATATCGGCAATCTCGGCCACCGGCTGCTCTTCGCGTGGTGTCTCCGGCGTCTCGTCGTCGCTGTGCCTGGCGTGGCGGTCCGCGCCTTTCTTGCGCTCGCCACGGCCTTTGCGGTCCTCGTCCTTGCGACCGGCGCGCCGCGGCCACGGCGAGGCGCTTCTTCGCCTTCGCTCTCGGCGACCGTCGACAGGTCGCCGTCATGCCATTCGATCTTGGTGCCAATCAGCTTTTCGATGGCGTCGACATATTTGGTGTCGGAGCGCGTCGCGATGGTGAAGGATTTTCCCGAGCGGCCGGCCCTGCCGGTGCGCCCGATACGGTGGACATAATCCTCTGCATGGATCGGCACGTCGTAGTTGAAGACGTGGCTGACGTCTGGAATATCGAGGCCGCGGGCTGCGACGTCCGAGGCGACGAGGTAGCGCAGCTTGCCATCGCGGAAATTGGCGAGCATTTGCATGCGGGCGCGCTGATCCATGTCGCCATGCAGCGCGCCGGCGTCGAAATCATGCTTCAGCAGCGAGCGGAAAAGCTCCGACACTTCGACCTTGCGGTTGCAGAAGATGATGGCGTTCTTCAGGTCGGACTCTTCGGCCCGCATGAGATTGCGAAGCGTCTCGCGCTTGTCCCACGGCTTGGAGCCTGACTTCACCAGGCGCTGCGTGATGCTGGTCGCGGTGGAAGCGGCTCTGGATACCTCGACGCGCACCGGCGCATGCAGGAATTTTTCGGTGAGCTTGGTGATTTCCGGCGGCATGGTCGCCGAGAAGAACAGGGTCTGTCGCGTGAACGGGATCATCTCGCAGATGCGCTCGATATCGGGGATGAAGCCCATATCGAGCATGCGGTCGGCCTCGTCGATGACGAGGATCTCCACGCCGTTGAGCAAGAGCTTGCCGCGCTCGCGGTGGTCGAGCAGCCGGCCGGGCGTGGCGATCAGCACATCGGCGCCGCGCTCCAGCTTCTTGTCCTGCTCCTCGAAGGAGACGCCGCCGATCAGCAGCGCGATGTTGAGCTTGTGGTTCTTGCCGTATTTGACGAAGTTTTCCTCGACCTGGGCGGCGAGCTCGCGTGTCGGCTCGAGGATCAGCGTGCGCGGCATGCGGGCACGCGCACGGCCCTTTTCCAGCCGGGTCAGCATCGGCAGCACGAAGGAAGCGGTCTTGCCGGTGCCTGTCTGGGCAATGCCCAACACATCCTTGCCAAGCAGCGCATGCGGAATGGCGCCGGACTGGATCGGGGTAGGCTTGGTGTAGCCGGCATCGGTGACTGCGGAGAGGACCTTCGGCGACAGGCCGAGGTCTGTGAACGTCAACGCTTCTTGAGCGGTCTGAGTGTCTGCGGACAAGTTGTGGCTGTCTTTGGCTGGTTCGGGAAAAATCGCAACACGCGTTGCGGCGGGCGCCGCGCGCCTGCAAGATCGGGTTGCAGTTAGGCGCAAGTCCGCGATTTGTCAACAGAAACGGCCGGGAATCCGGCGGATTGTGAACACGTAACCTTAATTGCGATGCTTAATCGGGGTTATTGTCTTCTACCGCCTCAATAGCGGAATTGCTCGGCAAGAATACGCTCGTTCCATGAATGATTGGGATCGAACAGCAACGTCGCCGTCGCGGTCGGCGATTCCCGCACCGTGACAGAGGCGATCGCCTTGACCTCGGTGTGGTCGGCGGCGGCGTTCACCGGGCGCTTTTCCGACTCCAATATGTCGAAGCGCACGATCGCTTTGTTGGAGAGCAGCGCGCCGCGCCAGCGCCGGGGCCGGAAGGGACTCACCGGCGTCAGCGCCAAAAGCGGCGCGTCGAGCGGTAGGATCGGCCCGTGCGCCGACAGATTGTAGGCTGTCGAACCAGCGGGTGTCGCGATCATGACGCCGTCGCAGTTCAATTCCTCCAGCCGCACCTGCTCGTCGACGGTGATGCGTATTTTCGCGGTCTGATAGGATTGGCGCCAAAGCGCCACTTCGTTGATCGCCAGCGCCGAGATCGTTTCGCCCTCGTGAGTCACCGCCTGCATTTCCAGTGGGCGGATCGTCTCGGATACCGCTTTCGAAATGCGTTCATCGAGACCGCCGGCGCGATATTCGTTCATCAGGAAGCCGATGGTGCCACGGTTCATCCCGTAGACCTTCTTGCCCGTGCTCATCGTGTCGCGCAGCGTCTGCAGCAGGAAGCCGTCACCGCCGAGCGCGATGATGATCTCCGCCTCGGCGACAGGTATTTGCCCATAGCGCGCCGACAGGGTTTCCAGCGCCGCGCGGGCGTCGTCGGTGTCGGAAGAGACGAAGGCGAAACGGCTGGTTTCTTTGCTCATGGATCCCGAACGGCGACCGCTACCGCCTGCCGGTCGCGCAGGCGACGGCGTAGCATGCGCCGACCGCATCTGCAAAGGGCGGTGCGCCCCGCCATGCGGATAGGCGTTGGCGCTCGCGCTTCGTGACAGCCATGCAACGAATGTGATGGCTGCAATGGTTAAGACCAGGCTTAAACACTCGTAAAGCCGGATCGATCATGTTAGCCGGCAGTGGATGGGTTGGCGGGGGCTGGCCAGTCGAGAGACCTATCTATTGCCAGTGACGCGTCTGATCATAGTCTTCCTGATGATGGGAAGTTTCGCCCTCATGTTCGCCGAGCTTGTGCGCCACTCGGAGGAGATGAGCCAGCGGCCGCATCCGACGGCCTCCCGCTGCGGCGACGCCGCCGGGATGCCTTGTCCGCAAAGGGCGCTTTGAAGCGCTAGCGGTTCTGCAGCAGGTGACAGCCCGCCTGCCGCTTCTGCGCAAGATACTCGTCGATCAACTGGCGGTAGCGCACCTTGCCGAAGCTCGGGAAATGGCCGCCATGCACGACCGAGACGTCGAGGTCGCGCATGGCAAGCAGCGTCTCGACATAGTCGCCGATATCGGAGTGGTAGACGTCGTCGATCAGCGGCCCGTCATAGACGATGTCGCCGGACAAGAGGATGCGGGTCTTTCGCTCGTAGAGCGCGATGCCGCCGGGTGAGTGGCCAGGCGTGTGGATGACCTCGAAGGCACGATCGCCGAGATCGACAACGTCGCCATGCTCAAGCAGCCGGTTGGCCGGCGCAGGCGGGATGCGGTAGCTGGCCGTATCCCATCCGTCGGGCATGCCGTCGAACATATCGTCAGTCGCGTAGCGGTCGGCGACCGTCCGCTCGTTGCGCGGATCGGCGAGGATCTGGGCTTCAGCCGAATGCACGCAGCGATCCGGAAATTCGTGGTGGCAGCCGATGTGGTCGAAATGCGTGTGGCTGGCGACGCAGACAAGCTTGCGTTCGGTGACCAGCGGCACATGGCGCCGCAGGCTGAAATGGCCGAGGCCGGTATCGAACAAAAGATCGCCGTCGCGGCCGCGCACATGCCAGATGTTGCAGCGGAAGAACGGCTTTATCCATGGCTCATGGATGAGCGTGACGTCGTCGCTCATGCGGATGCTCTCGTACCAGTCCGGAGCCTCGATGACCGGAAGCATGCTCATTGGATCAGTCCGCCAGCAGGATGATGTCTTGAGCGTCGCATGAAACCGCGACCGTGTCGCCGGCCTGGACGGTCGCGGGAGCTGGTGCCTTGGCGATGAACTGCAATGCAGGATCCTGCACCGAGGTAGCGAGCACCCGCTTGAAGCTCCCTTGGAAGACGACGTCGCTCACTCTGGCGGTGCCGAGCGCAACGTCGCCTTTCGCTCCCGCAAGGATGAGGTGCTCGGGCCGGATGGCAAGCGCCACAGCCGCGCCAGCCGGCGCCGTGCCGGGCAGCGAGATCGGCCCGAGCCTGGTCGCCACTGCGACGCGTCCATCCTGTGTTTCGCCGGCTTTGCCGGCAAGAATCGTGCTTTCGCCCATGAAGGTCGCCGAGAAGCGAGTCTTCGGCCGCGCATAGACTCGCTCGGGCGGTCCTTCGTCCTCGATGCGCCCATCATTCATCACCACGCAATGGCCGGCCAGGGCCATCGCTTCTTCCTGGTCGTGCGTGACATGGACGAAAGCGGTGCCGACCCGCTTCTGGATCGCTTTCAACTCGTCCTGCATCTGCCGGCGCAGCTTAAGATCCAGCGCGCCGAGCGGCTCGTCGAGCAACAGCACCGCCGGCTCGATGACCAGCGCACGCGCCAACGCCACGCGCTGGCGCTGGCCACCGGAGAGCTGGTGCGGCTTCTTGTCGAAGGAGTCTGCAAGCCCGACGAGGGCGAGCGCTTCGCGTGCCTTTGCCGTCCGCGTCGCGCCATCGACGCCCTGCATGCGCAGCCCGAAGCCGACATTCTTACCGACGCTCATATGCGGGAACAGCGCGTAGTCCTGGAAGACGGTCGTCGTCGGGCGCTTGGCCGGCGGCACGGCGGTGCAATCCGCGCCGCGAATGAACACCTTGCCTTCGCTGGGGGTGACGAAGCCGCCAAGGATCGAAAGCAGCGTCGTCTTGCCGGAGCCGGACGGGCCGAGGAGGATCGTGTAGCTGCCGGGCTCGATCGCGAGCGAGACGTTCTTCAAAACGCGAAGGTGGCCGAAATGATGCGAGACGTTGCGGATGTCGACCAATGGGGCGCTCATGCCGGCTTTCTCCGCAGCAGGGTCAATTCGAACAGCACCACGAGCACAATGGAAACCGCAAAGACCAGCGAGCCGACGGCATTGGTCTTGGGATTGAGGCCGGAGCGCAAGAGGTTCCAGATCTCGACCGGGAGCGTCGTCTCGAATCGGGTGAGCAGGAAGGAGATGACGAACTCGTCCCAGGAGAAGGTCATCGACAGGAAGAAGCCGGCGAAGATCGCCGGCGCCATGACCGGCACCGTGATCATCAGCAGCACCTTCCATTCGGGAGCGCCGAGGTCGCGCGCGGCGCGCTCGATGTTGATCTGGTGGTCGCCCATCTGGCTGTAGATGACGGCGAAGCAGAGCGGCAGGTTGATTACCACATGACCGATGCCGGCGGCGATGAGCGATTTCGGCACGCCGGCCCAGTTGAACAGCACCAGCAGCCCCATGCCGATGATCAGATAGCTGACGGTGAGCGGCAGCGTGATCAGCCCGCGCAGCAGGGCCGAGCCCGGCAGCACGAAGCGCGCGAAACCCCAGGCGGAAAGGAAGCCGAGCGTGACGGATGCGAGCGAGGACAGCACCGCCACCAGCAGCGAATTGACCAGCGCGGAGGTGAGGCGTGCATCGGACAGCACCGCCTGGTACCAGCGCAGCGACGGGCCGGTGAAAGGCGGGATGGGGAAAGAGGTCGCCTGCAGCGAGAACAGTATCAGCACGACCACCGGCAGGAAGATGAAGCCGTAGACGGCGATCGCGTAGAGCCAGGCAGCGAGGCGAACGGCAGCACGCATGGTCAAGCCCGCTCGATCTTCAGCCAGCGGGCGCAGGCGAGATAGGCGACGGTGACGACGGCCATCAGGATGATCGAAAGCGCCGAGGCCAGCGGAAAATCGCCGCGCCGGCCGATCTGCATCATGACCAGCTGCGGCATGACCAACTCGTTGTTGCCGCCGAGGATCTGCGGCGTGATGTAGTCGCCGATGCAGAGTACGAAGGTGAGGAAAGCCCCGACCATGATACCGGGCAGGGTCAGCGGCAGCACGACATGCAGGAAGGTCCGCACCGGCCCGGCACCGAGGTCGGCGGCCGCCTTGCGATAGCTCGGGCTAAGTTGTTTCAGATTGGCGAAGATGGTGAGCGTCAGCAGCATGACGAAGAAGTGGACGAAGCCGGTGACGGTGGCGAGCCGAGTGTTCGCAAGCTGCAGCGGCCCGGTGACCAAGCCGATGCCGGTGAGCGCCCGATTGATGACGCCGTTCTGCGCCAGCACGAGCAGCCAGGAATAGGAGCGTACGACGTAAGACGTCCAGAACGGCAGTACGGCGAGCATCAGTGCCAACCGCTGCCAGCGCTCCGGTACTTGCTCGGCGAGGATCCAGGCGAAGGGATAGGCGAGCAGGATCGAAATCACGGTGACGATTGCGGTCACCTCCAGCGAGTTCACCATCGCCCGCCAATAGGATGGATCGGTGAAGAACTGGCTGTAATTGGCCAAAGTGAAGCCGCCGCCTTCATGCGCCGTCAGGCTCGACAATCCCATGGCGACGAAGGGCAGCACGAAGAACAGAAGCGTCCACGCCAGCGCCGGCGTGACCAGCGCCCAGGGCAGGGCACGCGGGCTGCCTCCGGAAACGCTCATCGGCCGATTACTGCGCCTGCAGCATTTCGGTCCACATGTCCTGCATCTTCTTGTCGAGCTCGGCGTTCGGCGCCGGATAGGCCTGGGCGCGGGCGAGGAAGCCGGACTGCTCGTCGAAGCGCAGGATCTTCTTCTGCTCGTCGGTGAGCGCTGCCTTCTTGTTGGACGGCATGCCCCAGTAGCAGGAGGAGGTGGCAAGCCGCGCCTGGCCTTCCGGGCTCAGAATGTACTGAATGAATTTTAGCGCCATGTCCTTGTTCTTGGAATCCTTGAACATGGCGAGCGACTGCGACCACAGCACCGCGCCTTCCTTGGGGATCGAGAAGTCGAGCGCCGGGTTTTCCTTGGCGAGCCCCGCAGTCACCCACTCGCCGCCGCCGACAAGGACGTCCACCTCGCCGGTCGCAAGCGCGGTCTGGCTGGCGGTGACTTCCCCGACCAGCTTGGCGTTGGCCTTCATCTTGAGCAGCTCGGCCTTGAGAGCGGGCAGGTCTGCCTCGGTGAGGTCGGCGGTCTTCTTGCCGATCGCCAGAGCCGCCATGCCGATGACCGGCAGGTAATAGTCGTAAATCGCGATCTTGCCCTTGTATTTGTCGCTGGTCAGCGAAGCCAGCGACTGCATGTCGGCCGGATCGACCTTGGTCTTGTTGAAGCCGATCGTGTTGTAGCCGAACTTTTCGGTGATGCCGTAGCGCTTGCCGTCGACCACGGTGGACTTGTCCATCTTCACTTCCGGAAAGAGGTCGGCGAAAGGCAGCTTGTCCTCCGGCAGCGGCTCGAACAGGCCTTTCTCGACACCGCGCGGTACGTCGATGGAATCGATCACCATCACGTCCCAATCGCCCGGCTGCGACTGATCGACGATCGCGAGTCCTGCGCCTGTGCCCTCGAATTCCTTGACGTTGACCTTGACGTTGTTGGCCTCCTCGAAGGGCTGCAGCAGCGCCGGATCGGAGTGGTCGCACCAGATCAGCGCGTTGAGATCGGCGGCCTGAGCGCCGCCAGCGGCGAGCAGTGCCACAGCAGCGCAGGCGGCTCCGAGACGGGACTTCAGGCTGGAAAGCGGATTCCGGACAGTCATCGAATGTTCTCCCTGCCTTGCTGGCTTGTTGAGGAAAAGTTGAACCAATTCTAAAATTGAGTCAATTATGATTTTATGGCAGAGAGACCGATATGAGCGGATTGCGCGCACGGCAGAAGGCGGACAGGCACCGCCGCATCATCGATGCGGCGACGGAGCTTTTCCGTGAGGCCGGCTATGAAGGCGCCAAGATCGAGGCCATAGCTGCGCAGGCAGAGGTCTCGATCGGCACGATCTACAATTACTACCAGAACAAGGGTGACATTCTCGGCGCCATCGTGGCTATGGAGGTCAACGAGGTGCTGAATGCCGGGCAAGGCGTGGTCGGCAGCCCGCCGGCCGATGTCGGCGACGCGCTCGACAGGCTGATCGGCATCTATATCGAGCACTCGCTGAATTACCTGAGCAAGGAGATGTGGCGGCAGGCGATGGCAATCTCGACCCAATTGCCCGACAGCCCTTTCGGCCAGGCCTATACCGCGCTCGACCGCGCCTTGACCGAACAGATCCGGGCGCTGATCGCCCGCCTGCAGGAGATCGGCCTGGTGCGGTCAGACATCGATGGCCCGGCGGTGGGCGAGTTGATCTTCAACAACATGAACATGATGTTCATCGAGTTCGTGAAGCGCGACGAGGCGGAAATCCCGGAGCTGCGCGCGGCGATAAGGCGGCAGAACCGGATCTTGGTGGCTGCGATCGGCGTATAGAAGATCAAGAGCGAGCGGGTAGAGGGCTTTCAGCAAAGCGCCGCGGCCGAACTACTCAGTGACGGTTGATCAGCCACAGAATGGTCGAAAGAACGACACTGATCAGAATTCCCGTGGTGATGGGAAAGTAGAGCCTGAAATTCTCGCGCTCGATCACGATATCACCGGGCAACCTGCCGAGGCCGATCCTGGTTACCCATGGCCACAGCAGGCCAGCGGCAACTATGCTGAGGCCAATGACGATCAGAGTTCGCGACATGGCAGCACCTGCCGGAAATAGCGCATTGCCAGAATATAGTGATGCTCGAAAGCTGGCAGAGCGAAGGATGGTGCCCCCGGCAGGGATCGAACCCGCGACCTTCGGTTTACAAAACCGCTGCTCTACCAGCTGAGCTACAAGGGCACGGCGCTCCGGTAGCACATTTCGTGCGCCAGTAAAGACAAAACTCCGTTTTGGGTTGCTAATGGACCGCTTGGCTTAGTCGGCATGCTGAAAAGCGGCGCGCCGCTTCCTACATCTCTGTCGGGTGCAATGGCATCGAACGGGGTGTCGCATGATCAGATTCGTCATCATCCTACCGCTCATCGTCGTGACCTGGCTTCTCCTGATGAAGGCCGTCAGCGATCTGAAGAAGGCCAACATCGACTGGACGGGCGTCACTACGATCATCGGCTTCATCGTGCTGGCCTTCTGGCTGCGGCACGTGACGGGGATGGGGTAAAGGGGAGTGAATGGTGAATGGTGAACGGCGGCGTTTTCTCGACCATTCACTCATTCACCCATCCATCGAACCTTTTGCCGCTACTCCGCCACAACTGATCACCAGAGGCGAATGGTCGCCTCGATCAGAGATAGGAGCAGTCCCGAAAGATTTGAGCCGCTTCCGGCCACTCAAAAAAATCAAAAAAACTTCGAACCTTTTCCGCGCTGCAACGACAGATGATCAAGAGGCGGATGGATCGCCTCGGTCAGGAACCAAGGAGATCATCATGTTCAAGCGCACGCTCGTTTCGACCCTTATCGCCACCTCTGTCGCCGCCGGCACGCTGGCCGGCACCGTCCAGCCTTCGGCCGCTCACGACCATCATCACCGCCGCGAGCTCGGCATCGGCATCGCCGCCGGCGTTGGCGGCTTCGTCCTGGGCAACCTGCTCGCTCAGCAGCCGCGGACGGTCTATGTCGAGGATGGCTACCACGGTTCCTGGCATGTTCGCCGCTGCATGGCCCGCTATGCCAGCTACGATCCGGGCTCGAACACCTACATCGGCTACGACGGCTATCCGCATTACTGCCGCCTCTGAGAGCAATTCCAGGAAAAGCGCATAGCGGTTTTCCGTCCGGAATTGCGTAAAACAGAGGAGAGCCACCGTCTCGCAACCGGAAAGGGGGCTTCGCGGCCCCTTTTTCGCCTGGTGCTAGGAGGTCTTGGCCTCGATCGCCAATCCCGCGCTGCGGCAGGCGCCGGCAACAGCAAGCCCGGCATTCGGCGATTCACCGCTCATCGCGACAAGTTCGAAGCTGTTTCCAGCATCCGGGTAGACCTTGGCAATGAAGGCTTTGCCGTCCCTGGAGCCGCCGGCCGAACGCTTGTCGTCGACAAAGCCGCAAACCACGATCTCCTGGCGGCCATTCAACGTCCGCTCACCGGCAAGCATCGCCCCGAACTTCGCCGAGACTGGATCCTTCAAGTGCTGGCGGACGCCGGCGGTAATGATCTCCTCGAGGGCGAGCGAGATCGGTATGGAATCGACGCGCTGCCGGTTCGAGTCCGGCACCGGTGTCGTGGTGGCGCATCCGCACAGTGAAGCGGCGAGCAAGAGTTGAACCGTTTTCAGCATCACGCCCTTTCGCATGCATTCGAACGCCGCGGCAAGACGGCAGGGCCTATGCAGCCGACGGTGTACAGCGATACGTTTAGTCTGGCCCGCTTCGAGATAGCGGCCAAGAGCGCGCTGCCCGGCGCATGACGCCGGGGTCATGCGCAAACAAAAGCTGTCGTAGTCAGTAGGCTTTCACGCCGCCGATCATCTTCGTCACCTCGGCCGCGGCCTCGCGCACCAGCGGGCCGATCTCCGCCAGGCGCTCCGGCGTTACCCGCACCGTCGGACCGGACACGGAAACACCGCCGATCGGCTCGCCGAACTCGTTGAAGATGGCGGCGGCGACGCAGCGCATGCCGGGATGGCGTTCCTCGTCGTCGACCGACCAGCCGCGATGCTTGATGATCGCCAGATCATGAGCCAGCGCCGAGATGTCGGAAAGCGTCTTGTCGGTGTAGCGTTGCAGGCCGGCCTTGCGCAGGATGGCGGCGACCCGCTCCGGCTCGAGATGCGCCAGCACCGCCTTGCCGATGCCCGACGCATGGAAGGAGCTACGCGTGCCCGGCCGGAAGAAGGCGCGGATCGCCTGATGCGTCTCGACCTGACTGACGAAAACCACGCAATCGTCCTCGGCGACGCCCAGATTGGCGGTCTCGCCGGTCTTTTCCATCAGTTCCTGCATGACGATGCGGGCGCGGTCGACCAGCTTGCGGCGGCGCAGGAAGGCGGCGCCCATGCGGTAGGTCTCGACGCCGATCGACCAGAGCTGGTCGGTCGAGTCGAACTCGACCATGCCGTGGTTCTCCAGCGTCGTCAGCATGCGGTAGGCCGTTGAGGCGGCGATGCCGCTGCGCGCCGCGATCTCGCTCAAGGACAAGCCGCTGGCGTCTGCGACGATCGCCAGGATGCGCAGCGCGCGGTCGAGCGACTGCACTGAAGCCGCTTCCTGCGGGCCGTTGAAGGCACGCGGCCGGCCGCGTTGGCGTTTTTCCGTGGTTTCCATGCACGCATTCTCCGCAATTTCGCGCGGAGCACAATGAAAAAGTTTTTCACTAGCCCGTCGTGGCGATTTTCTGGAAAAGGAAAAGGTCAGAGAAGTCAGCCAGGTACAACAGTTTTCTAGAAATGAAAAAATATTCTGAAAAAATTGAAAAATCGGGAACGCGCTGGCATTCTCAGCCAATCAACGAAGTGGAGGCTGAACATGGCCAGGATGCGCGCTGTCGACGCGGCGGTTCTCGTTCTAGAAAAGGAAGGCATCACCAATGCCTTCGGCGTGCCGGGCGCGGCGATCAACCCGCTCTATTCGGCGCTGAAGGCGCGCGGCACCATCCGCCACGTTCTCGCGCGCCATGTCGAGGGCGCCTCGCACATGGCTGAAGGTTTTACCCGCGCCAAGCCCGGCAATATCGGGCTCTGCATCGGCACCTCAGGTCCGGCCGGCACCGATATGATCACCGGGCTCTATTCCGCCTCGGCGGATTCCATTCCCATCCTCTGCATCACCGGGCAGGCGCCGCGCGCTCGCCTCAACAAGGAGGATTTCCAGGCCGTCGACATCGCTTCGATCGCAGCACCCGTCGCCAAATGGGCCGTCACCGTCATGGAACCCTATCTGGTGCCGATGGCGCTGCAGAAGGCTTTCCACCTGATGCGCTCCTCGCGACCGGGCCCGGTGCTGATCGACCTGCCGCTCGATGTGCAGCTTGCCGAGATCGAATTCGACATCGAGGCCTATGAGCCGCTGGTTCCCTTCAGGCCGGCAATGACGCGCGCCCAGGCCGAAAAGGCTTTGGCAATGCTCAACCAGGCGCAAAAGCCGCTGATCGTCGCCGGCGGCGGTATCATCAACGCCGATGCTTCCGATTTGCTGATCGAGTTCGCCGAAGTCACCGGCGTGCCGGTCATTCCGACGTTGATGGGCTGGGGCGCGATCCCCGACGATCACCGGCTGATGGCCGGCATGTGCGGCCTGCAGACCTCGCACCGTTACGGCAACGCGACAATGCTTGAAGCCGACTTCGTCTTTGGCATCGGCAACCGCTGGGCCAATCGCCACACCGGGTCGGTCGACGTCTACACCAAGGGCAAGAAATTCATCCATGTCGACATCGAGCCCACTCAGATCGGCCGCGTCTTCGCGCCGGATCTCGGCATCGTCTCGGATGCGGGCGCGGCGCTGAAGATGCTGCTCGACGTCGCCACCGAGTGGCGTACGGCCGGCAAGCTGCGCGACTGGTCGGGCTGGGCGAAGGAATGCCAGCAGCGCAAGAAAACCATGAAGCGCAAGACGCATTTCGAGCAGGTGCCGCTGAAGCCGCAGCGCGTCTATGAGGAGATGAACAAGGCTTTTGCCCGCGACACCACCTATGTCACCACGATCGGCCTGTCGCAGATCGCCGGTGCGCAATTCCTGCATGTCTACAAGCCGCGCAACTGGATCAACTGCGGCCAGGCCGGCCCGCTCGGCTGGACGCTGCCGGCCGCGCTCGGCGTGCGCGCCGCGGATCCCGATCGCGCCATCGTCGCGCTCTCCGGCGACTACGACTTCCAGTTCATGATCGAGGAGCTGGCGGTCGGCGCGCAGCACAAGCTGCCTTACATCCACGTCGTCGTGAACAACGCCTATCTCGGGCTGATCCGCCAGGCGCAGCGCGGCTTCTCGATGGACTACGAGGTGAGCCTCGCCTTCGAGAACGTCAACCGGGCAAACGATCCCGAGGCCGGCTACGGCGTCGACCATGTCGCGGTCGCCGAGGCGATGGGCTGCAAGGCGGTTCGTGTGCGCAAGCCGGAAGAGTTCGCCGGCGCCTTCAAAGAGGCTGAGCGGCTGATGAAGGAACACCAGGTCCCGGTCGTTCTCGAATTCATCCTTGAACGTGTCACCAACATTTCCATGGGCACCGAAATCGACAAGATCACCGAATTCGAGGAGCTTGCCGAAAGCCACGAGGATGCGCCGACGGCGATCGTGATGCTCGATTGAGGTCCGGCGGAAAGAAGGAGCAAAAGAATGCCGCGTTTTTCAGCCAATCTTTCGATGCTCTTCGGGGAGCACGAATTCCTAGATCGTTTCGATGCCGCTGCCCGCGCCGGCTTCAAGGGCGTCGAATATATCGGGCCGTACGACCATGCGCCGGACGTTGTTGCCGCTCGCCTCAAGAAGAACGGCCTGACGCAGGTTCTCTTCAACCTGCCGGCCGGCGACTGGGCAAAGGGCGAGCGCGGCATTGCCGTGCTGCCCGACCGCGTGCCTGAATTTCGCCAGGGCGTCGCCAAGGCGATCACTTATGCGCACGCGGTTGGCTGCGAGCAGGTCAACTGCCTCGCCGGCATCGCGCCGCAGGGTGCCGATCGCACTACTTTGGAAAACGTCTTTGCCGAAAATCTCGCTTTCGCGGCCGAAAAGCTGGAGCAGGCCAGCATCAAGCTGCTGATCGAGCCGATCAACACTCGCGACATTCCGGGCTTCTTCCTGAATTACACCGATCAGGCGCTGGCGCTGATCGACCGCATCGGCTCGAAGAACCTGTTCCTGCAATACGACATTTATCACATGCAGATCATGGAGGGGGATCTCGCCCGTACCATCGAGGCAAACCTTGGCCGCATCGCGCATATCCAGCTTGCGGACAATCCCGGCCGTCACGAGCCGGGGACGGGCGAGATCAACTATCCCTTCCTCTACGACCATATCGACCGGCTCGGCTATCCCGGCTGGATCGGTGCCGAATACAAGCCGAAGGCCGGCACGGAGGTGGGACTCGGTTGGTTCCGTCAGTTCGCCGGGCAGGGGAGTGCGGCGGCTTAGGCGCTTCTCAACCAGCGTCGCCCCTGCCCCTCACCCTTACCCTCTCCCCGTGAAAAACGGGGAGAGGGGTCGCCAGCGCTGGAGCTTGTCTTATCTCCCCGTCCTTCACGGGGAGAAGGTGCCGGCAGGCGGATGAGGGGCGGCGCCAGCCTTCGATCCATTCGGACAAAGACCTTCAGGAGACCGCAAAATGGAAACCATCGGCTTCATTGGCCTCGGCATCATGGGCGGGCCGATGGCGGGCCATCTGCTCGACGCCGGCTATCCGATCATCGCCAGCGACCATCGCTCGAAGCCGCCGGCCGATCTCACGGCCAAGGGGCTGAAGACCGTCACCGGCCACGATGCGGTGGCCAGCGCCGCCGACATCATCATCACCATGGTGCCCGACACGCCGCAGGTGGCGGATGTGCTGTTCGGCGAAAACGGCGTCGCTTCAGCTCTGTCGAAAGGCAAGCTCGTCATCGACATGAGCTCGATCTCGCCGATCGCCACCAAGGACTTCGCCAAGAAAATCAACGATCTCGGCTGCGACTATCTCGACGCGCCGGTATCCGGCGGCGAGGTCGGCGCCAAGGCAGCCTCGCTTACCATCATGGTCGGCGGCGAGGACAAAGCGTTCGAGCGCGCCAGGCCGGTGTTCGAAAAGATGGGCAAGAACATCACGCTGGTCGGGCCGAACGGCGTCGGCCAGACCACCAAGGTCGCCAACCAGATCGTCGTGGCGCTCACCATCGAGGCGGTCGGCGAAGCCCTGGTCTTTGCATCAAAGGCCGGCGCCGATCCTGCAAAGGTTCGCCAAGCCCTGATGGGCGGTCTCGCCGCCTCGCGCATCCTCGAAGTGCATGGCGAGCGCATGATCAAGCGCACCTTCGCGCCCGGTTTCCGCATCGAACTGCACCAGAAGGACCTCAACCTCGCGCTGGAAGGCGCCAAGGCGCTCGGCGTTGCGCTCCCCAACACCTCGACCACGCAGCAACTGTTCAATTCCTGCGCCGCCAACGGCGGGGCGAAGGAGGATCACTCGGCGCTGGTCAGGGCGCTAGAGCGGATGGCGGGACACGAAGTGGCCTAGAAGCGAATAGCGAATAGGGAGTAGCGAATAGGGATTGCAGGCCGACGGGCCGCCGTGTTTCGCTATTCGCTATTCGCTATTCGCTATTCGCTAGGAATTTTCGCGCCGCATAAAGGCTCACCGCCGCGGCATTCGACACGTTGAGCGAGCGGATGGCGCCGGGCATGTCCAGGCGGGCAAGCGCCGTCACCGTCTCGCGCGTCTTCTGGCGCAAGCCCTTGCCCTCGGCGCCCAGAACCAGCGCAATTTTTCCTCCGGCGAAGCTCTTTTCCAGCTCCGCCGATCCCTCGGAATCGAGCCCGATCGTCTGGAAGCCGGCATCGTGCAGTTGACCCAGCGCGTCGGCCAGGTTCTTCACCTCGATCTGGTCGATGTGCTCCAGCGCGCCCGAGGCCGATTTCGCCAGCACGCCCGATTCCTGCGGGCTGTGGCGGGCCGTCGTGATCAGCGCGCCGGCGCCGAAAGCAACCGCGGAGCGCAGGATAGCGCCGACATTGTGCGGGTCGGTGACCTGGTCGAGCACCAGCACCAGCTTTGTGTCGCCGAGCGTGTCAAGGCGCTTGGGTTTAAGCGGTTCCGCCTCGATCAACACGCCCTGATGCACGGCGTCCGAGCCGGTGATTTTGTCGATATCTTTGGGCTCGACCAACTCGGTCTTGAAGGACAGGGCGGAAAGATCGCCGATCGCCAGCCTCTCGGCGGCATTGCGGGTCACTAGCATCTTTCTGATCTTGCGTCGCGGATTGTCGAGCGCGGCCCGCACCGTGTGCAGGCCGTAAAGCCGCACCAGTCCGTCGGCGGGGCCTTCGCCTGGCGGCACCGGTTGGCGCGGCCGGAATGCCGGCGCGCCGCCCGCCTTCTGGTCGCGATGCGCGCGCCTCAGCTTGGCGTAGTGGGTATCCTTCGGGGTGCCCGGTTTGCTGCTTTTGTTGTCGCTCATGCCGGCCTCTATAACCGTCCCGGCCGGCTAAGGATACGGGCTGCGGCGACGAATGCCGAACATCCTCGAAAAACCCTGGCCGCGCCGGTTGACACCCACCGGCCTTGCCGCCATAAGGCGCATCGCTGATTTCGGAGAAGATCCTTACTCGGGCTCCGGGTCGGCTGAAATGCCTCGTTGCATGGCTCCGGCGGCAGACTGGAGAGGTGCCCGAGTGGTTAAAGGGGACGGACTGTAAATCCGTTGGCTTAGCCTACGTTGGTTCGAATCCAACCCTCTCCACCACTGCCGGCCCGGAAGCCCTGAAACGAAAAGCACCGGAAGTGTGCCACTGTTTTCCGATGCTAGCGCAGGCGGGTATAGCTCAGTGGTAGAGCAGCAGCCTTCCAAGCTGAATATGCGGGTTCGATTCCCGCTACCCGCTCCAGATCTTTCTCCTCTTATGCCTCAAATGAAAGACGCCGAGCACCCGTGGCGCGCGGCGTGTTCGGCCCGCCTTGTGCTTAGCTGTTGAAAGCCGATGTCACCTGATGTTGTGGCGGGACTTGGCCGTTCGGCGTCAGCTTGTCGACAACGCCGGGCAGCGCCGTGGACAATTGCTGCAGCAGCTCCTGCTCGTTCATACCGGTACGTTGCGCGATCTCGCGGATCACCGCCGGCCCCAGCGCCGAGCCGAGATCGTTGGCGTTGATCGGCCGGTTCTGGCCGGTGCCGACCCAGGAATCGGCTACGCCGCCGTGGCCGGCGTCTCGCAGTCTGTCGAGCAGCCCGCCCAGTCCGCCGAGCAGGCCGCCATCGGCGGAGGTTCCGGCGGGAGTTGGGGCGGGGGCCTGAGCTTCGGCTGGCTGTTCCTCGCTTCTGCCGCTCAGCATCTTGCCGACCAACAGCGCGCCGAGCGCGATCATCAGGGGTTTGGTGATGTTGCCGCCGGGAACGGCGTTGTCAAAAAGGCCCATCATGGATCTCCTATCAACCAAGTCCACCCGGCGCCAGAATGGCTCAACCGGGGGGATTTTCAAGCTGTCTTGAGCTTTTGACAATCATATGAAAATGATTGGCAGCGGGGGGATTGGAGGGAAGAAATGGGCATCATCAGCTGGATCATTCTCGGCGCGATCGCCGGCTTCATCGGCAGCAAGATCGTCAACAAGACCGGTCAGGGCTTGATCATGGACATCGTGCTCGGCATCGTCGGCGCGATCGTCGGTGGCGTGATCTTCAGCGCCTTCGGCGCATCGGGCGTCACCGGCCTCAACATCTGGAGCCTGATTGTCGCCGTCATCGGCTCGGTCGTCGTGCTCTGGGCTTATCACCAGTTCTCCGGCAGGCGCACGCTGTAGAACGGTCGAACGATCGGCGAAACCACGGCTCGATCGCCGTGGTGGGATCGTCAGCCGAGCGCTGGTCGTCGAACGCGACCGCGCTGCGTATTGGCATTGGATGGCGTGGGGCGGAACGGCGATGGCGGTCCAGATTCAAGGCCTTCCAGTCACCTATTATCCAATCCCGAAAAGCGGCACCAGCAGCGTCAAATATGCGCTGATGGCGCTCGGCGGCAAGGAAGCCACTCTGCTTGACCCGGACAACGACGTCCACAGTCAAATTGCAACCAATTGGGCCGATCCGTTCGAGCCGGTCTATGACGGCCTCAGCGGTAAATTCACGATCGTTCGTGATCCGCTGGAGCGGCTGCTCTCGGCTTATTCGAGCAGGATATTGGACACCGATGTCCTACGGTCACGCTCGCCCAACCTTGAGTTGCTCGAGAGCTTTGGGCTGCCGACCAACCCGGATCCCGATACCTTCATCCTCAACATCGAAAAATACTGCGCGTGCTCAGGGGACATCCACTTTCACGTCGCCTCGCCACGCCGCTTCATCGGTTCCAGCCTGTTCCTGTTCGAGCACGTCTTCAAATTCGAGGACATGGACAAGGTCGGCGCCTTCCTGTCCACGGTCAGCGGCAAGACAGTCTCTATGCCGCGGCTGCAGGCAGCCCGGGGCAAGGTCAGTCCCTCGGATCTTTCCCCCGCGGCGTTCAGAAGGGCGATGCGCTTCTGCCGCTACGACTACGGTTTCCTTGTCGACTATTACGATCCGGCACGATGGGGAGGCATCCCCCAAGGCGATCCCGATGAGACGTCCTCGCTGCATGTCGCCGGCGATCTGACGGCTTTTCGCAACGGCCGTCTGGTCTACCCGCGGACGCTGCGCAACCTCGTCGGTTTCCTTGCCAAACGTCCGCTGAAGAAAAGGGTGGGGCTGTAGCGTTCAGCTTTTCAGTCCGGACGACCTCAGGCCACAATGCTCAAGCGCCTCCTTCGCTCGTCGAGCGAGACGATGGCGAGGCCGCTGCCGATCACCAGGAGAATGCCGCAGACGGCGAGCGCGTTGGGGAGCTGCCCGAACACCAAAAGGCCGGAAATCACCGCCCAGACGGTGAAGCAATAATAGAAGGGCGCCACCGCGCTTGTCGGTCCGACGCGATAGGCCATGAAGATGAAGAAGTGACCGAAGATCAGGAACAGGCCGGCGCCGGCAAGCAAAAGGAGATGACGGCCCTCCGGCATCACCCACTGTTCCGAGACAAGGTGTGCGACACCTGAGCCGAGCAGCACGACAACCACGGCGGAGATGGCGACAATCATGCCGGGCACCTCGGCGCCCACCTTACGTCCGGCGAGGTCGCGCGTCGCGGCCAGGGCCGCGTTGCCCAGCGCCAGCAAGGCATAGATGGAAATGCCCTGCATCGTCGGTTGCGCCACCATGACGGCGCCGACAAAGCCGAGGCTAATCAGCGCCATTCGCACGGCGCCGATCTTCTCGCCGAAAAGGAGCGAGGACCCGACCAGCACGATGAGCGGCGTGATCTGCCCGAGCGCCGTCGAATCGGCGATCGGCATGTTGGCCAACGCCACGACGTAGCAAAGGATCGCCGCCAGCTCGCAAAGGTTCCGGCGCAGCACCTTGCGTTCGAACAGCAGCGGGATCTGCCTGCCATAGCCCAGCATGAAAAGCAGCGGCATGCCCCACAGTGTGGCGGCCGCGCCACGCAGCAGCAGCACCTCATAAGGCGGCAGCCCTGCGGTCGCGAGCTTCATCATCGTGTCATTGACGAGGTAGGAGCCCGTCGAGACGATCATGAACAGCGGACCGCGGATATTTGCCGGAATGAATTGCATTGGCTGAAGAAATCAGAGCCGGATCGGGGCGGCAATGGGCCAGTTCCGGCCGATCGGGCGTCTACCCGCGCGAAACTTGTCGATGAGCTAGCCGAGGCAAGACGCGCGGATTTGAATTCGCCTGTCGCGATCCTATATCCGCGCCATACCCCTGAAATCAGATCATTGGTTCGGCTCGAGCGAGACAACGCTCAACCACAAGGCACTTGTGTTTTGCGGCCGTTGTCGCTAATCGCCCCGCATTCGACTGAACTGAAGGTCAAGGCCGCCCAAGGAAAGAGACTATGGCAAAAGGTAAATTCGAGCGCACCAAGCCGCATGTGAACATTGGCACGATCGGCCACGTCGATCATGGCAAGACGTCGCTGACGGCGGCGATCACGAAGTATTTTGGCGAATACAAGCGCTATGACCAGATCGACGCGGCGCCGGAAGAGAAGGCGCGCGGCATCACCATCTCGACGGCGCATGTCGAGTACGAGACGGCCAACCGTCACTACGCCCATGTCGACTGCCCCGGCCATGCCGACTATGTGAAGAACATGATCACCGGCGCCGCGCAGATGGACGGCGCGATCCTGGTGGTTTCGGCCGCCGATGGCCCGATGCCGCAGACCCGCGAGCACATCCTTTTGGCCCGCCAGGTCGGCGTGCCCTCGATCGTGGTGTTCCTGAACAAGGTCGACCAGGTCGACGACGCCGAGCTGCTCGAGCTGGTCGAGCTCGAGGTTCGCGAACTGCTGACCAAGAACGAGTTCCCCGGCGACGACATTCCGATCGTCAAAGGTTCGGCTCTGGCCGCTCTGGAAGATTCGAACAAGACCATCGGCGAGGATGCCATCCGCGAGCTGATGGCGCAGGTCGACGCCTATATCCCGACGCCGGTCCGTCCGCTGGACAAGCCGTTCCTGATGCCGATCGAGGACGTGTTCTCGATCTCGGGCCGCGGCACGGTCGTGACCGGCCGCGTCGAGCGCGGCGTGGTCAAGGTCGGCGAGGAATTGGAGATCGTCGGCATCCGTCCGACGGCCAAGACCACCTGCACGGGCGTCGAGATGTTCCGCAAGCTGCTCGACCAGGGCCAGGCCGGCGACAACATCGGTGCGCTGTTGCGCGGCATCGACCGCGAGGGTGTCGAGCGCGGCCAGGTTCTGGCCAAGCCGGGTTCGGTGAAGCCGCACAAGAAGTTCGTGGCCGAAGCCTACATCCTGACCAAGGACGAGGGCGGCCGTCACACGCCGTTCTTCACCAACTACCGTCCGCAGTTCTACTTCCGCACCACCGACGTGACCGGCATCGTGACGCTGCCGGCCGGCACCGAGATGGTGATGCCCGGCGACAACATCACCGTCGACGTCGAGCTGATCGTGCCGATCGCCATGGAAGAGAAGCTGCGCTTCGCCATCCGTGAAGGCGGCCGCACCGTCGGTGCCGGCATCGTCGTCACCATCAAAGAATAATCGATCCGGCACTTGCTGGTTCGACAAGGAAAGGGCGGACTTCGGGCCGCCCTTTTTGTTTCTCACGTTGCTGCGGAGTCGAACATTCGAGGTGATGCAAAAGCTATTGCAACCACCGCCGCCGCAACTATCATAGGTTGCGGCAGGGGCTTCGCCAACATGATTTCCGGGCGTCATTCAAACGGTATGGCATTATGGTGCCGCGGGCTGGTTCGTGTGATACCGGTCCTTGCGGTAGTGATGGTTGCCTTTGCAGCGAAGGCCGAGGATTTTTACCCGAAGACACCCTCCGATCCGAGGACATGGAATCCAAACACCTGGTACCTTCCAGGAATGTTCTCCAATGATTTCTCGGAGATGCGGTTTGTTGTTGTGCGGAGCAGCGCCACCGGCTGCGAGCCTAAGTGTCCGGAATGGATCTCGGCGGAGGGCGCCATCGAAGCCGGCACACCGGCTAAGCTAAAGCGAATATTGAAGGCGCTCGGCCGCCGCCAATTGCCGATTATCGTCAATTCCCCGGGCGGCAATGTCGATGCTGCGCTTCAGCTTGGCCGAATAATCCGCAAGAACAAGCTGGATGTCGCTGTCGGGGTGACCAAATTTTTCGGATGCTGGCCGGGGATGGACGACTGCCGAGCCAACGATGGCAAGGGCGCCGCCTATTTCGGCACAGCCTCAGACGGCGGCGCCATGTGCAATTCTGCCTGTCCGCTGATGTTTGCCGGCGGCGTCCGCCGCTTGGCAGGTGGCTGGGCCTATCTGGGTGTCCATCAGATCACCACCACCTATTTCCCCGCCAAACGGCAATATCGAACCACCTATCGAGTTGTGCGGGGCAAAAAATATCAGGTCACCACGGAAACCATCACTCAGGGCGAGAGCTACAAGACCTATGAAATGAGCAGGGCGGTTTCGAGGAGGCTCTCGGCCTATCTCAGGGAGATGGGTGTCGGGCAGGGCGTGCTGGATACGATGAAAGCCACGCCGGCCAGCGAAATCCGGCAGATCGCTCTCCAAGATATGCTGACAATGAAGCTGGCAACCGGCACGGAGACTGTCGACCTATTGACCAGCGCAAGCTTGTGCATGCTCGACAAGTCGGCCCCGAGTTGCCGAGAAACACCGGGGAATGCCAGCCCGGCCAAGATGGTATCGACGAAAGCGAAGGCCGTACCTCCTCAAAAGGCTGAAGCCTCGCTTTCCCCGCCGGCCAAGGTCGCGCCCATTAAGCCGTTCCAGGGAGCGGCAGGAAATGCCGCGCCGGAGATGCGTTTCGTGGTCGTTCGCGGCAGCGATCCGCTCTGCGATCCCGACTGCCCGGAATGGATTTCGGCGGAAGGCGCGGTCACCCCTCGAACCCCGCAAAAACTTCGCCAGTTGCTCGCCGCGCTCGACAACCCGCGACTTCCCATTGTGATCAGCTCACGAGGCGGCGACTTGTTCGGCGCCTTGGCCGCAGGGCGGCTTATCCACGAACGCAAGCTAGACGTCGTCGTCGCCCGCACCAATATCCTGGGTTGCAACCCGCCCGGGGCGGGCTGTCTTGACGACAATGGCGCCTATGTCGGGCTGATCAGCCAATTCGGAGTGGAGTGCGATTCAGCCTGCGCACTCATGCTCGCCGGCGGCGCCAGGCGGCTGGTCGACCCCAAGGCGCGGCTCAGCGTGTCCTCGATGGGACAGAAGCGGATTGTCAAAGCCTATTTGGACGAGATGGCGATCAGCCCAGGCCTGTTCGCAGCGATAGATCAGAGTTCGGTCGAGCGTCAGCTTGAACCCGATGTAATGCTCAAGGTCGGGCTGGTGACCGGGCCGGACACGTCGGACACGCTGACTGGCCCCGCCATTTGCAGGTCCTCGCCAAAGCCGGACAATTGCCGGCTCCCGCCCTCCGCCAACGCCCAGGCAAAGATGCCGCCAGAACTTTAGCGTTGTCGCGACGAAGTCGAGGCAGCAGCCGTCAGGCTGGCATTGCTCGCACCCTCTTCAATTCTATTGCAAGCATCGTCGCCGTAACTAGTATGGGTTGGACCGAGGGCTTGGCAGGCGTGATTTCCGCGTTCCTTTCAAAGGGTATTTCGTGGCCGCTAGGGCTGGTTCGGCTCGGGCTGGCCATCGCTATTGGGCTTACCGCGTTTGCCGCCGCAGCGAAGGAAACGCCGCCGGATTACGGCCCTGCCATGCGCTTCGTCGTGGTGCGCAGCAGCGCGCCAGGCTGCGAGCCGAGCTGCCCGGAATGGATTTCTGCCGAAGGCAGCATCGAGGCCGGCACGCCGGCGCGGTTCAAGCGCCTCTTGAAGACGCTCGGCGGCCGGCAACTGCCGATCGTCGTCAATTCTCCTGGAGGCAATGTCGACGCCGCGCTCCAACTCGGCCGTATGATCCGTAAGAACAAGCTCGACATCGCCGTGGGCACTACGGGGTTTTCCGGTTGCTCGCCCGAAATGAAGAACTGCCGGGACAATGACAGTAAGAACACGCCGTATTCCGGCATCGCCTACGACAGCGGCGCCATGTGCAATTCCGCATGTCCCCTGATGTTTGCCGGCGGCGTCCGCCGTGTGGTCGGCGAGTGGGCTTTTCTCGGAGTTCATCAGATCACCACGACATATCACAGGGAAAAGCTGCTCTACCGCACCACCTACAGAATTGTGAACGGCAAGAAGAAGGTCCTCAGCACCAAGGTCGTCAGCCGCAAGAATGCCGGCAGCTACAAGACCTACGAGATGAGCAAGGCGGTCGAGAAACGGCTGTCCGGCTATCTGAAAGAAATGGGTATTGGGCAGGGCGTGCTGGACGTGATGAAAGCGACGCCGGCAAGCGACATAAAGCAGATCGAGCCCGACGATATGCTGGATATGAAGCTCGTCACCAGCCTCGATTCCCTCGACCTGATGACCGAAGCAGCCATATGCCGGCGCGATCCGGTGCCAGCGAACTGCCGCGAGATACCGGCCAACGGCAAGGCCAAGCCGGCCGAGGTGGCGACGGTCGCGGCCAAACCGGCCTACAGCCAGCCGGCGGAGGCAGCATCACCGCCAAAGCCGCAGCAGGAAATGCGTTTCGTCCTCGTTCGCGGCAGCAATCCGCTCTGCAACCCCGACTGTCCGGAATGGATTTCGGCGGAGGGAACGATCATTGCCGGCACGCCCGACAGGCTGCGCGAGCTGCTGGACAAGGTCGGCGGGCGCAGGCTGCCCATCGTCCTCAACTCACAGGGCGGCGATGTCCAGGGCGCGCTCGCCGCCGGCCGGCTGATCCGCGAGCGCAGATTGGATGTTGCGGTCGCCCGGACGGATTTTCTCGATTGCGATCCCGGCACGGCAGGGTGCGTCTCCAAGGACAACCTTCATAATGGTCTCACCGTTGAAGCCGGCGCCGAATGCGATACAGCCTGCGTGCTGATGATCGCCGGCGGCACCAGGCGCTTGGTAGGCGCCGATACGCGTTTCCTGGTGCATTCCATGGGCATGGAAGACAAGGTCCGGTCGTATCTCGAGGAGATGGCGATCGGCTCGGGCTTGTTCGTCGCGATGCAGTCGGCCCAATCCGCCAAGCACAGGGAGCTCAGCCAGGACGAATTGGCGGGGTTCGGGCTCACCACCAGCCGCCAGTCGGTAGACGCTCTGACGGGCGCCACTATCTGCAAATCTTCGCCAAAACCCGATAACTGCCGGGTTCTGCCGTCCGCCAACGCCGAAGCGGAATCGCCGGCCAAGCTTTAGCAGCATTCGGCGCCATGCCAGCACTGGCCATGGAGGCAGGTTGAGCCGGCTCCGAGCTTGCCGCTATCCTTCTAGGCTCAAACGTAGGAGGACCGGAGATGAGCGAGGGCGTCCCGACTTTGTTCGAATGGGCCGGCGGCAGCGAGGCGCTCAACCGGCTGACGCAGATCTTTTACAACAGAGTGACCTTGGACCCGATCGTCGGTCCGGTGTTCAGGCACATGTCGCCGGACCATCCGGCGCATGTCGCCGCCTTCATCGGCGAGGTTTTCGGCGGGCCGAAGACCTACAGCGAACGGCATGGTGGCCACCGCGAGATGGTCAGGCATCATCTCGGCAAGCATCTGACCGAGGAGCAGCGCCGGCGCTGGATCAACCTTCTGGCGGACGCGGCGGACGAAGCCGGCCTGCCGGACGATCCCGAGTTCCGTTCCGCCTTGATGGGCTATGTCGAGTGGGGATCGCGGCTGGCCAAGATTAATTCCAATCTCGGCGAGACTTGCGACCCTGAGACCGAGCCAATGCCAAGCTGGGGCTGGGGCGTGCCGGGCGGGCCTTACAAGCCGCCGGCCGGGAAATCGTAGCCGAAGATGCTGGGTTTCTGCAAAATTCCGAAAAGATGACGCCGCAAAGACACCGCAGGGTCGTTGCATCAATGTGAGACGACCTTGCATGCTGATTGCCCATCTCCCATCGGGCTATATTCTGGGAAGGCTCGCGCGAAGACGGCGACGGGAGGCATCCGATGTGGTGGCTGCCGCAATGCTCGGCAGCGTCATCCCGGACATCGACATGCTCTATTTTTACCTGATCGATGGCGGTCGCACGCACCATCATGCCTACATCACGCATTGGCCGTTGTTCTGGGCCACGATCGGGACGGTAGGCGTGTCGGTCGGTCGGTTGTTGGGGTCGCGGCGTCTGCCGTCGATCGCCATCTTCTTAGCCGGAGCCATGTTGCATATGGCGCTCGACACGGTGGCATCGCCGATCATGTGGTTGGCGCCGTTCAGTCATCGCCCGTTTGAGCTCGTGGCGGTTTCGGCCAGCCATGGGAACTGGGTCCTGAGCTTCGTTCTGCATTGGACTTTCGCGCTTGAACTCGTGATCTGCGCATGGGCCCTGCGGCTTGGATGGCTGCGATCGCCGCTTCCAGCCGACGCGTCTCAAAAGGGCTCTTGAGTTCTCATCGGCTTTGTGAAATAGCAGCGCCCGTATACGGGCATAGCTCAGTTGGTAGAGCGGCGGTCTCCAAAACCGCAGGTCGTAGGTTCGAGCCCTGCTGCCCGTGCCACCTCCCATGGCAGACTGAGGGTGGGTGCGCTCCGCCGTTGAAAACCGGGGGGCGGCTTGCCATATAGCGAAAACTGGGGCATAAGGCCCCGCATAGCCGGGACGGAACGACTGGATGGTTCCGAGGCGGCGCTAAAACATAAAGCGGAACACTTGCCACTTGCGTGGACCAAGAATCGGTTTTATGTAGACTGAACAGACACGCGACGCGTGGAGCTGGGAAGCCGGCTTTACGCGTCTGATTTGCGTGGGCGAAATGGTGGTGCTGATTCGGCGCCGGCACGAAGTCCAGGCGGCACGTCCCGGCCAGCGGGATCATCCAGGAGACCCGGCCAACGGGTCTTGAAGACAGGCGGCAGATGGCTTCGAAAACCACAAACCCTTTCACATTTCTCCAGCAGGTTCGCGCGGAGACGGCCAAGGTGACATGGCCCTCGCGCCGCGAGACTATGATCTCGACGGTAATGGTCCTGGTTTTTGCGCTCATCGCCATGATCTTCTTCTTCACCGCCGACATAGCCATGGGCTATGCGATCGAGTGGATTCTGGGCCTCGGACATTAAGTTCGGCGATTACGGAGAGGTCGTGAAATGACGCGGTGGTACATCGTCCACGCTTATTCGAACTTCGAGAAGAAGGTCGCCGAGGACATCGAGAACAAGGCCAAGCAGAAGGGCCTGTCGGGCGAGATCGAGCAGATCGTGGTGCCGACGGAGAAGGTCGTCGAGATACGCCGCGGCCGCAAGGTCGATGCGGAGCGCAAGTTCTTCCCCGGTTATGTGCTCTTGAAGGCCAACCTGACGGACGCCGTATTCTCGCTGGTCAAGAACACGCCGAAGGTCACCGGCTTCCTCGGAGACTCCAAGCCCGTGCCGATCACCGAGGCCGAGGCGCAACGCATCCTGAACCAGGTTCAGGAAGGCGTCGAGCGTCCGAAGCCGTCGGTCACCTTCGAGATCGGCGAGGCGATCCGCGTCTCGGACGGTCCGTTCGCGTCGTTCAACGGCTTCGTCCAGGAAGTGGACGAGGAGCGGGCGCGCCTCAAGGTGGAAGTTTCGATCTTCGGGCGCGCGGTGCCCGTCGATCTCGAATTCGGACAGGTCGAAAAGGGCTGATCCGAAGGTCCCCGTCCGACAGGCGAAGGGATCGGCGGCGCGAAGGAATGGCGCTGCCATGAACGGGTGGGAGGCGAATGCGGCTTAGCCGGCCGCTGGAACCGCACCACCAGACTGCAACCGCCGGTTTTCCCGGCATGAGATAAAGGCAGGAATAGAGATGGCTAAGAAAGTTGCAGGCCAGCTCAAGCTCCAGGTTGCCGCGGGCTCGGCCACGCCGTCGCCCCCGATCGGCCCGGCGCTAGGTCAGCGCGGCATAAACATCATGGAGTTCTGCAAGGCGTTCAACGCGCAGACCCAGGAACTGGAGAAGGGCTCGCCCATCCCGGTCGTCATCACCTACTACCAGGACAAGTCGTTCACCTTCGTCATGAAGACGCCGCCGGTGAGCTACTTCCTGAAGAAGGCCGCCAACCTGAAGTCTGGTTCGAAAGAGCCGGGCAAGGTCAAGGCCGGCACGATCTCGCGCGACAAGGTGCGCCAGATCGCCGAGCAGAAGATGAAGGACCTGAACGCAAACGACGTCGAAGCGGCCATGCGCATGGTCGAGGGCTCCGCCCGCTCGATGGGCCTGGAAGTGGTGGGCTAAGATCATGGCAAAGATTGCAAAGCGTGTTGCCAAGAGCCGTGAAGGCATCGACCCGAACAAGGCCTATGCGCTCTCTGAGGCGCTGCAGCTGCTGAAGGACCGGTCCACGGTGAAGTTCGACGAGACGGTCGAGGTCGCGATGAATCTCGGCGTCGATCCGCGCCATGCGGACCAGATGGTCCGCGGCGTTGTCAACCTGCCGAACGGCACTGGCCGGTCGGTGCGCGTCGCCGTGTTCGCGCGCGGCGACAAGGCCGAGGAGGCCAAGGCGGCCGGCGCCGATATCGTTGGCGCCGAGGACCTGGTCGACATCGTCCAGAAGGGCACGATCGATTTCGATCGCTGCATCGCCACCCCGGACATGATGCCGCTGGTCGGCCGCCTGGGTAAGGTGCTCGGCCCGCGCGGCATGATGCCGAACCCGAAGGTCGGCACCGTGACCCCCGATGTCGCGGCCGCCGTCAAGGCCTCGAAGGGCGGCGCCGTCGAGTTCCGCGTCGAGAAGGCCGGCATCGTCCAGGCCGGCGTCGGCAAGGTCTCGTTCGACGTCAAGGCGCTGGAAGAGAATGTGCGGGCCTTCGCCGATGCGGTGAACAAGGCCAAGCCCGCCGGCGCCAAGGGCAACTACGTCAAGAAGGTGTCGGTCACCTCGACGATGGGTCCCGGCCTCAAGCTCGACATCGCGACGCTCGCCGCGTCGTAAATGTCGCCTGACCGGCTTCTGGCCGGTCGCAAAAGAATTCCGGACCGCCGATCCGTCGGCGGCCCGGTAACCCGGAGGCCGAAAGGTTTCCGGATATCCTGTCCGAGATTGCAGGCGGCCGGCCTTGGTTCAAAAGGGGGCCTTAATTCATGTGGGCCTGCATGAGACGGGTGAAGACCCGACAAAGGAGCGAAAAGCTCCAATGAAAGGTTCGAACCGTGTTTGCCTTTTGTCAGCACATCAACCGGCTTTGCCGGCGGATGTGGCGAAAGGGGGCAGGATCCTCGAGCGCCGTTCGGGAGATCCGTTTGTGGATGGCCCGGCCGGCAAAAGGCAACCCGACTTCTGACCTCGTGAATGGGGCAGGGGTCAACTGGAGATAGGCAGTGGACAGAGCGGAAAAACGCGAACTCGTCACGGGCCTGAACGAAGCGTTCTCGAACGCGGGTTCAGTCGTCGTGGCCCACTACGCCGGTATCACCGTCGCGCAAATGAACGACCTTCGGTCGAAGATGCGCGCCGCCGGTGGCACCGTCAAAGTCGCGAAGAACCGTCTCGCCAAGATCGCTCTTCAGGGCACGGACTCCGCATCGATCGTCGATCTGTTCAAGGGACAGACGCTGATCGCTTATTCGGAGGATCCGGTTGCGGCGCCGAAGATCGCGTCCGAGTTCGCCAAGGGGAATGACAAGCTGATCATTCTCGGCGGCGCAATGGGCTCGACCTCGCTCAACGCCGACGGTGTCAAGGCACTCGCCACGATGCCGTCGCTCGACGAGCTGCGCGCCAAGCTGGTTGGCATGATCGCCACGCCGGCAACCCGGATCGCCCAGATCGTCAATGCGCCCGCGGCTTCGGTCGCGCGCGTCATCGGCGCTTACGCCCGGAAGGACGAGGCGGCATGAGGCCGTTCCTCGCTGTCAACAACACACGTTCGAACCAAGTAAAGGAATACACAAATGGCTGATCTGGCAAAGATCGTAGACGACCTTTCGAAGCTGACCGTCCTCGAGGCGGCCGAGCTGTCGAAGCTCCTGGAAGAGAAGTGGGGCGTTTCGGCTGCTGCTCCGGTGGCGGTTGCCGCTGCTGGCGGTGGCGCTGCCGCTGCTGCTGCTCCGGCTGAAGAGAAGACGGAATTCGACGTCGTTCTCGCCGACGCCGGCGCCCAGAAGATCAACGTCATCAAGGAAGTCCGCGCCATCACCGGCCTTGGCCTCAAGGAAGCCAAGGACCTCGTCGAGGCGGCTCCGAAGCCGGTCAAGGAAGGCGTTTCCAAGGCCGATGCTGACAAGTTCAAGGCTCAGCTGGAAGCAGCTGGCGCCAAGGTCGAGCTGAAGTAAGCCTTATGGTTGAGGGCGGACGGCCTCGCGCCGGCCGCCCCCTCCCTTGACGAAAGGGAGGCTTCGTTGCGCGAGACGTTTGAAAACCTCTTTCCTGAGGGCCGGAAGCGGCCTTCAGGAAACGGGTTTTCTCCCGTTTTTACCGGCAGCCCCCAAGCAATTGGAAGGGCGGCCGGAAAACAGACAGGGGCGGCCGGCGAGCGGCCCATTGGTGCAAGGCGAACCGCGGCGAGGTTCGCCCCGAGTTTTGAGCTAAGGAGCGACGATGGCCCACACCCAGACTTTCAATGGCCGCAGACGCGTACGCAAGTTCTTCGGGAAGATCCCGGAAGTTGCGGAGATGCCGAACCTCATCGAGGTTCAGAAGGCATCCTATGACCAGTTCCTGATGGTGGACGAGCCCAAGGGTGGGCGTCCGGACGAGGGGCTGCAGGCTGTTTTCAAGTCGGTCTTCCCGATCTCCGATTTTTCCGGCTCCTCGATGCTGGAATTCGTGAAGTATGAGTTCGAAGGACCGAAATTCGACGTCGACGAATGCCGTCAGCGCGACCTGACCTATGCTGCGCCGCTGAAGGTGACGCTGCGCCTCATCGTGTTCGATATCGATGAGGATACCGGCGCGAAATCGATCAAGGACATCAAGGAGCAGGACGTCTATATGGGCGACATGCCGCTCATGACGTCGAACGGCACCTTCATCGTCAACGGCACCGAGCGCGTCATCGTCTCGCAGATGCACCGTTCGCCGGGCGTCTTCTTCGACCACGACAAGGGCAAGTCGCACTCGTCGGGCAAGCTTCTGTTTGCCGCGCGCGTCATCCCCTATCGCGGCTCGTGGCTCGACATCGAGTTCGATTCCAAGGACGTGGTCCACGCCCGCATCGACCGCCGCCGCAAGATTCCGGTGACGTCGCTGCTGATGGCGCTCGGCATGGACGGCGAAGAGATCCTGTCGACCTTCTACAACAAGATCACCTACAAGCGTGCCGGCGACCACTGGCGCATCCCGTTCAATGTCGAGCGCTTCCGCGGCCTCAAGGCTGTCGGCGACCTGGTCGACGCCGACACGGGCGAGATCGTCGTCGAGGCCGGCAAGAAGATCACCGCCCGCCAGGCCCGCCAGCTCGGCGAAAAGGGTCTCAAGGCGATCAAGGCGACCGACGAGGACCTGCTCGGCAACTACCTGGCCGAGGACATCGTCAACTACGCCACCGGCGAGATCTTCCTCGAGGCCGGCGACGAGATCGACGAGAAGACGCTGAAGGTGCTGCTCGGCACCGGCGAGGACGAGATCCAGATCCTCGACATCGACCACGTCAATGTCGGCGCCTACATCCGCAACACGCTCGCCGTCGACAAGAACGAGAGCCGCCAGGACGCGCTGTTCGACATCTACCGCGTCATGCGTCCGGGCGAGCCGCCGACGCTCGAGACCGCCGAAGCGATGTTCAACTCGCTGTTCTTCGACAGCGAGCGCTATGACCTGTCGGCTGTCGGCCGCGTCAAGATGAACATGCGCCTCGAGCTCAAGGCCGAGGACACCGTGCGCGTGCTGCGCAAGGAAGATATCCTGGCCGTGGTCAAGACGCTGGTCGAGCTGCGCGACGGCAAGGGCGAGATCGACGACATCGACAATCTCGGTAACCGCCGCGTCCGCTCGGTCGGCGAGCTGATGGAGAACCAGTACCGCGTCGGTCTGCTGCGCATGGAGCGCGCGATCAAGGAGCGTATGTCCTCGATCGAGATCGACACGGTCATGCCGCAAGACCTGATCAACGCCAAGCCGGCGGCCGCCGCCGTGCGCGAGTTCTTCGGCTCCTCGCAGCTCTCGCAGTTCATGGACCAGACCAACCCGCTGTCGGAGATCACCCACAAGCGTCGCCTGTCGGCGCTTGGACCGGGCGGTCTGACCCGCGAGCGTGCCGGCTTCGAGGTGCGCGACGTGCATCCGACGCACTACGGCCGTATCTGCCCGATCGAGACGCCGGAAGGCCCGAATATCGGTCTGATCAACTCGCTCGCCACCTTCGCGCGTGTCAACAAGTACGGCTTCATCGAGAGCCCGTACCGCAAGATCGTCAACGGCAAGCTGACCAATGAAGTCGTCTATCTGTCGGCGATGGAGGAGGCCAAGCACCACGTCGCGCAGGCCAACGCCGAGCTCGACAAGAACGGCAGCTTCGTCGACGAGTTCGTCATCTGCCGCAACGCCGGCGAGGTGATGATGGCGCCGCGCGAGAACGTCGACCTGATGGACGTGTCGCCGAAGCAGATGGTGTCCGTGGCCGCGGCCCTCATCCCGTTCCTCGAGAACGACGACGCCAACCGCGCGCTGATGGGCTCGAACATGCAGCGTCAGGCCGTGCCGCTGGTGCGCGCCGAGGCGCCGTTCGTCGGCACCGGCATGGAGCCGGTCGTGGCCCGTGACTCAGGCGCCGCCATCGGTGCCCGCCGCGGCGGCGTGGTCGACCAGGTGGACGCCACCCGTATCGTTATCCGCGCCACCGAAGATCTCGACCCGGGCAAGTCCGGCGTCGACATCTACCGGCTGATGAAGTTCCAGCGTTCGAACCAGAACACCTGCATCAATCAGCGTCCGCTGGTTCGTGTCGGCGACCGGGTGAACAAGGGCGACATCATCGCCGACGGTCCGTCGACCGAGCTCGGCGATCTGGCGCTCGGCCGCAACGTGCTGGTCGCGTTCATGCCTTGGAACGGCTACAACTACGAGGACTCGATCCTGCTCTCCGAGCGCATCGTGGCCGACGACGTCTTCACCTCGATCCACATCGAGGAGTTCGAGGTCATGGCCCGCGACACCAAGCTCGGACCGGAGGAGATCACGCGCGACATTCCGAACGTCTCGGAGGAAGCGCTGAAGAACCTCGACGAGGCCGGCATCGTCTATATCGGCGCGGAAGTGCAGCCGGGCGACATCCTGGTCGGCAAGATCACGCCGAAGGGCGAAAGCCCGATGACGCCGGAAGAGAAGCTCCTGCGCGCCATCTTCGGCGAAAAGGCCTCGGACGTTCGCGACACCTCCATGCGCATGCCTCCGGGCACCTTCGGCACGGTCGTCGAAGTGCGCGTCTTCAACCGTCACGGCGTGGAGAAGGACGAGCGCGCCATGGCGATCGAGCGCGAGGAGATCGAGCGTCTGGCCAAGGACCGCGACGACGAGCAGGCGATCCTCGATCGCAACGTCTATTCGCGCCTGTCGGACATGCTGGTCGGCAAGGAAGCGATTGCCGGGCCGAAGGGCTTCAAGAAGGGCTCGAAGCTGTCGAAGGACACGCTCGACGAGTATCCGCGCTCGCAGTGGTGGCAGTTCGCCGTGGAGAACGAAAAGCTCCAGAGCGAGCTGGAAGCCCTGCGCGGCCAGTACGACGACTCCAAGAAGGCGCTCGAGCAGCGCTTCATGGACAAGGTCGAGAAGGTGCAGCGCGGCGACGAGATGCCTCCGGGCGTCATGAAGATGGTCAAGGTCTTCGTGGCGGTGAAGCGCAAGATGCAGCCGGGCGACAAGATGGCCGGCCGTCACGGCAACAAGGGCGTGGTGTCGCGCATCGTTCCGGTCGAGGACATGCCTTTCCTCGAGGACGGCACGCATGCCGATATCGTGCTCAACCCGCTGGGTGTGCCGAGCCGCATGAATGTCGGCCAGATCCTGGAAACGCATCTGGGCTGGGCCTGCGCCGGCATGGGCAGGAAGATCGGCGAGCTGATCGACGCCTACAAGGCTGGCGGCGACATCAAGCCGCTGCGCAAGACGCTGGAAAGCTTCATGCCTTCCAACGACCGCAACGAGCCGGTCCGCGACTATGACGACGAGAGCATCATTCGCCTGAGCGAGCAGATGCGCCGCGGCGTCTCCATCGCGACTCCGGTGTTCGACGGCGCGCACGAAGCCGACATCAACACCATGCTGCAGCAGGCGGGCCTGCACACCAGCGGTCAGTCGCAGCTTTATGACGGCCGCACCGGCGAGCCGTTCGATCGCAAGGTGACGATGGGCTACATCTATATGCTCAAGCTTCACCACCTGGTGGACGACAAGATCCACGCGCGCTCGATCGGTCCGTACTCGCTCGTCACCCAGCAGCCGCTGGGCGGCAAGGCGCAGTTCGGCGGCCAGCGCTTCGGCGAAATGGAGGTCTGGGCGCTGGAAGCCTACGGCGCCGCTTATACGCTGCAGGAGATGCTGACGGTGAAGTCGGATGACGTTGCCGGACGCACCAAGGTCTACGAGGCGATCGTGCGCGGCGACGATACGTTCGAAGCCGGCATTCCCGAGAGCTTCAACGTTCTCGTCAAGGAGATGCGCTCCCTCGGCCTCAATGTCGAACTGGAGAACACCAAGTTCGAAGACGCTGCCGTGCGGCTGCCCGATGCTGCCGAATAGGGGCGCGGCCGAATAAGGGTAATGGCGCGCCGCGAAACGACGCGGCGCGCCGCACAAATTCTCGGCCGGTCAGGCCGGCCAGTCTGCGGGCATTCGGCCCGCGCTCGATGCAAGGGGTTTTCGAGGACCCCGAAAAGGAGAACGGCATGAACCAAGAGGTCATGAATCTCTTCAACCCCCAGGCGCCTGCGCAGGTGTTCGATTCCATCCGGATCTCGCTCGCCAGCCCTGAGAAGATTCTGTCCTGGTCGTTCGGTGAGATCAAAAAGCCGGAGACCATCAACTACCGCACCTTCAAGCCGGAGCGTGACGGTCTGTTCTGCGCGCGCATTTTTGGTCCGATCAAGGACTACGAGTGCCTGTGCGGCAAGTACAAGCGCATGAAGTACAAGGGCGTCATCTGCGAAAAGTGCGGCGTCGAAGTCACGCTGTCGCGCGTCCGCCGCGAGCGCATGGGCCATATCGAGCTCGCCGCCCCCGTCGCCCATATCTGGTTCCTGAAGTCGTTGCCTTCGCGCATCGGCACGCTGCTCGACATGACGCTGAAGGATATCGAGCGCGTCCTCTACTTCGAGAACTACATCGTCACCGAGCCTGGCCTCACCGCGCTGAAGGAGCACCAGCTGCTCAGCGAGGAAGAGTACATGCTGGCCGTCGACGAGTATGGCGAGGACTCTTTCACCGCCATGATCGGCGCCGAGGCCATCCATGACCTGTTGGCCGGCATGGATCTGGAGAAGATCGCCGGCGACCTGCGCTCGGAGCTGGCTTCGACCTCGTCCGAGCTGAAGCAGAAGAAGCTTCTGAAGCGGCTCAAGGTCGTCGAGAACTTCATGGAATCCGGCAACCGACCGGAATGGATGATCATGAAGGTCGTCCCGGTGATCCCGCCGGACCTTCGCCCGCTGGTCCCGCTGGACGGCGGCCGCTTCGCCACGTCCGACCTCAACGACCTCTATCGCCGCGTCATCAACCGCAACAATCGTTTGAAGCGGCTGATCGAGCTGCGCGCGCCCGGCATCATCGTGCGCAATGAAAAGCGCATGCTGCAGGAGGCCGTCGACGCGCTGTTCGACAACGGCCGCCGCGGCCGCGTCATCACCGGCGCCAACAAGCGTCCGCTGAAGTCGCTGTCCGACATGCTCAAGGGCAAGCAGGGTCGGTTCCGCCAGAACCTGCTCGGCAAGCGTGTCGACTATTCTGGCCGCTCGGTCATTGTGACCGGTCCGGAACTCAAGCTGCATCAGTGCGGCCTGCCGAAGAAGATGGCGTTGGAGCTGTTCAAGCCCTTCATCTACGCCCGCCTCGATGCCAAGGGTTTCTCCTCGACCGTCAAGCAGGCGAAGAAGCTGGTCGAGAAGGAGCGTCCGGAGGTCTGGGATATCCTCGACGAGGTCATCCGCGAGCATCCGGTGCTCTTGAACCGCGCGCCGACGCTGCACCGCCTCGGCATCCAGGCGTTCGAGCCGATCCTGATCGAAGGCAAGGCGATCCAGCTGCATCCGCTGGTCTGCACGGCCTTCAATGCCGACTTCGACGGCGACCAGATGGCGGTCCATGTGCCGCTGTCCCTGGAAGCGCAGCTCGAAGCGCGCGTGCTGATGATGTCGACCAACAACATCCTGCACCCGGCCTCCGGCGCGCCGATCATCGTGCCGTCGCAGGACATGGTTCTCGGTCTCTACTATCTGTCGATCGTCAACCAGAACGAGCCGGGCGAAGGCATGGTGTTCGCCGACATGGGCGAGCTCCAGCATGCGCTGGAGACCAAGGCGGTGACCCTGCACGCCAAGATCAAGGGCCGCTTCCGCACCGTCAATGCCGAAGGCAAGACGGTGTCGAAGATCTATGAAACCACGCCCGGCCGCATGATCATCGGCGAGCTTCTGCCGAAGAACGTCAACGTGCCGTACGACATCGCCAACCAGGAGATGACCAAGAAGAACATCTCCAAGATGATCGACACCGTCTACCGCCACTGCGGCCAGAAGGAGACGGTCATCTTCTGCGACCGCATCATGGCTCTCGGCTTCGCGCATGCCTGCCGCGCCGGCATTTCGTTCGGCAAGGACGACATGGTGATTCCGGACACCAAGCTGAAGCTGGTCTCCGATACCGAGGCTTTGGCCAAGGAGTACGAGCAGCAGTACAATGACGGCCTGATCACGCAGGGCGAGAAGTACAACAAGGTGGTCGACGCCTGGGCCAAGTGCTCGGAGAAGGTCGCCGACGAGATGATGGCCCGCATCAAGGCCGTCGAGTTCGAGGAAAACGGCCGTCAGAAGCCGATGAACTCGATCTATATGATGTCGCATTCGGGTGCGCGCGGTTCGCCTACCCAGATGCGCCAGCTCGCCGGCATGCGCGGCCTGATGGCCAAGCCTTCGGGCGAGATCATCGAGACGCCGATCATCTCGAACTTCAAGGAAGGCCTCACCGTGCTCGAGTACTTCAACTCGACCCACGGCGCCCGCAAGGGTCTGGCCGACACCGCCTTGAAGACGGCGAACTCGGGGTACCTGACCCGCCGTCTGGTCGACGTGGCGCAGGACTGCATCGTCAATTCGCTGGATTGCGGCACCGACAAGGGCCTCACCATGCAGCCGATCGTCGATGCCGGTCAGATCGTCGCCTCGGTCGGTCAACGCGTGCTCGGCCGCACGGCGCTCGATGACATCAACCACCCGGTCTCCGGCGAAGTGCTGGTCAAGGCCGGCAAGCTGATGGACGAGCGTGACGTGGAGCAGATCGAGAAGGCCGGCGTGCAGTCGGTACGCATCCGCTCGGCGCTGACCTGCGAGGTCAGGACCGGCGTCTGCGCGGTCTGCTACGGTCGCGATCTTGCCCGCGGCACGCCCGTCAACCAGGGCGAGGCCGTCGGCGTCATCGCGGCGCAGTCGATCGGCGAGCCGGGCACCCAGCTCACCATGCGCACCTTCCACATGGGCGGCACCGCGCAGGTGGTGGATTCTTCGTTCCTCGAAGCCTCCTATGAGGGCAAGGTCGAGATCCGCAACCGCAACGTGGTGCGCAATTCCGAAGGTCAGCAGATGGTGATGGGCCGCAACATGGCGGTTCTGATCCTCGACGAGGCCGGCAAGGAACGCGCCACGCACCGCGTCGCCTACGGCTCGCGCATCTTCGTGGATGACGGCGACAAGGTGAAGCGCGGGCAGCGCATCGCCGAGTGGGATCCTTACACCCGCCCGATCCTCACCGAAATCGAGGGCAAGGTGGCGTTCGAGGATCTGGTCGACGGCATCTCCGTTCAGGAGACGGCCGACGAGTCGACCGGCATCACCAAGCGTGAGGTCATCGACTGGCGTTCGACGCCGCGCGGCAGCGACCTGAAGCCGGCGATCGTCGTGCAGGACGCCAAGGGCAAGGTGGGCAAGCTGTCGAAGGGCGGCGATGCACGTTTCCTGCTCTCGGTCGAGGCCATTCTCTCGGTCGAGCCGGGCGCGCATGTCCGTCCGGGCGACGTGCTTGCGCGTATCCCGATGGAAAGCGCCAAGACCAAGGACATCACCGGCGGTCTGCCGCGGGTGGCCGAATTGTTCGAGGCTCGCCGTCCGAAGGATCACGCCATCATCGCCGAGATCGACGGCACGGTCCGCTTCGGCCGCGACTACAAGAACAAGCGCCGCATCATCATCGAGCCGCACGACTCGACGCTGGAGCCGGTCGAGTACCTGATCCCGAAGGGCAAGCCGTTCCATCTGCAGGACGGCGACGTCATCGAGAAGGGCGACTACATCCTCGACGGCAACCCGGCGCCGCACGACATCCTCGCGATCAAGGGCGTGGAGGCGCTTGCGTCCTACCTCGTCAACGAGATCCAGGAGGTCTACCGCCTGCAGGGCGTGTCGATCAACGACAAGCACATCGAGGTGATCGTTCGCCAGATGCTGCAGAAGGTCGAGATCACCACGCAGGGCGACTCGACCTACATTCCGGGCGACCACGTCGACGTGATCGAGCTGGAAGAGGTCAACGAGCGGTTGATCGAGGACGGCAAGAAGCCGGCCGAAGGTCAGCCGGTGCTGCTCGGCATCACCAAGGCCTCGCTGCAGACGCCGTCCTTCATCTCGGCCGCGTCCTTCCAGGAGACGACCAGGGTGCTGACGGAAGCCGCGGTCGCCGGTAAGACCGACATGCTGCAGGGTCTGAAGGAGAACGTCATCGTCGGCCGCCTGATCCCGGCGGGCACGGGCGGCACGATGAGCCAAATAAGGCGCATCGCCACCTCGCGCGACGAGCTCATCATCGACGAGCGCCGCAAGGCCTCCGGTGTCGAGGTCGCCGAGCCGATGCTGACCAACATGGTCAACGCCGCGCAGTAAGCGCGGATGGAGTGTGAGAAAGAAAAGGGGCCCGCGTGGCCCCTTTTTTCATTCGGGTTATGAACGAGGAAAAACCATGAGCGCCAGGACCTGGACAGCTGTCGACGACTACATCGTCTCCTCTCTTTTCGATGCGGATCCCGCGCTAGACGCCGTGCTTGCGGCCAACCGCGAGCAGGGCCTGCCGGCGATCGACGTCTCGGCCGCGCAGGGCAAATTGCTTTCGCTTCTGGTGCGGATTCGTGGCGCAAGGAAGGTGCTCGAGATCGGCACGCTCGGTGGTTACTCGACCATCTGGATGGCAAGGGGCCTGCCTGCCGATGGCAGAGTAGTGACGCTGGAGCTTGAGCCGCACCGTGCCAAGGTCGCGCGCTCGAACTTCGAGCGGGCAGGGGTTTCCGACAAGGTGGATCTGCGGCTCGGGCCAGCTCTTCAATCGCTAGCAGCCTTGGTCAGCGAAAATGCCGGTCCGTTCGACCTGATCTTCATCGACGCCGACAAGCCGAACAACCCGAATTATCTCAGCTGGGCCATGCGGCTGTCGCGCTCCGGAACGGTCATCGTTTGCGACAACGTCATCCGCGACGGCGCCGTCGTCAAAAAGGACAGCGGCGATGCCAATGTCGAAGGCGCCCGCGCGGCGTTCTCCTTCATCGGCGGCGAGAAGCGGCTGGACGGCACCGCCATCCAGACCGTCGGCGCCAAGGGCTATGACGGCTTTGCGATAGCGATCGTGGACTGACGCCGGCGCTGCACCCGGGGCTTGCTGTTAATCGAAGAAAGGCTCGACCACATTGCGCTTGCCGAGCATGAAGGCGTCGGCGACGTGCTGGAGCGGGGCCAGGTCGACGTCGCAGATGCCGGCGCGGACAATCTCGGCGAAACGCTTGTAGAGCATCGGATATTCGGCTTCCGGCTCGTCATGGATGATCTTGCCGTCGACGGCGAGCTTTGCGCCGCCGCCCGAAAGCACCATCTTGCCCTTGTCGGTCTCGGCCAGGATGTCCCAGTTCTGCGGACCGGTCTGCAGCCAGTCGAGCTCCATCGTCACCGGAAGCCCGTTCGAGGTGCGGAAGGTGACATGCGCCGCGACCGGCGAGGCGCGGTTCTCGGGGAAGTCGAGCACGGCCGAGGTGATGAACATCGGCGGCAGGATGTGGGTGGCGATCGATAGCGCGTTGATGCCGGGATCGAACACGCCGAAACCGCCCGGCGCCCAGATCCATTCCTGGTTCGGGTGCCAGCGGCGCACGTCTTCCTTCCAGTTGATCGCCGCCGAGTCGATTCTGGCCGAAGCCAGGAAGGCGCGCGCGGCCTCGACCGCCGGCGCGTAGCGCGAATGCCAGCTGGCGAAAAGCGAAACGCCTTTCTTCGCGGCAATCGCCTTCAGGTGCTCGACCTCGCTGACGGTGGCGCCCGGCGGCTTCTCCATGAAGACGTGCTTTCCCGCCTCGATCGCGGTGCGCGCGGCGTCATAGCGGAACTGCGGCGGCATGCAGAGCGAGACGGCTTCCAGGCCCGGCTCGGCCTTGAGCATCGCCTCGATCGTCGGATAGTTCGGGATGCCGTCCACCTTGGCATGGCGGCTGGCGGCGGCCGCAAGCTGATAACTGCTGTCCTTGGCCAGTGCCGGAAGATGCTGGTCGCGGACGATCTTTCCCACGCCGACGATACCGATCCTGATGGGGTTGCTGGTCATTGGGACTCCGAGGGATGGAAGAAGTAGGTGTTCTTAGGCAGGACAACGGTGCCCGGCAAGCCTGGACGAAATCGTGATCTCGCGATCCCTCACGGGATCAGCTCGGCTCGTCGAAGGTAACGATCGAGACTTCGCCCTCCAGCGCGCCCTGATAGGCGGACAGATGCGGCTCTTCGTCGGGGGTGCCTTCCATGTCGCCGATCTGGTCGAGCTCGGCTTCGGCGAATCCTTCGGCGGCGAGCGATTCGAGCGCGCGGCGGACGGCAGAATCATCGTCGGGCGCGACCAGCATCACATGCACGCCTTCCGGCTTGCCGCCTTTTCGCCGCCACACCCGGCCGGTGATGATGGTGACCGGGCGCTCCTCGTTGTCGTTCACGGGCTGATTCCTCCGGAAGCGGGGAGTTTTGCCATTCATGCCGCCTTACTTGCACGAAGCCGGCCGAGATGACAGGCGAAAGCGGGTCACTTTCTTCCTCGCTCTTGAAAAAAGACGCAAGAAAATTACATGCGTTTTCCGCATGGCTGCCAAGCTCCGGATCGGGCGCAATATTTGCCGTTCCGGGGTTGACGGATAGGGGGCTTGCGAGTAGAAGCCGCCACGTCAGAACCGATGTGAGACTTGCTTTTCCAAGGCGACGCGCCTTGGAGTTTGCCTCAAACAGGGTTCGTTTTACGAGCGAAAAGACATCTCCGGCGCGCATGAAGCGGCTTCCGCTTCCTCTGCAATTTGTTCGGGCAGGACCGCGAGGCGCGGTGTGTTGCCCGAATTCGCGTATGGAAATGACGCTTTGAGCGGCCCTGACAGGGCAAGACACGGAATTGAGAGACAAGAGGGTTTAATGCCTACCGTCAACCAGCTGATCCGCAAGCCGCGCCTGGCGCCGGTGAAGCGCAACAAGGTCCCGGCCATGCAGCAGAACCCGCAGAAGCGGGGCGTCTGCACGCGCGTCTACACGACGACGCCGAAGAAGCCGAACTCGGCGCTGCGCAAGGTTGCCAAGATCCGTTTGACCAACGGTTTCGAAGTGATCGGCTACATCCCGGGCGAAGGCCATAACCTTCAGGAGCACTCGGTGGTCATGATCCGTGGCGGCCGCGTCAAGGATCTGCCGGGCGTCCGCTATCACATCATCCGCGGCGTGCTCGACACCCAGGGTGTGAAGAACCGCAAGCAGCGCCGTTCGAAATACGGTGCCAAGCGTCCGAAGTAAGGGTTTCCGGCTTCGGCGCTTTTTTTGACTGCGCCGTGCCACGAGATTGAGAGACAAAAGCCATGTCCCGTCGTCACAGTGCAGAAAAGCGTGAGATCAATCCGGACCCCAAGTTCGGCGATCTGGTCGTCACCAAGTTCATGAACGCCGTCATGTATGACGGCAAGAAGTCGGTTGCCGAGACCATCGTCTACGGCGCGCTGGACCAGGTCCAGTCCAAGACCAAGCAGGAGCCGGTCGCCGTCTTCCACCAGGCGCTCGACAATGTCGCGCCGCATGTGGAAGTGCGTTCGCGTCGCGTCGGCGGCGCCACCTACCAGGTTCCGGTCGACGTGCGCCCCGAGCGCCGCCAGGCGCTGGCCATCCGCTGGCTGATCGCCGCCGCGCGCAACCGCAACGAGACCACGATGGTCGACCGCCTCTCGGGCGAGCTGATGGACGCGGCCAACAACCGCGGCACGGCCGTTAAGAAGCGTGAAGACACCCACAAGATGGCGGAAGCCAACCGCGCCTTCGCGCACTACCGCTGGTAAAGCGCGAACGAGACTGAGAGGCACCTCCCATGGCCCGCGAATACAAAATCGAAGACTACCGCAATTTCGGTATCATGGCGCATATCGACGCCGGCAAGACGACGACGACCGAGCGCGTCCTGTACTACACGGGCAAGTCGCACAAGATCGGCGAAGTCCATGACGGCGCTGCCACCATGGACTGGATGGAGCAGGAGCAGGAACGCGGCATCACCATCACCTCGGCCGCGACCACGACCTTCTGGAAGGGTCGTGACGGCAAGATGCGCCGCTTCAACATCATCGACACTCCCGGACACGTCGACTTCACAATCGAGGTCGAGCGCTCGCTGCGCGTGCTCGACGGCGCCATCGCGCTGCTCGATGCCAACGCCGGCGTCGAGCCGCAGACCGAGACCGTGTGGCGCCAGGCCGACAAGTACCACGTGCCGCGCATGATCTTCTGCAACAAGATGGACAAGATCGGCGCCGACTTCTACCGCTCGGTGGAAATGATCGGCTCGCGCCTCGGCGCGCAGGCCGTCGTCATGCAGCTGCCGATCGGCGCCGAGACCGAGTTCAAGGGCGTCGTCGACCTCGTCGAAATGAACGCGCTTGTCTGGCGCGACGAGACGCTGGGCGCTGCCTGGGACGTCGTCGAAATCCCGGCCGACCTCAAGGACAAGGCTGCTCAGTATCGCGAGAAGATGATCGAGGCCGCCGTCGAGATGGACGAGACCGCGCTCGAGAATTACCTCGAAGGCAACATGCCGTCGAACGACGAGATCCGTGCGCTGATCCGCAAGGGCACCATCGCGGTCAAGTTCTTCCCGATGTTCTGCGGCTCGGCCTTCAAGAACAAGGGCGTGCAGCCGCTGCTGGACGCCGTTGTCGAATACCTGCCGTCGCCGATCGACGTGCCGGCCATCAAGGGTGTCGACGCCAAGACCGACGCCGAGATCGAGCGTCATGCCGACGACAACGAGCCGCTGTCGATGCTGGCGTTCAAGATCATGAACGACCCGTTCGTCGGCTCGCTGACCTTCGCTCGCATCTATTCGGGCAAGCTCACCAAGGGCACCTCGCTCGACAACACCGTGAAGGGCAAGAAGGAGCGCATCGGCCGCATGCTGCAGATGCATGCGAATTCGCGCGCCGATATCGAGGAAGCCTATGCCGGCGACATCGTCGCGCTGGCCGGCCTCAAGGACACGACGACCGGCGACACGCTCTGCGATCCGCTGCATCCGGTCATCCTCGAGCGCATGGAATTCCCCGATCCGGTCATCCAGATCGCCATCGAGCCGAAGACCAAGAACGATCAGGAAAAGATGGGCCTCGCGCTGCATCGCCTGGCGGCCGAGGATCCGTCCTTCCGCGTCAAGACCGACGAGGAAAGCGGTCAGACCATCATCGCCGGCATGGGCGAGCTGCATCTCGACATCATCGTCGACCGCATGCGCCGCGAGTTCAAGGTGGAAGCCAATGTCGGCGCTCCGCAGGTGGCCTATCGCGAGACGATCACCCGGACCCACGAGCAGGACTACACGCACAAGAAGCAGACGGGCGGCACCGGCCAGTTCGCTCGCGTCAAGATCGTGTTCGAGCCGAACACCGAGAGCGAAGAGTTCCTGTTCGAGTCCAAGATCGTCGGCGGTGCGGTGCCGAAGGAATACATCCCCGGCGTCGAGAAGGGCATCCAGAGCGTCATGGGTTCCGGCCCGTTTGCCGGCTTCCCGATGATCGGTGTCAAGGCGACGCTGATCGACGGCGCCTTCCACGACGTCGACTCCTCGGTGCTGGCGTTCGAAATTGCCTCCCGCGCCTGCTTCAAGGAAGCGGCCCCGAGGCTCGGCGTGCAGCTGCTGGAGCCGATCATGAAGGTCGAGGTCGTGACGCCGGAAGACTATGTCGGCGGCGTTATCGGTGACCTCAACGGCCGTCGCGGCCAGATCCAGGGCCAGGAAGCGCGTGGCGTGGCAGTCGTCATCAACGCGATGGTGCCTTTGGCCAACATGTTCAAGTACGTCGACAATCTGCGTTCGATGTCGCAGGGCCGCGCCCAGTACACGATGCAGTTCGACCACTATGAGCCGGTCCCTACGGCGGTGGCCCAGGAAGTCCAGAAAAAGTACGCGTGAGAATGCCTGTGCCACCGGAACCGCGGCTCTTACGCGTTTCCGGTTCGGCTGGAGCGAATATCAATTTCCCCGAGCGGGATGAGTAAAGACGGAGAAATACAGTGGCAAAAGGTAAATTCGAGCGCACCAAGCCGCATGTGAACATTGGCACGATCGGCCACGTCGATCATGGCAAGACGTCGCTGACGGCGGCGATCACGAAGTATTTTGGCGAATACAAGCGCTATGACCAGATCGACGCGGCGCCGGAAGAGAAGGCGCGCGGCATCACCATCTCGACGGCGCATGTCGAGTACGAGACGGCCAACCGTCACTACGCCCATGTCGACTGCCCCGGCCATGCCGACTATGTGAAGAACATGATCACCGGCGCCGCGCAGATGGACGGCGCGATCCTGGTGGTTTCGGCCGCCGACGGCCCGATGCCGCAGACCCGCGAGCACATCCTTTTGGCCCGCCAGGTCGGCGTGCCCTCGATCGTGGTGTTCCTGAACAAGGTCGACCAGGTCGACGACGCCGAGCTGCTCGAGCTGGTCGAGCTCGAGGTTCGCGAGCTGCTGACCAAGAACGAGTTCCCCGGCGACGACATTCCGATCGTCAAGGGCTCGGCTCTGGCTGCGCTGGAAGATTCGAACAAGACCATCGGCGAGGACGCCATCCGCGAGCTGATGGCGCAGGTCGACGCCTACATCCCGACGCCGGTCCGTCCGCTGGACAAGCCGTTCCTGATGCCGATCGAGGACGTGTTCTCGATCTCGGGCCGCGGCACGGTCGTGACCGGCCGCGTCGAGCGCGGCGTGGTCAAGGTCGGCGAGGAATTGGAGATCGTCGGCATCCGTCCGACGGCCAAGACCACCTGCACGGGCGTCGAGATGTTCCGCAAGCTGCTCGACCAGGGCCAGGCCGGCGACAACATCGGTGCGCTGTTGCGCGGCATCGACCGCGAGGGTGTCGAGCGCGGCCAGGTTCTGGCCAAGCCGGGTTCGGTGAAGCCGCACAAGAAGTTCGTGGCCGAAGCCTACATCCTGACCAAGGACGAGGGCGGCCGTCACACGCCGTTCTTCACCAACTACCGGCCGCAGTTCTACTTCCGCACCACCGACGTGACCGGCATCGTGACGCTGCCGGCCGGCACCGAGATGGTGATGCCCGGCGACAACATCACCGTCGA